>NZ_MKKH01000022.1 GCF_001942335.1 Cellulosimicrobium sp. CUA-896 | reverse complement strand
GCGAAGGGGAAACGCCCGGTCCCATACCGAACCCGGAAGCTAAGCCTTCAGCGCCGATGGTACTGCCCTGGAGACGGGGTGGGAGAGTAGGACGCCGCCGGACAACCCTTCACCGAAGGCCCACCCCCACGGGGTGGGCCTTCGGCGTTTACCCGTCACAGCCGCCGCGGCGGGACGCGGCGCCCCGCACGGGCGGGCGAGCGCGGCATGGAAAGATGGCCAGCGCATCTGGCACGGAAGAGGGAATCTGTGAACGACACGCACCACGACCCCGAGCGCGACCGGCAGGAGCCGGCGTCGTCCCGCGAGGAGCGCCCGGAGCGCGGCAGCGCCGACCGCCGGCGCGGCGCGGACCGCGGGTCCGCGCGCGAACGGCGCGACGGCCCCTCCCGCCGTGGCGCTGCACCGGCGGGCGCACGCCCCGAGCGCGACGGCTCCGGGCGCGACCGCTCGGGCTCGCGCTCGTGGGGCGAGGACCGCCGTGGTGCGTCCGGGCGCGGTGGGGGCGCGCGCACGAGCGCCGATCGTGGATCCCGGGACGCGACCGTCGTGGCGGGCCGGGGCGACCCGACTCCGGCGCCGCAGACCGCCGTCGGCAGGACCAGGCCGGCGCGGCCCGGGCCGAGCGTCGCGGTCACGCGCCGCGCGCGGGCCGCGACCGGACGGAGCAGCGCGACCGGCGCCCCGAGCCGCGTCACCGGGCCGGTCCCGAGGTCGCCGAGGACGTGACGTTCTCCCAGCTCGACCGGGCCGCTCGCGGGCGTCTGCGTACGCTGAGCAAGGAGACGGCCGAGGTCGTGGGCAAGCACCTCGTCATGGCAGGTCGCCTCATCGACACCGAGCCCGAGCTGGCCTACGAGCACGCCCAGGCGGCGGTCCGGCGCGCGGGGCGCGTCGACGTCGTCCGTGAGGCGGCCGGTCTGACCGCCTACCGCACGGGCCGCTACGCCGAGGCGCTGCGCGAGCTGCGGACGGTGCGCAGGCTGAACGGCTCGTCGGAGCACCTCGCGATCATGGCGGACTGCGAACGCGGGCTCGGGCGTCCGGAGCGCGCGCTCGCCCTCGCGGCGTCCGACGAGGCCCGCACCCTCGACGACGTCGCCCGCACCGAGCTCGCGATCGTCGTCAGTGGTGCGCGCGTCGACCTCGGCGAGCTCGACGCCGCGCTGGCCGCGCTCGGCCACGTTCCGGCGGCCGGGACGCGTGGAGAGCTCGGGCTGCGTGTGCTCCAGGCCAGGGCGGCGGTGCTCGAGCTGCTCGGCCGGACGGACGAGGCCGCCGAGCTCCTGGCCCGTGTCGACGCGTCCGCGCTCGGCTCGGCCCTCGGTGAGGACGACGAGGACGTCGTCGTCTACGACCTCGCGGAGGGCGCCGACGACCTCGCGGAGGGTGTCGACGACGTCGACGACGCTCCCACCGGCGACGTCTCCTCCGGCGATCCGGCGCCCGAGCACGCACCGACCGACGAGCCCGACGCCGAGGGCGCGCCCGCAAGCGACGGTCGTGACGAGGCGCGCGACGCAGGAGCGGACCGGTGAGCGCCGGGCTCCTCGCGAGCGCCGAGCCGCTCGCTCAGCGCTACGACCTGGCCCTCGTCGACCTGGACGGCGTCGCGTACCGCGGGCACGACCCGATCCCGCACGCGGCGGAGAGCCTGACCGGTGCGCGCACCGCGGGCATGCGCCTCGTGTTCGTCACCAACAACGCGTCCCGCGAGCCCGGCTCGGTGGCGCAGCAGCTCACCGGGCTGAGCATCCCGGCGACGGCGGAGGAGGTCATGACCGCGGCCCAGGCGGCCGCCGCGCTGCTGCGGACGCGGCTGGAGCCCGGCGCGCGCGTCCTCGTCGTCGGCGGCGCGGGTCTGGTCACCGCCGTGCGCGAGGCCGGCTTCGAGGTCGTCCGGACGGCGGACGCGGAGCCGGTCGCCGTCGCCCAGGGCTTCGCGCCCCAGCTGGGCTGGGAGCAGCTCGCCGAGGCGGCGTACGCCGTCCGCCGGGGGGCCTGGCACGTCGCGAGCAACCTCGACATGTCGCTGCCCACGGAACGCGGCTTCGCGCCGGGCAACGGCGCGCTCGTCGGGGCCGTGCAGGCCGCGACAGGCGTCACACCCGACAGCGCGGGGAAGCCGACGCCGGCCATGTACCGGCTCGCCGTCGAGCGGGCGGGCGCCACGGCGCCCCTCGTGATCGGCGACCGGCTCGACACCGACCTCGCGGCGCCCGCGCGGGCGGCTATCCCGGGCTGCACGTGCTGACGGGCGTGAGCACGGCCCGCGACGCCGTGCTGGCCGAGCCGGGTCTGCGGCCCGACTACATCGGCGAGGACCTCCGGTCCCTGCACGAGCCGCACCCCGCCCCCACGCCGGGTCCGGACGGATGGTGGGCGTGCGGCGAGAGCGCGGCCCGCGTCGAGGACGGGAGGCTGCGGCTCGACGTGCGCGGCGTCGCGACGGTCGACACGGTGCGCGCGGCTGCGGCCGCGGCGTGGTCGGCGGCCGACGACGGGCGGCCCCTCGCCGACGACGGCGTCCCCGCGCTGCCGGTCGGCGGGCACTGAGGCGCCCGCGCCGGACGGCGCGTCCGGGCGCGCTCGCTGGTGCCGCCCGGGGGAGTGGTGGCGGCGGGCGGGCCTGTGGACGACGGTCGTCCGTCGTGCCGTCCCGGCGTGTCGCGTGGGACGCTACGGGTACGGTGGGCCCGGACCGCCCGGCGGCGCGCGAGCACCGCGCGGCCGCGGAGCCCGGCGCGTCCGACGAACGATCCGGAAGGCAGGCACACATGGCGGACGAGCACGGCCTCCTCGGGGCGCCGTCGGTCGACGAGCCCCGCGGCGGTGCGGTCCCCCTGCCGGGCCCGCCGCGTCCGCGCACGACGCTCGACGACGCGCTGGGGCGGCTGGACGGGCTCGAGGCGATGCCGACGGCGACGCACGTCGAGGTCCTCGAGGCCGTGCACGCCGCGCTCGTCGCCGACCTGGCGAGCACGGAGGACTGAGGATGGCCGAGCGCGCCGGTGCGCGCCTGGACAGCGAGCTCGTCCGTCGAGGGCTCGCCCGTTCGCGGCGCCGGGCGGCCGAGCTCGTCTCCTCCGGGCGAGTGACGTGCGACGGTGCGCGGGCGACGAAGGTGTCGGCGGTCGTCGCGCCGTCGAGCGTGCTCGAGGTCACGGCCGACCCGGCCGACCCGGGGTACGCGTCGCGCGCCGGCGGCAAGCTCGCGGGCGTGCTGGAGGCCCTGGCGGCGCTGCCGGCCGACGGGGACCGCGGGCCGGTCGTCGACGATGCCCGGTGCCTCGATCTCGGTGCCTCGACCGGCGGGTTCACGGACGTACTGCTGCGCGCAGGCGCCCGTGAGGTCGTCGCCGTCGACGTCGGGCACGACCAGCTCGTGCCCGAGCTGCGCACCGACCCGCGCGTGCAGGTGCACGAGGCGTCAACGTGCGCGCGCTGGCCCCGGAGCACCTCGGCCCCCCGCCCGACGTGGTCGTGGCCGACCTGTCGTTCATCTCGCTCGCGCTCGTGCTGCCCCCGGTCGCCGCCGTCGTCCGGCCGGGCACGGACCTGCTAATGCTCGTCAAGCCGCAGTTCGAGGTCGGGCGCGAACGGCTCGGGAGCGGCGGCGTCGTCCGCGACCCCGCGCTGCACGCCGAGGTGGTCGCGCGCGTCGGGGCGGACGCGGTGCGCGCGGGGCTGCGCCCCGTGGCGGTCGTGCCCAGCCCGCTGCCGGGGCCGAGCGGGAACCGCGAGTACTTCTGGTGGTTGCGCGCGGGCGAGACGTCCGGCGTCGACCGGGCGGCGCTCGACGCCGCGGCCGGCCTCGCCGTGGCCTGGGAGCCCGGCGCCGGACAGGCGGCGCCGCCGGTCGTGCGGGTCGAGGACGGCGTTCGCCGCGGAGCCGCCGCGCCGCGCGCGGGGTCGGCGCCCGCGAACGCCGCGACGACAGGGGCGGCGTCGTGACCCGCCGCGCGCTGATCGTCACCCACGGGGGCCGTCCCGAGGCCGTCGTCGCGCTGCGTGAGGCGGTGCGCGAGCTCGAGCGCGCCGGCTTCACCGTCACCCTCCACGACGACGACCTCGCCGAGAGCTTCGGCGACCACATGGCACGGGCGCGGGCGCGCGAGGCGTCGCCGAGTCGGAGGTCGTCGTCGTGCTGGGCGGCGACGGCACGATCCTGCGCGCCGCCGAGCTCACCCACGGGACCGACGTCCCGCTGCTGGGGGTCAACCTGGGCCACGTGGGTTTCCTCGCCGAGAGCGAGCGGGAGGACCTGCACGCCGCGGTGGCGCGGCTCGCGGCACGCGACTACACGGTCGAGGAGCGCACCGTGGTCGACGTGCGCGTGCACCTGCCGGACGGCGGGGAACCGGTCCGCGGCTGGGCGCTCAACGAGGCGACCGTCGAGAAGGCCCAGCGCGAGCGGATGATCGAGGTGGTCGTCGGTGTGGACGGACGGCCCGTGTCGTCGTTCGGGTGCGACGGCGTGGTGACCGCGACGGCGACGGGGTCCACCGCGCACGCGTTCTCGGCCGGGGGGCCGGTCATGTGGCCGGAGGTCGACGCGGTCCTCGTCGTCCCGCTCGCCGCGCACGCGCTGTTCGCCCGCCCGCTCGTCGTCGGGCCGCGCTCCACGGTGACCGTGGACGTCCTGCCGCGCTCGGCGTCGTCCGGCGTGCTGACGTGCGACGGGCGCCGCCGGATCGACCTGCCCAACGGCTCGCGGGTGGAGGTGCGGCGCAGCGACACGCCGTTGCGCCTGGCGCGGCTCAGCACGGCGCCCTTCACGGACCGCCTGGTGTCGAAGTTCTCGTTGCCCGTCGTGGGCTGGCGCGAGCGCGCGGCGGACGTCTCCGGCCGCGCGGCCGAGCGCTCGCGCGCCACGACCCGAGAGGAGGAGTAGAGGTGCTCGAGGAGATCGCGATCGAGAACCTCGGGGTGATCCGGTCCGCACGGGTGCCGCTCGGCCCCGGGCTGACGGTCATCACCGGCGAGACGGGTGCCGGCAAGACGATGGTGCTCACCGGGCTCGGCCTGCTCATGGGCGGCAAGGCCGACCCGGCGACCGTGCGCCCGGGGGCGGTGTCCGCGGTCGTGGAGGGGCGCGTCCGCGTCGCCGACCGGCCGGCGGTGCTCCGGCGCGTCGACGACGCGGGCGGGGAGGTCGACGACGACGGCACCGTGCTGGTCCTGCGCACCGTGGCCGCCGAGGGGCGTTCCCGGGCGCACCTCGGGGGCCGCAGCGTCCCGCAGGGCGTGCTCGCCGACCTCGCGGACGACCTCGTCACCGTGCACGGGCAGTCCGACCAGCTCCGGCTGCGCACCCCCAGCCACCAGCGCGCGGCGCTCGACGCCTTCGCCGGTCCCGCTCACCGCGCGCTGCTCGAGCGCTACCGCGCGGCGTGGGCGGAGCGCACGGCGCTGCAGGCGGAGATCGACGACCTCACGGCCCGCGCGGGGGAGCGGGCGCGCGAGGCGGAGCTGCTGCGGCTCGGCCTCGCGGAGGTCGAGCGCGTCGACCCGCAGCCGGGTGAGGACGCCGAGCTGACGGCGCTCGTGGCGCGGCTCGGGAACGTCGAGGAGCTGCGCGTGGCGGCACAGCTCGCGCACGACGCGGTCGCGGGCGACGACGCGGCCGAGCCGCAGGAGACGGCCGTGGTCGCGGTCGACCGGGCACGGCGCGCGCTCGAGTCGGCCGCCCCCACCGACCCCGCGCTCGGGCGCTTCGCCGAACGTCTCGCGGAGGTCGGCTACGTGCTCGCCGACGTCGCCACGGAGATCTCCGGGTACGTCGAGGACCTCGCGGCAGACCCGGCAGGCCTGGAGACCGCGCACGCGCGGCTCGCCGAGCTCGGCACCCTCACGCGCAGCTACGGGGAGACGATCGACGACGTCCTCGCCTGGGCGAGCGACGCGGGCCTGCGCCTGCTCGACCTCGACGACGGCGGGGAGCGCCTGCGCGGGACGACCGAGCGGCGCGACGCGCTCGACGACGAGCTCGGGCAGGCGGCGGGCCAGATCACCGCCTCGCGCGAGGAGGCGGCCGCGCGGCTCGCGGGCGCGGTGACCGACGAGCTGCGCGGGCTCGCGATGAGCGGCGCGAGCCTCGTCGTCGACGTCGCACCCGCCGACGAGCCCGGCCCGTGGGGCGCGGACGTCGTGACGTTCTCCTCGCGGCCCACGCCGGGGCGCCGCCGCGGCCGCTCGGCAAGGGGGCCTCGGGCGGCGAGCTCTCCCGCGTCATGCTCGCGATCGAGGTCGCGCTGGCGACCGCGGCGGTGGCCACGGACGTCGACGGCCCCCCGCTGCCGACGTTCTCTTCGACGAGGTCGACGCCGGCGTCGGTGGCCGCGCGGCCGTCGAGGTCGGCCGCCGGCTGGCCTCCCTCGCGCGCAGCGCGCAGGTCGTCGTCGTCACCCACCTCGCCCAGGTCGCCGCGTTCGCCGACGCGCAGCTCGTCGTCACCAAGTCGTCCGGCGCGGCGCAGGACGGCGAGGGCGGGATCACCGTGACCGGGGTGCAGGAGGTCGCCGGCGAGGACCGGGTGCGCGAGCTCGCGCGCATGCTCTCCGGCCAGGAGGACTCGGAGGCGGCCCTGACGCACGCGCACGAGCTTCTCGAGTCCTCGGTCGTGGGACGATAGGCGACGATGAGACTCACCCTGCGCAAGAGCACGCCGCCCCCGCCCGGCCCCGACACGCTCGGGCCGGTGAAGGTCGACACGCGCACCAAGGCGCTGACCAAGCGCCTCCAGCCGGGGGACGTCGCGGTCATCGACCACGTCGACATCGACCGCGTGGCCGCCGACGCGCTCGTCGCCGCCCGGCCGGCCGCCGTGCTCAACGCCGCACGGTCGGTCTCGGGCCGCTACCCGAACCTGGGCCCGGAGATCCTCGTCGAGGCCGGCATCGTGCTCGTCGACGACCTCGGCCCGGGGATCATGGCGGTCCCGGACGGCAGCGTGCTGCGCCTGGAGGGCGGGGCGGTGCTCCTCGGCGACGACGTCGTCGCGGAGGGCGTCGTGCAGACCCCGGCGACCGTCGCGCGCAGCCTCGAGGAGGCGCGCGCCAACCTGTCGGTCGAGATCGAGTCCTTCGCCGAGAACACGATGGACTACCTGCGGCGCGAGCGCGACCTGCTGCTCGACGGTGTCGGCGTCCCGGACATCAGCACGCCCATCGAGGGCAAGCAGGTGCTCATCGTCGTGCGGGGCTACCACTACCGCGAGGACCTCGCGACGCTGCGCCCGTACATCACGGAGTACCGCCCGGTGCTCATCGGCGTCGACGGCGGCGCGGACGCCATCATCGACGCCGGCTGGAAGCCCGACATGATCGTCGGCGACATGGACTCCGTGTCGGACCGGGCGCTGAGCAGCGGCGCGGAGATCGTCGTGCACGCGTACCGCGACGGCAAGGCGCCGGGGCTGGAGCGGGTGCGTGAGCTCGGGGTGGACCCGGTGGTGTTCCCGGCGACGGGCACGAGCGAGGACATCGCCATGCTCCTCGCGGACGACAAGGGCGCGGAGGTGATCGTGGCGGTGGGCACGCACGCGACGCTCGTCGAGTTCCTCGACAAGGGCCGGGCCGGCATGGCGAGCACGTTCCTCACGCGGCTGCGGGTCGGCGGCAAGCTCGTCGACGCGAAGGGCGTCTCGCGCCTGTACCGGCAACGGATCTCCAACCTGCAGCTCGCGCTGCTGTCGCTCGCCGGGCTCTTCGCCGTCGTGATGGCCCTGTGGTCGACGTCCGCGGGTCAGACGTTCTTCGGCCTCGTCGGGGCGCGGGTGGACGACTTCACCTCCTGGGTCGGCGCCCTCTTCTCGGGCGGCTGAGCGCGCCGTCGGCCGGCCCCGTGGGCGCCCGCCGACGGCGACGCCGGCCCCCGGCACGCGAACGCCCGCCGCCCCTGTCGCGACGACCGTCGCCACGTCCGCACACCCGTCAGCAGCACACACCGAAGGACACCGCCGCACAGTGATCGACTTCAGGTACCACATCGTCTCGTTGATCTCGGTCTTCCTCGCGCTGGCCGTCGGGATCATCCTCGGCGCGGGACCGCTCCAGGGCGCGATCGGCGAGCAGCTCACCGGCCAGGTGGAGCAGCTGCGCACGGAGCGCAACGAGCTGCGCGACGAGCTGGACCGGGCGAACGTGACCGTCGAGGAGGCGACGCGGTACATCGACGCGGCCGGGCCGCAGCTCGTCGCGGACTCGCTGCCCGAGCGGCGCGTGGCCGTCGTGGACCTCGACGACGCCGCGGGGGAGCGCGACGAGGAGGTCGTCGCCCAGCTCGACGCGGCGGGCGCGAGCGTCGTCGCGCACGTCCGGCTCACCGACTCCTGGACGAGCGAGGGCGACGAGAGCGCGCGCACCACCATCGCGGACGGTCTCGGGGACAAGGTCGGCGACGTGCCGGAGGACGCGTCGGCGGACCAGCGCCTCGCCCGGGCGCTCGCGCTGTCCCTCACCGGAGCGTCGGCCGAGGACCCGCAGACGCGGAGCCCCGAGGCGGTCGAGCTGGAGACGCAGCTCGAGCGCTTCGCCCTGGTCGAGCTCGTGCAGGAGCAGGTCGCCCCGGCCGACGTCGTGCTGCTCCTGGCCGGTCCCGGACCGGAGCAGGCACCGCAGGAGGACGGCGGGACGGCGGAGGGCGAGGCGCCCTCCACGTACGTCGTCGACATCGAGGCGAACCTCGCCGTCGCCGCGCAGGACGTCGCCCAGGCCGCGCTGGTCGCCGGTCCCACCACGGTCCCCGGCGACCTCGTGTCGACGATCCGCGGCTCGGACGAGCTCGCGTCGACCGTCTCGACGGTGAGCGGGATCGAGGACGAGCGGGGCAGATCAACGTCCCCCTGGGCCTCGCCGCGCGCGTCGCCGACCAGGTCGGCCACTACGGGTTCGAGGAGAGCGCGACGGCCGTGCTGCCCCCCGCCGTCGAGCTGCCCCCGGTGGACCGCACGCCGGCCGGTGTCGGCGACGCCGAGGGCGTCGCCGACACCGGCGCGAGCGGCGACGCCGAGGGCGAGGGCTGACCGTGGGGCGGGCAGGGACGACCGTCCTCGCGGCGACGGTCTCCGCCGCGGCCACCGTGGCGGTGCGGCGCGGGCTCGGCGGCCGGCCGCCGGGCGGCGCGGCGCGGTGGACGAGGACGAACCACCGCGGGGAGCCGATCAGCCTGCTCGAGGGACCGGCCGTGGCCGCCGGGCTCGTCGCGGGGGCGCTCGCGGGCGGCGGCGGACGCCGCGCGCGGACGGCGACGGCGCTCGCCGCCGCCGGCGGCGGGGCGTTCGGGCTCGTCGACGACCTCGCGGAGGACACCACGACGCGCACCAAGGGCCTCCGGGGTCACCTGGGCGCGCTCGCGCGCGGCGAGCTCACCACGGGCGGGTTGAAGGTGCTGGGCATCGGCGCGACGTCGCTCGTCGCGGCCGCGCTCGCCCGCCCCCGCCGCGCGTCCCTCGCGGTCCACCTGATGGACGTCGCGGTCGACGGTGCGCTGGTCGCCGGGACCGCGAACCTGCTCAACCTGCTGGACCTGCGCCCCGGGCGCGCACTGAAGTCGGCTGCGGCGGTCTCCGCGCCGTTCCTCGCGTCCTCGGCGGCGCCGACGACGGGCAGCGTGCTCGGCGCGGCCGCGGCGGCGGCGCCGGGCGACCTCGGCGAGCGCGACATGCTCGGCGACTGCGGGGCGAACGCCCTGGGCGCCGTGCTCGGCAGCCAGGTCGCCCTCGCCGCGCCGCGTCCGGTGCGCTGGCTGGCGCTCGCCGGCGTGGTCGGGCTCACCCTCGCGAGCGAGAAGGTGAGCTTCTCGCGCGTCATCGAGGGCAATGACGTGCTGCGGCGCGTCGACGCGTGGGGGCGGCGCCCCGCGTGACCGCGCGCGCCGGTCGCCTGCGCGCGGCGACCCAGACGCTCGCCGGTGCGGCGGTGATGATCACGGTCGTGACCGTCGCGAGCCGGCTCGTCGGCTTCGCGCGCTCGCTCGTGCTCTCCTCGACCCTCGGCACCGTGGGCGTCGGCACCGCGTACACCTCGGCGAACATCCTGCCGAACGTGCTCTTCGAGGTCGCCGCCGGCGGTGCGCTCGCAGGTGCCGTCGTGCCGCTCCTGGCCGGGCCGATCGCGCGCCGCGCGCGCGAGGACGTCTCGCGCGTCGCCTCCGCGATCCTCGGGTGGACGCTGCTCGTGCTCGTCCCGCTCGGCGCGCTGCTCGCCCTCCTCGCGGGGCCGATCGCGTCGGTGCTCATGGTGCGGTACCCCGAGCTCGTCGACGTCACGGCCACGTTCGTCCGCGTCTTCGCGCTCCAGGTCCCGCTCTACGGCGTCGCGGTCGTGCTCGGCGGCATCCTGCAGGCGCACAAGCGCTTCTTCTGGCAGGCGCTCTCGCCGCTGCTGTCGAGCCTCGCCGTCATCGCGGTCTACCTCGTGTTCGTCGGCCTCGCGGACGGCAAACAGGCCGATGTCGCCGAGCTGTCCGGCCGGGCGATCGCGTGGCTCGGCTGGGGGACCACCGCCGGGGTCGCGGTCCTCGCGCTCCCGCTCGTCGGCCCGGTCCTGCGCACCGGGACCCGGCTGCGTCCGCGCCTGCGCTTCCCGCACGGCGAGGGCGTGCGCGCGCGCAACCTCGCGCTCGCCGGGATCGGGGCGCTCGTGGCGCAGCAGGTCTCGGTGCTCGCCGCGATGGGGGCGTCGCTGCAGTTCGGGCCGCAGGCGACGTTCCCCACGTACACGTTCGTGCAGCAGGTGTACCTGCTCCCGTACGCCGTGCTCGCGTTCCCGCTCGCGACGAGCGCGTTCCCGCGCCTCGCCGAGCACGTCGCGCACGCCAGGCTCGACACGTTCCGCAGCCTGCTCGCGGCGACGACGCGCGCCCTGCTGGTCGTCTCGGGGCTCGGCGTCGCCGCGCTCGTCGCGGCGTCGGAGGCCGTGGAGGTGGTGTTCGCGGTCGTCGCGCGCTCGTCCGTCGAGGGACTGGGCGCCGGGATCGCATGGATGGCGCCGGGGATCGTCGGCTACGCGCTGGTCCTGCACCTGTCGCGCGCGCTCTACACGATCGACCGCCAGCGGGCCGCGGTCGTGGCGACCGTCGCGGGCTGGGGCGTCGTGGCCGCCGCGGCCTTCGCGCTGCCGGCGGTCACCGGCGTGCGGGACCAGGCGGGCGTGCTGTCGATGCTCGGGCTCGCGACGACCCTGGGCATGACGGTCGCCGGCGCGGCCCTGCTCGTCGGCGTGCACCGGCTCGGGGGGTCCGACGCGACCCGGGAGGTCCCACGGACCCTGCTCGTCGTCGGGCTCGGGACGACGGCGGGCGCGGCGCTCGGCGCCGTGCTCACGCGCGCGCTCCTGCCCGACGACGCGGGCGTGCCGGTGGCCGTCGGCGTCGGCATGCTGGGCGCCGTGGTCGCGGGCGTGGTGGTCGTCGCCACCACGCTCCTGGGAGACCGCACCGCGCTCCTCGGCGTCGTCCGGCGCGGCCGGGCGCCTGCGGCGGCGGCGGCCGGGCGGCGACGGCGCCGGCGGCGCCCCCGACCCACCGCACGCCTGACGCCGGCGCCGAGGGAGACGCGCGGGGCGTTGAGGCGGCCCACCCCGCGAGCCCGGGTGCCTCGGCCGTGCCCGCTGTTAGGATGGAGTTCCGTGGCAGACCTCCTGAACCGGCCCTCCTCCCGCCTCAACGCCTCCGGCGCTCGTTCCGAGCACCGCACCGCGCACGTCTTCGTCACCGGCGGCGTCGCGTCCTCGCTCGGCAAGGGCCTGACCGCCTCGAGCCTCGGTCGTCTGCTCCGCTCGCGCGGCCTGCGCGTCACGATGCAGAAGCTCGACCCGTACCTCAACGTCGACCCCGGGACGATGAACCCGTTCCAGCACGGCGAGGTCTTCGTCACCGAGGACGGTGCCGAGACCGACCTCGACATCGGCCACTACGAGCGCTTCCTCGACGTGGACCTCGAGGCGTCCGCGAACGTCACGACCGGCCAGGTCTACTCGCAGGTCATCGCGCGCGAGCGCCGCGGGGAGTACCTCGGCGACACCGTCCAGGTGATCCCGCACATCACCGACGAGATCAAGACGCGCATGCGCGCCCAGGCCGGCGAGGACGTCGACGTCATCATCACCGAGGTCGGCGGCACGGTGGGCGACATCGAGTCCCAGCCGTTCCTCGAGGCCGCGCGCCAGGTGCGCCACGAGCTCGGCCGCGACGACGTGTTCTTCCTCCACGTCTCGCTCGTGCCCTACATCGGCCCGTCCGGAGAGCTGAAGACGAAGCCGACGCAGCACTCGGTGGCCGCCCTGCGCTCGATCGGCATCCAGCCGGACGCGATCGTGCTGCGCGCGGACCGCGTCGTGCCCGAGCCCGTGAAGCGCAAGATCGCGCTCATGTGCGACGTCGACAACGAGGCCGTCGTCAACGCGGTGGACGCGCCGAGCATCTACGACATCCCGCGCGTGCTGCACTCGGAGGGCCTCGACGCCTACGTCGTGCGCCGCCTGGGACTGCCGTTCCACGACGTCGAGTGGGACGGCTGGAGCCAGCTCTTGGAGCGCGTGCACGAGCCCGCCCACCAGGTCGAGGTCGCGCTCGTCGGCAAGTACATCGACCTGCCGGACGCCTACCTGTCGGTCACGGAGGCCCTGCGGGCCGGCGGCTTCGCCAACGACGCGAAGGTGTCGATCCGCTGGGTCACGTCCGACGACTGCCAGACGCCCGAGGGCGCCGAGGACGCGCTCGGCGGCGTCGACGCCGTGCTCGTGCCCGGCGGGTTCGGGGTCCGCGGCATCGAGGGCAAGCTCGGCGCGCTGCGCTGGGCGCGCGAGAAGCGGGTCCCGACGCTCGGCATCTGCCTCGGGCTGCAGTCCATGGTCATCGAGTACGCGCGCAACGTGCTCGGGATCGAGGACGCCTCGTCCACGGAGTTCCACCCGGACACGCAGAACCCGGTCATCGCGACGATGGAGGAGCAGCTCGAGATCGTCGGCGGCGAGGGCGACCTCGGCGGCACGATGCGCCTCGGGTCCTACCCGGCCGCGCTCGTCCCCGGGTCGGTCGTCGCGAAGACGTACGGGTCCGAGCACGTCACCGAGCGCCACCGTCACCGCTACGAGGTGAACAACCTCTTCCGGGAGCAGCTGGAGGCCTCCGGCCTCGTCGTCTCGGGCACGTCCCCCGACACCGCGCTCGTGGAGTTCGTCGAGCTGCCCGCGGACGTGCACCCGTACTACGTGAGCACGCAGGCGCACCCCGAGTTCAAGTCCCGTCCCACGCGCGCGCACCCGCTCTTCGCCGGCCTCGTGGCGGCGGCGCTCGAGATCCAGGCGGCCTGAGTGGGCGCCGCGACGGCGCCCGTGGTCGCGGACGTGCCGGCTCCTCGGCCGGTGCTGTCCACGGGGCTCGTGCACGAGGGCCGCGTCTTCGACCTCCGCGCCGACAAGGTCGACCTCGGCGAGGGCGGGCGCGTGACGCGGGAGTACCTCGACCACCCCGGTGCCGTCGCCGTGATCGCGCTGGACGACGACGAACGCGTCCTGCTCCTGCGCCAGTACCGCCACCCCGTGCGCCGCGAGCTGTGGGAGCCGCCCGCCGGCCTGCTCGACGTCGAGGGCGAGGACGCGCGCGACGCGGCGGCGCGCGAGCTGGCCGAGGAGGCCGACCTGCGCGCGGCGCGCTGGGACGTCCTCGTCGACTACTACACGTCGCCGGGCGGCTCGAACGAGGCGCTGCGCGTCTACCTGGCGCGCGACCTGTCGCCCGTGCCCGACGACGAACGGCACGTGCGGGAGGCCGAGGAGGCCGACATGGAGGTCCGCTGGGTGGCGCTGGACGACGCCGTCGCCGCGGTCCTCGCGGGCCGGGTCCACAACCCGTCGGCCGTCGTGGGCATCCTCGCCGCCGCGACGTCGCGCGCCGGCGGATGGGCGTCGCTGCGGCCGGCCGGCACGCCCTGGCCCGAGCGCCGCGGCGGCTGATCGCGGCAGGGCCCGCCGGCCGGGCGCCGGCCCGGTGCCAGGAGGGCGTCAGGCGGCGGGCGTCGTGGTCCTCGCGGGCAGGCCCGCGCGCGTGCGCGTGGTGAGGACGACGCGTGTCGTGCCGGCCACGAGCAGGGCCGAGCCGAGCATGTGCAGCCCGACGAGCAGCGCGGGCAGTCCCGTGAAGTACTGCACGTAGCCGATCGCGCCCTGGGCGAGCGTGATCGCGAGGAGCAGCCACGCGGCACGGCGCACGACGGCCGGCGCGCGCCGCACGCGCACGAGGTACGTGACGAGCGCGGCGACGAAGACCCACACGGCCCAGGCGTGGAGCTTGCTCATGAGCGCCGGGTCGACGGCGAGGCGGTAGCCGACCTCGTCGTCGCCGCTGTGCGGGCCGCGCCGGTGGTGACGACGCCGAGCGTCACGACGACCGCGGTGAGGGCGGCGAGCACCCACGCCGTCGCCCGCGTCGAGCCGTCCACGGTCGGCACGGGCGCTCCGTCGCCCTCGCCCGCGCGGTGCAGCAGCAGGAGCGACACGGCGACCAGCGACGCCGACACGAGGAAGTGGAGCGAGACCCAGCCCGGGTGGAGGTGCAGGAGGACGATGACGCCGCCGATGACCGCCTGCGCCGCGACACCGAGGAGCGGGACCACGCCGAGGAGGCGGTAGGACAGGACGCGCGAGCGGTCGGTCCACACGAGCACGAGCGTCAGGAGCGCCACGACACCGAGGATGCCGGTGAGCGTCCGGTTCCCGAACTCGACGAACTCGTGGTACGTCGTCGCCGGGTGGAACTCGGCCGTGAACTGGCCGGGGTGGCACTGCGGCCACGTCGAGCAGCCGAGGCCCGAGCCCGTGAGGCGGACGGCGCCGCCGGTGACGATGATGCCGATCTGCGCGACGAGGTTCGCGACGAGCACCGGACGCGTCCAGCGCCGCCCCGCCGCGAGGCGGTTCGGTCGCGGCGGGGGACCGCCGGGGGCGGTGGCGTCACCGGTCCGGTCCGCGCCGCCGGGAGGGATCGTCGGGCTCGTGCTCGTCACCCCACTACGGTATCCGTCCCCGTCGCGCCACCGGTCCGCTCCGGTGCACCGCGGGCGTGACGTGCGCGACGCCGGCCGAGGTCCGGACCGCGAGCGAGCGTGCGGGCGGCCGGTAGCGTTCGACGGATGGACGACGAACGCACCCGTCCCGGCGCGGGGACGCCCTACCCGCGCGAGCACGACCGGCCGCTGCACGGCGCCCACACCCCGGACGCTCGCGCGCGCGTCGCCTCGTGCGGCGCGTGACCGACCCGCCCCGGCGTGTCATGCGCGAGACGACGCGCCCCTCGCTCGCGCACCCCGCGCTGCTGCCGGGCATCGGGGTGGAGAGCACGGACAAGGACTTCCGGACCAACCGAGCGGTGTTCGTCGTGGCGGCGGCGCTCACGGGCGCGTTCATCGTGTGGGGCGTGGTCGCGACCGACTCGCTCACCGTCGCCTCCGCCGTCGCGCTCGGCTGGGTCTCGAGCTCGTTCGGGTGGATGTTCTCCGTGCTCACGCTCGTGGTCTTCGGCTACATGCTGTGGCTCGGGCTCGGGCCGTACGGGGCGATCCGGCTCGGCCGCGACGACGAGGAGCCCGAGTTCTCGCGCACGTCGTGGATCGCGATGCTCTTCGCGGCGGGCATGGGCATCGGCCTGCTGTTCTTCGGCCCGTACGAGCCGCTCACGTACTTCCTCGACCTCCCGCCGGCGTTCGAGGACCTGGCACCCGGCTCCAACCCGGCCATGCTCGCCGCGACGTCGCAGGCGATGTTCCACTGGGGCCCCATGGCGTGGTCGTACTACGCGCTCGTGGGCGGAGCCATCGCGTACGCCGCGTACCGCAAGGGCCGCAGCCCGCTCATGTCCTCGCTGCTGGAGCCGATCTTCGGCGCCCGCACGCACGGCTGGGCGGGTGCGGTGATCGACGTGGCCGCCATCGTCGTCACGCTCTTCGGCACGGCGGTCACGCTCGGCATCGGCGCGCTGCAGATCGGGCGCGGGCTCGAGCTCGTCGCCGGCATCGGTCCGCTCGGCAACGGGGCCGTCGTCGCGATCATCTGCGTGCTGACGATCGCCTTCATCGTGTCCGCGGTGTCGGGGATCAAGCGCGGCATCCGGGCCCTGTCGAACACCGCCATGGTGCTCACCGGGCTGCTCGGTCTCTTCGTGCTCGTCGTGGGCCCGACGGCGTTCGTCCTCGCGTTCGTCCCGAGCGCGCTCGCGTCGTTCGTCGGCGACACGTTCACCCTGGCCGCGCAGAGCGCCGCGACCAGCGACGACGCGTCGGCGTCATGAACGCGTGGACGACGTACTACTGGGCGTGGTGGGTCGCGTGGACGCCGTTCGTGGGCATCTTCGTCGCGAAGATCAGCCGGGGGCGGACGCTGCGCGAGTTCGTCACGACGGTCATCCTCGCGCCCAGCCTGGTCACGATGGTGTGGTTCGGCGTCGTGGGCGGCACGACGATGCGCCTCGAGCAGGGCGGCGCGGCGATCAGCGAGCGCGACTCCCCGCAGGACATGCTCTTCGGCCTCCTGGACGCGCTGCCGCTGAGCGGCGTCACCGCCGTGATCGCCATGGTGGCGATCGTCATCTACTTCGTGACGAGCGCGGACAGCGCGGCTCTCGTCATGGGCAGCCTGAGCCAGCGCGGGCGCCCGGAGCCGTCCTCCTGGGTGACGATCGTCTGGGGCGTGGCGCTGGCGGGGATCGCCGTCGTCATGCTCCTCGTGGGCGGCCGCCAGGCGCTGGACGGGCTGCAGTCCCTCGTGATCGTCACCGCGCTGCCGTTCGCGTTCGTGCTCGTGCTCGTCATGGTCGCGTGGTCGAGGGACCTCGCGCGCGACCCGCTGGTGCTGCGACGCCGCTACGCGCGCGAGGCGATCCGGCTCGGGGTCGCGCAGGCGATCGAGGACCACGGGGACGACTTCGTGTTCGCCGCGGGGGCCACGGAGCCGCACCAGCTCGGCCGGGGACTGGCTGGACACGGACGACCCCGCGCTCACGCAGTGGTACGCCGAGCACGACCAGGACGGTGCGCCGGTGGCGGGCACCGACGGCGCAGGAGCCGTCGCGGACGACGACGCCGTGCTAGTGCCAGCGGAAGAGCCGGCTCGCGCCCCAGCCGAGGGCCGCGGTCCAGCCGAGGAGGACGACGACGGAGAACGCCGGTAGCGACCCGTCGACCAGCGCCCCCCGCATCGCGGCGCCGAGCGCGCCGGACGGCAGGAGCAGCGCCACGTGCTGGAGCGGGCCCGGCAGCTGCTCGGCCGGGACGAGCACGCCGCCGCCGACGGCGAGCAGCACGAGGACGAGGTTCGCGACCGCGAGCACGCCCTCGGCGCGCAGCGTGCCCGCGAGGAGCATGGCGAGGGACGTGAACGCGGCCGTGCCGAGCAGCACGGCGAGCAGCGCGGCGGGGACCCCGGCGAGGTCGGGGTCCCAGCCGAGCGCCAGGGCGACTGCCGTGATCACGACGACCTGGACGACCTCGACCGCGAGCACGCCGAGCACCTTGCCCGCGAGGAGGCCTCCGCGGCCGAGCGGTGTCGTCGCCATGAGCCGCAGCACCCCGTTGCGGCGGTCGAACGCGGTCGCGATCGCCTGCGACGTGAACGCGGTCGACATGACGGCGAGGGCGAGCACGCCGGGCGTGACGAAGTCGACCCGGGACGCGCCGCCGGTGTCGAGCTCGACGAACGACGTCAGGACGAGGCTGAGCAGCAGGAGGACGGGCAGCACGACCGTGACGAGCAGCTGCTCGCCGTTGCGCAGGATCATGCGGGTCTCGAACGCGGTCTGGGACGCCACGCGGCGCCAGGCGGGCGCTGCGGCCGGGAGACCGGGCGTCGGCGTGGTCGGCGTCGTCGGTGCGGCCGCGCGGCGGCCGTGCTGCTCGGTCATCGCAGGTGCCGTCCCGTCAGGTCGAGGAAGACGTCCTCGAGCGTGCGCCGGCCGACGCTGACGCGCGTGGCGAGGACGTCGTGCGCGGCGAGCCACGTCGTGAGCGCGACGAGGGCGCCGGGGTCGGCCGGGCCGGTGAGCGAGTACGACCCGGGGCGGGCCTCGACGAGCGTCCAGGACCCGGGCAGCGACCCGCGCAGGTCCTCCAGGTCGAGCCCGGCCGCGGCCTCGAACCGGACGGTGCGGTCCACCGCGCCGTCCCCGGGTGCCGTGACGCCGTGCTCGGACTCGAGGAGGGCGCGCGTGGTGCCCGCCGCGATGACGCGCCCGTGGTCGACGACGTACACCTGGTCGGCGAGGTCCTCGGCCTCGTCCATGAGGTGGGTCGTGAGCACGATGCCGACCCCGTCGGCGCGCAGCTCGCGCACCAGCTCCCAGACCGCGTGCCGGCTCTGCGGGTCCATGCCGGCGCTGGGCTCGTCGAGGAACAGCACCTCGGGGCGCCCGACCACCGCGGCGGCGAGGGCCAGGCGCTGGCGCTGCCCGCCCGACAGGCGGCGCACCGTCGTGCGCGCGAACGCGCCGAGGCCCAGGCGCTCGGAGAGCTCGCCGACGTCGCGCGGCCGGGCGTACATCGACGCGACGTGCCGCAGCATCTCGAGCGCGCGCACGCCCGTGGGCAGCCCGCCGTCCTGGAGCATGACGCCGACGCGCGGGCGCAGCTCGTGCGCGTCGGCCACCGGGTCCAGGCCCAGCACGCGCACGTCGCCCGCGTCGGGCGACCGCAGGCCCTCGCAGCACTCGACCGTGGTCGTCTTGCCCGCGCCGTTCGGCCCGAGGACGGCCGTGATCGCGCCACGCTCGGCGACGAGGCCCACGCCGTCCACGACGGGGCGACCGTCGTAGCGCTTGACGAGGTCGCGCACGAGCACGGCGGGGGCGGGCACCCGGCCGATCCTAGTGCCCGCGGGCGCGGGGTCCGTCGGCCGGGCACGGGCTGTCGTGCGCGTCACAGCGACGTGCCGTGAGGCTGGCCTTGCTTGCGCGGGAACAATTAGGCAACAAGGATGTTGTCTATATCCGGGCCGCGCCGTGCCCGTGAGCGCCCGCACCAGGCGCCGTGCGCACGGCCCGTGGCACCGTCCGACGCCGGAGCTCCGCAGGAGGTGAAGCATGGCCGCAGGGACCGCCCAGCCGCACGCACCGCGCGCCGCCGCGCCCCGAGCCGGGACCACGCCCGCGCGTCCCTCCGCCGACGCCGACGGTCGCACGCGCGAGCGCGTCCTCGAGCTCGTCGCCACCGCAGGCCCCGTGAGCGCCGCCGACCTCGCCTCGACGCTCGGCCTCACCCCGGCCGCCGTCCGCCGCCACCTCGCGCTGCTCGAGGACGACGACCTCGTCGCCGTGCACGACGCCGGGCACGCCACCGGCATGCGCGGCCGGCCCGCGCGCCGCTACGTCGCGACCGCGACCGGCCAGGGAGAGCTCTCCGGCACCTACGCCGACCTCGCCACCGACGCGTTGCGGTTCCTGCGCGACGTCGCCGGCCCCGAGGCCGTGGAACGCTTCGCCCGCGACCGCCTCGGCGGGCTCGCCGAGCGGTACGCCTCCCGGCTCGACGCGGGCGACGTGGAGGGGCGCGCCTCCCAGCTCGCCCAGGCGCTCGCGGACGACGGCTACGCGGCGAGCGTGCGGCCGGTCGCCGGTGCGAGCGCCGTGCAGCTGTGCCAGGGCCACTGCCCGGTCCAGCACGTCGCCGAGGAGTTCCCGCAGCTGTGCGAGGCGGAGGCGCAGGTGTTCGCCCGGCTCCTCGGCTCGCACGTGCAGCGTCTCGCCACCCTCGCCGGGGGCGGGCACGCCTGCACGACCAACGTCCCGCTGCGGCCCCCGGCCCCGATACCCGACCGATGACCCCCCGACCGATACTGACCGCCCCCTCCGCATCGACGGACAGTGGAAGGACAACCATGAGCGCTCCCACCCAGGACGCCGCCGGCGTGGCACAGCCCGTCGACGACAAGCGCAGCGACGAGGAGATCATCGCCTCGATCGGTGCCTACGAGTACGGCTGGCACGACAGCGACGAGGCCGGCGCGATCGCGCAGCGCGGTCTGTCCGAGGACGTCGTGCGCAACATCTCGGCGCTCAAGAACGAGCCCGAGTGGATGCTCAAGGCGCGCCTGAAGGCGCTGCGCCTCTTCGACAAGAAGCCCATGCCGAGCTGGGGCTCGGACCTCACGGGCATCGACTTCGACAAGATCAAGTACTTCGTGCGCTCGACGGAGAAGCAGGCCACCAGCTGGGAGGACCTGCCGGAGGACATCCGCGCCACGTACGACAAGCTCGGCATCCCGGAGGCGGAGAAGCAGCGCCTCGTCGCGGGCGTCGCCGCCCAGTACGAGTCCGAGGTCGTCTACCACCAGATCCGCGAGGACCTCGAGGCGCAGGGCGTCATCTTCGTCGACACCGACACCGGTCTGCGCGAGCACCCGGAGCTCTTCCAGGAGTACTTCGGCACCGTCATCCCCGCGGGCGACAACAAGTTCGCGGCGCTCAACTCCGCCGTGTGGTCGGGCGGGTCGTTCGTCTACGTGCCGCCGGGCGTGCACGTCGAGATCCCGCTGCAGGCCTACTTCCGCATCAACACGGAGAACATGGGCCAGTTCGAGCGGACGCTGATCATCGCGGACGAGGGCTCGTACGTGCACTACGTCGAGGGCTGCACCGCGCCGATCTACTCGAGCGACTCGCTGCACTCCGCGGTCGTCGAGATCGTCGTCAAGAAGAACGCCCGCGTGCGCTACACGACCATCCAGAACTGGTCGAACAACGTGTACAACCTCGTCACCAAGCGGGCGACCGCGGCCGAGGGCGCGACGATGGAGTGGGTCGACGGCAACATCGGCTCCAAGGTCACCATGAAGTACCCGGCGATCTACCTCCTCGGCGAGCACGCGCGCGGCGAGACGCTCTCGATCGCGTTCGCGGGCGAGGGGCAGCACCAGGACGCCGGCGCCAAGATGGTGCACGCCGCGCCGCACACGTCGTCGTCGATCGTGTCGAAGTCGGTGGCACGCGGCGGCGGGCGCACGTCCTACCGCGGGCTCGTGCAGGTGCTCGAGGGCGCCTCGCACTCCGCCTCGACCGTGCTGTGCGACGCGCTGCTCGTCGACCAGGTCTCGCGCTCCGACACCTACCCGTACGTCGACGTCCGCGAGGACGACGTGTCCATGGGGCACGAGGCGACGGTCTCGCGCGTGAGCGAGGACCAGCTGTTCTACCTCATGTCCCGGGGCATGGAGGAGACCGAGGCGATGGCCATGATCGTGCGCGGGTTCGTCGAGCCCATCGCGCGCGAGCTGCCCATGGAGTACGCGCTCGAGCTCAACCGCCTCATCGAGCTGCAGATGGAAGGGTCCGTCGGCTGATATGACCACCCCAGTGACCACGGAAGAGTCCGCCGCGAACGCCGCGGCGGGCCTGAGCACCGACCACTCGCGCGCGACGGCCGACGGCGCGCACTCGCACGGCGTCGTCCCGCAGGGCTCGCGCGCGGAGCGCCTGACCTCGTTCGACCTCGCCGACATCCCCGTGCCCTCCGGGCGCGAGGAGGAGTGGCGCTTCTCGCCCGTCGCGCGCCTCGCGCCGCTGTTCGAGACCTCGCTCGTCGGGCAGTCCGGGGGCGGCGACGTGCGCGTCACCGTCGTCGAGGCCCCCGAGGTGCAGGTGTCGATCGTCGGCCGCGGCGACGAGCGCCTCGGCACCGCCGGCAGGCCCGGCGACCGCACCGCCGTCACCGCGTGGAACGAGTTCGAGCAGGCGACGGTCATCACCGTGCCGAAGGAGGCCGTCGCGTCCGACGTCACGTCGGTGCGCATCGAGGGCCACGGGCCCACGCCGACCGCGAGCCACGTCCTCGTGCACGCGGAGCGCCACTCCGAGGCCGTCGTCGTGCTCGACCACGTCGGTGCCGCGACGCTCACCGAGACGGTCGAGATCGTCGTCGAGGACGGCGCGCACCTGACGGTCGTGTCGGTCCAGGACTGGGCGGAGGGCGCCGTGCACGCGTCCTCGCACCGTGCCCGCATCGGCCGCGACGCGCGCCTCAAGCACGTCGTCGTGACGCTCGGGGGCGACGTCGTGCGCGTCACGCCCGACGCCGAGTTCACGGCCGAGGGCGGCGAGGTCGAGATGGTCGGCCTGTACTTCGCGGACGCGGACCAGCACCAGGAGCACCGGCTCTTCGTCGACCACGCGGTCCCGCGCTGCAAGTCCCGCGTCACGTACAAGGGCGCGCTGCAGGGCGAGGGCGCGCACGCGGTGTGGGTGGGCGACGTGCTCATCCGCGCCGAGGCCGAGGGCACCGACACGTACGAGCTCAACCGCAACCTGGTCCTCACCGACGGGGCGCGCGCGGACTCCGTGCCGAACCTCGAGATCGAGACCGGCGAGATCGAGGGCGCGGGCCACGCGTCGGCGACCGGCCGGTTCGACGACGAGCAGCTCTTCTACCTGCAGGCCCGCGGCATCCCCGAGGTCGACGCGCGCCGGCTCGTCGTGCGCGGCTTCTTCGCAGAGCTCATCGCCGAGATCGGCGTCGAGTCGGTCGAGGAGCGCCTGCTCGACGCCATCGAGCGCGAGCTGAGCAAGTCGATGAGCGTCATCGAGGGCACGGCCGGCGCCGAGGGCGTGGCGTGACCGCACAGCTGGCCTGCACCACGGGGGACCTCGGTCCCGAGGAGGCGCTGCGCGTCGAGCTCTCGGCCGCCGACGGCGCCACGGTGGAGGTCGCCGTCGTGCGCGACGGCGACGGCGCGTGGCACGCCATCTCGGACGTCTGCTCGCACGGGGCCGTGTCCCTGTCCGACGGCGAGGTGGAGGGCTGCTTCGTCGAGTGCTGGCTGCACGGCTCGCAGTTCGACGTGCGGACCGGTCAGCCGACCGCGCTGCCCGCGATGCGGCCCGTGCCCGTGTACCCGGTGACCGTCGACGGCGAGAAGGTGCTCGTCGACGTCGACCGGACGATCGGCTCCTCCTGACCGCCACGCGGTCACCCGACTGCTCGGCCGGCGCGACCGGCCACCCGAACCTCACGACCGAACTCCTGGGAGAACCACGAATGTCCACTCTCGAGATCCGCGACCTGCACGTCAGCGTCGAGACCAAGGAAGGGCCGAAGCCGATCCTGCGCGGCGTCGACCTGACGATCAACAGCGGCGAGGTCCACGCCATCATGGGCCCGAACGGCTCGGGCAAGTCCACGCTCGCGTACTCCATCGCCGGCCACCCCAAGTACCAGGTGACGAGCGGCTCCGTGACGCTCGACGGCGAGGACGTGCTCGAGATGAGCGTGGACGAGCGCGCCCGCGCCGGCATGTTCCTCGCGATGCAGTACCCCGTCGAGGTCCCGGGCGTCTCCGTCTCGAACTTCCTGCGCACCGCCAAGACCGCGATCGACGGCGAGGCCCCGGCGCTGCGCCACTGGGTCAAGGACGTCAAGGGCGCCATGGAGCGTCTGCGCATGGACGAGTCCTTCGCCGAGCGCTCGGTGAACGAGGGCTTCTCCGGCGGCGAGAAGAAGCGCCACGAGATCCTCCAGATGGAGCTGCTCAAGCCCAAGTTCGCCGTCCTCGACGAGACGGACTCCGGGCTCGACGTGGACGCGCTGCGCGTCGTGTCCGAGGGCGTGAACCGCGTCCACGGCTCGACCGACGCGGGCATCCTGCTCATCACGCACTACACGCGCATCCTGCGCTACATCAAGCCGGACTTCGTCCACGTCTTCGTCGACGGCAAGGTCGCGGAGGAGGGCGGCCCGGAGCTGGCCGACCGCCTCGAGGAGGAGGGCTACGACCGCTACCTCGGCGGGTCGGTCGAGTCCGCCTCGGCGGCCTCCGCCTGACACCGCACGACCGACCGACCACCGGACCGGCACCGGAGGAGATGACCATGACGACCACCGCGCCCCCCGCCCGCCCCGGGCCCGAGCAGCCCGGCCGCCTCAGCGCGGGCGAGCTCGCGGCCGTGCGCGCGGACTTCCCGCTGCTCGGGCGGACCGTGCGCGGTGGTCGTCCGCTCGTCTACCTCGACTCGGCGGCGACGTCGCAGAAGCCCCAGGTCGTCCTGGACACGGAGGTCGACTTCTACGAGCAGCGCAACGCGGCCGTGCACCGCGGCGCGCACCAGCTCGCGGAGGAGGCCACCGAGGCGTTCGAGGACGCGCGGGCGGACGTCGCCGCGCTCGTCGGCGCCGGCCGGGCGAGATCGTGTGGACGTCCGGCGCGACGTCCGCGATCAACCTCGTCGCGTACGGGATCTCGAACGCGACCCTCGGCCGCGGGGGCGAGGCGGCCCGCCGCTTCGCGCTGGCCCCGGGCGACGAGATCGTCGTCACCGAGGCCGAGCACCACGCCAACCTCGTGCCGTGGCAGGAGCTCGCGGCCCGCACGGGCGCCGTGCTGCGCTGGTTCGAGGTGGACGACGACGGCCGGGTCCGCGTCGAGGACGCCGCCTCGGTCATCACCGAGCGCACGCGCGTCGTCGCGTTCACGCACGTGTCGAACGTGACGGGCGCGATCACGCCGGTCGCGCCGATCGTGGCGCGGGCGCGCGAGGTGGGCGCCTGACCGTGCTCGACGCGTGCCAGTCGGTGCCGCACGTGCCGTCGACCTGCCGGCGCTCGGCGTCGACTTCGCCGCGTTCTCCGCGCACAAGATGCTCGGGCCCACGGGCGTCGGCGCGCTCTACGGGCGGCGCGAGCTGCTCGAGGCCCTGCCGCCGGTGACCACGGGCGGGTCGATGATCGAGCTCGTCACGATGGCGGGGTCGACCTACATGGCGCCGCCGCAGCGCTTCGAGGCCGGCACGCCGGCCGTCGCCCAGGTCGTCGGGTTCGGCGCCGCCGCGCGGTACCTGCACGAGCTCGGCATGGAGGCCGTCGGTGCGCACGAGCACGAGCTCGCGGCCGAGCTCCTGCGCGTCGGGGAGATCCCCGGTGTGCGGGTGGTCGGGCCGCGCGACCCGCGGGAGCGGATCGCGGTCGTGTCGTTCGTCGTCGACGGCGTGCACGCGCACGACGTCGGGCAGGTGCTCGACGACGCGGGCATCGCGGTGCGCGTGGGGCACCACTGCGCCCAGCCGCTGCACCGGCGGTTCGGCGTCGCGGCGACCGCGCGCGCGTCGGCGTCGGTGTACACCACGCGCGAGGACGTCGACGCGTTCCGGGAAGTCCTCGCGGGGGTCCGCGCGTTCTTCTCGGTGGACCGATGAGGGAGGCGCGATGAGCTCGCTCGAGCAGATGTACCAGCAGGTCATCCTCGACCACGCGAGGAGCCCGCACGGGCGAGGTCTGGTCGAGGCGGCCGACGGCGCGGCCCACGGCCAGTCCCACCAGGTCAACCCGACGTGCGGCGACGAGGTGACGTTGCGCGTGGAGATCGGGGGAGCGGCAGGCGCTGAGGCAGGCGGCCCCGCGGAGCCGACCGTCGGCCGCGTGAGCTGGGAGGGGCAGGGCTGCAGCATCTCGCAGGCGTCCCTGTCCGTGCTCACCGACCTCGTGACCGGCCGCCCGGTGACGGAGGCCGAGCACCTCGGCGAGGTGTTCCGGGAGCTGATGTCGTCGCGCGGCAAGGGCCTCGACGACGCCGCGGAGGACGAGCTCGGCGACGCCACGGCGTTCACCGGCGTCTCGCAGTACCCTGCCCGCATCAAGTGCGCCCTGCTCGGCTGGGCGGCGCTGCGGGACTCGCTCGTCACGTCGGGCGCCCTGGACGGGACGACCACGGACCAGACCGGCGCGGCGCGCGCCGCGCACGCAACGACGGAGGAGAACCGATGAGCACCGAGACCGGCGCGCCCGCCGAGGGCGTCGCGCCCAGCCCGCCCACCGTCGCCGACGTCGAGGAGGCGATGCGCGACGTCATCGACCCCGAGCTCGGCATCAACGTCGTCGACCTGGGCCTGGTGTACGGGGTGCAGATCGACCAGAACAACCACGCCGTCATCGACATGACGCTCACGTCCGCGGCGTGCCCCCTGACCGACGTCATCGAGGACCAGTCCGCCCAGGCGCTCGACGGTCTCGTCGACGGCTTCCGCGTCAACTGGGTCTGGATGCCGCCGTGGGGCCCGGAGAAGATCACCGACGACGGCAAGGACCAGCTGCGCGCGCTGGGCTTCAACGTCTGAGGAGAGCCACGGCTTGTCGACCGGCGCCGCGTCCCCTCGGGGGCGCGGCGTCGTGCTGTCCGGAGCCGTCCGGTCCGCGTCAGGGGCAGGCAGGGCGCATCGGCCTCCTGGCGTCGCGCCTCACGATCTGATTGCGATGCTTCGCGTGCGTTGACGAGGAGTGTCCTGACTGTTGGGATATGGGTGCTCGGACCACATATCGGAGGACGACGTGACTCAGCAGGACCAGACCGGCGCGGGCGGTGCGCCGCGGCAGGTGCGCTACCGCGGCAGGCACCTCCCGATGGTCGCGGTGATCGTCGCCGCGACGATCGCCACCGCACTGGCCTACAGCGGCATGGTGCTGTTCGGCCTCGAGGTCGCGCACATGTCGCCGCTCGAGGCGTACGGCCTGGCGGGCTTCCTCGAGGTGAGCCTCGTCGCGGTGGCCCTCATGGCGCGCAACGCGGCGCTCGAGGGGCGGCCGTACGGCGTCCTCCTCACGCTCACCTGGGTGCTCTCGGGCACCTCGGGCGTGTTCGCGGCGCTCCACGAGGTCGCCGTCCCGACCGAGAGCACCCCGTACATGGTGGTGTTCCGGTTCGTGCCGCCGCTGGTCGCCGCGCTCATGTGGCACCTGGCGCTCGTGGGGGAGCGGCACATGGTGACGGGCCACACCCTCGACGAGCGGCGTCGGGAGACGCGGGTCCACGCGTACGTCACCGCCCTGGAGCAGTGGCGCGACGCACGCGTCGACAGCTCGGGCTCGTCGGCGGACCTGCGCAAGGTCCGCGCCGCCCACCAGCGTCAGCGTGCCGCCCGTGACGGTGCCCTCAAGCTCCTGACGGTCGAGGACTTCGAGCGCCGCATGCAGGTCTGGGTCGACCGCCTGGAGGCCGCGGAACGCCACGGCACCCGGCTCGACCTCATCGGGGCGAGCTCCGTCAAGCGCGGCACCGCCCGCGGGCCGGTCGCGACCGCCGCCGTCGTGCCCGCCCGGGCCGCGGCGTCCGCCGAGGTGCGCGGCCCGGAGGCTCTCGTGCGCGAGCCGACGCGCGAGGGGCCGGTCGCCGGGGTCGAGACCGTACCGGTCGCCGCGCCGGTGCAGGACGGCCCGACCGTCGCAGCAGGGGGCGCCGCCGCCGTCCGGGAGCCGGACGAGGAGCCCTACGTGCCCGAGACCGCGTTCGAGGCGCTCCCCGACCTCGAGGCGCGCGTCAAGGACGTGTTCGCGGGTGCCCGACCGCTTCCCTGGGAGCAGCCCCTCCCGGAGACCGCCGACGCGCCGCAGGGCGTGGAGCCCCCGGCCGTGACGGGTCACACCCGGCGCGTCGAGGTCTTCGACCTGGCCCGTCCGAGCACCGGCGTCCAGGCTGCGGCGGCCGAGACCGGCGAGGGCGCCCTCGACGAGGACCCCACCGCCTCGCGCGACCGCCGCATCGTCGAGCTCGCCCGTCAGGGCCTGAACCAGCGGGAGATCGCCGACCAGGTCTCCGCGTCGCAGTCGACGGTCAGCCGCGTCGTGCGCCGCTACGAGGACCAGAAGCTCGTGGCGGACGACGACCGCGAGCTCGCGAACGCCTGAGACGAGACCGGCGCGCACGGCGCCGCCGGCTCTCCCGACCCGACCGGGCACGGCGCACCGTCGCCGGCGCCTCGCGCGGCACGTGGACGCGCTTTCACGCGATCTGGACGATGACCGCGGCACCGCCGCCGCGCGAGTGTCGAGTCTCGAGCCCCGCCACGTCGTGTCTCGCGGTGTGCGCGCGAGGCTCCCGCACGCTCGCGACGGCAGGTGGTGCCATGGACGTCGGGCTGAGCACGCAGCGGCCGACGACGACGGACGGACCGCGAAGGAGCGCGCCCGAGCGCGAGCACCGGCACCGCGGTCCGGCGAGGCCCGGTCGGACCTTCTCCGGTCCCGTGGTGGAGCGGCGTCGACTGGTGAGCGCCCTCGCGCGCGCCGTCGACGAGGCCGTCGTGACGCTCGTGTGCGCGCCGGCCGGTTCGGGCAAGACGGTCCTGGTGTCATGCTGGGCGGACGGCGCACGGGACCCCGTGGGATGGCTGACGGTGACGTCGCGCGACGACGATCCGCACGTCTTCTGGCGGCACGTCCGCTCGGCACTGTCCGACGCCGGTGCCCTGTCCGCTCGCCCGCGCAGCGAGCTCGTCCTCGGGGGCGACGACGTGGACCTGCTCGCGTGCCGTCTGCCGCGCACGGGCTCACCCGTGGTCCTCGTCCTCGACGCGGTGGAGCGGATCGGGCGGCAGGAGATCTTCGACGGGCTGGCGGCTCTGGTCGATCGCACCCACGGACTGCTCCGCCTCGTCCTGGCGACCCGGGAGGACCCGCCGCTGCCGCTGCACCGCTACCGCCTCGACGGCACGTTGGCCGAGCTCTCGCCCACGGAGCTGGCGCTCACGCCGGCCGAGCTCCACGCACTGCTGGAGGCGTACGGGGTGCGGCTCCCCGCGGGCTCCGTGGCGACGCTGGTCGATCGCACCGAGGGCTGGGTGGCCGGTGCACGGATGGCCGCGCTCGCCCTGCGACCGGGCGCCACGGGGACGACGCTCGAACGCTCGGCATCCGACTACCTCGCCGTGGAGGTGCTCGCCCCGCTCCCCGAGGCGGAGCGCGACCTCCTCCTGCGGGTGAGCATCCTCGACGAGGTCTCGCCCGGCTCGCGACGGCCCTGAGCGGGCGGAGCGACGCCGGACTGCGGTTGTGGGAGCTGGAACGGCGGAACGCGTTCGTGCGGGCGGTGCCCGGCAGGCTCGGGTCGTACCGCCTCCATCCGCTCCTCCGCGACGCTCTCCTCGCCCAGCGGGCGGTGCGCCCGGAGGGCTCCGAGCTCGAACGGTCTCGCCTCGCGTCGGACCGGTTCGGCACCGCGGGGCAGCTGATGCCGGCGGTCGAGCACGCGGTCGCGGCCGCCGACTGGGAGCGGGCCGCCGGGTGGACGGTCCGTCTCGGCGGCTCGTGGACCTCCTGGAGCCGGGTCCCGGTGGCCCCCGACTCGCCGACATGCTCCGGGGTGCACCGGCGCACGGGCACGCGGACGTCCGGCTCGTCCGGGCTGCGCTCGCCCTCGGGCGAGGGGTCCCCGAGGTGGCCGAGCGGCATCTCGCGTCGACGGGGGATGCCGGATCGTGGGCCGCGGACCGCGCCGCGGCGCCCGACGGTCGCTCTCTCGCGTGGGCGGCGGTCCTCGAGGTGCGGGCGCGCGAGCTGTCCGGAGACGTCGCGGGCACGCTGGACGTGGCCGCACGGGCCCGCGCGGCGCTCGCCGCTCTCGAGGCAACGGACGCGGCGCACGCGGCCGCGACGGCGCTCGTGCGCCGCTCCGAGGGCATGGCGTACCTCGGAGCCGGGAGCTGGACGTCGCGTGGGCGGCGCTCGTGGACGCCGTGTCGGTGGCCGTCGCGAGCGGGCGCGACGAGGTCGTGCTGGGCTGCCTGTCCGTCCTCGCGCTCGCCGAGGCGTGCCGGGGTCGTCTGACCCGGGCCCAGGAGGCCGTCGACTCCGCCGCGGGACTCGTCGTGGAAGCGGTCCCCCCGCCGCCGGCCCTCGGGCTGGCACGGGCGTGGGTCGCGCTCGACCGGCAGGACCTGTCTGGTGCGGGGTCCGCGCTCGCCGTCGCGGGGCGCTCGGCGGGGCCGCGCGACGCGCCCCTGCTGGGACAGGTCGCCCTCCTCCTTCGGGCGCGGCTCAAGCTGGACCACGGTGACGCGGCCGGAGCGCGACGGCTGCTGCGGCGGTCGGCGGCCCCCGCCGAGTGGTTGCGCGCACGGTTCGAGGACGACGTCGCGGCAGTCGGACTGCTCGCGTCCGCCGCGCAGCTCGACGGCCACCGACACGCGGGGCGCCGACCGCGCGCCGCCCCGCCGGCGGGCACCGCCACGGCGACGACGGTCCAGGCGTTGCTGGAGGACGCGCACCGCCACGGGATCCGCGGCGAGCACCGGGCGAGCCGGGAGGCCGTCGCGCGGGCGTTGACGCTCGCGGAGGGCGAAGGCCTGCGTCGTCCCTTCGCGCGCGCCGTCCCCGAGGTCCGGTCGATGATCCGCACCGACCCGGAGCTGCGTTCGCGGGCCGACTGGTTGCGCCCTGACCGTCGCCCGACGCGGCAGCACGAGCCGCGTCGGGCCGGGGACGCTCCTGTCGTCGAGCGGCTCTCGGAGCGTGAGCTCGAAGTCCTGCAGCACCTGTCGGCGCTGCTCACCACCGAGGAGATCGCCGCGGAGATGTTCATCTCGGCGAACACCGTCCGGACCCACGTGCGGCGAATCCTCGGCAAGCTCGTCGTCTCCCGCCGCCACGAGGCCGTCCGGCGGGCACGCGAGCTCCACCTGAGCTGACGACGACTCCCGACGGGAGGCCTCCATGATCTCGGACGCCGCGCTCCTGACCGCCGACCTCGCCGCTGCCGTCGACCCCGTGCCCTGGGCACGCGGGCAGATGGCGTTCACGCTGATGTTCCACATCGTCCTCGTCCCGCTCGGGATCTCGTGGGCGTTCATGACGCTGGTCGCCAACTACCGCGCCCTACGGCACGACGACAGGGCAGCGCTCGTGCTCGCGCAGCGCTGGTCGAAGTACATGGCGGTGACCTTCGCGGTCGGTGCGGTGACAGGCACCGTGCTGAGCTTCGAGTTCGGTCTGCTGTGGCCCCGCTTCATGGGCCTGTGGGGAGAGGCGTTCGGGGTGCCCTTCGCCTTCGAAGGCCTGTTCTTCTTCACCGAGGCGATCTTCGTCGCGGTGTACATCTTCGGCTGGCGCCGCCTGAGGCCGTGGACGCACTTCTGGACCGGGGTACCCATCGTGCTCGCCGGCATCGCCGGCTCGGTCTCCGTCGTCGCGGCGAACGCGTGGATGAACGCGCCGGCCGGCTTCACCCTCGACGACGCCGGCAACGTGGTCGACGTCGACCCGATCGGCGTCATCTTCAACGACTCGATGCCGCTCCAGGCGGCCCACATGCTCATCGCCGCCTACCTCGTCGGCGGGTTCCTGGTGGCGTCCGTCTATGCGACCGCGATGCTGCGCGGCCGTGACGACCGCTACCACCGGCTCGGCTTCCTCATCGCGTTCACCGTCGGGGCCGTCGCGACCCCCGTGCAGATGGGCGTCGGTGACGCCCTGGCGCGGTGGGTCTACGAGAACCAGCCGGTCAAGTTCGCCGCCATCGAGCTCGTCCCGACGACGAGCTCCGACGTTCCGGAGACGCTGCTGGGTCGTCTGAACGAGGACGGCACGGTGTCGGGCGGACTCCCGATCCCGGGCCTCGCGTCGTGGCTGTCCGACCCGAGCACGGGCCGGTCGACCGTCGTCGAGGGGCTCGACAGCGTCCCGCCCGACGAGCGCCCGACGGTCCGCGAGGTAAACATTGTGCACCTCGCCTGGGACGTCATGGTCGGGATCGGGACGCTGCTGTTCCTGCTGTCCGCCTGGTACGGCGCGACCTGGCTCTTCCGACGACGCATGCCGCGGAGCAGGGTGTTCCTGTGGCTCGCGGCGTCGTCGGGGGTGCTGTCCGTCGTCGCCATGGAGGCGGGCTGGATCGTCACCGAGGTGGGCCGGCAGCCGTGGATCGTCTACGGGCTCATGAAGGTCGAGGATGCCGCCACGGAGAACACGGGGGTGTGGCTGACGTTCGTCGTCATCGTCGTCCTCTACGCGGCACTGGGCACGACGACGGTCCTTGTGCTGCGCGCCATGAGCCGGCGGTTCCGTCGCGCCGGAGAGTTCATCGAGCTCGACACGCCGTACGGGCCCAGGGCAGCGCCGTCCTGCGCGCTGACGACGGGCCCGACCACCAGCCCGACCACACGCCGGGCCCTCAGCCCGCGCGCCCGCGGCAGCAGCGGTCCGAGCCGGAGACGCGGCCATGATCACCGCCGTCGCGATCATCCTGCTGCTGGCCGTCGTCGCGTACGCCGTGCTCGGGGGCGCGGACTTCGGCGCCGGCTTCTGGGACCTCACCGCCGGCGGCGCGCGGCGGGGCGAGCGTCCACGGGCGCTCGTCGAGCGGTCCATCGGGCCGGTGTGGGAGGCCAACCACGTGTGGCTCGTCTTCATCCTCGTCATCACCTGGTCGGGCTTCCCCGAGGCCTACCAGTCGATCGTGCTCACCATGTTCGTGCCGCTGACGATCGCCGCGCTCGGGATCGTGCTGCGCGGCGCGAGCTTCGCCTTCCGCAAGGCCGTCGCGTCGACCCGCTACCGGCGCGTCTTCGGTGGCGGGTTCGCCCTGTCGTCCGTGCTCGTGCCGTTCTGCATGGGCGCGATGGCCGGCGGTATCGCCTCCGGGGAGGTCCCGGCCGGGGGACGCGCCGGCGACCCGGTGCAGAGCTGGCTCAACCCCACGTCCCTGCTCACGGGTGCGCTCGCGGTCGTGCTCGCGGCGTACCTCGCCGCGGTCTACCTCGTCCGGGAGGCACGGCGCGCCGACGACCGCGGTCTCGTCGAGCACTTCCGCCGGCGTGCCGTGCTCGCTGCGGTCGTGGCGGCGGCGTTCGCCGTCGCCGGGGCGCTGGTCCTGCGCACCCGGGCGCCGCACGTCGGCGAGGGCCTGACCTCCCGGGCGCTCCCGCTGACGCTCCTCTCCGTCGTCTGCGGGGCGGCGGCGCTCGTCCTCCTCGGCCGGCGGCTCGTCCGAGCGACGCGCGTGCTCGCCGCGCTCGCCGTCGCGAGCATGGTCGTCGCCTGGGGCGTCGCCCAGTGGCCGTACATCCTCCCCGAGACGCTGACCTTCGCGGATGCCGCCGCCCCGAGCGGCACGCTCACGGCCCTGGCCGTCGCCACGGCCTGCGCCGTGCTCCTGGTGGTACCGGGCTTCGTCGTGCTGTACGTCCTGGACCAGCGAGGGCTCTTGCCCGACGAGGGCGTCGAGGACGAGGGAGCGCCTCACGGACCTCTCGGCGGCTCGACGACGACCGTCGAATCATCCGCGGCGGGGGAGGGCGCCCGCGGGACGACCGTCGATGGTGGAGGCCGAGAATCCTTTCTGGACGAAGCGAGCGAGGAGAACTCCACATGAGCGCGACGACGTCATCCTTCCCTCCGATCGCCGACTACGCGTTCCTGTCCGACTGCCACACCGGCGCGCTCGTCGCCCCTGACGGCTCCCTGGACTGGCTCTGTGTCCCGGCCTTCGACGCCCCCAGCTCCTTCGGCAACCTGCTCGACCGCGGCGCGGGCTCGTTCCGCTTCGGGCCGTACGGCATCAACGTGCCGAACGCGCGCTCCTACGTCCCCGGGACGAACGTCCTGACCACCACGTGGCACACGCCTGCCGGCTGGCTCGTCGTCCACGACGCGCTGACGATGGGACCGCGCAGGGGCCACGACACGGTGACGCCCCACACCAGGCCGCCGGCCGACGCCGACGCCGACCACCTGCTCGTGCGCACGGTCGAGTGCATCGAGGGGGCCGTCGAGGTGGAGCTCGTCTGCGAGCCGGCGTTCGACTACGGCCGCGAGCCCGCGCGGTGGACCGTCGTGGGCGACGACGACCACGTCGCCGACGCGTCCGGCGCAGGCCAGCGCCTGCGCCTCAGCACCGACATGCTCGTCGGCATCGAGGGCGGCGCGGCGCGCGCCCGGCACGTGCTCCGCAAGGGGGAGACCGCGTTCTGCGCGCTGTCGTGGGCCGACGGGCTCGTGTCGCCGGCTGACGCCGCGGACGCCACCGCGCGGATCGCGAGCACCGTCCAGTTCTGGCGGGAGTGGTTGTCGAGGGCCCGGATCCCCGACCACCCGCTCCGGCACTCGCTCGAACGGTCCGCCCTGACCATCAAGGGCCTGACTTACATGCCGACCGGGGCTACCGTCGCGGCCCTGACGACGTCGCTGCCCGAGACGCCCGGGGGCGAGCGCAACTGGGACTACCGCTACACGTGGATCCGCGACACGACGTTCACCCTCCAGGCGCTGCACTACCTCAACCTCGACTGGGAGGCGGACGAGTTCATGCAGTTCGTCGCCGACCTCGAGCCGAACGCCGACGGCGCGCTGCAGATCATGTACGGCATCGACGGGCGACGGGACCTCACCGAGACGACCCGCGACGACCTCGGCGGGTACGAGGGCGCCCGACCCGTGCGCGTGGGCAACGGCGCGTTCGACCAGCGCCAGAACGACGTGTTCGGGGCGGTGCTGGACTCGCTGCTGCTGCACACGACGCGGAGCAAGCACCTGCCGATGCGGCTGTGGCCGCTCGTCGAGTCCCAGGCCTCCTGCGCGACCGCCGTCTGGCGGCAGCCCGACCAGGGGATCTGGGAGGCTCGTGGCGAACCGCGGCACTACGTCTCGTCCAAGCTGATGGGCTGGGTGGCCCTCGACCGCGCCGCCAAGCTCGCCGCCATCCGGGACGAGGAGGAGCTGTCCGCGAAGTGGAGGGCGACCGCGGACGAGATCCGTGCGGACATCCTCGACCACGGGGTCAGCGACCGCGGCGTCCTGCGCCAGCACTACGACACGGATGCGCTCGACGCGTCGACGCTGCTGGCCCCGCTGTTCGGCTTCCTTCCGGCCACGGACGAGCGGATCCGCAACACGGTCGAGGCGATCGACAGCGAGCTCACCGAGAACGGCTTCGTCCTGCGCTACCGCACCGACGAGACCGACGACGGCATGTCGGGCAAGGAGGGGACGTTCCTCATCTGCTCGTTCTGGCTGGTCTCGGCGTTCGCCGCGATCGGCGAGATGGACCGGGCGCGCAACGTCATGGAGAGACTGCTCAAGATCGCGTCCCCGCTCGGCCTCTACGCCGAGGAGTTCGAGGTCGAGCGCGCCCGGCACCTCGGCAACTTCCCCCAGGCCTTCTCGCACCTGGCGCTCATCGAGGCCGCCGGCCGGATCGTCCTCGCCGACTTCCGCGAGGAGCTGTCGCTGTGACCGAGAGGCCGGGGAAGGCCGCCACGTGGTCGTCGTCGGCGGAGGGCTGGCCGGGGTCGCCTGCGCCCACCGGCTCGGCGACGAGGGCGTGCGCGTGACCCTGGTCGACCGCAACGACTACCACCAGTTCCAGCCCCTGCTCTACCAGGTCGCCACCTCCCAGCTGCCCGCGGAGGACATCGCGCGGCCCCACCGCGTCATCTTCCGCGACTTCCCGAGCGTGGAGGTCCGCACCGAGGAGGTCGTGTCGGTCGACGTCGACGTGCCGAGCGCGACTCTCGCCGGCGGTGAGACGATCACGGGGAGCCACCTGGTCCTCGCGGCGGGCGGCCGGGCGGAGTTCTTCGGCGTGCCGGGCGCCGCGGAGCACGCCTTCCCGCTCTACTCGGTCGCCGACGCGGAGAGCTCCGCCGGCACGTCCGGGCGCAGCTGGACGCGGCGTCCCGCGACGGCGAGGACACGGGCGCGCTCGACGTCGTCGTGGTCGCCGGCGGCCCACCGGTGTCGAGGTGGCCGGAGCGCTCGCGGAGCTCATGGCTGCCCTGGCCGGGACCGGTACGATCCCGCACGCCGGACGTGTGACCGTCGTCGACCGCGGCGGGGCGCTCCTCGGTGCCTTCTCCGAGGCGTCGCACGAGTACGCCCACGAGCGGCTCACCCGCCAGGGCGCCGTCCTGCGGCTCAGGACCGGGGTCGCAGCAGTGCGGGAGCACGGCGTGGATCTCGTCGACGGGACGACGCTGCCCACCCGCACCGTCGTCTGGGGCGGTGGCGAGTCCGCCGCGCCGGTCGTGCGGTCCAGCGGAGTCGGCACCGGCCGCGGCGGCAGGTGGAGGTCCGACCCGACCTCACCGTGCCCGGCCACCCCCAGGTGTACGCGGTCGGCGACGCCGCCGAGATCCCGGCGAAGGGTTCGGGCACGCTGCCGCAGCTCGGGTCGGTCGCCCAGCAGTCGGGCCGCTGGGCCGCGGACAACATCCTGCGGGAGCTGCACGGCCACGAGAAGACCGCGTTCCGGTACAAGGACAAGGGGATCATGGCGATGATCGGCCGCAATGCGGCAGTCGCGAGGTGGGACCGCACCGCCACCAGGTCGAGGGCCCGGTCGCCTTCGCCGCCTGGCTCGGCGTCCACGCCATGTTGCTCAGCGGCGCCCACAGCAGGACCGACGCGTTCCTGTCCTGGGCGTGGGACTACTTCGACCGCGACCACGCTGCCCTTGTCGAGGAGTCGTCAGCGCCCCGACGCATCGCCTGGGGCGACGACGCCGACGACGTCCCCACCATCTCGGTCGAGCCGAGCGGCCCGACATCCTGAGATCGACCCCAGGCCTCGACCCGGCGAAGGAGTGGCACCATGCCCGAGCACTACGACGTGATCATCGTCGGCTCTGGCGCGGGCGGCGGCACGCTCGCGTACCGCCTCGCGCCGTCCGGCAGACGGGTGCTCATCCTCGAGCGCGGCGACTGGCTGCCGCGCGAGCCGCAGAACTGGGACGCCACGGCCGTCTTCGTCGACAACCGCTACGTGTCGAGCGACCAGTGGTACGACGGTGACGGGAAGGCGTTCCAGCCGCAGGTGCACTACGTCGTCGGCGGAGCCACGAAGTTCTACGGAGCGGCGCTCTACCGGCTCCGCGAGGCCGACTTCGAGGAGCTGAGGCACCACGACGGCATCTCCCCGGCGTGGGCCGTCGGCTACGACGTCATGGAGCCGTACTACACGCAGGCCGAGGAGCTGTACCAGGTGCACGGCGCCCGAGGCGAGGACCCCACCGAGCCTCCTGCGACCGGGCCGTACCCCTACCCGCCCGTCTCGCACGAATCGCGTATCCAGAGGCTGTTCGACGACATGACGGCAGTGGGGCTGCATCCTTTCCATGCGCCGTGCGGGGTCATGCTCGACGAGAGCCGCCCGGAGCGCAGTGCCTGCATCCGCTGCGCGACGTGCGACGGGTTCCCGTGCCTCGTGCACGCCAAGTCGGACGCGGACGTCGTCGCGGTGCGCCCGGCGATCGAGCACGACAACGTCACCCTGGTCCGCAACGCCCGGGTGCGCAGGCTCGAGACCGACGGGTCCGGCCGCACGGTCACCTCGGTCGTCGCCGACGTCGACGGGGCGCAGGAGCGGTTCACCGCGGACGTCGTCGTCGTGTCGGCCGGCGCCGTCAACTCCGCGAAGATCCTCCTTGCGAGCGCGAACGACCACCACCCGAACGGTCTGGCCAACGGGTCGGACCAGGTCGGGCGCAACTACGTGTTCCACAACAGCCGGGCGTTCCTGGCGGTGTCGACCGAGCGGAACGACACCCGGTTCCAGAAGACGCTCGGGCTCAACGACTTCTACTTCGGGGACGCCGACTTCGGCTACCCGATGGGCAACCTCCAGATGGTCGGCAAGTCCTCGGCGCCGATGTACCGCGGTGAGAAGCCGCTCGAGGCGGCGTTCGCCCCGACCTTCGCCCTGCGCGACGTCGCCGAGCACGCCGTCGACTTCTGGCTGTCCGTCGAGGACCTGCCCGACCCCGACAACCGGGTGACGCTCGACCGGGACGGGAACGTCCACCTGCACTATGAGCCGAACAACCAGGTGCCCATGCAGCAGCTCTACCACCGGGTGAAGAAGCACCTGAGCCGGCTGGGCATGCACCCCCACCACCTGGTCCCGCGGGACGTCTACATGAAGAACGACGTGCCGGTCGCGGGCTGCGCCCACCAGGCGGGGACCGTGCGGTTCGGGACCGACCCCGCTACGTCGGTGCTCGACACCGACTGCAAGGCCCACGAGCTGGACAACCTGTACGTCGTCGACGCGAGCTTCTTCCCCAGCATCGGCGCGGTCAACCCGGCGCTCACCGTGATGGCGAACGCCCTACGCGTCGGGGACCACCTGCTCGCGCGGCTCTCCTGACGCCGGGTTCACGCGGTCCACGGGGTGCGCCATCCGCCGGAACCAGCGGTGACGACATCGGCCTCGGCAGGTCCCCAGCTCCCCGGGGCGTACGGGTGCACGGGTGGCGGCGCGTCGAGCAGGGGCTGCATGACGCGCCACGTCTCCTCGACGGCGTCCTGGCGCGTGAACCGGACGGTGTCTCCGTCGATCGCGGCCCGGAGCAGCACCTCGTACGGCGTGGGGCCCTCGCCGCCCTCGTCGGTGAACTCCATGTTGAGGGTGATCGGGGCGACCCTCGCCTGGTCCGCCCGGTGCGCGTCGACCTGGATGCGGATGCCCGTCGACGGGTCGAGCCGGACGACGAGCATGTTCGGCTCGAGGTCGGAGGCCGCACCGCCGAATCCGAGGCGTGGCGGGCGCCGGAAGACCAGCCTCACCTCGGTCTGGGTGACGGGCAGCCGCTTGCCGGTGCGGACGTAGAACGGCACCCCCGCCCACCGCCAGTTCTCGATGTCGAGGCGGAGGGCGGCGAAGGTCTCCGTCTGCGAGTCCGGCGCGACGCCGGCGATGTCGCGGTACCCCTCGTACTGCCCCCGCACGAAGTGCGCCGGGTCGGCCGGCTCGATCGCGCGGAACAGCGCGACCTGCGTCTCCTTGAGGGTCAGCGGGTCCCCCCGGGACGGGGGTTCGGCGGCGGTCGCGGCGACGACCTGCATGAGGTGGTTGACCACGACGTCACGCAGGGCGCCGACCGGGTCGTAGAAGTGTCCGCGGTCCTCCACCCCGAAGTCCTCGGCCATGGTGACCTGGACGCAGTCGACGTACTGCCGGCTCCAGATCGGCTCGAGGATCGCGTTGGCAAAGCGCAGCTGCAGGATCTCGCCGAGCCCCATCTTCCCGAGGTAGTGATCGATCCGGAACAGCTGCGACTCGTCGATGTACGTGTGCAGCTCGTCCGCGAGGGCCCGCGCGGACGCGCGATCGTGCCCGAAGGGCTTCTCCACGACGATCCGCGCCCCGTCGGTCAGTCCTGCCTCGGCCAGCCCCTGCACCACGCGCCCAAAGAGGAAGGGCGGGATCTCCAGGTAGAACACCGGCGTCGTCGCGCCGACGATCGCCTTGCCCACGGCGGCGTACGTGTCGGGGGAGGTGAAGTCGCCCTTGACATAGGACAAGCGCGACGCGAACCGGGCGAAGACCGGCTCGTCGAGGGGCTCGCCGCTGCCCACGATCGAGCTGCGCGCTCGTTCGACGAGCTGGTCGACGGTCCAGTCGTCCACCGCCACACCGACGACCGGGCACGCGAGCAGTCCGCGCCGCTCGAGCCGGTACAGCGACCTGAACGTCATGACACGGGCGAGGTCACCCGTGATGCCGAAGACCACGAGCACGTCGGCGTGCTTCTGCTCGGGGGAAGGTGTCGACGCCATCCGTCCCATCTCCTGTCGCGTGCCGGGGGCGCGCACTGTCCCGGCGCCCGCCTCGTGTCCTCCGACGATGTCCCACGCTCGGAACCGGTGCGTCATCCGTTCCGGATGATTCCACTCGGCGCCAAGCGGTCGAGAATCGAGGACGGGACGCGACGAGGGGGTCCGACGAGGGGACCCACCGTGACGACGGGGGAGCGGCATGGTCGAGCGGCCGACGGCTCGGGGCGAGGCTCCGGCGACGGGCACGACGGCGCCGCGGCGTGCGGGGCTCGTCCTCGCCGCGCTCATCGCGGTCGCCGCGGTCGCCAACCTCAACCTGTCCGTGGCGAACGTCGCGCTGCCGTCGATCGGGCAGGCTTTCGACTCGTCGCAGACCGCGCTCGACCTCGTCGCGGTCGGGTACTCGCTCGGCCTCGCGGCGTCCGTGCTCTACCTCGGCGCGGTGGGCGACCGTCACGGGCGCAAGCTCATGCTCGTCCTCGGCCTGCTGCTGTCGGTCCCCGCCTCGCTCCTCGCGGCGTACGCGCCCAGCGACGACGTCCTGTTCGCGGCACGGGTGCTGGGGGGCGTGTCGGCCGGCATGGCCTACCCGACGACGCTCGCGCTGATCACCGCCCTGTGGTCCGGGCCGCGACGGACCCGCTCGATCGCGCTGTGGTCGGCCGTCGGGGGCGGGATCGCGGCGCTGGGACCGCTCGTGGCGGGGTTCCTCCTGGAGCGGGCGTGGTGGGGCTCGGTCTTCCTCGTCACGCTCCCGCTGGTCGCGGTCGCTCTGCTCATGGCCGTCCTGCTCGTGCCCGCGCACGTGAACGAGACCTCGGACCGCGTGGACAACCTCGGCGGAGTCCTCTCGGTGGTGCTCGTCGGGGCGCTGATCCTGGCGATCAACTTCGCGCCCGTGCCGCAGCAGGGGGCGCTCGCCGCCGGGTTCGCCGTGGTCGCGGCGGCCGCGCTCGTCGCGTTCGTCGTCCGACAGCGCCGGGCCGACGTGCCGCTCTACGACCTGCACGTCGCGGGACGCCGCATCTTCTGGGTGGCGGCCTGCGCCGGGATCATCGTCTTCGGGTCCCTCATGGCGGCCGCGTTCGTCAGTCAGCAGTACCTGCAGAACGTCCTCGGGTACACGACCTTCGAGGCAGGAGCCGCTTTCCTGCCCGCGGTGGTCCTCATGGTCCTCGTGGCTCCACGGTCGGCGAAGCTCGTCGAGTCCAGAGGGTCGAGGTTCACCCTGCTGGCCGGCTACGTCTTCCTGCTCGCCGCGTTCGTCTGGATGCTGGTCCTGTGGACCGAGGACAGCGCCTACTGGCAGATCGCCCTCGCCTACGCGTTCATCGGGATCGGCGTCGGACTGGCCGGCACGCCGGCCTCGCACTCGCTGACCGGATCCGTGCCGGTGCAGCGCGCCGGGATGGCGTCCGGCACCGCCGACCTGCAGCGCGACCTGGGTGGCGCGATCATGCAGTCGGTCTTCGGCGCCCTGCTCACGGCCGGGTACGGCGCGGCGGTCGGGGCGACCATCGCGAGCTCGTCCCGCGCCGACGAGATCACGAGCAGCGTGCAGGGCCAGCTGACGAAGTCGTTCGCCGGCGCGGAGTCGGTCGCCGAGCGGTACCCGCAGTACGCGTCGGAGATCGTCGCCGGCGCGCGGGAGTCCTTCCTCTCGGGAGCCGACTGGGCGTACACGGCGGGGATCGCGGCGGTCGTCGTCGGCGCGGTGATCGTGCTCGGCCTCTTCCCTCGCCACGACGCAGAGCTCGAGCGGCTGGCGGACTACCACCAGGAGGACGCCGCATCGCCGAGCCCCGGCTCTGACGGCTCGGGCCGCTAGGTGCTCCCGCGGCCGCGGTGCACCACCCCGCCGGCCGATCGACGAGCGTGCCGCCCGCCGGCTGCGCATGACCAGGGCGCCGTCACGCGCCCTCCACGTGCACCGTCAGCAGCGCGACGTCGTCCTCCGCACCGTCGGGGACGAGGTCGGTCAGCAGCGCGTCGAGCAGGTGGCCCGGCCCCACGTCCGCCAGCGCGGACACCCGGTCGGGCAGCGCCGCGACGCTCTCGCGCAGCCGACGGTCGCGGCGCTCGACGAGCCCGTCCGTGTAGAGCAGGAGCGTGTCGCCGGGCGACAAGGCCACCTCGGTGTCGTGACGGTCGCCGCCGAGCCCGAGCCCCAGCGGCGGGTCCGGCCGGGCCGGGAGGAGGCGCGCGGACCCGTCGGCGGACAGCAGCACCGGCGGCGGGTGCCCGGCTCGGGACAGCCGCGCCGCCCGGGTGCCGTCCGGTCCCGCGGGGTCGAGGCACGCCGCGACCGCCGTGGCCGTGACGTCGAGCCCGAGGCCTGCCGCGGTCCGCTCCGCCTCGTCGAGCACCTGGGCGGGCGTGCCGCCCGTGCTCCAGCCGACGGCCCGGACGACGCCGCGCAGGTGCCCCATGCGGGCGGCCGCGGAGACGTCGTGCCCGGTGACGTCGCCCACCAGGGCGACCGTGCGGCCGTCGCGCTGGACGAACGCGTCGTACCAGTCGCCGCCGACGTGCACCTCGGGGACCGCCGGGCGGTACCGCGCGTCGATGCGCAGACCGGGCGGGGACGGCGGGGGCGTGAGGGTCGAGTCCTGGAGCTCGAGCGCGGCGCGGCGCTCGCGGACCAGGACGTCGGCGTAGCGCCGCACGGTCGAGCCGACGGCGAGGACGTGCCCGAGGACGGACGGGTCGAGCGCGGCCTCGGGCCGCGCGTCGGGGGAGGACGTCCCGCCGTTGGGCGCGTCGTCGCGGGCCCGGCGCCGTGCGTGGACGATGTCCGTCACGTCCTCGGCCCGGTGCACGAGCACGGACACGCGGCCCGCCGGGTCGAGGACGGGCACGTTGGTCATGACCCACCACCGCTCGATCCACCGGCCCTCGGCGTCGCGCATGTCGTAGCGCTGGGGGCCGATCATCTCCAGGCGGCCCGTGGCGAGCACCCGGTCGAACGACTCGGCGACCTGGCGGACCAGGGGACCGACGTCCTCGCGCGGCGCGAAGACGTCGAGGTAGTGCCGGCCGACGACGGCGGTCGCCGGCGCGTCGATGGTGCGCAGGAACGCGTCGTTCGCGTCGAGGATCATGAGCTCGGGCGACAGCACGATCTTCGGGGCCGTGAGCGCGGCGAACACGGCGTGGTAGTCGACCTCGCCCCTCGACCCCCTCGGCGCGCCCGGCCCGACGGGCGGTCGCCGGCCCGTCGCCCCGCCCCTGTGCGGCCTCCACCTCCACCAGCGTGCCCCTGTCCGCGCCGGGGCGCAGCAGGAACGGCCGTGGCGGCTCGGCCGCGAGGGAGGGCGTCCGGGCGCGCGGCGTCAGCCGACGGCGGTCACCGGCGACGCGAGCGGCGTGCCGGAGCCGTCGCGGCGCTGGTCGGGCTCGGGCAGGTCGACGGCCTGGCCGCCAGCGCCCGTCGCGCGCGCCGGGCCCTGGCCCACCCACGCGAGGATCAGCGCGTCCTCGCCCTTGAGGAAGCGGTGGGCCCGCACCCCGCCGGTCGCGCGACCCTTGCCCGGGTAGAGCTCGTACGGCGTGACCTTGGCCGAACCGGTCTGCGTCCCGGCCAGCACGTCCGACGAGCCGGAGACCGTGACGACGGTCGCGAGGTCGCGCACGTCGGCCGGGACGACCCCGAAGAACGCGACACGCTGCCCCTCGGCCAGGCGGACGCCCGCCATGCCGCCCGCGGGCCGGCCCTGCGGTCGCACGGCCGCGGCCTCGAAGTGCAGCAGGCTCGCGTCGGTGGTGACGAACACGACCTCGTCGGCGTCCGTCGCCGGCGCGGCGCCGACGACGACGTCGCCGTCCCGGAGGCCGATGACCTCCCAGTCGTCGCGGTTGCTCGGCGCGTCGCCCGGGGCGACGCGCTTGACCACGCCCTGCGCCGTGCCGAGGGCGAGCGGGGGGGCGTCGGCCTCCAGGGAGACGACCGTCACGGCCTCCTCGCCGGGCTCGAGCGCGACGACCTCGCTGAGCGGCACACCGCCGGACAGGCTCGGCGCGCCGTCGGTCGGGGGCAGGGCGGGCAGGTCGAGCACCGACAGGCGCACGACCCGGCCGCGGCTCGTCACGAGGCCGACGGTCCCGCGCGCGGTGGCGGGGACGCGGGCGCGCAGGACGTCGTGCGCCGACCGCGACCCGGTCCGGGCCGGCTCCGTCTCGTCGCTCGTGCGGGCGAGCAGGCCGGTCGCGGAGTACAGCACCCAGCACGGCGAGTCGGCGACCTCGAGCGGGACGGCCGCCGTCGTCGTGGGCGCCGCGCCCGCGGACTCGAGCAGGACCGTGCGCCGCGGAGTGCCGTAGGTCTTGGCCACGTCCGCCATCTCGGCGGAGACGACGGCGCGCAGCCGCGCGTCGTCGCCGAGGATCTCCTCGAGCTCGGCGATCTCGCGCCGCAGCTGCTCCTGCTCCTTCTCGAGCTCGATGCGCGAGAACTTCGTCAGGCGGCGCAGCTGGAGCTCGAGGATGTACTCGGCCTGCGGCTCGGAGAGGTCGAACACGGTGCGCAGCCGCTCGCGCGCCGTGCGGGCGTCGTCGGAGGACCGGACGACCTGGATGACCTCGTCGATGTCGACGATGGCGATGAGCAGGCCGTCGACGAGATGCAGGCGCTCGGAGCGCTTGCGCAGCCGGTACGCCGACCGGCGGCGCACGACGTCGATGCGGTGGTCGACCCACACGGCGAGGAGCTCGCGCAGCCCGAGCGTGCGCGGCTGGCCGCCGACGAGGGCGACGTTGTTGATGCCGAACGAGTCCTCGAGCGGCGTGAACTTGTACAGCTGCTCGAGCACGGCCTCGGGGTTGAAGCCCGTCTTGACCTCGACGACGATGCGCAGGCCGTGCTCGCGGTCGGTGAGGTCCGTCGCGGCGGTGACGCCCTGGATCTTCTTGGCCTTGACGCCCTCGGCGATCTTCTCGATCACCTTCTCCGGCCCGACGACGTACGGCAGCTCGGTGATGACGATGCCCTTGCGGCGCGGCGTGAGGTTCTCGACCCGCGCCGTCGCGCGCGTGCGGAACGACCCGCGCCCCGTGCGGTAGGCGTCGCGCACCCCGGCGAGCCCGACGATCTTGCCGCCCGACGGCAGGTCCGGCCCCGGGACGAAGCGCAGGAGCGCCTCGAGGTCGGCGTCCGGGTTCTTCACCAGGTGCCGCGCGGCCGCGACCACCTCGACGAGGTTGTGCGGCGGCATGTTCGTCGCCATGCCCACGGCGATGCCGGACGCCCCGTTGACGAGCAGGTTGGGGATCGCGGCGGGCAGGACGCCCGGCTGCGTGAGCTTGTTGTCGTAGTTCGGGACGAAGTCGACGACGTCCTCGTCGAGGTCCGTGGTCATCGCGAGCGCGGGCGGCGCGAGCCGGGCCTCGGTGTACCGGGACGCGGCCGGCCCGTCGTCGAGCGAGCCGAAGTTGCCGTGCCCGTCGACGAGCGGCAGCCGCAGCGAGAAGTCCTGCGCCAGGCGCACGAGCGCGTCGTAGATCGCGCCGTCGCCGTGCGGGTGCAGCTTGCCCATGACCTCGCCCACGACGCGCGCGGACTTCACGTGCGCGCGGTCGGGCCGCAGGCCCATGTCCGCCATCATGTACAGGATGCGCCGCTGGACCGGCTTGAGGCCGTCGCGCGCGTCGGGCAGCGCGCGGGAGTAGATGACGGAGTAGGCGTACTCGAGGAACGAGCCCTCCATCTCCGTCGCGACGTCGACGTCGACGATCGTCTCGTTCACCGCGCCCGCGTCGGGCGAGGGGGTCGAGGGCTTGCGCGCCATGGTCGTGCGGGCTCCTGGGGGTCGGTGCGTCGCGGGGACGCGCTGCTCGTCGGGCGGACCTGCCGTCGGGCGGACGGACCGGGGCGGACCGTCGTGCCGCCGCACGTGAGGGTAGCCCACGCCCACGACAGCACCGCCGCCGGCCGGCGGGCGCGCGCCCGGGACGATCATCCTCCCCGGGTCCGCGCCGCCGGCGCAGGCGCACCGGGGCCCGGGTGCATAGCCTGGGGGCGTGAGCGACGACGGCGCCGCCGGCACGGACCCGGTGGACACGTACCCGGTGGAGTGGGAGGCGGACGTCGTCCTGCGCGACGGGACGACCACGCACGTACGACCCATCCGGCCCGGGGACGCCGACGCGCTCCAGCGGTTCCACGTGGGCCAGTCCGAGCGGTCGACGTACCTGCGGTTCTTCGCGCCCCTGCAGCGCCTGCCCGAGCGCGACCTCGCCCGCTTCACGCACGTCGACCACCGGGACCGCGTCGCGCTCGTCGCGGTCCGCCGCCGCACCGACGCCTCCGACGCCACCGACGCCTCCGACGCCACCGACGCCGCCGTCGCCGAGCGCGCCGCGGACGAGACGGGCGGTACGAGCACGGCCGGCACGGACCACGACGCGTCGACATCATCGGCGTCGCCCGGTTCGACCGGACGCCGCGCACGAGGCGGAGGTCGCGTTCAACATCGCCGACGCCGCGCAGGGACGGGGCCTCGGCTCGGTCCTGCTCGAGCACCTCGCCGCCGCGGCGCGCGAGCGCGGCGTGCGGCGGTTCACGGCCGACGTGCTGCCCCAGAACGGCCGCATGCTCGCCGTCTTCCGCGAGGCCGGCTACGACGTGCAGCAGCAGATGGACGACGGCCTCGTGGTGGTCAGCGTCGACCTCGACCCGACGGAGCGCTCCCGGGCCGTCATGGCCGACCGCGAGCACCGCGCCGAGGCGCGGAGCATGCAGGGCCTGCTCGGCGCGACGAGCGTGGTCCTCGTGGGCCCCCCGGACCCGGCCGACGGAGGCACCCCCTCGCTCGAGGGGATCCTCGCGCACCGGCGCTCGCGGCGCTCGCGCGCGGCGAGCGGACCGCGGTCCACGTGGTCGGTCCGTCCCTGCCGTCGCGGGCGTCCTCGGACGCGCGGCTCGTCCCGCACGCGTCGCTCGCCGAGGTGCCGGGCCCGGTCGAGCTCGCCGTCCTGGCCCTGCGACCGCCCGAGGCGATCGAGGCCGTCCGCCGCCTCGACCGCCTCGGGGTGCGGGGCGTCGTCGTGCTCTCGGCCGGCTACGCCGAGACCGGCGAGGCGGGCCTCGCGCTGCGCCGGGAGCTGCTGCGCGCCGCGCACACCGCCGGGCTGCGCGTCGTCGGCCCGGCCAGCTACGGACTCGTCGCGACGGGGACGGGCGCCGACCGTCCCCGGCTCGCGGCCACGCTCGCGGAGGACCTGCCCGCGCCGGGCGTCGTCGGGCTGTTCTGCCAGTCGGCGCCGATGGCCGTGACCCTGCTCGCGACGACGGCGCGCCGCGGGCTCGGCGTCTCGACGTTCCTGTCGGCGGGCCACCGCGCCGACGTGTCCGGCAACGACCTCATGCAGTACTGGCAGGACGACCCGGCCACGCAGGTCGTGTGCCTGTACCTCGAGTCCATCGGCAACCCCCGCAAGTTCACGCGCATCGCGCGCCGCCTCGCCTCCGTCAAGCCGGTCGTCGTGGTCACCGCGGGCCGGTCCGGGCACGTCGTGCCGCCGGGGCACGCGGTGCGCTCGACCCGTGCACCGCGCCGCACCCTCGAGGAGATGCTGCGGCAGTCGGGCGTGATCCGGGCCGAGAACACGCACCACATGATCGACATCGCCCAGCTCCTCGCGCACCAGCCGCTGCCCGGCGGCCGGCGCGTCGGCGTCCTCGCGAGCTCGGCGTCGCTCGCGGCCCTGGTGGCCGAGGCCGCCGTCTCCGCCGGGCTCGTCTCCCACACCGACTTCCTGCCCAGGACGCCTCCGCCGAGCGGGTGGCCGAGGCGGTCGACGCCGTCTACGCCCCGAGGCGTGCGACGTCGTGGTCGCGGTGCAGGTGCCGACCGTGCGGCCGCGTCGCGCCGACGTCTCGCACGCGGTCGCGCACGCCGCGGCGCGCACGCGGCGCACGACGGTGGCCAGCATGCTCGGGCTGCACGGGCTGACGGACGAGCTGTCGGCGCCCGAGCCGCGCGCTCCCGCCCCCTCCGACGGCCCGTCCGCCGACGGCGAGCCGTGCCGCGTGCCGGCGTACTCCACGCCGGAGGACGCCGTCGCGGCGCTCGGCGCCGTCGTGCGCTACGCCGCGTGGCGCGAGACCGACCACGGCGCGCCCGTCCGGCCGGACGGGGTCGACACGGCGCGGGCGCGCGGGCTCGTCGACCGGGCGCTCGCCGGGACCACCGAGGCGGAGCTCGACCCGGCGACCGCCGAGGAGCTCCTCGCGTGCTACGGCGTGCGCGTGTGGCCCGCGCGGCGGGTGCGCACCGCCGACGAGGCCGTCGCGGCGGCGGACGAGATCGGCTGGCCGGTGGCCCTCAAGAGCACCGCGTCGGCGCTGCGCCACCGCGCCGACCTCGGAGGGGTGCGCCTGCGCATCGCGGACGAGGCGGAGCTGCGCGCCGACGTCGAGCAGATGCGGGCCGGGCTCGCGGCCGTCGTGCCGAGCGCGGCCGACGCCCCCTTCGAGGTGCAGGCCATGGCCGACGCGGGGGTGGCGTGCGTGGTCCGCTCCACCGAGGACCAGCTCTTCGGGCCGGTCGTCTCCTTCGGGCTGGCCGGGGACGCCGTCGACCTCCTCGGCGACGTGGCGTACGGCGTACCGCCGCTCACCGACGTGGACGTCGCGGCGATGGTCCGCTCGGTGCGCGCCGCGCCGCGCCTGTTCGGGTACATGGGGGCGCCGGCCGTCGCGACGGCCGCGCTCGAGGACGTCCTCGCGCGCGTGTCCGTGCTCGCCGACGACCTGCCGGAGGTGCGCAGCCTGGAGCTGCACCCCGTGGTGGTCTCCGAGCACGGCGCGGCGGTGCTGAGCGCGCGGGTGCGCCTGGGCGACGCCCAGCGCGCCGACACGCTGCGCCGCGCCCTGCCGGGCTGAGGGCGCGGGCGCCGTCCACGGCGCGTGTCGCGGGCTGGCCCGCGCGCGGCGGCAGGTGGGAGAATGCGCGGGTGCCCTCCACGACCTCCGACGCCTCCGCCGCCTGGACCGACCTGACCGACCAGCTCCACCGTGCCGGCTACTACCCGGAGCTGGTCGCGGACGTGCTCGACGTCGCGGTGGCGCGCGAGGAGATCGTGTCCCACCTCGTGCTGCCCGAGACGACGTTCGACGCCTCCGAGGTCCGGCGCCACCTCACGGTGCTCGTCCTCACCCCGACCCGGCTCGTCACGGCGCACGTGGACGACCACCCGGCGGACAGCGAGAACCCGTCGGCCTCGGCCGCCGCGACGACGGAGTCCGTCCCCCTCGCCGAGATCCGGTCCGTCTCGCTCACCCACGTGGTCGCGGACCCGCAGAAGCACCGCACCGGCACGCCGCCGCTCGAGGTGACGCTCGCCCTCGGCTGGGGCGCCGTCTCCCGCGTCGACCTCGCGCCCGCGGGCTGCGACGACCCGGCCTGCGAGGCCGACCACGGCATGACGGGGCAGATCCTCCCGGACGACGTCGTGGTCCGGGTCAGCGCCGAGGCCGAGGGCCGCGCCGCGGTCGCCGCCGCCGTCGACTTCGCCACGGCCCTGTCCCGGGCGACGGCGCAGCGTCTCCCGTGAGCGTGCCGCCGTCGGGGCCGGCGGCGGGCCCGGCCGTCGACCTGCCCGCGGACCTGCTCGCCCCCCGGCCGGGCACGGGCGGGCTCGCGGCCGTCCTCCCCGCCGCCCTCGACGCGCTCGGCGTCCCCGTGACCACGACCACGGGACTCGACGGCGGCGCGGCGCGCGCCGACCTGCGGCTGCCGGCGGCCGAGCGCGTGTGCGTCGTGCTCGTCGACGGCCTCGGCCACCTCAACCTCGCCGAGCGCGCCGGGCACGCCCCGTTCCTGCGCTCCCTCCTGCCCGACGCGCGCCCGCTCACGTCGACGTTCCCGAGCACCACGGCCGCCGCCGTGGGGGCCTTCGGGACGGGCACGGCGCCCGGGCGCACCGGCATGCTCGGGTACACCCAGCGCAACCCGGCGACCGGCGGCCTCGCGAACATGGTGTCGTGGGACGGTGCGCCGCCGCCGGACGAGGTCCAGCGGGAGCCGACGCTGCTGGGCGTGGCCGCCGACGCGGGGCTGACCGTCACCTCGACCGGGCCGGGACGGTTCGCGGGCTCCGGCATGACGCTCGCCGCGCTGCGCGGCGGGTCGTACGCGGCGGCCGAGCGTCTCGGCGACCGCGTGGACGCGGCCCTGCGCGCCCTGCGACGCCCGGGGCTCGTCTACGTCTACTGGGGCGAGGTCGACAAGACGGGGCACCACCACGGCTCCGGCTCGTGGCAGTGGGGCGACGAGCTCGAGGCGCTCGACCGCGAGCTCGCGCGCCTCGCGCGCTCGCTGCCCGCGGGCGCGCTCCTGCTCGTCACCGCCGACCACGGCATGGTGGACGTCGACCCGACCCTGCGGCGCGACGTCGCGCACGACCCGGTGCTCTCGCGCGGCGTCGCCCTCGTCGGCGGCGAGCCGCGGGCGGTGCACGTGTACGCCGAGCCCGGGCGGGCGGGCGAGGTCGCGGCCCGCTGGCGGGAGGCGCTCGGCGACGACGCCCTCGTGCTCGAGCGCGACGACGCGTTCGCCCGCGGCCTGCTCGGCCCGGACCCGCGCCCGGAGGCGGTGGCCGCCACCGGTGACGTCGTCGTCGCGATGCGCGGCCGCGCGACCGTGGTCGACTCGCGCACCCAGACGGCGGCCTCGCTCGCGCTCGTCGGCGTGCACGGCTCGCTCACCGAGCGCGAGATGCGCGTCCCCCTGCTCGTGACCGCCCGCTGACGCGGCCCCTCCCGCCGACCCCTCGACCCGCCGACGCGACGGACCGCGACCGACCGAGAAAGGGCCCGCATGGCCGAGCTCGTCTTCTTCTCCGGCACGATGGACTGCGGCAAGTCCACGCTCGCCCTCCAGCTGGACCACAACCACGCCGCCCGGGGGCGGCGCGGCCTGATCTTCTCCCGCGACGACCGGGCGGGGACGGACCGCCTCTCGTCCCGGCTCGGGCTCGAGGTGACCGCGCACGAGGTGCGCGACGACACCGACTTCTGGGCGTTCGTGACCGGCCAGCCGGACCCCGTGGACTACCTGGTGTGCGACGAGGCGCAGTTCTACTCCCCGGCGCAGGTCGAGCAGCTCGCCCGGCTCGTCGACGAGACCGAGGTCGACGTCTTCGCGTTCGGCATCACCGCCGACTTCCGCACGCGCCTGTTCCCGGGCTCGGCGCGGTTCATCGAGCTCGCCGACCGGGTCGAGGTGCTGCAGGTGCAGTCCCTGTGCTGGTGCGGGGCACGCGCGACGCACAACGCGCGCACCGTGGACGGGCGCATGGTCGTCGAGGGGGAGCAGGTCGTCGTCGGCGACGTCGGCACCGGGCCGGGCGAGGTGGCCTACGAGGTCCTGTGCCGGCGGCACCACATGCGGCGGATGACCACCGCCGCGGCACGCGCCCTGGCACCCGCCGACGGCCTCTCGTTCGACCTGCCCGGCTGAGCCCGCCACGACGGCTCGGCGCACCGGGTGCCCCGGTGCGCCCGATCGACCGGGCTCAGTGCTCGGGGCGTGCCCCGAAGACGATCTCGTCCCAGCTGGGGACCTTCGCCCGCGACCGGCCCCTGCCCTTGCGGGTCTCGCGCGACCCGGCGCGCGTCGCGGCCGGTGCGTCCGACGGGCCGCCGTCGGCCGGCTCCTCCGGCGCGGTCGCACGGCGGGTCGAGGCCGGCGCGCGCACCGTGCGCGACGGCACGTCCGCGTCCACGTCCTCGGCGCGGCGTGCCGCGAGGGACCGGTCCGCCCCGTCCCGCTCGGCGGGAGCGGGCGGGCGCGACGCGGGACGCACCGACGGGAGGCGGACGACGGTCGCGCCGCCCCCTGGGCCGCCGTCGTGGTCGTCCTCGTGGTCGCCGTCGCGGTCGTCGTCCTCATGGTCGTGGTCGTCGCGGTGGTCGTGGTGTTCGCGGTGGTCGTGGTCGTCGGCACCGTCGAGCATCGCCAGCGGGCCGAACCCCTCGAACGGCTCCTGCCCGTCGAGGTCCGGACCGGCCGGGGAGCGCGCGGGCTCGGACCGCGGGCGCACGCCGCGCCGCCGGCCGAGGTCGTCGAGCAGGTCGGCCGTGCCGTCGGCCTCGGCCGCGCGGCGCGGCGCGTGACGCCGGGGCGCGGCGGAGTCGACGTCGAACACGTCGGCGCCGACGGCCGCGGGCTGCGGGGCGGGCTCCGGCTGGGAGATCCAGCGCGCCTCGTCGTCGAGCGCGTGCAGCGCGCGCGACGACGCGTCGTAGGACCACCGCGCCGTGCTCCGGCCGGAGGCGACGGTGAACGCGACCGTGACGACCCACGGTGCACCGGGCTGGCGCGCCGCCGACCACTCGACCCCCGCGAGGTCGACGTCACGGGAGGCCAGGCGGCGCGCGGTCAGCTCCTCGACCGTCGGGGCGTCGTCCTCGTGCCCCGGCCGCGAGGCGCGCACGCGCTCGACGACGTACTCCTGCTCGGCGAGGACCGGGCCCGCGAAGCGGCGCACCTGCTCGACGGCGAGCCCGGCGGCCTCGGCGACCTCCTCCACGCCCTCGCCGGCGCGCAGCCGGGACTGGATCTCGCGCGGCGACAGGCGTCGCGAGTCCTCCGCGCGCAGGTGCTCGAGGTGAGGGCGGTCCCGACGGACCGCGGCCCGCAGCGCCTCGGAGATGGGCAGCACGAAGCGGGCACCGCCCTCGCCGCCGAGGACGAGGTGCTCCCCGTCCTCGTGCAGCCTCACCAGCTGGAGCTCGTCCATCGGTCCTCCCGTGTCGCCGTCGCTGTCTCGAGGGTGCCATCCTCCCGCCCGCGCCGGGTGCACCACGCCCGGTGTGCCGCGGACTGGACACGGGCGGGACCGGCTCCTGGGAGGATCGTGCCCGTGATCCTCGACCTCGTCCCCGGTGACGCCCTCGAGCTCGGCGGGGTCTTCTGCGCGGCGCTGTCCGGCGGCCTCGCCGCGGTCCGCAAGCGGTTCGACCTCGTGGGCGTGCTCGTGCTCGCGTGGGCGGCGGGCCTCGGCGGCGGCATGCTGCGCGACGTCCTCATCGGCGCCGTGCCGCCCGTGGGCATCTCGGACTGGCGCCTGGTCGCCGTCGCGGCCGCCGCCGGCGTCGTCACGTTCTTCTGGCACCCACGGCTCGAGCGGCTCCGGCGCAGCATCGTCGTGCTCGACGCCGGCGCGCTCGCCCTGTTCGTGCTGTCCGGCACCATGAAGGGCCTGGAGTACGACGTCGGGCCGCTCGCCGCGGTCTTCGTGGGCGTGCTCACGGGCGTCGGCGGCGGGATCCTGCGCGACGTGCTCACGAGCGAGGCGCCGCTGCTGTTCCAGGACCAGCAGCTGTACGCCGTGCCGGCGCTCGCGGGCGCCGTCCTGACGGCGGTGCTGTGGGAGGCGGGCGCGCTCGGGCCGCTCTCGCAGGCGGGCGTCCTCGCGCTCGTGCTCGGGTTCCGCCTGGTCTCGCTGCGCCTCGGGTGGTCCGCGCCCGGCCCGTGGGAAGGTCGTCGTCCCGGCCCGGGGTCGGGCAGGATGTGAGCCGTGCACGCGTTCATCGACGAGACCCACCTGCCCGACGACGTCACCGTAACCGCGCTGCGCGAGCTCGCCGAGCGCCTGGCGCGCTCCGCCGGCGAGCTCGTGCGCACCGGTCGCCCGGACCGGGTGGAGGTGGCGTCGACCAAGTCGACGGCGACGGACGTCGTGACGCGCATGGACGCGGACTCCGAGGCGCTGCTGCGCCGGGAGATCGCGGCGGCGCGCCCCGACGACGCCGTCCTCGGCGAGGAGGAGGGCTCCACCGGGGGCACGTCCGGGATCACGTGGGTGGTCGACCCGATCGACGGCACCGTCAACTACCTGTACGGGGTGGCGTCGTACGCGGTGTCGGTCGCGGCCGTGGTCGGCCCGCCGGACCCCGCGCGTTGGACCGTGCTCGCCGGGGCCGTGCACTCCGTCGTGGACGGACGCACCTGGACGGCCGGTGCCGGTGCCGGCGCGACGCTCGACGGCGTCGCGCTGCAGGTCTCCGAGCCCGCCGAGCTCGCGCAGTGCCTCGTGGGCACGGGGTTCGGCTACGACGCCGGGCGGCGCGGAGCCCAGGCCCGCGTGCTGGTCGAGGTGCTGCCGCGCGTGCGCGACATCCGCCGGCTCGGCTCCGCGGCGATCGACCTGTGCCTCGTGGCGAGCGGGGAGCTCGACCTGTACTACGAGCGCGGCCTCAACCCGTGGGACATGGCGGCCGGTGCGCTCGTCGCCCAGGAGGCGGGGGCCCGCGTGACCGGGCTGCACGGCCGGGCCGCCGGGCACGACATGACGGTCGCGGGGGGCTCGTCGCGCGTCGCCGAGCTCGTCGAGCTGCTCGAGGGGACCGGCGCCGACACCGACGACTGACGGTGTCCCGGCGCGTGCCGCAGGCCCGGCGGGACGCCCGCCGGGGGACCGCCGGCACGTCCGGTGGGGCCCGGCCGGAGGGGCACGGCCGGCACCCGTCCAGGCCGCGGACGGCCCTGCCGGGAGCGTGACGAAGGACACGCGCGGCGCGCCGTGCGCCACGAGGTGCATCCCTCAGGGAAATGGTGCAGAATCCGGGGGCCCGCCGGGAACAATTCCGGTGCGGCGTGCATTGATCAGCGTGCACGTGCCCCGAGATCCCGGGGCACGACACGTCACGGGACGTCCCCCGCGTCCCCGTACCCGTGCCGTCCGGCACCACCGGCACCGTCCGGCCCCTCGGCCGTGCACGGTCGCTATCGACGAGCTTTCGGAGAGTGACCCCACAGATGGCAACAGACTACGACGCGCCGCGCAAGAGCGAAGAGGAGCTCAGCGAGGACTCGATCCAGGAGCTGCAGGCTCGTCGCTCCGACAAGAGCTCGGGCGTCGTGGACGAGGACGAGACCGAGGCGGCGGAAGGGTTCGAGCTCCCGGGCGCGGACCTGTCCGGCGAGGAGCTCTCGGTCCGCGTGCTGCCGCGTCAGGCGGACGAGTTCACGTGCGCGAGCTGCTTCCTCGTGCACCACCGCAGCCAGCTCGCTTACGAGAAGAACGGCCAGCAGATCTGCACGGAGTGCGCCGCCTGACCCGCGTCCCGCACGCCCGCACGTCGCCGCCGCCCCGCCCAGGGCGGCGGCCGACGTCGTCCCGGGGGAGTGCAGCGCCCGGTCCGGCCGGCCCCCGGGTCAGCGTCCGGCGCGCAGGGCGTCGACGAGGTCGTGCGGCCGGCGCGTCGACACGAGCCAGTAGGGCGTGGGGTCCTGCGGGTCCTCGAGCGGCACGAGCACGCCCGTGCGCGCCCACGCGCGCAGGCACACGTAGGCGCGGGCGTCCAGGCGGGGGCCGAGCTCCCCGCGCATGGCCTCGGCATCGAGCGCCGTCGCCGCGCCCAGCAGCGGGACGGGCACGACGGCGCGCCCGGCGCGGAAGGTGCCGTCGTGGACCGCGACCACGGGCGACGTCCACCACAGCGCGGCCAGGCCCGCGGCGGCGGCCACGACGCCCACCGCGACGCCGACCGGGGGGCTCGCCGGCCAGACGGCGACGGCGAGCACCGCGGCGAAGGCGAGCGCGGCGAGCCAGCCGCCCGGGCCGGGCAGGACGCGCTCGGAGAACGAGGCGCCCGTGGGGTCGGTCGGGGCGCTCGGACGCGGGGACGGGTCGGCGGCGTCGGTCATGGCTCCATCATCCCAGCCCGCGCGGGACCGCTCGCCGGGGTGCGCCCGTCCGCGGTCGCCCGTCCGCGCCCGCCCGGCGCGGAGGCTGCTCGCTCCGGGTCGGGGCGCCGACTAGGCTCGACCGGTGCCCACCGACCAGCAGCCCCCGGCCGGGGACGTCGACGTCCTCATCACCCTCCTCGACGACGTGCCCCTCCCGGCGTACGCCCACCCCGGCGACGCCGGCGCCGACCTGGTGACCACCGTCGACGTCGAACTGGCCCCCGGGGAGCGCGCCGTCGTGCCGACGGGCGTCGCGATCGCGCTGCCGGACGGCTACGCCGCGTTCGTCCACCCGCGCTCGGGGCTCGCGGCGCGGCACGGCCTCACGGTCGTCAACGCCCCCGGCACCGTCGACGCGGGCTACCGGGGCGAGATCAAGGTGACGCTGCTCAACACGGACGCGACGCAGCCGGTGGCCCTGCGCCGCGGCGACCGCGTCGCGCAGCTCGTGGTGCAGAAGGTGGAGCGGGCGCGGTTCCTGCAGGCGGAGCGTCTGCCGGCTCCGGCCGCGGGGAGGGCGGGTTCGGGTCCAGCGGCGGCTGGTCCGCCGCACCCTGACGGGCGTGGTCGCGCCCGGCCGCCGGGCGCGCTGAGCACGTGGCGCTCGTCACGCCGCGCGGGGGCTAGTGTGGAAGGACGGGGCGAGCGCCCCGGCAGGAGTCCCGGGCAGCCGCTCGGGCAGGTGAAGGAGCTCTTTCGTGGGTCTGTTCCGTCGCTCCAGGTCGTCGCAGCCGGACGAGTCCTCGCCGCGCCCGACGCCGAGGGGACCACGACGCCCGAGGCGGCCGCGGCAGCGCAGGACGGCGCGTCCGGTGCTGCGCGGGGGCCGTACGACTCGTCGCAGGTCCCCGAGCGCGGTCCCCGTCTTGACCTCGGTGCCGTGTGGCTGCCCGGCGTCCCCGGGATGGAGCTGCGCATGGAGGTCGACAAGAAGACGCAGCGGATCACCGGTGTCGCGTGCGCCGTCGCGGGCTCGGGCCTGCAGGTGCAGGCCTTCGCCGCGCCGCGCACCGACGGCATCTGGGACGAGATCCGGGGCGAGATCGCGGCGTCCGTCACCAAGCAGGGCGGCACCGTGGACGACGTGCCGGGCACGTTCGGGCGCGAGCTCATCGCCCGCATCCCCGCGCAGGCGCCCGACGGCCGGACCGGCGTGCGCCCCGCGCGCTTCGTCGGGGTCGACGGACCGCGCTGGTTCCTGCGCGGCGTGCTGACCGGCAAGGCGGCCGTGGACCCGCAGGAGGCGCGCCTGCTCGAGTCGGTGTTCGCCAACATCGTCGTGGTGCGCGACCAGAGCCCCCGTCCGCCCCGCGACCTGCTCACGCTGCACCTGCCGGGCAAGGCACCGGCGCCGGCGGCCGCCGCGCCGACCGGCCCCGAGACACCGTCGTTCGACCCGCTCACCCGCGGGCCCGAGATCACGGAGATCCGCTGACGTGAGCCCTACCCTGCGCGACGCCTGGCACGCGGCGCTCGCGTCCCAGGACGAGGTCGCCGCCGTCGAGGAACGGACGGAGGCGGCCCGTCAGGCCGGCTGCCGTGCGGTCTCGGAGCTGCCGAACCGTCGCCGCGCCCGCGTGACGGGCGTGCTGCGCTCCGTGGTGCTGCGGCCGCGCGAGGGCGTCCCCACCGTCGAGGTGGAGCTGTTCGACGGCTCGGGCACGATCGACCTCGTGTGGCTGGGTCGCCGGCGCATCGCGGGCGTCGAGCCGGGGCGACGAGCCCTCGTCGAGGGCCTGGTGTGCGACGTGGACGGCCGGCGCACCATGTTCAACCCGCGCTACGAGCTGCTCCCGCGCCCCGGCGAGTGACGCGTCCGTCCCTGCGGGCGCCCCGGCGGCGGTGCCGCCGGGCCGCCCCTCGACCCGCTCCCTGACCCCTGCGAGGACACCGCACCATGACGAGCAGCACGACGCCCGGCACCGGCGACGGGGCGCACGGCGCGCCCCGTGACGGCGGCGCGCACGACGCGCGGCCCGAGGTCGAGGGCGTGGAGACGGCGGTCGACGACGTCGCGGCGCCCGAGAACGGCACCGCGCGGGGCGTGCGTGCGCTCGCCGGGGAGCAGTTCTCCGTCGCCGAGGCCGTGGGCGGTGTCCGCGGCCTGGTCGAGTCGGTGGCCCCGGGCCTGGTGTTCGTCGTCGCCTTCGTCGCGACGACCGACCTGACGTGGTCGCTCGTGGCGTCGGTCGCCGTCGCGCTCGTCGCGGTCGCGGCCCGTCTCGTGCAGCGCACCCCGCTCACCCAGGCGCTCGGCGGCCTGCTCGGCGTGGCGATCGGCGTCGTGTGGGCGTGGCGCTCGGGCGAGGCGCAGGACTACTTCGCGTGGGGCCTGTGGACCAACGCCGCCTACCTCGTCGCGCTGCTCGTCTCGCTCGCCGTGCGCTGGCCGCTCGTGGGCCTGGTCGTCGAGGGCCTGCGCAGCGGGTTCGGCGTCGGCACGGCGTCCTCCGAGGACGCGGCGGCACGGTCCCCGGAGCCGGGGGCGTTCGCGCGGTGGGCGCGCGCGTGGCGCTCCGACCGGACGCTCCTGCGCCGCTACGCCGCCGCGACCTGGCTGTGGGTGGGGCTGTTCGCCGCGCGCCTGGCCGTGCAGGTGCCCCTCTACCTCGAGGGGTCCGTGGGGTGGCTCGGCACCGCACGCCTCGTCATGGGCCTGCCGCTGTGGGCGCTCGTGCTGTGGCTCACGTGGGTGCTGGTGCGGCGCCGCCACGCCTGACCGTCAGCGCTCGTCCTCCTCCGGACCGTCGACGGCCTCGTCGAACGCGGGCGGCAGCGGGACACCGCCGTCGTCGGCGGGAGGCAGCACGGTCGCGACGCCGCGCGCGTCGACGTCGCCGTCCGGCGGCGTGACGAGCAGGCGCGCCAGCGCCTCCTCGTCGGCCTCGTTGCCCGTCACGAGCAGCAGCTCGTCGCCCGCCTCGAGCGTGTCGTCCCCGGTGGGCGCCATGGGTCGCGTGCCGCGCACGACGGCCGCCAGCACCGTGTCCGCCGGCCACTCCACCGCGCCGACGCGGCGCCCGACGAGGGGCGAGGACGCGGGCAGGGTGACCTCCAGGATGTCGGCACCCGACTGGTGGAACGTGAAGATCCGCACGAGGTCGCCGACGGCGACGGCCTCCTCGACCATCGCGGTCATGATCCGCGGGGTGGACACCGCGACGTCGACGCCCCACGACTCGTCGAACATCCACTCGTTCTTCGGGTTGTTCACCCGCGCCACCGTGCGCGGCACCCCGAACTCGGTCTTCGCGAGCAGCGAGACCACGAGGTTCACCTTGTCGTCGCCGGTCGCGGCGACGATGACGTCGCACTCGTCGACCTTCGCCTCCCCGAGCGAGGACAGCTCGCACGCGTCGGCGAGCAGCCAGTCGGCGTCGGCGACCTGCGCCACGCGCATGGCCGCGGGCTGCTTGTCGATGAGCATGACCTCGTGGTCGTGGCTGAGCAGCTCGCGCGCGATGGACCGGCCGACGGAGCCGGCCCCGGCGATGACGACCCGCATCAGTCCGCCTCCGTCCGGGCGCCCGCGTGAGGAGCCGCTCGACCGCGGGCGCCTCCTCGGACCCCATGAGCACGTGGAGCACGTCGTTCTCCTGCAGCACCGTGCGGTCCGTGACCAGCGTGCCGTCGCCGAACCGGCTGACGAACGCCACCCGGGCGCCGGTCGCCTGCTCGATCGCGCGCACCGTGCGCCCCACCCAGCCGGGGTGGAAGTCGACCTGGGCGAGACGGACCCGCCCGGACGGGTCCCGGTACTCGTCCGTCGCGCCGAGCGGCAGCATGCGGCGCAGCACCTGGTCCGCCGTCCAGCGCACCGTGGCGACGGTCGGGATGCCGAGCCGCTGGTAGATCTCCGCGCGCTGCGGGTCGTAGATGCGCGCCACCACCTTCTCGACCCCGTACGTCTCGCGCACCACGCGGGCGGAGAGGATGTTCGAGTTGTCGCCGTCCGACACCGCCGCGAACGCGTAGGCGTCCTCGATGCCGGCCTGCACGAGCGTGTCCCGGTCGAAGCCGACGCCGGTCACCTTCTTGCCCGTGAACTCCCCGGGCAGGCGCCGGAACGCGTCCGGGTTCTGGTCGACGACCGCCACCGAGTGGCCGCTGCCCTCGAGCGACTGGGCGAGCGTGGCCCCGACGCGGCCGCAGCCCATGATCACGAAGTGCACGCACCGAACGCTATACCGCATCCCGGCCTCCGCGCCGAAGGACCGCGCGCCCCGGCGCGGACGCGGCGCGGCGGGCATAGCATGAGGCCTCGTGTCGGAGATCGCGGATGCCGCCAAGCGGCTGCTCGTCGGGCGGCCGGTCCGCAGCGAACGTCTGGGGCACACGCTGCTGCCCAAGCGCCTCGCGCTGCCGGTGTTCGCCTCGGACGCGCTCTCGTCGGTCGCCTACGCCCCGGACGAGATCCTCCTCACCCTCGCGATCGCGGGCCTGACGGCGACGACGATCTCCCCGTGGGTGGGCCTCGCGGTCGTCGTCGTGCTGCTGACCGTCGTGGCGTCCTACCGGCAGAACGTCCGCGCGTACCCGTCGGGCGGGGGCGACTACGAGGTCGCGACGGTCAACCTCGGCCCGAGCGCGGGCGTGGGGGTGGCTTCCGCGCTGCTCGTCGACTACGTCCTCACCGTGGCCGTGTCGATCTCGTCCGGCGCCCAGTACGCGGCCAGCGCGATCCCGGCGCTGCGCGGGCACGAGGCGGCGTTCGCCATCGCCCTCGTCGTGCTGCTCACGCTCGTGAACCTGCGCGGGGTGAAGGAGTCCGGGACCTTCTTCGCGGTCCCCGTCTACCTGTTCATGCTCGCCATCGGCACGACGGCGGTCGTGGGCTTCTTCCGCTACCTCACCGGCACGCTGCCCCAGGCCGAGAGCGCCGACTTCGAGCTCGTCGCCCAGGACGGGTTCGACCAGGGGCTCATGGGCATCGCCGGCGCCTTCCTCGTCGCGCGGGCGTTCGCCTCGGGCTGCGCGGCGCTCACCGGCGTCGAGGCGATCAGCAACGGCGTCCCCGCCTTCCGCAAGCCGAAGTCGCGCAACGCGGCCACCACGCTCGCCCTGCTCGGCGGCATCTCCGCCGTGATGATCCTGTCGATCCTGCTGCTGGCGCGGGCCACCGGCGTGCACTACGCCGAGGACCCGCACCTGCAGCTGTCGTCCGGCGGCGAGCCGCTGCCCGAGGACTACGTGCAGCACCCCGTCATCGGCCAGCTCGCGGAGGCGGTGTTCAGCGGCTTCCCGCTCGCGTTCTACGTCGTCTCGGCCGTCACGGGCATCATCCTCGTGCTCGCGGCCAACACGGCGTTCAACGGCTTCCCGGTGCTCGGGTCGATCCTCGCCAAGGACGGCTACCTGCCGCGCCAGCTCCACACGCGCGGGGACCGGCTCGCGTTCTCCAACGGCATCCTCACGCTCGCGGTCGCGGCGATCGTCCTCATCTGGGCCTTCGACGCCGAGGTCACCCGCCTCATCCAGCTGTACATCGTCGGCGTGTTCGTCTCGTTCACGCTCTCGCAGCTGGGCATGGTGCGGCACTGGACGCGCGCGCTGCGCCGCGAGCACCAGCCCCGCGAACGGGCGCGCATGCGGCGCTCGCGCGTCGTCAACGCCGTCGGCCTCGCGATGACCGGATCGGTGCTCGTCATCGTCCTCGTCACGAAGTTCACGCACGGCGCCTGGATCGCGCTGCTCGCGATGGGCGTCGTCTTCGTGCTCATGCGTGCCGTGCGCACCCACTACGACACGGTGCGCGAGGAGCTCGCGCTCGGGGACGACGTCGCGCAGGCGCGCGCCCTGCCGAGCCGCGTGCACGCCGTGGTCCTCGTGTCGAAGATCCACAAGCCGACGCTGCGCGCCCTCGCCTACGCCCGCGCCTCGCGCCCGTCGGTCATCGAGGCCGTCACCGTCGGCGTCGACCCGGAGGACGTCACCGAGCTCATGCGCGAGTGGGAGGCCCTCGACCTGCCCGTCCCGCTGCGCGTCCTGGACTCGCCGTTCCGCGAGATCACGCGGCCCGTGCTGCAGTACGTGCGCTCCGTGCGCCGCGAGTCCCCGCGCGACCTCGTCGTCGTGTACATCCCCGAGTACGTCGTGGGCCACTGGTGGGAGCAGCTCCTGCACAACCAGAGCGCGCTGCGGCTCAAGGGGCGCCTGCTGTTCACGCCCGGCGTCGTCGTCGCCTCCGTGCCCTGGCAGCTCTCCTCGTCGCAGGGCCACACCGGGCTCGAGGGCGAGGGCTTCCGCCCGCGCTACCCCGGGACCTGACGGGCGGCGTGTCCGCGATACTGGGGACCATGCCCTCCACCCCGCAGGACCGGTCCGCCGCCCCCGCCCGCCGCGCCCCGCGGCCCGACGCCACGGACCACGCCGAGATCGAGCTCGAGGTCGGTCCCGTCGCCCACGGCGGGCACTGCGTCGCGCGGCACGAGGGGCGCGTCGTGTTCGTCCGGCACGCGCTCCCCGGCGAGCGCGTGCGCGCGCGCGTCACCGAGGGTGCGGAGGGCGCGAAGTTCTGGCGCGCCGACGCCGTCGAGGTGCTCGAGGCGTCCGCCGACCGGGTGCCGAGCGCGTGGCCCGCGGCCGGACCCGGGGGCGTCGGCGGGGGCGAGCTGGCGCACGTCGCGCTGCCCGCGCAGCGGACGTGGAAGCGCGACGTGCTCGCCGAGCAGCTGCGCCGCCTCGCCGGCGTCGACGTCGCGGGCGAGCCGGGCCTGCGGCTCGAGGTCGCCGGACTCGCCGGTGACGACGAGCGCGGCGGCCTCGGCTACCGCACGCGCATCGACCTCGTGGCCGACGACGCCGGCCGCGCCGGGATGCACCGGTACCGCTCGCACGACGTCGTGCCGCTCGACGCGATGCCGCTCGCGACCGACGACGTCGCCGCGCTGGCCGAGCGCGAGCGCGTCTGGACCCGGCGGTGGCGCGCGGGGACGCGCCTCGAGCTCGTGGCGCCGAGCGCGTCCGCGCCCCTGCTCCTCGTCGACGGCGAGCCGTGGCGCGGCGGATCGGTCGACCGCCGTCCCAACGCACGGCGCGGCGTCGCCGAGCGGGTCGAGGTCGCCGGCGCCGAGCACGCCTTCCGCGTCGCGGCGGCGGGCTTCTGGCAGGTGCACCGCGGCGCGCCGACGGCGCTCGCGGAGGCCGTCCTCGCCGCGGCCGGCGACCTCGACGGCGCCCGCGTGCTTGACCTGTACGCGGCGCGGGACTGTTCACGCTGCCGCTCGCCGCGGCGGTCGGGGGTTCCGGCCGCGTGGTCGCCGTCGAGGGCGACGAGCGCGCGGTGCGCGACGCGCGGCGCAACGCCCACGGGCTCGGGACCGTGGAGCTCCACCACGGCGCCGTGGAGCACGTCCTCGCCGGCCGCGGGGAGGGCGCCGCGGCGGTGGCGCGCGGGGGAGCGGACGTCGTCGTGCTCGACCCGCCCCGGGTGGGCGCCGGTCGCGCGGTGGTGGACGCGATCGCCGCCGCGTCGCCGGCCCGCGTCGTCTACGTGGCGTGCGACCCGGCGGCCCTCGCGCGCGACGTCGGCTACCTCGGCGGGCACGGGTACGCGCTGCGCGACGTCCGCGGGCTCGACCTCTTCCCGCACACGCACCACGTGGAGGCCGTCGCCGTCCTCGAGCGCTGACCGGAGCGCTGACCGGAGCGCTGGACGGGGCGCCGAGCGCGTGCGCCGCGCGGGGCCGGCGGCGACGATGGGGCGAGGGGCACGAGAGGGACGCGGAGCACGGTCCGGCGGCGAGGGGCGAGCGATGGACGAGCGGGCGCACGACGCGCCGGGGCCAGACGGGACGGCCGAGGTCGAGGACGTGCGGGACATCGTCGGCGTCAGCGTGCTCATGGCGAACGGGCGGCTCGCGCCCCGACGGTTCGCCTCGCGCGCGGAGGCCGAGGCGTGGGCACGCCCGGACGAGGGCGAGCGGGTGGTCGAGCTCAACCTGCTGTGCGACTGCGACATGTGACGGTCCGGCGCACCGGGGGTGGGACCCATATATCTTGACGTCAAGATATGTGGGGTATGCTGGGCGGCGGCGCTGGTCACGGCGGGCGCGCCCCGCGGCCCGCCGCCCGGGCCCGACCTCGTCGGCTCCCGCGCCTGCCCGGCGTACGCTGGGCGAAAGCCCCCTGAACCATGGCATCCGTGCCACCGTCTCGCCACGAAGGAGCCACGAGTGAGCAGCGTCGACACGTTCGGGTCGAAGGGAACGCTGGAGGTCGGCGGGAAGGCCTACGAGGTCTTCCGGCTGTCCGCCGTCGAGGGTGTCGAGCGCCTCCCGTACAGCCTGAAGATCCTCGCCGAGAACCTCCTGCGCACGGAGGACGGCGCCAACATCACCGCCGACCACGTCCGCGCGCTCGCGTCGTGGGACCCGCAGGCGCAGCCCGACACCGAGATCCAGTTCACGCCCGCGCGCGTGATCATGCAGGACTTCACCGGCGTCCCCTGCGTCGTGGACCTCGCGACGATGCGCGAGGCCGTCGCCGACCTCGGCGGCGACCCGTCCCGCATCAACCCGCTCGCGCCCGCCGAGATGGTCATCGACCACTCGGTGCAGATCGACGTCGCGGGCCGCCCCGACGCGTTCGAGCGCAACGTCGAGATCGAGTACGAGCGCAACCACGAGCGCTACCAGTTCCTGCGCTGGGGCCAGACGGCGTTCGACGACTTCAAGGTCGTCCCCCCGGGCACCGGCATCGTGCACCAGGTCAACATCGAGTACCTGGCGCGCACGATCATGACGCGCAGCGTGAGCACGGCGGACGGCGAGGTCCTGCGTGCGTACCCGGACACGTGCGTCGGCACCGACTCGCACACGACGATGGTCAACGGCCTCGGCGTGCTCGGCTGGGGCGTCGGCGGCATCGAGGCCGAGGCGGCCATGCTCGGCCAGCCCGTCTCGATGCTCATCCCGCGCGTCGTCGGCTTCAAGCTCTCGGGCTCGATCCCCGCCGGCGTGACCGCGACCGACGTCGTGCTCACGATCACCCAGATGCTGCGCCAGCACGGCGTCGTCGGGAAGTTCGTCGAGTTCTACGGCGAGGGCGTCGCGCAGGTGCCGCTCGCGAACCGCGCGACCATCGGCAACATGAGCCCCGAGTTCGGCTCGACCGCCGCGATCTTCCCGATCGACGGCGTGACGCTCGACTACCTGCGCCTGACCGGCCGCAGCGACGAGCAGCTCGCGCTCGTCGAGGCGTACGCCAAGGAGCAGGGCCTGTGGCTCGACCCGTCGGCCGACGGCTACGTCGAGCCGGTCTTCTCGGAGTACCTCGAGCTCGACCTGTCGACGGTCGTCCCGTCGATCGCCGGCCCGAAGCGCCCGCAGGACCGCATCGAGCTCGGCGAGGCGAAGGAGTCCTTCGCGTCCGCGATCCTCGACTACGTCGGCGCGGACGAGGCGGCCCCGTTCACCGGGCTCGACGAGTCGGTGGAGGAGACGTTCCCCGCGTCCGACCCGATCGCCGCGTCGTCCCACGACAACCCGTCGGACCAGCCGGTCGCCCCCGGGCACGGCGACGCCGCCAAGCGGCCCCACAAGGTCGTCTCGGTCACGCTGGCCGACGGCACGACGACCGAGCTCGACCACGGCCACGTCGTCATCGCGTCGATCACGTCGTGCACGAACACGTCGAACCCGTCGGTCATGCTCGCGGCGGCGCTGCTGGCGAAGAACGCGGTCGACCGCGGCCTGGCCTCCCAGCCGTGGGTCAAGACGTCGATGGCGCCGGGCTCGCAGGTCGTGACGAACTACTACGAGAAGGCCGGCCTGTGGCCGTACCTCGAGAAGCTCGGCTTCCACCTCGTGGGCTACGGCTGCGCGACGTGCATCGGCAACTCCGGCCCGCTCGCCGAGGAGATCTCCGCGTCGGTCAACGAGCACGACCTGTCGGTCGTCTCGGTGCTCTCGGCAACCGCAACTTCGAGGGCCGCATCAACCCCGACGTGAAGATGAACTACCTGGCGTCCCCGCCGCTGGTCATCGCCTACGCGCTCGCCGGGACGATGGACTTCGACTTCGACGCCCAGCCGCTCGGCACGGACCCCCACGGCGAGCCGGTGTTCCTCAAGGACATCTGGCCCTCGCCCGAGGACGTCCAGGCGACGATCGACGCCTCGATCGACCGTGACATGTTCACCAAGGACTACGCAGACGTCTTCACGGGCGACGACCGGTGGCGCTCGCTCGACACCCCCGAGGGCGACACGTTCGCCTGGGACGCCGAGTCGACGTACGTGCGCAAGCCCCCGTACTTCGAGGGCATGGGCGCGCAGCCGGAGCCGGTCCAGGACATCGCCGGGGCGCGCGTCCTCGCCAAGCTCGGCGACTCGGTGACGACCGACCACATCAGCCCCGCGGGTGCCATCAAGGCGGACTCGCCCGCCGGGAAGTACCTCGCGGAGCACGGCGTGACGCGTCGCGACTTCAACTCCTACGGCTCGCGCCGCGGGAACCACGAGGTCATGATCCGCGGCACGTTCGCGAACATCCGCCTGCGCAACCAGCTCCTCGACGGCGTCGAGGGCGGCTTCACGTACAACTTCGTGAAGGACGCCCAGGACACGATCTACGACGCCGCGCAGGACTACGCCGCGCAGGGCACGCCGCTCGTGATCCTCGGCGGCAAGGAGTACGGCTCCGGCTCCTCGCGCGACTGGGCCGCCAAGGGCACCGCGCTGCTGGGCGTCAAGGCGGTCATCACCGAGAGCTTCGAGCGCATCCACCGCTCGAACCTCATCGGCATGGGCGTGCTGCCGCTCCAGTTCTCGGCGGGGGAGAGCGCCGCGTCGCTCGGCCTCGACGGGACCGAGACGTTCGACGTCGCGGGCATCACCGCGCTGAACGACGGCTCGACCCCGCGCACCGTGCACGTCACCGCGACGAAGGGCGACGGCACCACGGTCGAGTTCGACGCGGTCGTGCGCATCGACACGCCCGGCGAGGCGGACTACTACCGCAACGGCGGCATCCTCCAGTACGTGCTGCGCTCGCTCGTCGCCTGACGCACGAGCACCGCGCGACGCGCGTCCACCCGCGACGGGTGGGCGCGCCGTCGTCGTCCCCGGTCATGTCCGCAGCGCCGGGCGCGGGCGAGGACGCCTGGCACACTGGAGGCATGGCGGGAGGCGCGAGGGCGAGCACGAGCAGGACCGAGCCGACGGGCGAGGACGTCGCGGCGTTCCTCGACGCCGTCGAGCACCCCGTGCGGCGGCGGGACGCCCACCGTCTCGTCGAGGTGCTGTCGCGCGTGACCGGGCAGCCGCCGCGGATGTGGGGGCCGTCGATCGTCGGCTTCGGCAGCTACCACTACCGCTACGACAGCGGCCGCGAGGGCGACATGTGCGCGGTCGGCTTCTCTCCCCGCAAGGCCGCCACGACCGTGTACCTCGTGGACGGCGTCGAGCGGTACCCGGAGCTGCTCGAGCGCCTGGGCCCGCACACGACCGGCAAGAGCTGCCTGTACGTCAAGGACCTCGAGGCCGTGGACCTGGACGTGCTGGAGGAGATGGTGCGGCGCTCGTACACCGCCGTCACCTCCTGACGGTCCCGCCGCGCGCCCTCACGTGCCCGCGAGCACCTGGTCGCGCGCGTGCTCGCCCATCGCGCGCAGGTGCGGTGCCTCGTCGGCCGAGTGGCGCAGCAGCATCGCCGCCAGGGCGACCGCCCAGGCGCGCGCCCGGTCCCACGTCGCGTCGTCGGTGCCGCACGCGGCCGTCACGCGACGGCGGAACACCGCACGCCCGGGCCCGTCGAACGTCAGCCACGCCGTCGCGAGGTCGGTCGCCGGGTCGCCCGCGGTGAGGTCGCCGAAGTCCACGACGGCCGCGAGGGTCGCCGGGCGGGCGTCGCCGCCGGTCGCGACGAGGTTCGCCGGGTGCAGGTCGCCGTGGAGCCAGACCGCGGGCCCGTCCCACGCCGGGGTCTCGACGAGGCGCGCCCACAGGGCGAGCAGGGCGGCGGCGCCCGGCACGTCGTCGCCGCGCAGCCGCGCGCGCACCGCCGCGTCGCGTTCGCCGAGCGCCACCCCGCGGAAGGGGTTCGCCGGCGCGTCGGCCGGTGCGGGCCGGTGGAGGGCCGCGACGAACCGGGCGAGCGACGCGACGAGGCCCGAGCGCGCGGCGGGCGGGACGGCCCACGCGGGGCGGCCGTCGAACCACGGCACGACGCTCCACGCCCACGGGTAGGCGGGCCCGCGCGAGCCGTCGCTCGGCCTCCCCGCGCGCAGCGGCGCGGGCACCGGCACCGGCAGGCGCGGTGCGAGCCGCGGCAGCCACTCCAGCTCGTGCCGGACGAGCTCGGCGGCCGCGGCGCGCCGGGGGAGGCGCAGCGCGAGGTCGTCCCCGAGGCGCAGCACCACGTTGTCCCAGCCGTGCGCGGCGACGACGAGGGGGCGCTCCGCGAGGTCGGGGTGCTGGGCGGCGAGCAGGCCGCGGGCGAGGTCGACCGTGACGTCGACCTCGGCGGGCGGGAGCGCGGGCACGCGCCGACGGTACCGGAGCGCCGGGCGGCGGGCGCTCAGACGGGCAGGTCGAGCGTGCGCGCCGCGTCCCACGGCTGCGTCCAGCCGAGGCGGTCGAGCACCGCGTCGAGCACGAGGCCGGTGAACCCCCACACGACGTGGTCGACGCCCTCCGCGCGGACGAGGAACGCCGGGGAACGGAACGTGCGCGGCCCGCGGCGCACGACGGCGGTCCGACGGTTCGCCGGGTCGAGCAGGTCGGCGACGGGCGCGCGGAAGACGTGCGCCGACTCGGCGTGGTCCACCACCGCGACGGGCGTCGGCCGCGCCCACCACCCGACCACCGGCGTGACGAGGTGCCCGCTGACGGGCAGCGGGAGGCGCGCGAGCGTGCCGAGGACCTCGACGCCGTCCGGGTCGAGACCGGTCTCCTCGCGCGCCTCGCGCAGCGCGGCGGCGACGGGACCGTCGTCGTCCGGGTCGACGCGCCCGCCCGGGAAGCCGACCTGCCCGGCGTGCGAGCGCAGCGTGGCCGCGCGCGCGAGCAGCAGCACGTCGAGGTCGCGCGGCGCGGCGGTCCCGGCGTGCTGCGCCGGGACGTGGTCGAGCACGCCGAAGAGCACGAGCACCGCCGCGGCACGGGCCGTGGCGGCGTCGAACGCGACCGGCCCGTGCCGCCACTCGGACGGCCAGGTCGGGTCGGCCGCCAGCGCGGCGAGCTGGGCGCGCGCGGTCGTGGCGCCGGAGGACGTCATGGCGGCGAGATCGCTGGGTTCGCCGGTCACCAGCTGACGTGCAGCGGGCGACCCTCCTCGTACCCGGCGGCCGACTGGATCCCGACGAGCGCGCGCTCGGCGAACTGCTCGAGGCTCGCCGCACCGGCGTACGTGCACGAGGACCGCAGGCCCGAGGTGATCTCGTCGAGCAGGTCCTCCACGCCGGGGCGCAGGGGGTCGAGGAACATGCGGCCGGAGCTGATGCCCTCCTCGTAGAGGCCCTTGCGCGCCCGGTCGAACGCGGAGCCGGAGCCCGCGGTGCGGGCCGCGACGGCGCGCGCCGACGCCATGCCGAAGCTCTCCTTGTAGAGGCGCCCCGTGCCGTCGTCGTGCAGGTCGCCGGGGGACTCGTAGGTGCCGGCGAACCACGAGCCGATCATCACCTGCGAGGCGCCCGCGGCGAGGGCGAGCGCGACGTCGCGCGGGTGGCGCACGCCGCCGTCGGCCCACACGTGCTTGCCGAGCTCGCGCGCGGCCGTCGCGCACTCGAGCACCGCGGAGAACTGCGGCCGTCCGACGGCGGTCATCATGCGCGTCGTGCACATCGCGCCGGGGCCCACCCCGACCTTGACGATGTCCGCGCCCGCCGCGACGAGGTCGCGCACGCCGTCGGCCGTCACGACGTTGCCCGCGACCACGGGCACGTCCGGGCCGACGGACCGGACGGCGTCGAGCGCCTGGAGCATCTTCGTCTGGTGGCCGTGCGCGGTGTCCACGACGAGGACGTCGACGCCCGCGGCGAGCAGGTCCTTGGCCTTGGCCGCGACGTCGCCGTTGATCCCGACGGCGGCCGCGACGCGCAGGCGGCCCCGGGCGTCCAGCGCGGGCTCGTACACCGACGAGCGCAGCGCGCCCTTGCGCGTGAGCACGCCCACGAGCTGCCCGTCGCGCGTCACGGGGGCGATCTTGAGACGTGCCGCGTGGAGCCGGTCGAACGCCGCCTCGAGGCCGCCGGGCCCCTCGAGCAGGGCCGCGTCGAGCACGAGCGGGTCCGGCGTCATGACGCCGAGGACCTGCGCGAAGCGGTCGACGTCGGCGCAGTCGGCCTCCGTGACGACGCCCACCGGCCGGCCGCCGTCGACGACGACCGCCGCCCCGTGCGCGCGCTTGCCCACGAGCGTCATCGCGCTGTGCACGGTGTCGTGCGGCGCGACGACCACGGGCGTCTCGATGACGGGGTCCTTCGACTTCACGTCGGCGACGACGTCGGCGACGACGTCGGCCGGGACGTCCTGCGGCAGCACCGTGATGCCGCCGCGGCGCGCGACGGTCTCCGCCATCCGTCGCCCGGCGACCGCGGTCATGTTCGCGACCACGACGGGGATGGTGGTGCCCGTGCGTCCGCGGAGGACAGGTCGACGTCGAAGCGCGAGGTGACCTCCGAGCGGGACGGGACGAGGAAGACGTCGCCGTAGGTGAGGTCGGTCGCGGGGGACTGGCCGGGCAGGAAGCGCATGCCTCCATCGTACGGCGGACCCTGCGGCGGGCGGCCTCGCCGCGGGGCGCGGCCACCGGGCGGCAGGGGCCCGTGCGCTCGGGCCCCGAGTGTGCGTCAATGGCGTGAAGGTCTCGTCGTCACGTGCAGCGACGCACGCGCCACCGGCGTGCAGCGCCTAGAGTTGACCGGCCGGTCGACGGGAACGGAACGGAGCACCGCATGAGCCTGCTGAGCACGATCACCTCGCCCGAGGACGTGCAACGGCTGACCCCCGCCCAGGCCCGCGACCTCGCCGTCGAGATCCGGGCGTTCCTCGTCGACTCCGTGTCGCGCACCGGGGGGCACCTCGGGCCCAACCTGGGCGTCGTCGAGACGACGCTCGCGCTGCACCGCGTCTTCGCGTCCCCGACCGACACGCTGGTGTTCGACACGGGCCACCAGTCCTACGTGCACAAACTGCTAACCGGCCGCCAGGACTTCTCCGCCCTGCGCAAGAAGGGCGGCCTGTCGGGGTACCCGTCGCGCGCGGAGTCGGAGCACGACGTCGTGGAGAACTCGCACGCGTCGACCGCCCTGTCGTGGGGCGACGGCATCGCGAAGGCGAACGTCGTGCGCGGCCTCACCGACCGGCACGTGGTGGCCGTCATCGGGGACGGGGCGCTGACCGGGGGCATGGCGTGGGAGGCGCTCAACAACATCGCCGAGTCCCAGGACCGGCGTCTCGTCGTCGTGGTGAACGACAACGGGCGCTCGTACTCGCCGACGATCGGCGGCCTGGCGCACCACCTGTCGACGCTGCGCACGACGCGCGGGTACGAGACCTTCCTCGACTGGGGCAAGCGCACCCTGAGCCGTTCCGGCGCGCCGGGGCGGTTCGCGTACGAGTGGCTGCACGGGCTGAAGAAGGGCCTCAAGGACGTCGTCGCGCCGCAGGGCATGTTCGAGGACCTCGGCATCAAGTACGTCGGCCCGGTCGACGGGCACGACATCGAGGCGATGGAGCACGCGCTGCGCCGCGCGAAGGCGTACGGGGCGCCGGTCATCGTGCACGCGATCACCGAGAAGGGCCGCGGGTACACGCCGGCGGAGCAGGACGTCGCGGACCGGTTCCACGCGGTCGGCAAGATCCACCCCGAGACGGGCCTGCCCGTCGCGCCGTCCCGGTTCGGCTGGACGTCGGTGTTCGCCGACGAGATCGTCCGGATCGGTCGCCGGCGCCCGACGTCGTGGCCATCACCGCGGCGATGCTCGAGCCCGTGGGGCTCAAGCCGTTCGCGCAGGCGTTCCCGGAGCGCACGTTCGACGTCGCATCGCCGAGCAGCACGCCGCGACGTCGGCCGCGGGCATGGCGTTCGCGGGGCTGCACCCCGTCTCGCGGTCTACGCGACGTTCCTCAACCGCGCGTTCGACCAGGTGCTCATGGACGTCGCGCTACACAAGGCGGGCGTGACGTTCGTGCTCGACCGCGCCGGGATCACCGGCGACGACGGCGCGAGCCACAACGGCATGTGGGACATGGCGATGCTGCGCATCGTGCCCGGGCTGCGGCTCGCCGCCCCCCGCGACGAAGCGACGATGCGCGCCGCGCTGCGCGAGGCCGTGGACGTCGACGACGCGCCGACCGTCGTGCGCTACCCCAAGGGCGCGCTCGGCGACGCGCTGCCGGCGGTCGACGAGGTCGACGGCGTGGACCTGCTCGCCGTGCCCGGCGACGCCGACGGCACGGCGGGCGCCGCGGGTCCGTCCTCCGGGGAGCGGCGGCGCGTCCTGCTCGTCGGCGTCGGGTCGAGGCGCCCGTGGCGCTCGGGGCGGCCGAGGCGCTCACCGCGCACGGCCTCGACGTGACGGTCGCGTCGCCCACGTGGGTGCTGCCGGTGCCGAGCGCGCTCGTCAAGCTCGCCGGCGAGCACGACCTCGTGGTGAGCGTGGAGGACGGCGTCGTCGACGGCGGCGTCGGCGCGATGCTCGGTCAGCGCGCGGCCGACCAGGGCGTGCGCACCCCCGTCCACGCCATCGGCCTGCCCGTCGCGTTCCTCGACCACGCGAGCCGCGACCAGGTCGTCGCCGAGAGGCGCCTGCGTCCGCGGACGTCACGCGCGACGTGCTCGACGCTCTCGCGAGCGCCCGGGCCGACGGGCCTCGCGCGGGCTGACCCGCCCGCGCGGACCGCCCGGTCCCCGTGCCGGACCGGGCGGAACCGTCGTCACGCGTGGGTCTCGACCACGGCGTGCTCGACGACCGCGCGCAGGTCGCCGCCCGCGTCGGCGAACCACGCCCGCTGGCGCGCCGCGCCGTTGCCGCGGGACCAGACGTGCCCGAGCAGCTCGGTGACGGCGTCGAGGTCGCCCGCGTCGGCGAGCGCGTCGCGCACGTGCGCCACGAGCTGGCCCACCACGTCGTGCGCGGGCGCGGGCCGCCACGTGAGCGGCGAGAGGAGCTCCCCGGCGAGGCCCGACCGGCCCGCGCGCCACGACGCGGTGCGCAGGATCTCCGGGCGCAGCTCGGGTGCCGCGCGCCCGTCCGCCGCCTCGCGCGCGGCCGTCTCCACGAGCCCGCGCGCGAGCGCGGCGACGAGCGTCGCGGTGTCCGGGTGCAGGCACACGTCGGCGATCCGGATCTCGACGGTGGGGTAGCGCGCGGACAGGCGGGCGTCGAAGTACACCATCGCCTCGTCGAGGATGGTCCCGGTGGCGACGAGCGACGCGACCGCGTCGTGGTACGCCTCGGGCGTGCCGAACGCGCGCGCCGGGCCGGAGGTGGGCCACCGCGACCAGACCTGCGAGCGGAAGCTCGCGTAGCCGCTGTCCTCGCCCTGCCAGAACGGCGAGTTCGTGCTGACGGCCAGGAGCGTCGCGAGCCACGGACCGATGCGGTCGAGGACGGCGACGCCTTCCGCGTCGTCCGCCACGGCCACGTGCACGTGGCACCCGCTCGTGAGCTGCTCGCGCGCCGTCAGGCCGAACTGCGCGCGCGCCTCCAGGTAGCGCAGCCGCGAGACCGTCGTGCCCTCGAACGGCAGGGGCGAGGTCGACAGCGCGGCGACGCGGGCGCCGACGCGGTCCGCGGCGTCCTGCGCGCGCGCCCGGCCGGCGCGGATCTCCTTCGCGAGGTCCTGCAGCTCGGTGCGCGGGTGCGTCGCGGTCTCGAGCTGCTCCTCCATGAACTCCGACTCCAGCGAGCCGGCTCCGCCGTCCTTGTCGGACGTCCCCGTCGCCTCCAGCGCCTCCTGCGCCTTGGCGACGGGCCGGCCGTCCGCGCCGACGAGCAGGAACTCTTCCTCCACACCTACGGTCCGTGTCACCCCGGAAGTGTCACACGTCCGGACCCGCCACGTCGGGTGAGGGCGAGCCGGTGCTCCCGACGTGAGGACGGAGGAGCGAGCCCCTAGCGTGGGCCCATGAGCACCCCCGACGAGACGCGCGAGCCCCTCGCCCCGCTGTCCGAGGACTGGTCGACGGCGCTCGCGGTCGTCGCGCACCCCGACGACATGGAGTTCGGTGCGGCGGCCGCGGTCGCGGTGGACCGGGCAGGGCAAACGCGTCGTGTACTGCATGGTGACGAGCGGCGAGGCGGGCATCGACGGCCTGGACCCCGACCGGGCGCGCGCGGTCCGTGAGGCCGAGCAGGTCGAGTCGGCGCGGCTCGTGGGCGTCGACGAGGTGGAGTTCCTCGGGCTGCCCGACGGCGTGCTCGAGTACGGCGTGCCGCTGCGCCGCGAGATCGCGCGCGTCGTGCGCCGGTACCGGCCCGACGTCGTCGTCACGGGCAACCACCGCGAGACGTTCCCCGGCGGCATGCCGAACCAGGCGGACCACGTGGCGACCGGACGGGCCGCGCTGGACGCGGTGCGCGACGCCGGCAACCGGTGGGTGTTCCGTGACCAGGTGGAGGACGAGGGCCTCGAGCCCTGGGGTGGCGTCCGCCAGGTGTGGGTCGCGGGGTCGCCGGTGCCCACGCACGCCGTCGACGTGAGCGAGACGTTCGACGACGGCGTCGCGTCCCTGCGCGCGCACCGGGCGTACCTCGACGGGCTGGGGTGGGAGGGCTTCGACCCCGCGGAGTTCCTGGCGTCGATGACCGGGCCGACGGGGTCGGCGCTCGGCGTGACGCACGCGGTCGCGTTCGAGGTGGTCCGGATGACGTGGGACTGATCCCGGCCGTCGCCCGGCGGGCGGACGACGGCCGGGGAGGTCAGGCGCGCCGCAGCGCGGCGGCGGGGACGTTCGCGACGCCGTCGGGCAGGAACCGGTGGCCCAGCACCTTCTCCGCGTAGCCGGTCCGGTCCAGGTACGGCGTGATGCCGCCGAGGTGGAAGCCCCACCCGGCACCGAGGATCATGCACAGGTCGATCTGCGACGGGTCCGCGACCACGCCCTCGTCGAGCATGAGCCCGATCTCTCGCGTGAGGGCGGTGAGCACCGCGTCGAGCACGCCGGCCTCGTCGAGGGGCGCGGAGCCGCCGCCCGCCTCCGCGGTTGCGGTGCCGAAGACGCGCTGGACCGCCGGGTCGACCGGCTTCGGCAGGCCCTTCGGCGCGTCGAGGACGACGGGGACCTGCTCGTCGACGATGCGCTGCAGGCCGGGCGACTCGGGGAAGCGGTCGCCGAGGTCCTCGCGCAGCGACGTGAGCACGTGCAGGCCGACGGCCGGGCCGACGAGGTCGAACAGCGCGAACGGCGGCATCGGCAGCCCGAGCGGCGCGACGGCGCGGTCCGCGACCTCGACGGGCGTGCCGTTCTCGACCGCCTCCACGATCTTCGCCATGAGCAGGATGAGGAGACGGTTGACGACGAAGCCCGGCCGGTCGGCGACGAGCACCGCGGTCTTGCGGAGCTTCTTCGTCATGGCGAACGCGGTGGCCAGCGCCGCGTCGTCCGTCTCCGCCGCCTGGATGATCTCGACGAGCGGCATCTGCGCGACGGGGTTGAAGAAGTGCATCCCGACGACCCGCTCCGGGCGGCGCAGGTCGGCCGCCATCTCCGTGACGGACAGCGCCGAGGTGTTCGTGAGGAACACGGTCTCCTCCCCGACGACGTCCTCGAGCTCGGCGAACACCTTCTTCTTGAGCGGCAGGATCTCGGTGACCGCCTCGATGACGACGTCGCAGCCGGCGAGGTCGCCGAGCTCGGTCGTGCCGTGCACGGACGCCACGATGCGGGCACGACGTCGCGCGCCATGCGACCCGAGCCCACGAGCTTCTCCACCGTCGAGCGGACGGAGGCGAGGCCCTTCTCGACGCGCTCGGTGTCGAGGTCGCGCATGACGACGGGCACCTGGAGCCGCTGGGCGAACAGCAGCGCGATCTGCGCCGCCATGAGCCCGGCGCCGACGATGCCGACGCGCGTCACCGGGCGGCCGAGCCTCGGGTCCGGCGCGCCCTGCGGCTTCTTGCCCTTCGACACGAGCTGGAACGCGTAGACGCTCGCCCGCATCTCGTCGCTCATGATGAGGTCGGCGAGCGCGACGTCCTCGGCGGCGAACGCCTCATCCTTCGTCGCGCTCCGCGCCGCGGCGACCAGGTCGAGCGCGCGGTACGGCGCGGGCCGCGAGCCGGCGACGACCGCGTCGAGCCGCTGTCGCGTCCCCTCGACGACCGCGTCCCACACCGGTTCGGGGTCGAGCTCGCGGCGCTCGACCACGACGTCGCCGCGCAGGACGGACTCGGCCCAGCGGATCGAGGACTCGAGGAAGTCGGGGGCGTCGAACAGGGCGTCGACCAGGCCGATGTCGAGCGCCTCGCGGGCCTTGAACGGCTTGTTCGCCGCCGGGCGCTCGAGGATGACCGTCATGGCCTTCTCGATGCCGAGCAGGCGCGGCACGAGGTACGCGCCACCCCAGCCGGGGACGAGGCCGAGACCGACCTCGGGCAGGGCGAGCGCCCCGGCGTCGGACGCGACCGTCCGGTAGTCGCAGTTGAGCGCGATCTCCAGCCCGCCGCCGAGGGCGACGCCGTTGACGAACGCGAACGTCGGCACGCCCGTCCTCTCGCGCAGGCCGCCGAGGATCGAGTACGCGGCGTGGCCGCCGCGGCCGAGCGCGAGGGCGTCGTCGTAGGCCTGCACGCCCGCCGCCATCGTGAGGTCGGCGCCCGCGGCGAGGAAGTACGGCTTGCCGGTCACGGCGACGGTGACGATCTCGCCGTCGGCGGCGCGCTGCTCGAGGCGCTGCAGGGCCGCGAGGAGCTCGGCGAGCCCCTGCGGGCCGAGCGTCGTCGGCTTGGTGTGGTCGAGCCCGTTGTCGAGCGTGAGCAGCGCGAGCGTGCCCGTACCGCCCGGCAGCGCGACGTCGCGCACGAGCGAGTGCGTGACGCGCTCGCCGCGGCCGGCGGTGCCGCCGTGCGGCGCGGCGGGGGGCTGCGGCGCGATGGTCTGGTCGCCGGCCGTCGTGCCGGGCCTGGTCGTCGTCTCGCTCATGGTCAGCGGTCTCCCTCGTGCTCGACGGTGGTCGCGGCGGCCGTGTGGCCCGAGTACTCGGCGTGGTGCGGGTTCTCCCAGATCACCGTGCCGCCCATCCCGAGACCGACGCACATGGTCGTCAGGCCGTAGCGCACCTCGGGGTGCTGCTCGAACTGGCGCGCGAGCTGCGTCATGAGGCGCACGCCCGACGACGCGAGCGGGTGGCCCATGGCGATGGCGCCGCCGTAGAGGTTGACGCGCTCGTCGTCGTCGGCGATGCCGAAGTGGTCGCAGAACGCGAGCACCTGGACGGCGAACGCCTCGTTGATCTCGAACAGGCCGATGTCGTCGATCGTCAGGCCGGCGGACGCGAGCGCGCGCTCGGTCGCGGGCACGGGGCCGATGCCCATGACCTCGGGATCGACGCCCGCGTACGCGTACGCCACGAGGCGCATGCGCGCGGGCAGGCCGAGCTCGTCGGCGACGTCGCCCGCGGCCAGCAGGCACGCCGTCGCGCCGTCGGTCAGCGGGGAGGCGTTCCCGGCGGTGACCTTCCCGCCCGGGCGGAACGGCGTCTTGAGGTCGCGGATCGCGTCGACCGTGGTGCCGGGCCGCGGCAGCTCGTCGGCGGTGGCCAGGCCCCAGCCGAGCTCGGTGGACCGGGTCGCGATCGGCGCGAGGCCGGGGGCGATGTCGCCGTTCGCGAGGGCCTTGGCGTACTTGGCCTGGCTCGCCACGGCGTAGGCGTCGGCGCGCTCCTTCGTCAGGTGCGGGTAGCGGTCGTGCAGGTTCTCCGCGGTCGCGCCCATGACGAGCGCCGAGGAGTCGACGAGCTTCTCCGCGACGAACCGCGGGTTCGGGTCGGACCCCTCGCCCATGGGGTGGTGCCCCATGTGCTCGACGCCGCCCGCGACGACGACGTCCTGCGCGCCGACGGCGACGTTCGCCGCGGTCGTCGTGACCGCCGTCATCGCGCCGGCGCACATGCGGTCGATCGCGAAGCCCGGCACCGACTTCGGCAGCCCGGCGAGCACGGCGACGCTGCGACCCAGGGTCAGGCCCTGGTCGCCCGTCTGCGTCGTCGCGGCGAGCGCGAGCTCGTCGACCCGCTCCACGGGCAGCTCGGGCCGCCGTCGCAGGAGCTCGCGGACCGTCTTCACCGCGAGGTCGTCCGCGCGCGTCTCGGCGTAGATGCCGTCGGGCCGCGCCTTGCCGAACGGGCTGCGCACGCCCTCGACGAAGACGACGTCGCGGACCGCGCGGCGGCGCGCGGCCTGCGTGCGGGCGTGGGGTGAGGCGGCGGGCGTCGCGCCCGCGGCGTCGTCGGCCACGGTCTCGGCCACGGTCATGGCATCTCCATCCGGTCGGGTGGTCCGGCCTCGTGGACCGGGCAGATGGTCGGGACGGCGGTGTCCGGAGCGACACCGCTCGGTGATACACGCTACCGCGGGTATCGGGAAAGTACGAGACCGATGCTACGGCATGACGAGACCCGGTATCGCGCGGTGCGATACCGGGTCTCGGTGCGTGGGGCCGGGCGCCGGGGGTCAGCGCGCGCCGCGCAGGCGCCGGACGACCTTCTTCGCCGTCGGCAGGCCCTTGTTCCACGCGGAGTACCACATCGAGAACGGCACGTCGATGCTGCCGACGAGCTCGTCCTCGTGGCCCGCGAACCCGCGCTTGAACGTCGAGATCCCGTCGTTGAGGAGGCCGTTGACGTCGTAGCGCACGACGCCGCGCTCGCGCATCGCCGTGATCGCGTGCCACTTGAGGCCGTAGTTCGCGCGCAGCCGCTGGCCCTCGTCGTCCATGCCCCCGTAGAGCTCGAACGACGTGCGCGCCGAGGCGGCGAACCACACGAACGCCACGGGGCGCTCGTGCGGGCCGTCCGGCGCGGAGCGCGCGAACGCGGCGAAGACGGGGGAGTGGTCGCCGAGCTCGGTGGCCACCAGGCGGTAGTAGTCGTCGTCGTGCAGCCCGAAGCCGGCGCGCTCGGCGGTGCGGCGGTAGATCGCGAGGCACGCGTCGAGCTCCGCCGCGGTCGTCACCGCGCGGTACTCCAGGTCCTCGCGCTGGGACTTGCGGATGTACTGGCGCGTCTTCTTCGCCATGGCACCCATGAGCGCGTCGTCGTCCTGGCGCAGGTCGAGGATCAGCGTGGTCGGGTAGAGCACGGGGTTGACGGCCGGCTGCGAGCCGGGGAGGTCGAGCGGCGTGCCCGCGTCCCAGTCCGGCTCGAGGGTCACGCCGACGCCGCCCACCTCCTCGCGGCACCACCCCACCACCGCGCGCGTCACCGCGGACCGCGTCGCGTCGTCGCTCGTGCCGTCCGCGTCGCCGACGACCACGGGCCCGCGCGGGACGTAGCTCAGCGCCTTGAACTGCGCGGCAGCCGGCGCTCGAGCACCTGGGCGAGCCCGACGACCGAGCCGTCCGGACCGGTGACACGCAGGCGGTGCGGGCGCCAGGCGCCCGCGCCTTGACCTCGCCCCAGCCCCACAGCTGGAGCGGGTGGCCGCCGAGCGCGTCCACCTCGCGTCCCAGGCCGTGCGGTCGGTGACTGTCCGGATCGTCAGGTTCGCGTCGAGCACGGCCCGACCCTACCCGCCCTGCGGCGCGGCGAACGCGGTCGCGAGAGGCTCCGCGAGCAGGCCGACCTGCCACTCGCGCGCCCCGCGGCCTCGCAGGAAGGCGGCGACGGACGCGGGGTCGAGCGGCTCCGGCGGGGTCCAGCACAGCCGGCGCAGCGCGTCCGGCTGGAGCAGGTTCTCGACGGGCACGGACAGGCGCTCGGACAGCTCCGTGACGACCGCCCGCGCCGCGATCAGCCGCGCCGCCGCGGCGGGGTCGCGGTCCGCCCAGGCGCGCGGGGGCGGCGGAGCGTCGCTGCGCGGTCCCCGGAGCGACGGGAGCGCCCCGGCGGGCAGCGCGAGCGCCTCGTCGATCGCGCGCTGCCAGTACGCGGCGCGGCGGCGCGTGCCCTTGCCGGCGAACGCGGGGACCTCGACGAGCTGGGCGACGGTGCGCGGGAGCGCCTCCGCGGCGGCGACGATCGCGCGGTCGGGCAGCACGCGTCCCGGGGCGACGTCGCGCCGTCGGGCGTTCGCGTCGCGCGCCTCCCACAGGCTGCGCACGACGGCGAGGCGGCGTGCGTCGCGCAGCGTGTGGGTGCCGGACGTGCGCCGCCACGGTCGACCCGGGGAGCGGGCGGCGGTGCGGTGCGCACCGCCTCGAACTCCTCCGCGGCCCAGCCGGCCTTGCCCGACTCCTCGAGCCGGGCGGCGAGCGCGTCACGCAGCGGCACGAGGACCTCCACGTCCAGCGCGGCGTAGCGCAGCCACTCGGGCGGCAGGGGTCGCGTCGACCAGTCGACGGCGGAGTGCTCCTTGGCGAGGCCGAGCCCGAGCACGTCCGCGACGACGGCGGCGAGGCCGACCCGTTCCATGCCGAGGAGCCGCGCCGCGAGCTCGGTGTCGAACACGCGGGCCGGCACGAGGCCGTGCTCCGCGAGGCCGGGCAGGTCCTGGGACGCGGCGTGCAGCACCCACTCGGCGTCGCCGACGGCGTCGCGCAGGGCGGACAGGTCGGGCAGCGCGACGGGGTCGATCAGTGCCGTCCCGGCGCCCTCGCGCCGGACCTGCACGAGGTAGGTGCGCTGGCCGTAGCGGTAGCCGGACGCGCGCTCGGCGTCGGCCGCGACGGGCCCCGTCCCGGCGGCAAAGGCCTCGACGACGCGGTCGAGGGCGGCGGGCGCGTCCACCACCGGGCGAGGCCGTCGGCCGGCTCCGTGAGGGGGACGACGGGCCGCGGCGTCGCGCTCGCCCCGGTCGGCTCCTCGGGGCCCGCGTCCGGGCGGTCGGCGGGACGGTCGGGGGGAGGGGCGAGGGGTGATGCGGCCGAGCTCATGGCACCACGGTATGGCGTGACGCGGGCAGCGGCGTGACGCCGTCCGTGCGGGGCGGCAGGCCGGCGGCCGTGCACAGCAGCTCGGCCCAGGCCTCGAGGTGCGCGCCGAGGTCGGGCGTCGCGGGGGTCCACGACGCCCGCAGCTCGAGCTCGACGTCGTCCGGGCGGCCCGCCAGGGCGCCGAAGCTCTGCGACAGCACGCGGGAGACGGTGCCGCTCTCGGTGTGCGCGGCGGCGCCGGTCTCCCGCAGGGCGTCCGTGAGCCACGTCCAGGCGACCTCGGCGAAGAGCGCGTCGGTCGCCATCTCGGGCTCGAGCGAGGCGCGCACGAGCGTCACGACGCGGAACCGGCCGCGCCACGTCTCCTGGCCGTCGGGGTCGTGCAGGACGACGAAGCGTCCGGACGCGAGCTCGGCGTCCTCGCCGCCGGGAGCGGCGACGTGGCCCGTGAGCGCGGCGGAGAACGGCGCGACGCGGCGCGGTGAGGGGACCTCGTGGAGGGCCACCTCCGGGCGCACGCGACGGGCGCCGATCGTCTCGAGCGCCGCGCGGAACTCTGCGGGGGCGTCGATCCCGTGAGGGGTGGTCACCTCAGCACCGTACGAGCCCGCCGCGGCGGGCGGTGCCGTGGCGCGCGGACGCATCGAATCGTGACCGCCGCCCGCATGCTGGCGCGGGCGGGGCGCGGCGCGGTCGGGGGACTAGGCTGTCCGCGTACCCGCCCCGTACCGGAGGCACCCGCGCGGAGGACCGTGCTCGGCACCGCGCGCGCTGCCGAGCGGCGCGCACCGCGCAGCGAGCCGGTACCGATCCCGAGGAGCAGCGAAGCAGATGGCAGCACGTGCACAGATCGGCGTGACCGGACTCGCGGTCATGGGCCGCAACCTGGCCCGCAACTTCGCCCGCCACGGCTACACGGTCGCGGTGCACAACCGCTCGTACGCCAAGACGCAGTCGCTGATCGCCGAGGCGGGCCACGAGGGCGACTTCGTGCCGTCGGAGTCGATGGCGGACTTCGTCGCCTCGCTGGAGCGGCCGCGCAAGGTCGTGATCATGGTCAAGGCCGGCCCGGCCACGGACGCGGTCATCGACGAGCTCCTGCCGCTCCTCGAGGAGGGCGACATCGTCGTCGACGCGGGCAACGCGCACTTCCCGGACACGATCCGCCGCGAGAACGCGCTGCGCGCCAAGGGCCTGCACTTCGTCGGCACCGGTGTGTCCGGCGGCGAGGAGGGCGCGCTCAACGGCCCGTCGATCATGCCCGGCGGCACGCGCGAGTCCTACGCGAGCCTCGGCCCGATCCTCGAGGACATCTCGGCGAAGGTCGACGGCGTCCCGTGCTGCACGTACGTCGGTCCCGAGGGCGCGGGCCACTTCGTCAAGATGGTGCACAACGGCATCGAGTACGCCGACATGCAGCTCATCGCCGAGGCGTACGACCTGCTCAAGCAGGGGCTCGGCGCCTCCGCCGCCGAGATCGGCAAGATCTTCGCCGAGTGGAACACGGGCGACCTCGAGTCGTTCCTCATCGAGATCACCGCCGACGTGCTCCAGCACGTCGACGCGGCTACCGGCCAGGCGTTCGTCGACGTCGTCCTCGACCAGGCCGAGCAGAAGGGCACCGGTCGCTGGACCGTGCAGAACGGCCTCGACCTCGGCGTGCCGATCACCGGCATCGCCGAGGCGACGTTCGCCCGCGCCCTGTCCGGCTCGGTGCCGCAGCGCGAGGCCGGCCGCGCGGCGCTGCCCGCGGACGCGGGGTCCTGGGAGATCACCGACCGCGACGCGTTCGTCGAGGACGTGCGCCTCGCGCTGTACGCGTCGAAGGTCGTCGCGTACTCGCAGGGCTTCGACCAGATCGCCGCGGCCTCCGCCGAGTACGGCTGGGACATCGACCGCGGCGCGATGGCCCGCATCTGGCGCGGCGGCTGCATCATCCGCGCGCGCTTCCTCAACCGGATCACCGAGGCGTACGAGCGCAACGTGCAGCTCCCGCTCCTCCTCGCCGACGAGTACTTCACCGGCGCGGTGGGCAACGGGCTCGCCGCGTGGCGCCGCGTCGTGGCGCAGGCCGCGCTCAACGGCGTGCCGACCCCCGCGTTCGCCTCGTCGCTGGCCTACTACGACGGCGTGCGCGCCGAGCGCCTCCCCGCGGCGCTCATCCAGGCCCAGCGCGACTTCTTCGGCGCCCACACCTACCGCCGCGTCGACCGGCCCGGCGTGTTCCACACGGAGTGGTCGCGCGACCGGAGCGAGACGCGCGAAGGCGACGCGTGAGCGGACGCGTCCTGCGCCCGGCGGTCGTCCACCCGGTCATCCTGGGTGGCGACGCCGGGGCCTACAGCCTCGCGCGCGCGTTCCACGAGGCGTACGGGGTGCGCAGCACCGTCGTGACGATCGTCGCGACGCGCAACGTGCGGTACTCGACCATCCTCACGAACGTCGTCGAGCCCCGGCTCGACGACCCGGAGGTCATGGTCGCGACGATCCGCGAGATCGCAGCGGGCGCGAAGGCCCCGGTCATGGTCGTGACGTGCACGGACTGGTACGTGCGCGCGCTCGCCGAGCACCGCGCGAAGATCGAGGACGTCGCCGTGGTGCCGTACACCACCACGGACCTGCTCGACCGCGTGATGGACAAGCAGCGGTTCTCCGAGCTGTGCGTCGAGCTCGGCGTGCCGCACCCGCGCACGGTGGTGCGGCACGGCGGCGAGCCGGTGGGCGACCTCGACCTGCGCTTCCCGATCATCGCCAAGCCGGGCGACAACGTCGCCTGGCACCACACGCAGTTCGCGGGCAAGCGCAAGGTGCACGAGCTCGGTGACCGCGGCCAGCTCGAGTGGCTGCTGCGCACCGCCGGGGAGGCGGGGTACCGCAAGCCGTTCGTGGTCCAGGAGTTCGTGCCGGGCAACGACTCCCAGATGCGGATCATGACGACGTTCTCCGGCGCCGACGGGCGGGTGCGCATGGCGCACGGCGGGCACGTGCTGATCGAGGAGCACACGCCCGGGACGCTGGGCAACCCGGCCGCGATCCTCACCGGGCCGCTGCCGCAGATCGAGGCGGACGCGCGCCGGCTCGTCGAGCACCTGGGGTGGATGGGCTTCGCGAACTTCGACGTCAAGGTCGACCCGCGCGACGGCCGCGGCTACTTCTTCGAGCTCAACCCGCGCACCGGGCGCTCCAACTACTACCTCACGGCGAGCGGGATCAACCCGGCCATGTACTGGGTGGGCGAGCACCTGCAGGGCGGTCGCGTGCCCGACCCGCGCCGCGTGCCCGTGCTCTACCGCATCGTGCCGGGGTTCCTGCTGCGCCGCTACGTGCGGGCGGCGGGGGACCGGGCCGTGGCGGCGCGGCTGCGCAAGGTCAAGCGGGTCGCGCACCCGCTGCGGTACCGCCGCGACCGTGCCTGGCGGCGGGACCTGTGGGTCCGGCTCTCCGAGCTGCGGCAGGTGCGCAAGTTCGCGCAGTTCTACCCGGTGTCGGCGTTCCGCGCCGCCGCGTACCGCGGCCCGGCCCCGGACGGCGGGCGTGGCTGACGCCGACGAGCGCCCGCCGGTCGGCGTGATCGGCGGCGTCGGGCCGCTGGCGACCGCCTACTTCCTGCAGCGCGTCGTCTCCCTCACCGACGCCGAGCGCGACCAGGACCACCTCGACATGGTCGTGCTCAACCACGCCACGATCCCGGACCGCACGGACTTCGTGCTCGGCCGCTCGGACGCCGACCCGGGGCCGGTGCTCGCGCGCGACGCGCAGCGCCTCGAGCCTTCGGCGTCTCGTTCCTCGTCATGCCCTGCAACACCGCGCACTACTTCACGCAGCAGGTGCTCGACGCGGTGCGCGTGCCGTTCGTGTCGATCATCGGCACGACGGTCGACGCCGCGCGCGAGCGCGTCGCCGGGCTGACGACGGTCGGGCTCCTCGCGACCGCCGGGACCGCCGCCTCGGGCGTCTACCAGGACGCGTTCGCGGCGCACGGCGTCGAGACGCTCGTGCCGGACGACGCGGACCAGGCGCTCGTGTCGCAGATCATCTACGAGCAGGTCAAGGCGGGCCGCCCGGTCGACCTCGACGCGGTGCGCGGCGTCACCGCGCGGCTCGTGGCGCGCGGTGCGTCGGTCGTCATCCTCGGGTGCACCGAGCTGTCCGTCGTCGCCGTCGACCACGGGCTGCTCGCCGATCCCGTCTACCTGGACTCGATGGACCAGCTCGCGCGCGCGACGATCCGCCGGTCCGAGCACCGCGTGCGCGACTGACGGGCACGCCGGACCGTCCCGCGCGGCCGGCCCCTGCGAGCGGGACTCAGCCGAGCTCGCTCGTGCCCGAGTACAGGTGCAGCACCGGCACGTGGAGCTCGTCGCGGGCGCGCGAGGCCCAGTCGGTGTGGAACGTGTCCTCGACGGCGTGGGGGTACGTCACGACGACGACCTCCCGGACGTCGCCGGAGGACACCGCCTTGCGCAGGGCCGGGAGCGGGTCGTCGTCGGTCACCGAGCCGTCGGCGTCCCGACCTGCGGCGCGCAGCTCCGCGATGCTGCTCTCGAGCTGCTCCGCCGCCGTCGCCGTGGCCTGGTCCCGGGTGGGCTCACGCCCGACCACCTCGTCCCACGCCTCCTTGAGCTCGCCGACGCTCAGGTGGTCGATGATCCCCGAGATGACGTTGCGCTCGGTGTCCGCGGGCACGAGGACGCGGTAGGCGAGCGCCTCGGCGGCGGGGTCCGCAGCGTGCAGGGCGAGGATGTGCTGGACGTCGGCCGGGTTCAGGGTGTCCTCGGTGAGGACGAGGATGGTGTCGGTCACGCCGGTCAGCCTATCGGCAGCGACCAGCGCGCGAGCGTCGTGCCGGCGGGGGAGTCGTCCCGGTCCTGCGGCGCGTGCAGCAGGTGCACGAGGCGGGCGTCCCGCGGGAGCACGGTGCCGGCGTGGTTCTCCGCCGCGGCGTCCGGCCGCGGCCCCGCGACGATGCGCCCCGGGCCGGGACCGACGACGCGCGGCGTCGTCGTCACGCACAGCTCGTCGACGAGGTCCGCGGCGAGGAGGTCGCCCAGCAGGGACGGGCCGCCCTCCGCGAGGACCCGCCGCAAACCGCGGCGTGCGAGCTCCGCGAGCCCCGCGACGAGGTCCAGGTCGCCGCCCGGGCCGACGACGACCACCCGCTCCGCCGGGACGGCCGCGCGGGCCGGCGCCGCGCCGTCGGACCCGGTCAGGACGAACGGGGGACGGTCGCCGACCCGCAGGCGCTCGGGAACCCGGCCCGAGCGCGTGACGACGGCCAGCTCGAGCGGCGCGGGGCGCAGGTGCTCGAGGCCCCGCGGACGGTCGAGCGCCCTGTACCCCTCGGCGCGCGCGGTCCCCGCGCCGACCAGCACGACGTCGGCCAGCGCGCGCAGGACGCGGAACACGCGCCAGTCGGCCGCGTCGTTGAGCGACCCCGACCGGCCGTCCGCACCCCACGCGGCGCCGTCGAGGCTCGCGACCATGTTCGCCCGCACCGTGCACGCCCCGCGGCGCGGCTCCTCGTCCGCGTAGAGCGCGGCGAGCGTCTCCTCGCGCGGGTCCGGCGGCAGGCGGCGCGCGACGGGCACGAGCTGGTCGAGCGGCGGGAGGGTGTCGGGCGTGGCGGTGCTCACAGCGGCCACGGTAGCCGCAGGCGTAGGCTGTTTCCTCGTGACTCCAGCGCCAGCACCCGGCGGCGCGACCGCCCGCGGCGTCCGCGCCCTCGCGGACGTGCGGCCGTCGGTCTCCCCGTCCCGCCTGCTCGCCGACCTCGTCCCACCCCGCACTTCGAGCACGCACGCTTCTCGACGTACCGGTCCGACGCCCGGTACCCGAGCCAGGCGAGCACCGTCGCCCGGCTCGAGGAGGTCGCCGCCGCGATCGTGCGGCCGCCGCGCCGGGGGCTGTTCGGCACGCGCCGGGCCGAGCCGCCGGCGGTGTACATGGACGGCGGGTTCGGCGTGGGCAAGACGCACCTGCTCACGTCCCTCGCGCACGCCGTCGGGCTCGACGCCAGCGCCTACGGCACGTTCGTCGAGTACACCAACCTCGTCGGCGCGCTCGGGTTCGCCCCGACCGTGGACGCGCTCGCGGCGAAGAAGCTCGTGTGCATCGACGAGTTCGAGCTCGACGACCCGGGCGACACCGTGCTCATGTCGCGGCTCCTGCGCGAGCTCGCCGACCGCGGGGTCGCGCTCGCCGCGACGTCGAACACCCTGCCCGAGGCGCTCGGCGAGGGGCGGTTCGCGGCGGAGGACTTCCTGCGGGAGATCCAGGCGCTCGCCGCCCGGTTCGAGGTCCTGCGCGTGGACGGCGAGGACTACCGGCACCGGTCGGTCGTCACCGACTCCGCGCCGCTGCCCGAGGACGCCGTCCGCGCGGTCGCGGCGGGACGTCCGGGCACGACGCTCGACACGTTCGACGCCCTCCTGGAGCACCTCGCGCAGGTGCACCCCAGCCGGTACGGCGCGATGCTCGACGGCGTCGAGGCCGTCGCCCTGACCGGCGTGCGCCCCGTCACGGAGCAGGCGGCGGCACTGCGCCTCGTCGTGCTCGTCGACCGCCTCTACGACCGCGACGTGCCGGTGCTGCTCGGCGGTGCGGGGGAGAGCGGCCTGTTCACCGACGAGATGCTCGCCGGCGGCTACCGCAAGAAGTACTACCGCGCGCTGTCCCGGCTCGGCGCGCTCGCGGAGGACGGGCGCTCGCTCGTCGCTCGCTAGTACACACCCGCGGCGACGCCGCCGGCGGTGTGGATCGCGGAGGTCGCGACGACACACACGGCAAGGACGAGCCAGCCGATGGCCGGGTGCGCCCGGTGGGCGGTCGAGAGCGGCCTGGCGCTGTCCTCAGCTCCCCACACGCTCGAGGACCCGACGACGACCCACCTCCCGCGCGGGCCCGAGACGACGAGCAACGACAGCCCGAAGCCACCTCCCGGGAGAGTGAGGACGCGACCGCGCGCTCGGGCGCACGGGACGGACCGACGGCCCAGCACCGTCGGCACGGTCAGGCCTCCCTTCTCGACTCGCACGAGCACCGCCGATCCCACGGGCAACAGCGTGAGAGGGGCGGTGAGCGCGGTCACGAACAGCACGACCATGGTGAGCGACGGGATCCCGTGCGCGGCGAACCCGGCGTCGTCGAACGGGCCGTCGGCCCAGGTGTCGCGCGTCGCGCGGCACACGACCACGAGGACGACCGACGCTGCGAGGAGCACGCGGCCGCACCACAACGCCGTGCGCGCGATCGCCGTGCGGACCCGGACCTTGGCGAGGTCCCCACCGACCTCGTCGACGGCGGCGTGCCTGCCCGCGCGTCGTCGTGCCGTGTTGGGGCCGCCCCCGTCGTCCACCTCAGGTCGCGGCAAGGCGACGCTTCTCCTCCTCGACGTCGAAGCCCGCCGCCGGCCACCCGAGGTCCAGGCGCCGCAGCGCGTCGAGCAGGAGCTCACTCACGGCGAGCCGCGCGAACCACTTGCGGTCGGCCGGCACGACGTGCCACGGCGCGGTGTCGGTGCTCGTGCGGTCGAGCATCACCTGGTAGGCGTCCTGGTACGCGGGCCACAGGGCGCGGGAGTCGACGTCGGACGGGTCGTACTTCCAGTGCTTGTCCGGGCGCTCGAGGCGTTCGGCGAGGCGTGCCCGCTGCTCCTCGTACGACACGACCAGCGCGACCTTGACGACGGTCGTGCCGGACGCGACGGCCTTGGCCTCGAAGCGGTTGATCTCGTCGTAGCGCCTGTCCAGCACCGCGGGCTCGACGAGCTCGCGGACGCGGGCCACGAGGACGTCCTCGTAGTGGGAGCGGTCGAACACCCCGATGTAGCCCGGGCGGGGCAGCTCGCGCCGCACCCGCCACAGGAAGTGGTGCCGCAGCTCCTGCGCCGTGGGCACGCCGAACGACCGGTGCGCGACGCCCTGCGGGTCGACCAGCCCGACGACGTGCCGCACGATGCCGCCCTTGCCCGCGGTGTCCATGCCCTGCAGCACGAGCAGCACGGACCGCGAGCCGCCGGTGCGGCCCTCGGCGAAGAGGCGCTCCTGGAGGTCGGACAGCTCGTCGGCGTGCTGCGCGACGAGGGCCCGGCCGGCCGCCTTGCCGCCGGAGAAGCCCGGGGTGGAGGAGCGGTCGAGCGACGCGAGGTCGAAGCCGTCGCGGGCGCGCAGCACCTCCGTCGGCGCAGCGTCCCAGCCGGCGGCGACCCGCGCCCCGTTCGTCGGCCGTGCCTTCGCTCTCGCCTTCTTCGCCGCTGCCATGGGGGCGAGGCTACTCACACCCAGGACAGGACGGCGACCGCGCGCGGCGGCAGGTGCACCAGCTGTCCCTCGACCGTCGTGGCCGGGTCCCAGGCCGCGAGGATCCGGGGGACGCCGCGCAGCGCGACCCGCACCGTGCGGGCCTCGCGCCCGAGGTTCACCGCGACCGCGACCGTCCGCCGGTCGACGACGAACGCCGGGCCGTCGTGCGGGCCGTGCCGGTCCTCCTCCCTGGACGCGTCGTCCGCGTCGCCGTCCGGGCCGTGGACGCGCACCGCGGACAGGTCGCCGGACCGGACGTCGTCGCGCGCGCGCAGGGCGATCAGGGTGCGGTACCAGTCCAGCAGCCGCGCGTGCTCCGGGCGGTGCGGCTCGGACCAGTCGAGCACGCTCGCGTCGCGCGTCGCCGGGTCCTGGGGGTCCGGGACCGCGGGCGCGTCGTCGTCCCAGCCGTGCCCGGAGAACTCCGCGGCACGGCCCTCGCGGATCGCCTGCGCGAGGGCGGGGTCGTCGTGGTCGGTGAAGTACTGCCACGGCGTCGTCGCCCCCCACTCCTCGCCCATGAAGAGCATCGGCGTGAAGGGCGAGGCGAGGACGAGCGCGGCGGCGACGGCGAGGCCGCCCGCGTCGAGGACGGCAGAGGGACGGTCGCCCTGCGCACGGTTGCCGACCTGGTCGTGGTTCTGGGCGAAGACGACGAACGCGTGCCCGTCGGTACCGGGCGGCACGGGGTGGCCCCAGGGCGTCCCGCGGAAGGTGGAGAACGTCCCGTCGTGGACGAAGACGCCCGTCAGCGCCTTGCGCAGCACCGCGAGCGGGCCGAAGTCGACGTAGTACCCCTGCCGCTCGCCGGTGAGCAGGGCGTGCACCGCGTGGTGCACGTCGTCGGCCCACTGCGCGTCCATGCCGCGGCCGCCTGGTCGGGGCCCGTGACCGTGAGCGGGTCGTTCTCGTCGGACTCCGCGATCAGGGTCAGCGGCCGTCCGAGCGTCTGGGAGACGCGCTCGACGCGGCGCGCGAGCTCGGTGAGCACGTGCGTGGGGGAGTCGTCGAGCAGGGCGTGCACGGCGTCGAGCCGCAGCCCGTCCACGTGGAACTCGACGAACCAGCGCTCGGCGTCGTCGACGATCCACTCGCGCACCTCGCGGCTGCCCGAGCGGTCGAGGTTCACCGCGGCGCCCCACGGCGTGTGGTGGGCGTCGGTGAAGTACGGGCCGAACTCGGGCAGGTAGTTGCCCGACGGCCCGAGGTGGTTGTAGACGACGTCGAGCACCACCGCGAGACCGCGCGCGTGCGCGGCGTCGACGAACCGCTGCAGCGCGCGCGGGCCGCCGTAGGGGTCGTGCACGGCGAACAGGTGCACGCCGTCGTACCCCCAGCCCCAGCGACCGCCGAACGCGGCGACCGGCATGAGCTCGACGGCACCCACGCCGAGGTCGACCAGGTGGTCGAGCCGGTCGATCGCGGCGTCGAGCGTGCCCTGCGGCGTGAACGTCCCGACGTGCAGCTCGTAGAGCACCTCGCCGCGCACGTCGCGACCGGTCCACGCGTCGTCGGTCCACGCGAACGCGGGGTCGAACGTGCGGCTCGGGCCGTGCACGCCGTACGGCTGCCACGGGCTGCGCGGGTCCGGGCGGCCCGGGCCGCCGTCGACGGCGAAGCCGTAGTCGGTGCCCCACGGCAGCTCGTGGTCGTGTCCCCACCAGCCCGGCACGTGCGCGCCGACGAGCCGCAGCGGCTCGCGACGGGCGCCGTCGAACGTCCCGGCACCCTGCTCGGGGAGGAGCAGCTCCACCTGGCGCGCCGCGGGCGCCCACACGAGGGGGCGTGCCCCGGGGACCGACAGCATCGGCGTGCCGCGGGGCGGGGGGACGGGGGTCATGCGTGGTCCTCCTCGACGAGCAGCGCGACGGGCAGGTCCTCGAGGAGCCCGTCCAGGGTCACCGTCCCCGGCGGGTCGTGGCGACCCGTGAGGAGGTCGCGCCAGCCCGCGGCCGCCTCCGGGAGCGTGACGACGTGGTCGCGCCACCCGCCGAGGCGCCGGACCGTGCCGTGCAGGCGCGTCGCGACGGTGACGACGCGCGCGCGCCCGCCGGCCGTCCGCGCGAACGCGAGCGCGCACGGGGTCGACGTCGCGAGCGGGGCGTACCCGGCGTCCGGGCCGACGAACGCCTCGGGGCGCTCGCGCCGCAGGCGCAGCGCGCGGGACGTGACGAGCAGCTTCTCGTCGCCGAGCGTACGGGGTACGCCGCCGTCGTCGAGGCGTGCGAGCCGCCGTCCGAGGTCGTCGACGTCGACGGGGCGCCGGTTGTCCGGGTCCACGAGCGTCGGCTCGTAGGACTCGCTGCCCTGGTAGACGTCCGCCACGCCGGGGGCGGTGAGCTGGACGAGCTTGATGCCGAGGCTCGCGGCGCGCAGCTCCTCGCGGTGGTCGTGCGACCAGCGCTCGAACGCACCCAGCACGAGCGGGTCCTCGAGCGCGTGCCGTGCGAGCTCCTCCACGGCCCGCTCGTACGCCTCGTCGGTGCCCGTCCACGAGGTGCGGACCTTCGCCTCCCGCAGCGCCTTGCGCAGGTAGTCGACGAGCCGGTCGGGGTCGATCGCCCCCGGGGCGCGGGCGGGAGCGCCACCGCCGTCGCCGTCGCCGTCGCCGTCGTTGTCGTTCGTGCCGGACGCGCCGGCCGCGACCGGGCGCCACGTGCCCGCGACGGTCTGCCAGAGCAGGTTCTCCGCGAGACCGTCGACCAGCACGCCGCGGTACGGCGCGCTGGCCGCGCGCACCTCGTCGACGAGCCGGGCCCAGCCCGCCGTGTCCTCCGACAGCACGCCGAGCGCTGCCCGCGTGTCCTCGCCGCGCTTCGTGTCGTGCGTCGACCCGGCGGTGAGCGCCAGGGGGGTCAGTGCGGCGAAGCGCTGCGCGAACGCGTGCCAGTCGTGCACGCCGACGCTGAAGCGGTCGGGCTCGCCGCCCACCTCGCACAGGCTCACGAGCTCGGTCCACCGGTAGAAGGCCGTGTCCTCCACGCCCTTCGCGGTGACCGCCCCGCAGACCTGCTGGAAGCGCACGACGAGCTCGTCGCGACGGGGCTCGCGGCGCCGGCCGGCGCTGCCCGCCTCGCGCCCCAGCACGAGGTCGACGACGACGTCGAGCGTCTCGGCGCGCTGCGGGTCCAGGTGCGTGCGCGCTCGCGCGGCCGCCTCCTCGACGGCGCGCACGGCCTCGTGCCGCGGCGTGGTCCCCGGCACGACGTACGCGCGGTACCGGTCGAACGCGACGAGCAGCTCGCGCAGGCACTGGTGCAGCCCGCGCCACGTGTGGTCGCGCAGGCGCGGGTCGTCGTGGCAGACCGCGGCCGCCAGGTCGGTCAGGCGGTGCACCTCGGCGTACAGGGGCCCCGCGACGACCTCGCGCTTGGCCTGCTCGACGACCGCCTCGAGGCCGCCGGGGGCCGCGCCCGTGAGCCGGGTCATCGTCGCGTCGAGGCCCGCCCGGCCGCCCGGGTCGACGAAGAGCTGCTGCAGCCGCCACGCGACGTCGTACCCGGTGGTGCCGACCGTGGCCCAGTCCGGCGGCACCTGCTCCTCGCCGGCGAGGATCTTCTCGACGACGACCCAGGCGCCGTCGGTGCGCTCGGCGAGCCGCTCGAGGTACTGCGCCGGGTCCGCCAGGCCGTCGGGGTGGTCGATGCGCAGCCCGTCGACGACGCCCGTGCGCACGAGGTCGAGCACGAGCGAGTGGGTCGCGTCGAACACGTCCTCGTCCTCGACGCGCACCGCCGCGAGCGTGCCGACGTCGAAGAACCGCCGGTAGTTGAGCTCCTCGTCACCGACGCGCCAGTACGCGAGCCGGTAGTGCTGGCGCTCGACGAGCTCGGCGAGCGGCAGGTCCTCGGTCCCGGCGCGGACGGGGAAGACGTGCTCGTAGTAGCGCAGGACGGTGGTGCGGGTCGCCGCGCCGCGCTCGTCCGGGACCTCGATCTCGTCGAGCGCCAGCTCGCCGCCGGCGAGCGCGTCGCCGAGCCGCACGCCGAGCACGGGCATGAGAACGGCGCCGTCGTCGGACGACCAGTCCACGTCGAACCACGACGCGTACGGCGACCGCGGGCCCTCCTGCAGCACCGACCACAGCGCGCGGTTGTGCCACGCGGGCGTGGGGACGGCCATGTGGTTCGGCACGACGTCGAGCACCATGCCCAGCCCCGCGCCGTGCGCCGCCTGCGCGAGCCGCTCGAGGCCCGCGCGCCCGCCGAGCTCCGCGCTGACCCGGGCGTGGTCGACCACGTCGTAGCCGTGCGTCGAGCCGGGCGCCGCCTGCAGCACCGGCGACAGGTACAGGTGCGTGACGCCGAGCGAGGCGAGGTACGGCACCTGGCGCGCGGCGTCGTCGAACGACAGGTCCGGCCCGAGCTGGAGCCGGTAGGTCGACACGGGCACGACGGGCACGACGGGCACGACGGGCTCGGCACGGGCGGCACCGTCGCCGGGCGCGCGCGGCCCGGGGGTCGCGGGGGCGGTCACGACGACGGCGGCCGGGTCAGGACGATGACGCTGCGCCCGGTCACGGGGACCGTGTCCCCGGGCCGCAGCGCGTCGCCCACGTCGAGCGTGCCGTCCGTGTCGAGCACGACGTCCCAGCTCTCCCCGTACCGCTCGGGCGGGACGGTGAACTCCAGCTCCTCGGAGTGCGCGTTGAGCAGGAGCAGGAACGAGTCGTCCACGATCGGCTCGCCCCGCCGGTCGGTCTCGGGGATGGCGTCGCCGTTGAGGAACACCATGACCGTGCGGGCGTAGCTGTGGTCCCAGTCCTCCTGGGTCATGCGCGCCCCGGTGATGTCGAGCCACTCGATGTCGGGGAGGTCGTCCGCGCCGGTGCCGCCGTCGCGCCCCACGAAGAAGCGCCGGCGGTGCAGCACGGGATGGTCGCGGCGCAGCCACACGAGGCGCCGGGCGAAGTCGAGCAGCGCCCGTCGCTCGTCCCGCTCGCTGCGTCCGCCGCGCCGACGCCCGCGTCGTCGCCGGAGCCGTCCCCGTCCTCGTCGGACAGGAAGTCCCAGTCCATCCAGGTGATCTCGTTGTCCTGGCAGTACCCGTTGTTGTTGCCGCCCTGCGTCCGGGCGATCTCGTCGCCGTGCGCGAGCATGGGTACGCCCTGGGAGAGCAGGAGCGTCGTGAGGAGGTTGCGGCGCTGGCGCGCCCGCAGCGCGAGGACCTCGGGGTCGTCCGCGGGGCCCTCGACGCCGCAGTTCCACGACCGGTTGTGGCTCTCGCCGTCGTTGTTGCCCTCGCCGTTCGCCTCGTTGTGCTTCTCGTTGTAGGACACGAGGTCGTTGAGCGTGAAGCCGTCGTGCGCCGTGACGAAGTTGATCGACGCGATGGGCTTGCGGCCGCTGTGCTCGTAGAGGTCCGAGGACCCGGTGAGGCGGCTCGCGAACTCGGGCAGGGTGGACGGCTCGCCCCGCCAGAAGTCGCGGACGGTGTCGCGGTAGCGGCCGTTCCACTCCGTCCACATGGGCGGGAAGCCGCCCACCTGGTAGCCGCCGTCGCCGAGGTCCCACGGCTCGGCGATGAGCTTGACCTGGGACACCACGGGGTCCTGCTGGACGATGTCGAAGAACGCCGACAGGCGGTCGACCTCGTGGAACTGGCGCGCGAGGGTGGCCGCGAGGTCGAAGCGGAAGCCGTCGACGTGCATCTCCGTCACCCAGTAGCGCAGCGAGTCCATGATGAGCTGGAGGACGTGCGGCGAGCGCATGAGCAGCGAGTTGCCCGTGCCCGTGGTGTCGAAGTAGTGCGCCTCGTCCCCGTCGACGAGCCGGTAGTAGGCCTTGTTGTCGATGCCGCGGAAGCTCAGCGTCGGCCCGAGGTGGTTGCCCTCCGCGGTGTGGTTGTAGACGACGTCGAGGATGACCTCGATGCCGGCCTCGTGCAGCGCCTTGACCATGGACTTGAACTCCATGACCTGCTCGCCCCGCGTGCCGAACGCGGAGTAGCCGTTGTGCGGCGCGAAGAAGCCGATGGTGTTGTAGCCCCAGTAGTTCGACAGGCCCTGGTCGACCAGGTGCGGGTCGTTGACGAACTGGTGGACGGGCATGAGCTCCACGGCCGTGACCCCGAGCGAGCTGAGGTGCTCGATCACGGCGGGGTGCGCCATGCCGGCGTACGTGCCGCGCAGCTCCTCCGGCACGTCCGGGTGGCGCATCGTCATGCCCTTGACGTGCGCCTCGTAGATGACGCTGTCGTGGTAGTCGCGGTTCGGCGGCCGGTCGTGGCCCCAGTCGAAGAAGGGGTTGACGACGACGGACACCATCGTGTGCGGCCCGGAGTCGTCGTCGTTGAGCGGGGGAGCGGGGGGCGGCGCCTGCTCGTCGTCGCCCGCTCCCTCGTCGTCGCCGTGACCGGCGTCCGCGTCCTGCGCGTCGGCGAACCGGTAGGAGTACAGCGACTCGTCGCCGTCGACCTGCCCCTCGATCGCCTTCGCGTACGGGTCGAGGAGCAGCTTCGCGGGGTTGCACCGGTGCCCGTTGGCGGGGTCGTACGGGCCGTGGACCCGGTAGCCGTAGCGCGTGCCGGGGGCGATGCCCGGCAGGTAGACGTGCCAGACGTGCGCGTCGACCTCCTCGACCTCGACGCGCTGCTCGGTGCCGTCGTCGTCGAGGATGCACAGCTCGACGCGGTCGGCGACCTCGGAGAAGAGGGCGAAGTTGGTGCCCGTGCCGTCGTAGGTCGCCCCGAGGGGGTAGGGATGGCCAGGCCAGGTCTGCATCCCCTGAGGATGTCATGCAGCGCGTCGCACCGCCCAGGAGACGACCGCTCGGAGGTGAGACGCACGTCACGTTCTGGCGCGCCGCGAAACCGGCGAGTAATAGTGTGCCAAGCGCGCCGATCCCGTGCGGGCGGTGCCGACGATCCCGTGCGGGCGGTGAGGGGACCTGGTAGACCCGGAACATGAGTTCCGACGCCCGTCACGAGGACGACCCGAACACGTCCGACATCGCCTCCGCCCGCCTCTCTCCGCCGCGGGAGGACGACGAGGAGCACGGCGACGTGCTGACCGGCGGCGACCCGACGAAGGCGCCGCACTCCCTGTCCGAGGCCGAGCGCCGTCCGATCGAGGGCGCGTCGTCCGGCACGTCCTGGGACGACCCGGACGAGCTCTAGGGCACGCCGGCTCAGTCGAGGCGCGGCAGCCGGTCCGCGTCGACGGGCAGGATGCGCGGCATGCCGGCGGGCGCGACCGCGCTGACCGCGAGGTAGCGCGCCTCGGCGCGGTGCAGCCGGATGTGCTCGTCCACCGTCCAGTCCGGTCCGTTCGTGAGCACCATGCCGCACGAGCACTCGATGGTCACGCGCCCGGACTCGTCCTCGACGACCTGCCCCGTCGTGACGTGCGCGGCGCGCGCGCCGCCTTCGCACGGCGCATCGACGCGCTGACGGGCTCGATGCGTGAGGTGACCCCGTGGTCGTCGGGGCCGAGGGGGCTGTCGGTCGCGGAGGTCGGGGGAGCGGGGTCCACGGACCGAGCCTAGACGCCTGCGGCCACCTCGTCGGCGTGCTCTGTGCCTGGTCGTCGGGCCCGCGCGCGGCCCTGGCCGTGGTCGCCCTCGAGGTCGCCGTGGTCGTGCGGCAGGCCGAGCGCGTGGGCGCGCTCGTGCGCCGCCTCCGCCGCCTCGCGGGCGGCGATGCGGGCGCGCACCTCCTCGCGGCGCAGGGGCGGGACGGTGGCCGGGGGCCGGCGACGCTCGGGCAGCTCGTCCAGCAGCCGCGCGACGACGGTCGCGACCTCCGCGACAGCGCGCTCGAACGGCTCCTCGGTCGCGTCGCTCGTGCGCTGGATGCCCGTCACCTTGCGGACGAACTGCCGCGCCGCCGCCTCCACCTCCTCCTCGGTCGCGGGAGGGACGAGGCCGCGCAGGGTCGTGATGTTCCGGCACATGGTCACGACGCTACGGGGATGTGGTGCAGGTCACAAGAGAGCCGCCACGGGGGCTGTCGGGACGTGCGGTGACGTGCCGCGACGACGAAGGCCGCCCCGGACGGTGTCCGGGGCGGCCTTCGTACTCGTGGGCGATACTGGGATCGAACCAGTGACCTCTTCCGTGTCAGGGAAGCGCGCTACCGCTGCGCCAATCGCCCGAGGGTGCTGCTGCGAGGTGGAGATGGGATTCGAACCCACGTATACGGCTTTGCAGGCCGCTGCCTCGCCTCTCGGCCACTCCACCGCGAGACTCGTCCTCCCGGACGCACCGGCGTCCGGAGAGTGGCCTCCGAGCGGATGACGGGACTCGAACCCGCGACCCTCACCTTGGCAAGGTGATGCTCTACCAACTGAGCCACATCCGCGCGGCCGGACCTTGCCCGGGGAACGACACGTCGGTGCCCGGGCCGGTGTTCCGGCGCGTCCCACATACTAGCCGACTTCCGCGACGATCCGTGCATCCCGCGACGGGCGTGGGCTCGCGGCGAGGTGCCGTGACGACGAAGGCCGCCCCGGACGGTGTCCGGGGCGGCCTTCGTGCTCGTGGGCGATACTGGGATCGAACCAGTGACCTCTTCCGTGTCAGGGAAGCGCGCTACCGCTGCGCCAATCGCCCGAGGGTGCTGCTGCGAGGTGGAGATGGGATTCGAACCCACGTATACGGCTTTGCAGGCCGCTGCCTCGCCTCTCGGCCACTCCACCGTGACTCGTCGCTCTCCGTCGCTCTCGCAAGAGCGGGTCGGGGAGTGGTCTCCGAGCGGATGACGGGACTCGAACCCGCGACCCTCACCTTGGCAAGGTGATGCTCTACCAACTGAGCCACATCCGCGCGGCCGGCATGTGCAGGGGGGAACGATCTCGTTGAGATGTTCCGCGACCTGGCGTTCCGGCGCGTCCCAGACACTAGTCGACCGGAGCGCTCGCCGTCCAACCGGCTCCCGGCGCGCTCCCGGCCGGCCGGCTGCCGCTCGGTACGGTGAGCCCGTGCCAGGACCAGGGAGGACGCCCCCGCGCGGCGGCGTGGCGCGTTTCGCGGGCCGGGCGGCGCGCGGGGCGCTCGAGTGCGTCGACGTGCTGCGCGCGCCCGAGCGGCTCCTGGAGGACGGGCCCTGGTTCGTCGTCGCGGACTTCGACGCCCCGGCGACCGGCGGTCGTGTCCGGGCGTGGCGGTTCGCGGAGCGGACGGACCCGGACGAGGTCGTGCGCGGCGGCCCGCACGACGGCCGTGGCGGCGGGTGGCAGGGCCCGGCGCCGTCGGCGTGGACGAGCTCGCTCGACCGGGCCGCGTACGAGTCGGCCGTCGCGCGCGTGCGCGCCGAGGTGCGCGAGGGGGAGGTCTACCAGGCCAACGTGTGCCGCGTGCTGAGCGCACCCCTCGCGCCCGGGGGCGGACGCGAGCCCGACGCCGAGGCGCTGGCCCGCCGCCTGGCCCACGCCAACCCCGCCCCTACGGGGGGGTGCTGCACGTGCCGGCGAGCAGCGGCGTCGACCCGGTGTGGGTCGTCAGCGCCTCGCCCGAGCTCTACCTCCGTCTCTGCGGCGGCGTGCTGACGTCGGGGCCGATCAAGGGCACCGCGCGGACGGCCGGCGGCCTCACCGCCAAGGACCGCGCCGAGAACGTGATGATCACCGACCTCGTCCGCAACGACCTGCAGCGCGTGTGCGACGCGGGAACGGTGGAGGTCACCGACCTGCTCGCCGTCGAGGAGCACCCGGGGCTGGTGCACCTCGTGAGTCGCGTCGCGGGGCGCGTGCGCGGCGACGTCCTCGCGGCACCGGACCGCTGGGCCCGGGTCCTCGGCGCGACGTTCCCGCCGGCGTCGGTGTCCGGAGCGCCCAAGTCGTCCGCCCTGCGGGTCATCGGCGAGCTCGAGCCCGTGGCGCGGGGCCCGTACTGCGGTGCCGTCGGCTGGGTCGACGGCGACGAGGCCGTCCTCGCCGTCGGGATCCGCACGTTCTGGTGGGCGGGAGGCGTCCTGCGGTTCGGCACCGGCGCCGGCATCACCTGGGGCAGCGACCCGGCGCGCGAGTGGGAGGAGACCGAGCTCAAGGCCCACCGCCTCGTCGGGCTCGCCTCCGGCACACTGGACGCATGACGCAGCCGCTGCGACCCCGGGCGCCCCCACCGCACCGCCCGAGAACCTCGTCGTCTGGGCGGACGGCCGCCTCGTCGGAGCCGGCGACCCCGCGCTGAGCGCGGTGGACCACGGGATCACGGTCGGTGACGGGGTCTTCGAGACCTGCGCCGTCTTCGGCGACGAGGCCTTCGCGCTCACGCGCCACCTGCGGCGCCTCGCGCGGTCCGCGGCAGGGCTCGGGCTGGACGCGCCGGACGAGGCGGTCGTGCGCGACGCCGTCGGGCACGTCCTCGCGGCGGCCCGGGACCGCGCGTCGGCCGGCGCAGGACCGGTGGGCCGCCTGCGCATCACCGTCACCGCGGGCGTCGGGCCCCTCGGCTCCGGACGCACGCCCGGCGCGCAGACGGTGGTGGTCGCGGCGGGGCCGGCGACGATCGTGGCGCGCGGACGAGCCGTGCGCTCGCCCTGGACGCGCAACGAGCGGTCGGCGGTCGCGGGGCTGAAGACGACGTCGTACGCGGAGAACGTCGTGGCGCTCGCCGACGCGGTCGCGAAGGGCGGCGACGAGGCGCTCCTCGCCAACACGGCGGGCGAGCTGTGCGAGGGCACGGGGGCGAACGTCTTCGTCGAGCGTGACGGCGAGCTGGTCACGCCGCCGCTGTCGTCGGGCTGCCTCGCGGGCATCACGCGCGAGCTGCTGCTCGAGTGGGCGGCCGACGACGGCCTGCCGGTGCGCGAGGCACGGCCGGGCGAGCTCGGGTTCGACGTGCTCGACGAGGTGAGCACCGGGCGTGCGGGGCTGCTGCTCACAGGGTCGGTGCGCAACGTCCAGCCGGTGACCTGGCTCGACGGCGTGGACGTGCAGGCCGGCACGGTCTCGCTCGCCGCGCGCGAGCTGTTCGAGCGGCGGCGCAAGGAGCGTCTCGACCCCTGACCCCGGCCCTCCGGCTCGCACGCCCGAGCCGGTTTTTCGATCCGGTCCGGTTCGCGCTAGTATCGTCCACGCACTCGGGCGATTGGCGCAGTGGTAGCGCGCTTCGTTCACACCGAAGAGGTCACTGGTTCGAACCCAGTATCGCCCACCGAGTCGTACCGGCCGAAGGCCCGTCCCCGCGAGCAGGGACGGGCCTTCGTCGTCGGCGCTGTCGTCGACCGCGCCCCGACGTGTTCCTCGCCACACCCGTGACCACGTCATCGCCGCCGCCCAGGCGCGTCCCCACTCATGGACGACCGTCCAGGAGTGAAGGAGTACGTGTGCCCCCCATCGACCGCCCCTCGCCGGGGAGCGCGCGCCCGGCCGTCCGACGCGCGCTCGCCGGCGCGGTCTCGGTGCTGCTCGCCCTCCTGGGCGTCACCGTCGTCCCCACGGCGGCGCACGCCGCCGAGCACGACGCGATCACCGGTCTCGAGATCACCCAGCCCACCGGCGGGATCCGGCACTGGGACGAGATCCGGTTCGACGCGACGTGGGCCGTGCCCGACGACGCGCTCCCGGGGGACACGTTCCGCCTGACGTTTCCCACCTCACCTCGCATCGCGGGATTCGCGCACGTGTTCGACCTCACCGACCTCTCGGGCGCCGTGGTCGGCACCTGCACCGTCGACGAGACGGGGATCGTCTGCACGCTCGGCGAGTTCGCGGCCACCCACACCGGCATCCGGGGGACGTTGTTCTTCTGGGCCCAGGCGACCGAGACGAGCAAGGCGGAGGAGCTCGTGTTCACCACGGGCAGCGGCGCCGAGGTCCGCGTCGAGCTGCCCGGACCGATCACCAAGGGCGAGGGCTGGGGGCCTCCGGCCTCCCCGGTGAAGAACGCCTGGTACGACATGACGGACGGTACCGTCCGGTGGCAGGTGAACATCCCCGGTCAGTACCTGACCGGCCCGGGCGGGAACCCCGTGGTGGTCACCGACACGTTCGACCCGCGGCTGAGCCTCGTCGCGGGCAGCATGGTCGTCGTCGCCGTGCCCGTCGACCGGTGGTACAACGGGGCCTTCTGGGGCCTGGGGTTCGAGCTGGACCCGTCGCAGTACGTGGTCGAGGCCGGTCCCGGGGCGAACCAGTTCCGGTTCAGCGTCCCCGGCGCCCACGGCTCCGACCACGTCTACGTGCTCGTCTACGCGACCGCCGTGCCGGACGACGCCCACGACGCGACCGGTACGAGAACACGGTCACCGGGCTGAGCACCGGCGACGTGGTGGCGTCGCTCGAGTACGCCGGCGGGGGCGGGACGGGCCAGGGCGACCCCCTGCGCTCGATCCGGCTCACGAAGCAGCTCGCCGGCGAGGCCGCCGAGGCCGTCACCGGCACGTTCACGTTCCGGCTCGACTGCGCCGACACGGCCGGGACGGCGGTCGACGGCTTCCCCCGTACGGCCGTCGTCGGCGCCGGGGGGACGACGACGTTCACGGGCGTGCCGGTCGGGTCGGTGTGCGAGCTCACCGAGACCGACGACGGCGGCGCGGACCGGGTGGCGTTCGCCCCCGCCGGTCCGATCGCCGTGACGGCGGGGTCGCCGGCGACGATCGACGTCGTCGCGACGAACACGTTCGACGCCGTCGACGTGGTGGCGCCGGGCGACGGCAGCACCGGCGCCGACCTCGATGCCGGCACGCCCCCGCGTGCCGAACCGCCGGACGAGGCCGTCCGCGTGGTGGCGCCCGGTGACGTGTCGAGCACGGCCGGCCCCCCACCGGTCGGGACGCCGGGCGCCGGGCTGGCGGCCACGGGCGCACGGTGCACGCGGCATCGGCGATCGCCGTCGCGCTCCTGGTGACCGGGGTGCTGGCCGTCCTGGTCCGACGCCGCTCCGGCGCCTGACCCGCGGCCGGTCCCTGCCCGGCCTGGCGAGGAGGTGTTCACGGCGGCGCGGCGGTGGCACCCTGGAAGCATCCGGCGCCCCGGCGGGACGCGCCGAACGGTCGCCGGCGGTCACGAAGGAGTGAGGCAGCGATGGTCACCATCCGACGCGGGTTCTCGAGCTTCTCGGCGGACGACCTGGACGCGGCGCGCGCGTTCTACGCGGACACGCTCGGGCTGAAGGTCACGGCGCTCGACGACGGGAACGGGCTGGTCCTGCATCTCGACGGCGGCGCGACGTCTTCGTCTATCCCAAGGAGAACCACCAGCCGGCGACCTTCACGGTCATGCACCTGACGGTGGACGACGTGGACCAGGTGGTCGACGAGCTCACCGCCCAGGGCGTGACGTTCGAGCGGTACGAGGGCTTCGAGCAGGACGAGAAGGGCATCGTCCGGGGGTTCATGGAGGGCGGGGACGGTGCCTGGTTCACCGACCCGGCGGGCAACATCATCGGCCTCGCGGACGGCCCGGCCATGGCACGGCTCGTCCAGGCCTAGATCAGGAGTGGCGCGGGGACACGCTCGGCGGCCCGCGCGCCGGGGTCGTCCTGCGGTCGGCCCGGGTCAGGAGGTCGCGCATGGCCGGTCGTCGTTCCGGGTTCGAGCGCGGGTACCGCGTCGCCTACCGGCTCGGGTTCGTGCCGTGGGAGGGCTACCGGGAGGCCGCAGCCGCCCAGGTGGACGCGCTGCTCGACCGTGAGGAGGCGGAGCGCGCCGCCCGTCCGCTCGGCCGGGCGCTGGACCTCGGCTGCGGCCGGGGCCAGTACACGCCCGAGCTCGCGCGACGAGGATGGGAGGCCGTCGGCGTCGACGTCGTGCCCGCGTCCGTCGCGGCGGCACGTCGTCGTGGCGGGGACGGCGCGCACTACGTCGTCGCCGACGTGACCGCCCTCGAGGACGCCGGGCTCGGCACGTTCGACCTCTTCCTCGACGTCGGCTGCTTCCAGGGGCTCGGCGCGGGTCAGAGAAGCGCGGAGGGCCGAGGCGTGACGGCGTCGGCCCGGCCCGGCGCGACCGTGCTCCTGCTCGCCTTCGGGCCCACGTGGTACCGGCGGCTCGTCGGGGGCGTCTCGCCGGGCGAGGTCGAGTCCGCCTTCCCCGGCTGGGACGTGACGTCGACGGAGGACGCCGACACGACCGGTCTCGGATGGCCGATGAACCGCACCGCGCCCCGGTGGTACCGCCTCCAGCGGGCAGCACCGTGAGGCGGGGCGCCGCGCCGGCCCGCGCCACCGGCCACCGCACCGGGCGTGCAGGGCGCGGGCGGTGCTCCTAGGGTCGGCGGCATGACCCGACCCGTGGCGCACGACACGCGAGCGAGTGCCGGATGACCCACCTCGAGCGGGAGCGCACGCTCAGCGCGCCCGCCGGCTGGAGCATGCCCGCGATCGACGTGACGGGAGCGCGCGGCGAGACGGGCGACCCGCTGCACCTCGACGCGCTCTACTACGACACCGCCGACCTGCGCCTGCTCGCGCGCGGCGTGACGCTGCGCCGCCGGACCGGAGGCGAGGACGCCGGATGGCACCTCAAGCTCCCCGCACCGGGCGACGCGCGCGAGGAGCTGCGGCGTCCGCTCGACGCGGACGCCGAGCCCCTGCCGCCGGTCCTCGGCGACCCGGGCGACGCTCCCGCGCCGCCCGCCGAGCTCGCCGGGCTCGTGCTCGGCCTCACCCGCGCCGCGCCGCTCGTCCCCGTCGGCCGGGTCCGCACCGAGCGCACGACGACGCTGCTGCGCGCGACCGACGACGACGCCCCGCTCGTCGAGGTCGCCGAGGACCGCGTGACCGCCGAGCGCATCCCGCCGCCGGGGGCGCGCGAGAGGCCCACGAACGCCGATCCCCACGCCGGAGGCGGGACCGACGCCTGGCGCGAGATCGAGGTCGAGCTCGCGCCCGCCGGTCTCGAGCAGGACGACCCCGAGGCCCTGCTCGCCGCGGTCGTCGACGCGCTCGTCACGGCGGGCGCCTCGGCCGAGCCGAGCCGTCCCAAGCTCGCCCGGGCCCTCGGCGTCGACTCGACGCCGGGCCCGTCGGCCGCCGCGGGCGACGCCGCGCCCGACCGTGCCGGCGCCACCACGGCGGGGGACGTCGTGACCGCGTACCTGGCCGAGCAGGTCGATGCCCTGGTCCGCTGGGACCCCGAGGTGCGCCGCGACACCCCCGACGCCGTGCACAAGGCCCGCGTCGCCGCCCGGCGGCTGCGCAGCGCCCTCGCGACCTTCCGCCCGCTGCTGGACCGCGAGCAGACCGACCCGGCGCGCGACGAGCTGCGCTGGTGGGGCCAGGTGCTCGGGGAGGCGCGCGACGCCGAGGTGGCGCGCGACCGCGTGCACGCCGTCCTCGACCGGCTCCCCGACGAGCTCGTCGTCGGGCCGGTGCGGGCGCGCGTCGTCGACGAGCTCGACGCGCGCTACCGGGAGGCGCACCGCACCGCCGTCGAGCAGATGTCCGGCCGCCGCTACCTCGACCTGCTCGAGTCCCTCGCGGCGCTCGCGGCCGCCCCGCCCCTGACCGGCCGGGCGGGCGACCCCGCGACCGATGTGCTGCCGGCGCTGGCGCGCAAGACCTGGAAGCGCACGCGGCGACGGGCCCGCGCGGCCGCCGGGGCGGAGGGGGCTCGGCGCGACGACCTGCTGCACGACGTCCGCAAGGCGGCCAAGCGCGCGCGCTACGCGGGGGAGTCGATGGCGGGGGCGGTCGGCAAGGACGCCGCGCGGTTCGCCCGTCGCCTCGAGGACGTGCAGGACGCGCTCGGGGACCACCACGACGCCGTCGCGCTGGCCCACGCGCTGCGCGGGCTGGGCATGCAGGCGAACCTCTCCGGCGAGAACGGGTTCAGCTACGGGCTCCTCGTCGGGATCGAGCGCGAGCGCGCGGACGAGGCGCTCGCGGAGTACGACGACGCGTGGTCGCGAGCGCGGCGCCGGCGCCACCGGCGCTGGACGCGCACCTAGCGCGACCCGCTGCGCGTCCGCCGGCCGGGAGCAGCGTGCCCGGTTCGTCCTGAGGGAGCGGGTCGGTACGATCGAGGGGCGCCGTCGACGACGGTGCCCCTCCGAGCGCCCGCGGCACCGTCCGCAGGCCCGGGGACCGCTCATCCGAGGACGCCACGACGGCGCCCTCCCACCCGCAAGGAGCAGCACGTGTCGGACGTCGTCCAGCCGCCAGTCACCACCGTCCCCGAGGCCGGGACCGTCACGGTGGAGACGGCCACGACGGGCACGGAGCTCTTCGCCGGTCGTCGCGAGGTCGTCGTCGTGCGGGTCAACGGGGTGCTCAAGGACCTCGACACCGCGCTCGCCCCGGGCGACGAGGTCGAGCCGGTGAGCATCGACTCGCCCGACGGCCTCGCCGTGCTGCGCCACTCGGCCGCGCACGTGCTCGCGCAGGCGGTCCAGCAGGTGAACCCGGACGCGAAGCTCGGCATCGGCCCGCCGATCACCGACGGCTTCTACTACGACTCGACGTCGAGACGCCGTTCACCCCCGAAGACCTCAAGGCGCTCGACAAGGCGATGTCGCGCATCGTCAAGGAGGGCCAGACCTTCCGCCGCCGCGTGGTCACCGAGGACGAGGCCCGCGCCGAGCTCGCCGGCGAGCCGTACAAGCTGGAGCTCATCGGCCTCAAGGGGTCGTCCGAGACGGCGGCCGAGGGAGCGAGCGTCGAGGTCGGCGCCGGCGAGCTGACGATCTACGACAACGTGCGCGGCGCCGGGCGCGAGACCGAGACCGTGGTGTGGAAGGACCTGTGCCGCGGCCCGCACCTGCCCACCACGCGCCATATCGGCAACGGCTTCCAGCTCATGCGTTCCGCCGCGGCCTACTGGCGCGGCAGCGAGAAGAACCCGCAGCTGCAGCGCGTCTACGGCACGGCGTGGCCCACCAAGGACGAGCTCAAGGCGTACCTCGAGCGGCTCGCCGAGGCCGAGCGCCGCGACCACCGCCGGCTCGGCAGCGAGCTCGACCTGTTCTCGTTCCCCGACGAGATCGGCTCCGGGCTCGCGGTGTTCCACCCCAAGGGCGGCATCATCCGCTCCGAGATGGAGGAGTACTCGCGCAAGCGCCACGTCGAGGCGGGGTACTCGTTCGTCAACAGCCCGCACATCACCAAGGCGAAGCTGTTCCAGGTGTCGGGCCACCTCGACTGGTACGCGGACGGCATGTACCCGCCCATGCACCTCGACGAGGAGCTCGACGACGACGGCACCGTGCGCCGCGCCGGGCAGGACTACTACCTCAAGCCCATGAACTGCCCGATGCACAACCTCATCTTCGACGCGCGCGGGCGCTCCTACCGGGAGCTGCCGCTGCGCCTGTTCGAGTTCGGGACGGTGTACCGGTACGAGAAGTCCGGCGTCGTGCACGGCCTGACCCGCGCGCGCGGCTTCACGCAGGACGACGCGCACATCTACTGCACGCGCGAGCAGATGCGCGACGAGCTCACGTCGCTGCTCACGTTCGTGCTCGACCTGCTCAAGGACTACGGCCTCGACGACTTCTACCTCGAGCTGTCCACGCGCGACCCGGAGAAGTCCGTCGGCGACGACGCGACCTGGGAGGAGGCGACCCGCACGCTCGAGGAGGTCGCCACGGCGTCCGGCCTCGAGCTCGTCCCGGACCCGGGCGGCGCGGCGTTCTACGGCCCCAAGATCTCGGTGCAGGCCAAGGACGCCATCGGCCGCACGTGGCAGATGTCGACCATCCAGCTCGACTTCAACCTGCCCGAGAAGTTCGACCTGCAGTACACGGCCGCCGACGGCTCGCGCCAGCGCCCGGTGATGATCCACCGCGCGCTGTTCGGGTCGATCGAGCGCTTCTTCGCGGTGCTGCTCGAGCACTACGCGGGCGCTTTCCCGGCCTGGCTCGCCCCGGTCCAGGTCGTCGCGGTGCCCGTCGCCGAGCCGTTCAACGACTACCTGGCCGACGTCGTCGCGCAGCTGCGCGCCCAGGGCATCCGCGCCGAGGTCGACTACTCCGACGACCGCTTCGGCAAAAAGATCCGCAACGCCAGCACGCAGAAGGTGCCGTTCGTCCTCATCGCGGGCGGCGAGGACGCCGAGGCCGGCGCCGTGTCGTTCCGCTACCGCGACGGGCGCCAGGACAACGGCGTGCCCGTCGCCGAGGCGATCGACCGCATCGTCACGGCGGTCCGCGACCGCGTGCAGGTCTGACGACGCGGTGAGCGACGAGCGCACGGACGCCGTGCCCGGTCCCGTCGTCGAGCCCCGGGGCGAGCGCCCCGGGGACGACGACGGCCTCGACCGGCTGTGGACGCCGCACCGGATGGTGTACATCGGCGGGCAGGACAAGCCCGCCGACGACTCCGCGGGCCAGTGCCCGTTCTGCCGGATCCCGGGGCTGCCCGACGCGGACGGGCTCGTCGTCGCGCGCGGCGTCACGGCGTACGTCGTGCTCAACCTGTACCCGTACAACCCCGGGCACCTCATGGTCGTCCCGTACCGCCACGTCTCGGACTACACCGACCTCACCGAGACCGAGACCGTCGAGGTGGCGCACCTGACGCAGACCGCGATGCGCGTCGTGCGCGCCGTCTCGGCGCCCGACGGTTTCAACCTCGGCATGAACCAGGGGGCGGTCGCCGGAGCCGGCATCGCCGCGCACCTGCACCAGCACGTCGTCCCGCGCTGGGCCGGCGACGCGAACTTCCTGCCGATCGTCGCGCAGACCAAGGCCGTGCCCGAGCTGCTCGCCGACACGCGCGCGAAGCTCGCCGCCGCCTGGCCCGGCGCGGGGGAGGGCGACGTCTGATGTTCGGCAAGCTGCGCGCGATCACCACGCGCCTGTTCACCCCGCTCGCCGTCGTGCTGCTGCGCCTCGGCGTCAGCCCCGACGCCGTCACCCTCGCCGGGACGGTCGGCGTGGTCGCGGGCGCGTTGTGGCTCTTCCCGACCGGGCACCTCTTCGCCGGGACGATGGTCGTCATGGTGTTCGCGTTCTCGGACGTGCTCGACGGTGTCATGGCCCGCCGGGCCGGTCGGTCCGGTCCGTGGGGCGCGTTCCTCGACTCGACGCTCGACCGGCTCGCGGACGCCGCCCTGTTCATCGGGCTCACGCTGTGGTTCGTGCGGGCCGACGACGCGCGGCTCACCCCCGACCTGGCGGCCTGGGGCACGGGCGTGGGCCTCGCGTGCCTCGCCCTCGGCGCCGTCGTGCCCTACGCCCGCGCCCGGGCCGAGAGCGTCGGCATGACGGCGCAGGTCGGCATCGCCGAGCGCGCGACCGGCTCGTCGCGGCGCTCGTCGCCGCCGGTCTCGTCGGGCTCGGCCTCCCGCCGGTCGTGCTCGTCGTCGTCCTCGGGCTGCTGGCCGTGGCGAGCGCCGTGACCGTCGTGCAGCGCGTGACGGCCGTGCGCCGGCAGGCGCTCGCGCTCGGCGCCGGACCCGCCGACCACCCCCGACCGACCGGAGGGACCCGCTGACGATGGCGATCGACACCGGCAGGGCGTTCACGTTCGCCTGGCGCCACGCCCACCAGGTCCCCGAGCCGCTGCTGCGCGGGGTGTTCACCGCCGTCGCCGACGTCGCGTGGCTCCTGCGCGGCGGCGGCGTGCGCCAGCTCGAGAAGAACCTCGCCCGCGTGCGCCCGGGGCTGACGCCGCGCGCCCTGCGCCGGCTGTCGCGCGCCGGCATGCGCTCGTACATGCGCTACTACCGCGAGGCGTTCACCCTGCCGGCGTGGACGCCCGAGCAGGTGCGCGCCCGCGTGCGGCTCGTCGGCTACGACAACCTCACCGCCCACCTCGACGGCGACCGCAGCCCGGTGCTGGCCCTGTCGCACCAGGGCAACTGGGACCTCGCCGGCGCGTACGCGACACCGAACATCGCGCCGGTGCTCACCGTCGCCGAGCGGCTCGAGCCCGAGGAGCTGTTCCAGGAGTTCCTGTCCTTCCGCACGTCCATCGGCATCGAGATCCTCGCGCTCGGGGACGGCGACGTCTTCCGCGACCTCGTGCGCGGCGCGCGCCGGCCCGGGCGGATCATCCCGCTGCTCGCCGACCGCGACCTGACGGCCCGCGGGGTCGAGGTCGAGATGTTCGGGCGACGTGCCCGGGTCGCCGCCGGGCCGGCGGCGCTCGCGGTGAGCACCGGGACACCGCTGATCCCCGCGGGCATCTACTACGAGCGCCTGCGTGGCGCCCGGCGCCGCGCGGCCGGCACGCCCTGGGGCCTCGTGATCCGGTTCTTCCCGCGCGTGCAGCCGCCCGCCGACGTGCCGCGGTCCGAGCAGGTCGCCGCGATGACGCAGGGCTGGGTCGACGCGCTGAGCGTCGCGATCCGCGAGCACGCCGAGGACTGGCACATGCTCCAGAAGGTGTTCGTCGAGGACCTCGACCCGGAGCGGTACGCCCGCACCCGCGCCGCCGCCGGCGAGATCCCGGCCGGTGTCCCCGGCCCGCAGGAGGACGACCCGGGAGGCGCCGCATGAGCCTGCGCGTCGGGATCGTCTGCCCGTACTCGTTCGACGCGCCCGGCGGCGTGCAGTTCCACATCCGTGACCTCGCCGAGGCGCTCCTCGCCCAGGGGCACGACGTGTCCGTGCTCGCGCCCGCCGACGACGACACCCCGGTCCCGGACTACCTCACGCCCGCCGGGGGGGCCGTGCCCGTGCGCTACAACGGCTCCGTCGCGCGGCTCACCTTCGGACCCCGGACCGCGCACCGCGTGCGTCGATGGCTCGACGCGGGACGCTTCGACGTCCTGCACCTGCACGAGCCGGTCACCCCTTCGCTGTCGATGCTCGCCCTGTGGATCGCGCAGGGGCCGATCGTCGCCACGTTCCACTCCTCCCTCGTGCGCTCGCGCGCGCTGCAGGTCGCGTACCCGCTCGTGCGCCAGAGCCTGGAGAAGATCGACGCCCGCATCGCGGTGTCCGAGGACGCGCGCCGCACGCTCGTCGACCACCTCGGCGGCGACGCCGTCGTCATCCCCAACGGCGTCTACGTCGACACGTTCGCCGAGGCCGCCCCCGCGCCGCGGTGGCAGGGGACGCCCGACGCCCCGACGATCGCGTTCCTCGGACGCCTCGACGAGCCGCGCAAGGGTCTCCCCGTCCTCACCGACGCGATCCCGCGGGTCCTCGACCAGGTCCCCGGCGCGCGGTTCCTCGTCGCGGGACGCGGTGACGACGGGCGCGACCAGGCCGTCGCAGCGCTCGGGGAGCACGCGTCGTCGGTCGAGTTCCTGGGCGGCGTGAGCGACGAGGAGAAGGCCGCGCTGCTGTCCTCGGTCGACCTGTACGTCGCGCCCCAGACCGGCGGCGAAAGCTTCGGCATCGTCCTCGTCGAGGCGATGAGCGCCGGGGCGTGCGTCGTCGCGAGCGACCTCGGCGCGTTCCGCCGCGTGCTCGACGGCGGTGAGGCGGGCGCCTGTTCCCCGTCGGCGACGGGCCCGCGCTCGCCCGCACGATCCTCGACGTCCTCGCCGACCCGGCGCGCGCCGAGGCCTACCGGTCGCGCGCGCGCGAGTTCGTGCGGCGCTTCGACTGGTCGACGGTCACCGCCGAGGTGCTGGCCGTCTACGACATGGTGCTCGCCGCGTCGTCGGCCGTCATCCCCGTGCACGAGGACCCGCGGTCCGTGCGCGGAGGACGGCTGCTCGGACGGGGGCGTGCCGAGCGCGTGCCCGGGAGGGACGCATGACCTGGTCGGAGACCGTCGTCCTGGTCGTCGCCGTCGTGCTGCTCGTCGGCTGGTCGATGTGGGTCGCCGCGTCCCGTCTCGACCGCCTCCACCGCAAGGTCATGGCGTCGCGGCTGGCGCTCGACGCCCAGCTGGTGCGGCGCGCGTCGGCGGCCGTCGACCTCGCCGCCTCCGGTGAGCTCGACCCCGCCACGTCGGTGCTCCTCGCAGAGGCGGCGCACGCGGTGCTCGACGACGACGCGGACTCGCGCCGGCTCGTCGAGAGCGTCCCCGGGCTCGGCGAGGAGGGCGGTGCCCGTCCGCGGCGGCTGCTCGGCGGGATGGCGCCCTCGCGCGCGCTGGCCGAGTCGGACCTCTCGGCCACCCTCCGCTCGGCCTTCGAGAGCCCGGAGGACGTCGCGGACCTGCGGGCCGACCCGGCGGGCGACGAGCTGCTCGCGAACCTCGCGGCCGCCTGGTACCGGGCCCAGCTCGCGAGGCGGTTCCACAACGAGGCGGTCGCGCAGGCGCAGCGCGTGCGGCACAAGTGGTGGGTGCGGCTCACGCGGCTGGCCGGGCACGCGCCGATGCCCGTGACCGTGGACCTCGACGACACGTGGCCACCGGGCCTCGGGCGTCCCGTGGAGCTGGCCTCCGGGGCCTCCTGAGCGGCAGTACGATGGGCGCGAGCGGAGGGTCCGAGCCCGCCGCCCCGCGCGCCTGCCCGCCGGCCTCGGCCCGGGCACGGCCGCGACGCTCCCGCGAGACGAAGGTGTGAGATACCGGTGACCCACGTGACCGACCCCGACGCCCCCGCCCAGGCCGCCCCGACGGGGTCCGCGAACGCCGCCGGCACCGCGGTCGGCACCGCCAAGGTCAAGCGCGGCATGGCGGAGATGCTCAAGGGCGGCGTCATCATGGACGTCGTGACGCCCGAGCAGGCGAAGATCGCCGAGGACGCCGGGGCCGTCGCCGTCATGGCGCTCGAGCGCGTCCCGGCCGACATCCGGGCGCAGGGCGGCGTGTCGCGCATGTCCGACCCGGACATGGTCGACGGCATCATCGAGGCCGTGTCGATCCCGGTCATGGCCAAGGCCCGGATCGGGCACTTCGTCGAGGCCCAGGTCCTGCAGTCGCTCGGCGTGGACTACGTCGACGAGTCCGAGGTGCTCACGCCCGCGGACTACGCGAACCACATCGACAAGTGGCAGTTCACCGTGCCGTTCGTGTGCGGCGCGACGAACCTCGGAGAGGCCCTGCGCCGCATCACCGAGGGCGCGGCGATGATCCGCTCCAAGGGCGAGGCGGGGACGGGCGACGTCTCCAACGCCACGACGCACATGCGCACCATCCGCGCCGAGATCCGCCGGCTCACGTCGCTGCCCGAGGACGAGCTGTTCGTCGCGGCCAAGGAGCTGCAGGCGCCGTACGAGCTCGTGCGCGAGGTCGCGGCCACGGGCACGCTGCCCGTCGTGATGTTCACCGCCGGGGGCATCGCCACGCCGGCGGACGCCGCGATGATGATGCAGCTCGGCGCCGAGGGCGTCTTCGTGGGCTCCGGCATCTTCAAGTCCGGCAACCCGGAGCAGCGCGCGTCCGCGATCGTCAAGGCCACCACCTTCTTCGACGACCCCGACGTCGTCGCCAAGGTGTCGCGCGGCCTCGGCGAGGCGATGGTCGGCATCAACGTCGACGACATCCCCGTGCCGCACCGCCTGGCCGAGCGCGGCTGGTGACCCGCACCCCCGAGCGCCCTGTCGGGTGACCCCGTGACGCGCGACGACCGTGCGCCGTCGTCCCTGGGCCCCGACTGGGTGCTCGGGGGCGACGGGCTCTACTTCCGCCGCGGCGCGCGCGTCGTCCTGCTCGACGACGCCGACCGCGTGCTGCTCGTGCGCGGTCACGACGTCGACCAGCCGGAGCGGTCGTGGTGGTTCACCGTCGGGGGCGGGATCGACGACGGCGAGAGCGACCTCGACGCCGCGGTCCGCGAGGTCCGCGAGGAGACCGGCATCGTCCTCGACCCCGCCGCGCTGGTCGGCCCCGTCTGCACCCGCAGCGCGATCTTCGACTTCTACCGCCAGCACTGCCGCCAGGACGAGGTCTTCTACCTCGCCCGGCTGCACGGTCCCGTGCTCGCCGGCCACGAGCTGAGCCGCGACGGCTGGACCGACGTCGAGGCCGACGTCGTCGACGAGCTGCGGTGGTGGTCCCTCGACGACCTCGCCCGCGTCGACATCGAGGTCTTCCCCGAGGGGCTCGCGGACCTCGTGCGCCCCCTCCTGGCCGGCTGGGACGGCGTCACCCGGCACCTCGGGCTCGCCCACGAGCACTGAGCTCTCGCGCCTGCGGCGTCGGCGGCACCCGCCGCCCGACGTATCATCACCCCTCGTGACCATCACGATCGGAGTCCTCGCCCTCCAGGGGGACGTGCGCGAGCACCTCGCCGCGCTCGAGAGCGCCGGGGCGCGGGCCGTGACCGTGCGCCGCCCCGAGGAGCTCGCCCGCGTCGACGGGCTCGTGCTCCCGGGCGGGGAGTCGACGACCATCGACAAGCTGCTGCGCGTCTTCGAGCTGCACGACCCGCTGCGCGAGCGCATCGCCGCGGGGCTGCCCGTCTACGGCTCGTGCGCCGGCATGATCCTCCTCGCGGACCGGATCCTCGCCGGCACGGCCGACCAGCGGACCGTCGGCGGGCTCGACGTGACCGTGCGCCGCAACGCCTTCGGCCGCAGGTCGACTCCTTCGAGACCGACCTGCCGTTCTCCGGCCTGCCCGGGGACGACCCGGCGGTGCACGCCGTGTTCATCCGCGCGCCGTGGGTCGAGGAGGCCGGGCCGGGGGTCGAGGTGCTCGCCCGCATCCCCGACGCGGGCAGGCCCGGCATCCCGGCGGCCGCCGCCGGTAGGATCGTCGCAGTCCAGCAGGGATCGCTGCTCGCCACCTCGTTCCACCCGGAGATCTCCGGGGACACGCGCGTGCACGAGCTGTTCGTCGAGATCGCGAAGGGGTAAGTACGCATGTCCGGGCACTCCAAGTGGGCCACGACCAAGCACAAGAAGGCCGCGATCGACGCCAAGCGCGGCAAGCTCTTCGCGAAGCTCATTAAGAACATCGAGGTGGCCGCCCGCACCGGCGGCGGCGACCCCACGGGCAACCCGACGCTCTTCGACGCCATCCAGAAGGCGAAGAAGTCGTCGGTGCCCAACGACAACATCGACCGCGCCGTCAAGCGCGGCTCCGGCGAGGGCGCCGACGCCGTCGACTACCAGACGATCATGTACGAGGGCTACGGGACCAACGGCATCGCCGTGCTCGTCGAGTGCCTCACCGACAACAAGAACCGCGCCGCGGCCGAGGTCCGCACCGCGTTCTCCCGCAACGGCGGCAGCCTCGCCGACCCGGGCTCGGTGTCCTACCTGTTCTCGCGCAAGGGCCTCGTCGTCGTGCCGAAGTCCGACGGCGTCACCGAGGACGACGTCATGCTGGCCGCGCTCGACGCGGGCGCGAGGAGGTGTCCGACGCGGGCGAGGTCATCGAGGTGCTGTGCGAGGCGACCGACCTCGTCGCCGTGCGCACCGCCATCCAGGACGCCGGCCTCGAGTACGACTCCGCCGACTCCGTGTGGCACCCGTCCATGCAGGTCGAGGTCGACGCCGACGGCGCGCGCAAGATCCTGCGGCTCATCGACGCGCTCGAGGACAGCGACGACGTGCAGAACGTCTACGCGAACTTCGACGCGTCGGACGAGGTGATGGCGGAGCTCGAGAACGACGACTGACGTCTCGCTCGACCGGTACCTGGCTCGACCCACGTCGTGGTCGGTAGGCCGGACGGGCGGGGTGCGCGCGGTCTACCATCCGCGCCCTCGTTCCTCGGGCGCTCCCGCCAGGCCCGCCACGACCGCGCGCACCCCGCCCGCCCGTCCCCGCGTCCGGCGGGCGGTCGGCCCGGAGCCGCGTCGTCTCGTCGGTCCCGCCGCGTGCCTCGACGGATGTGGCGGCAGGTCGTGAAAGGCTGACCGCGTGCGCGTGCTCGGAGTGGACCCTGGACTGACCCGGTGCGGGGTGGGTGTCGTGGACTCCCTGCCGGGGCGGCGGGCCGAGATGGTGGCCGTCGGGGTGCTGCGGTCCGACCCCGAGACGAGCGTGGACCTGCGCCTGCTGCGCATCGCCGAGAGGCTCGACGCGTGGCTCGACGAGCACGTGCCGGACGTCGTCGCCGTCGAGCGGGTGTTCGCGCAGCACAACGTCGGGACCGTCATGGGGACGGCGCAGGTCGCCGGGCTCGCGATGGTCGGCGCCGCGCGTCGCGGGGTCCCCGTGGCCCTGCACACGCCGTCCGAGGTGAAGGCTGCCGTGACCGGCAGCGGGCGCGCGGGCAAGGAGCAGGTGCAGCGCATGGTCGCCGGCATCCTCGGGCTCGGCGAGCTGCCCCGCCCCGCCGACGCCGCCGACGCCCTCGCGCTCGCGATCTGCCACCTGTGGCGTCCGGCGGGCGCGCTGCAGGGCGGCGAGCGGCACGAGCTGACGCCCGCGCAGCGCGCGTGGGCGGCCGCCGAGCGCACCGCCCGCACGCGCACCCGCGCGCCGCGGTAGACCTGGTCCCTGCCGGGGTCGCCGTGAGCGGCGCGCGGGTGTCGGTCGGTCGCGGTGTCCGGGCGCGTTGCTAGAGTGGCGCCCCGTCGTACGGGTGTTCGAGCCTGAGCAGGAGGAACCGGAGTGATCGCCTCGTTGAGCGGGACCGTGTCGAGCGTGCGCCTCGACCGGGCGGTGCTCGAGGTCGGGGGAGTCGGGTACCTCGTGCACGCCACCCCGGCGACGCTCGCCACCCTGCGCGTCGGGGAGGACGCGCGGCTCGCGACGAGCATGGTCGTGCGCGAGGACTCCCTGACGCTCTACGGGTTCGCCGACGACGACGAGCGCTCGGTCTTCGAGACCGTCCAGACCGTCAGCGGCGTCGGGCCGCGCCTTGCGCTGGCGATGCTCGCCGTGCACACGCCCGACGCCCTGCGGCGCGCCGTCGCCGGCCCGGACATCCCCGCCCTGGTGCGCGTGCCCGGCATCGGGACCAAGGGCGCGCAGCGCATCGCCCTCGAGCTCGGCGACAAGCTGGGCGCGCCCACGGTCGCCGACCCTGCCGCGGACGCGGCCGCGCCGGCGGCGCACCCGGCCGACGACAAGCGCGACCAGGTGGTCGAGGCGCTCGTCGGGCTCGGCTGGAACGTCAAGGCCGCCGACGACGCCGTCGCGACCGTGCTGGCGCAGGCCGGCGTCGACGTCGTGGAGGCGGCCGACGTCGCCGGCGCACTGCGAGCGGCGCTGCGCGTGCTCGGCGGGCAGCGGGGCTGACGATGGCGACCTTCGACCGTGTCGGCCTGGGCGACGGCGACCCCGGGGACGACGGCTTCACCTCCGAACGGATCGTCGCCGCGGGCGCGGACGACCTCGAGCGCGCCGCCGAGGCCGCGCTGCGCCCGCGCCGGCTCGAGGAGTTCGTGGGCCAGCGCGTCGTGCGCGACCAGCTCTCGCTCGTGCTCCAGGCCGCGCTCGCCCGCGGCGCGGCACCCGACCACGTGCTGCTGTCCGGGCCGCCCGGGCTCGGCAAGACGACGCTCGCGATGATCATCGCCGCCGAGCTGGGGACGTCGCTGCGCGTCACGTCCGGGCCGGCCATCCAGCACGCGGGCGACCTCGCCGCGGTGCTGTCCTCCCTGGAGGAGGGCGAGGTGCTGTTCATCGACGAGATCCACCGCCTCGCGCGCCCCGCCGAGGAGCTGCTGTACATGGCGATGGAGGACTTCCGGGTCGACGTCGTCGTCGGCAAGGGGGCCGGCGCCAGCGCGATCCCGCTGAGCCTGCCGCCCTTCACCGCGGTGGGCGCGACGACACGCGCGGGCCTGCTGCCCGCCCCGCTGCGCGACCGGTTCGGCTTCACCGGGCACCTCGACTTCTACTCCGGCGACGAGCTCGAGAGCGTGCTCGTGCGCTCGGCCGGTCTGCTCGGGGTCGCGCTCGACGTCGACGCCGCGCACGAGATCGCCGGACGGTCGCGCGGCACGCCGCGCATCGCGAACCGCCTCCTGCGCCGGGTCCGCGACTGGGCCCAGGTCCGCGGCGACGGGAGCCTCGACCTGCGCGCCGCGCGCGCGGCCCTCGAGGTGTACGAGGTGGACCCCATCGGCCTCGACCGCCTCGACCGCGCCGTCCTCACCGCACTGTGCACGCGCTTCAACGGCGGTCCCGTCGGGCTCACGACGCTGGCGGTCACCGTCGGCGAGGAGGCCGAGACGGTCGAGACGGTGGCCGAGCCGTACCTCGTGCGCGAGGGGCTCGTGGGGCGCACGCCGCGGGGCCGCGTCGCGACGCCGGCCGCCTGGGCGCACCTGGGCCTGACGCCGCCGCGCGAGGGCGGCACGCTGTTCGACGCCTGACGCCCGAGATCGGTCCGCATCGTGACCGCGGTCACAGCGGGTGGGGCGAGGGGCCTAGACTGGTCGGATCGGCGCGGGGAACTCCACGGACGGACGGCTCGTTGGTGAACCGTGCGCGCGCGCCTAGACTGCCGCGCAGACCCCGACGAACAGGACACGTGAGACCCCGTCATGGATATCAGCTTCATCCTCATCCTCGCCCTCGCGGCGGGGGCGATGTTCCTCATGACCAGCCGCACCCGCAAGCAGCAGCGCGAGGCCCAGAGCTTCCGGTCCAACCTGCGCCGGGCCAGGAGGTCATGACGGGCTCCGGCCTCTTCGGCACCATCGTCGACGTCGACGAGGAGAAGGACATCATCACGATCGAGTCCACGCCGGGCAGCCGCACCCGCTGGCTGCGCGCGGCCATCGCCAAGCGCGTGGACGAGCCGGTCGAGGAGACCACGGCGGAGGACGACGGGGTGGACGCCGAGGACACGGCGACGGCGGGGACGAGCGCCGCGTACGGCACGGCTCCCGGCGCCGCGGCCCCCGCCCCGTCGACGCGCGACGGCGACGACCTCGTCGTCCCGGACGACCTGTCCGGCCTGGAGGCCGACAAGGAGCGGGACCGCCGCGACGAGGGCACCGACAGCAAGTGACCATCCACCGGTCGCCGCGGCGACCGGTCTGACGCGGTGGGCCCGCGCGGGCCCACCGCACGCGCACGGGAAGAGACGGACAGTTGGCCACCAGCAGCACACGAGCGAGGCCCGTGCGGTCCCTCGTCATCCTGGGCGTCCTCGTGATCGCCCTCTTCGGCAGCCTCTTCGCAGGGACGAAGCTCGCCCCGCAGACGGAGGAGAACCCCGGCGGGGCCAGCCTCACGCCGGGTCTCGCGCTCGACCTCGAGGGCGGTACGCAGATCATCCTCGAGCCCGTCACGACCGACGGGTCGGAGGTGACGACGGAGTCGATCGGCGAGGCGATCAACGTGATCCGCCAGCGCATCGACGCGCAGGGCGTCTCCGAGGCCGAGATCACGCGCCAGGGTGACCGCAACATCGTCGTCGGCATCCCGGGCGAGCCCAGCCAGGAGACGATCGACCTCGTCAGCCGTTCCGCGCAGATGCGGTTCCGGCCGGTCCTCGCGGTGGCGGCGCCGACGCCGACCGCGACCGAGGACGCCGCCGCGGAGGGCGAGACCCCGGAGGCCGACGCCTCGGCCCAGGGTGACGCCGCCGCCGAGGGGGACCCCTCGGCCGAGGCTCCCGCCGAGGGCGAGGCGCCCGCGGACGAGGCGACGGACGCGCCGGGCGACGGCGAGGCGACCGACGGCGAGGCGACCACCCGACCGGAGAACCCGAGCGACCTGTCGCAGATCACGCCGGAGCTGCAGGCGCAGTTCGACGCGCTCGACTGCACGGCGCCCGAGAACCTCGTGGGCGGCCAGAGCGGCCCGACGGACAGCGCGTTCGTCGCGTGCTCCGCGGACGGGCTGGCGAAGTACATCCTCGGCCCGGTCGAGGTCGAGGGCACGGACATCGCGAACGCGAGCTCGGGCCTCGGCGTGAGCCAGTCCGGCGCCGTGACGAACGAGTGGGTCGTCAACCTCGAGTTCGACGGCGAGGGCACCGACGCCTTCCGCGAGGTGACGACCCGCCTGACGTCGCTGCCGTCGCCGCAGAACCAGTTCGCGATGGTGCTCGACGGCCTCGTCATCTCCGCGCCGGTCTCGCAGGTGCCGATCCCCAACGGCCAGGCGGAGATCTCCGGCACGTTCACGCGCGACAGCGCCGCGACGCTCGCCAACCAGCTGAACTTCGGCTCGTTGCCCCTCACCTTCGAGGTGCAGAGCCAGGAGCAGATCTCCGCGACGCTCGGCTCGGAGCAGCTCCAGAAGGGACTGCTCGCCGGCGCCATCGGCATGCTGCTCGTGGTGGTCTACTCGCTGCTGCAGTACCGCGTGCTCGGTCTCGTCACCGTCGCGTCCCTCGGCATCGCGGCCGTGCTCGCGTACGGCGTCATCACCGTGCTGTCGTGGACGATCGGCTACCGCCTGTCGCTGGCCGGCGTCGCGGGCCTCATCGTCGCGATCGGCATCACCGCGGACTCGTTCATCGTGTACTTCGAGCGCGTGCGTGACGAGCTGCGCGACGGCCGCACGCTGAACTCCGCGGTCGAGAAGGGCTGGCAGCGCGCACGGCGCACCATCCTCGCGTCCGACGCGGTCAACTTCTGCGCCGCGATCGTGCTCTACTTCCTCGCCGTCGGCGGGGTGCGCGGATTCGCCTTCACCCTCGGGCTCACGACGCTCATCGACGTCCTCGTCGTGTTCCTGTTCACGCACCCGCTGCTCCAGCTGCTGGCCCGGACGCGCTTCTTCGCGAACGCACCCGTGGTCGGGTCTCGACCCGCGCCGGCTCGGCGCGCGCAGCCTCCGGTACGCCGGGCGCGGGCGCGTCGTCGCGCCGGGCGACGCCGCGTCCGGGCCCGGCCCGGACGAGGAGCCCGGAGCGCCGGCCGACCGCGACGAGCCCGCCCCGGAGCGCGAGCGCGTGAGCGCCGGCGTGGGGGCCGGGACCGGCGACGGCCCGCGCATGACGATCGCGGAGCGGCGCGCGGCCCAGCGGCGGGCCGCGGCGACCGCCGCCGACGACCAGCCGTCCGGCGCCTCGGCGACCGACGGCGAGAACGAGGAGAAGCACTGATGGCCACGGGTTTCGCCCAGTGGGGCAACGACCTCTACACGGGGCGCCGGTCGTACGCGATCGTCGGTCGTCGCAAGCGCTACTTCGTGGCGGCGGTCGTCGCCGTCGTCCTCTCGCTCGCCATCGTCGGCGTGCGCGTCGCGGGCGGCGGTCTCAACCTCGGCATCGAGTTCCGCGGCGGCTCCGAGCTGACCGTCTCGAGCGTCGCCGACACGTCGCAGGAGCCGGCTGCCGCGGCGGTGCAGGCGATCGCCCCCGACGAGGTGCCGCGCATCTCGTCCGTGGGCGACGACACGGTCCGCGTCCAGACCTCCCAGCTGACCAACGACCAGGTCCAGGACCTGCGGCTGGAGCTCGCGGACGCGTACGGCGTCGACGCGGGCGAGGTGACGAGCGCGTTCATCGGCCCGGCGTGGGGGCAGGACGTCACCCAGAAGGCGCTGATCGGGCTCGTCGTGTTCCTCCTGCTCGTCAGCCTGGTCATGACGGTGTACTTCCGGAACTGGCGCATGGCACTGGCGGCGATCATCGCCCTGTTCCACGACCTGATCGTGACGATCGGCATCTACGCGCTCGTCGGGTGGGAGATCACCCCGGCCACCGTCATCGGCGTGCTGACGATCCTCGCGTACTCGATCTACGACACGGTCGTGGTGTTCGACAAGGTCCGGGAGAACACCACCGGGATCCTCGACCAGACGCGCAGCACGTACGCGGAGCGGGCGAACCTCGCCGTCAACCAGACGATGGTGCGCTCGATCAACACGTCGGTCGTCGCGCTGCTGCCCGTGGCCGCGATCCTGTTCATCGGGGCGTTCCTCTTCGGGGCCGGGACGCTGCGCGACATCGCGCTGGCACTGTTCGTCGGCATGGCGGTCGGCGCGTACTCGTCGATCTTCCTCGCGACGCCGCTCGAGGTCACGCTCCGCGAGCGCGAGCCCGCGATCGCGGAGCACACCCGCACGGTGCTCGACCAGCGCGCGGACCGCGTCGCCGACCTCGGCGAGGCAGGCTCGGACGACGCCGTCCTCGCCGCGGCCGGGGTCGAGGGGCACCGGCAGCTCCAGCCCGGTTCGCACCTGGGCAACAAGGCGCAGCCGCGCCGTCGGCGCCCTCGATGACGGCTGCCGAGCGCCCCCACCTCGAGGCCGACGGCGTGCGCGCCGTCGGCCTCGACGGGCTCGGGCCGCAGCGCGCGGCCAGGATCCTCTCGCTCGTGCGGTCGGTCCCGGACTACCCGGAGCCCGGGGTCCTGTTCCGCGACATCACGGGTCTGCTGGCCGACGGCGACGCCTTCCGTCACGTCGTCGAGTCCCTCGGCGACGTAGCGCGCGCTCTCGACGGCGTCGACGTCGTCGCGGGCCTCGAGGCGCGGGGCTTCCTGCTCGGCGCCCCGCTCGCGACGCATCTCGGGGTCGGCTTCGTCCCGCTGCGCAAGGCGGGCAAGCTGCCCCCGCCGACCGACACCGTCACGTACGACCTCGAGTACGGCACGGCGACGATCGAGCTCCGCTCGGGAACACTGGAGCCCGGTTCGCGCGTTCTGCTGGTCGACGACGTGCTCGCCACCGGTGGGACGGCGGCCGCGGGAGCGGCGCTGGTCGAGCGGAGCGGTGGTGTCGTCGTCGGGACGGCGTTCCTGCTCGAGCTCGGCGGGCTCGGCGGGCGCGAGCGCCTCGCGGGACGCGAGGTGACCGCGCTCCTGCACGTGGGGTCGTAGGATTGCCACTCCGCGGGAACGGCCCACGGCACGAAGAGGGAGGCGCGCATGAGCGAGGAGACCCGCACGGCGCGCGCGCCCGCAGGCCCGGCGCCGACGGGCAGCGGCGGCGGTGCCCCCACCGGTAGCCGGGGCGTGCGGTCCCGGCTCGTCCGGTTCGGCACCCGGACGGGCGGCGGCGGGAGCCCCGCGCTCGAGCCGCTGCTCCAGGCGGTGCGGACCAACCACCCGCGGTCCGACCTGTCGGTCGTCGAGCGCGCCTACGGCACCGCCGAGCGCGCGCACCGGGGCCAGCTCCGCAAGAGCGGGGACCCGTACATCACGCACCCCGTGGCCGTCGCGACGATCCTCGCCGAGCTCGGGTTCGACGCCTCGACCCTCGCGGCGGCGCTGCTGCACGACACGGTCGAGGACACCGCCTACTCCCTGGACCAGCTGCGCACCGAGTACGGCGACGAGATCGCCATGCTCGTGGACGGCGTCACCAAGCTCGACAAGGTGACGTACGGGGACGCCGCCCAGGCGGAGACCGTGCGCAAGATGGTGGTCGCGATGGCGCGCGACATCCGCGTGCTGGTCATCAAGCTCGCCGACCGCCTGCACAACGCCCGCACGTGGAAGTACGTGTCGTCGTCGTCCGCCGAGCGCAAGGCCCGCGAGACGCTCGAGATCTACGCGCCCCTCGCGCACCGGCTCGGCATGAACACGATCAAGTGGGAGCTCGAGGACCTGTCGTTCCAGGCCCTGTACCCCAAGGTGTACGACGAGATCGTGCACCTCGTCGCCGAGCGCGCGCCCGCGCGCGAGGAGTACCTCGCGGTCGTGCGCGAGCAGGTGACGGCCGACCTGCGCAGCGCCAAGATCCGCGCGACGGTGACGGGCCGGCCGAAGCACTACTACTCGATCTACCAGAAGATGATCGTGCGCGGTCACGACTTCGCGGAGATCTACGACCTCGTCGGTGCGCGCGTCCTCGTGGACAGCGTCCGGGACTGCTACGCGGCTCTCGGCGCCCTGCACGCGCGGTGGAACCCTGTGCCCGGGCGGTTCAAGGACTACATCGCGATGCCGAAGTTCAACATGTACCAGTCGTTGCACACGACGGTGATCGGTCCCGGCGGCAAGCCGTCGAGATCCAGATCCGCACGCACGACATGCACCGGCGGGCGGAGTACGGCGTCGCGGCGCACTGGAAGTACAAGGAGACCGCGAAGTCCGGCGGCAGGACCGACAAGGGCGACGCCGCGGCCAACGACATGCGGTGGCTGCGCCAGCTCGTCGACTGGCAGCGCGAGACGGCCGACCCGTCGGAGTTCCTCGACTCGCTGCGGTTCGAGATCGGCGGCGCCGAGGTCTACGTCTTCACGCCGAAGGGCGAAGTCATGGCGCTGCCCGCGGGGTCGACGCCGGTCGACTTCGCCTACGCCGTGCACACCGAGGTCGGGCACCGGACCATGGGCGCGCGCGCAACGGGCGCCTCGTCCCGCTCGACTCGACGCTGGAGAACGGCGACGCCGTCGACGTGCTGACGTCGAAGTCGGAGAACGCCGGACCCAGCCGGGACTGGCTCGCGTTCGTCAAGAGCCCCCGCGCGCGCAACAAGATCCGCCAGTGGTTCTCCAAGGAACGCCGCGAGGAGGCGGTCGAGCACGGCAAGGACGCGATCGCGAAGGCGATGCGCAAGCAGAACCTGCCGATCCAGCGCCTGCTGTCCCACGAGTCCCTCGTCGCGCTCGCGAACGAGATGCGCTACGCCGACGTCACGGCGCTCTACGCGGCGATCGGCGAGGGCCAGGCGTCCGCCGCGAACGTCGTGTCCAAGCTCGTCCAGTCGATGGGCGGCGAGGAGGGGACGGTCGAGGACCTCGCCGAGACCGCCCGGCCGGGCCAGACGGCGCGTCGCGTGCGCACGGGCGACCCCGGCGTCATGGTCAAGGGCGTCGAGGACATCTGGGTCAAGCTCGCCAAGTGCTGCACCCCGGTGCCCGGCGACGAGATCATCGGGTTCGTCACCCGCGGCCAGGGCGTGAGCGTGCACCGCGCCGACTGCGGGAACGTCGTGGGTCTGCGCACCCAGCCCGAGCGCATCGTCGACGTCGCGTGGACCACGGGCAGCAACACAATGTTCCTCGTCCAGATCCAGGTCGAGGCGCTCGACCGGGCGCGCCTGCTCTCGGACGTCACGCGCGTCCTGTCCGACCATCACGTGAACATCCTGTCGGCGACCGTCTCCACCTCGAACGACCGTGTGGCGCTCTCGCGCTTCGTCTTCGAGATGGCGGAGCCGGGCACCTCGCGCAGGTCCTCAGCGCGGTCCGCAAGGTCGACGGCGTGTTCGACGTCTACCGCATCACCGGGTCGCGGGCGGAGCAGGCGCCGCCGCTGCCGGCCTGACCCGGGCGGCGTCGCCGTCGGGCGGCCGTGGGTCCCCGGTGGCAGCATCGGGCGCATGGACCTGCCCGTGATGCCGCCCGTGCTGCCCATGCTCGCCAAGTCGGTCCCCGACGTGCCCGAGCCGGACGCCGTGGCGGGCGGCTACGTCTACGAGCCAAGTGGGACGGGTTCCGGGCGATCGTCTTCCGCGACGGCGACGAGGTGCGTCTCGACAGCCGCAACGCGCGCCCGATGGAGCGGTACTTCCCGGAGCTGGTGGACGCGGTCCGCGCCGCGCTGCCGCCGCGGTGCGTGGTCGACGGCGAGATCGTTGTCGCGCAGGGCGGGCGGCTGGAGTTCGAGGTGCTCCAGCAGCGCATCCACCCGGCCGCGTCCCGGGTGCGGCTGCTCGCCGAGGAGACGCCCGCGAGCCTCGTCGTCTTCGACGTCCTGGCGCTCGGCGACGACGACCTCACCGGTGAGCCGCTCGCGCGCCGCCAGGAGGCGCTCGACACCCTCGGTCTCGACGGTCCGCAGGTGCACGCGACGCCGCGCACGGGCGACGTCGACGTGGCGCGCGAGTGGTTCGACACGTTCGAGGGGGCCGGCCTCGACGGTGTGGTCGCCAAGCCGCTCGACGGCCGCTACCAGCCGAACAAGCGCGCGATGGTCAAGGTCAAGCACGGGCGCGACGCCGACGTGGTGCTCGCCGGGTACCGGCTGCACAAGACCTCGACCGCCGCGAAGCCCCTGCTCGGCTCGCTGCTGCTCGGGCTCTACGACGACGCGGACCAGCTGCAGTTCGTCGGTGTCGCCGCGTCGTTCCCCGCCGCGCGGCGCGCCGCCCTGGTCGACGAGCTCGCGCCGCTCGTCGTCGAGCCCGGGTCTCCGCAGGCGGACGCCCACCCGTGGGCGGGCTGGGAGAACCCGGCCGCCGAGACGGGCGACCGCAGGCCCGGCGCCCAGTCGCGCTGGAGCGCGGGCAAGGACCTGTCGTTCACGCCGTTGCGACCCGAGCGCGTGCTGGAGGTCGCCTACGACCACATGGAGGGCACGCGCTTCCGCCACACCGCGCAGTTCCGGCGCTGGCGCGAGGACCGCGAGCCGCGCTCGTGCACGTACGAGCAGCTCGAGGAGCCGGTGCGCTACGACCTCGGTGGGCTGCTGCCCGGCGCGCCGGGCGTCTGACCCGGCGCCGGCCCGTCGGCGGGCCTGCCGCCGCCGGCGTCGCTCAGGTCCCGGGCACCGGGGTCGGTCGCGGTCCTTGCTCGGCTGCACCCGCTTGGGCTCGCCGGGCATCTTCGGGTACTCCGGGGGGTAGGGCAGGTCGCCGAGCCCGTGCTCGGCCTCGTCGCGGCGCGAGAGCTCCAGGGCGGGCTCGAGCGAGGCACCGGGGTCGTCGCGGTCAGCGCGCAGCGGCGCGAACAGGTCGCCGACCTCGGCGAACCGGGCCGCATCGTCAGCACGTCGAAGTCGTCGGGATGGACGTCGCCGAGCTCGTCCCAGCGCAGCGGGGCCGAGACCGTGGCCCGCTGGTTCGCGCGGATCGAGTAGGCCGACGCGATGGTGCGGTCGCGCGCCATCTGGTTGTAGTCGACGAAGATCTTCGCGCCGCGCTCCTCCTTCCACCACTTCGTCGTGACGCGGTCCGGCATCCGCCGCTCGAGCTCGCGTCCGATCGCGATCGTCGCCCGGCGCGCGGCGACGAAGTCCCACTCCGGCGCGATCGGCACGAACACGTGGATCCCGCGCCCGCCCGACGTCTTGGGGTGACCGGGCAGCCCGAGCTCGTCGAGGAGCTCGCGCAGGTGCGGGGCGACGCGCACGGCGTCGTCGAAGTCGGTGCCAGGCTGCGGGTCGAGGTCGATCCGCAGCTGGTCGACCGCCTCGACGTCCTCGCCGCGCACCGGCCACGGGTGGAACGTCAGGGTCCCGAGGTTCGCGGCCCACGCGACGACGGCGAGCTCGGTGGGGCACACCTCGTCCGCGGTGCGCCCGCTCGGGAACGCGATCCGCGCCGTGCGCACGTAGTCCGGCGCGCCCTTCGGGATGCGCTTCTGGTAGAAGGCGTCACCGCTGTTGTCGGTGCGCGTGCTCATCCGGGCACCCTCGAACACGCCCTTCGGCCACCGTTCGAGCGTCGTGGGCCGGTCGACGAGCGCACCGAGGACGCCGTCCCCGACGGACAGGAAGTACTCGACGACGTCGAGCTTGGTGACCCCCCGCGCGGGGAACACGACGCGGTCGGGGCTCGTCACCCGGACGGTGTGTCCTTGGACGTCGAGCTCCACCGGCGGCGTCGTGGCAGCGGCCATGGCGACCAACCTAGCCCGGGTGGCCCTCCGCGGCGAGCAGGCGGGCGAGCACGATGCGTGCCCGGTCGCGCCCCGCCCAGCGGTAGCGCAGCTCGAGCGCGCGCGACACCGCTGCGAGGTCGAGACCACGGGCGTCGCGCAGCCGCCCGAGCAGCGTGGCCGCGTGGTCGGCGTCGCAACGGCTCGCGACGTCGAGCGCGGTGCGCCGCGGGTCCGTCACGCGCACGCCCGCGACGAGCTCGGTCTCGGATGCCAGCAGGGCGGCCTGGCGCGGGACCCGGCCGTGCCGCGGGGCAGGGCGGTGCGCCCCCGGGGGGTACACGACCTCGAGGCGCGGCGGCGGCGGGCCTCCGCACAGCACCCAGGCGGCGCTGGCCCCGGCGACGACGCACGACGGCGGGACGTCGTCGCGCACCGCGAGCGCGCGCAGCGTCGGCGTGACGGGCACGCGGGCCGGCGCGGCGACGCCGTCCCGGACGGCGACGAGCGAACCCCGACGCAGCAGCTCCTGGTACGCGCCCGCGCCCCCGACGTCCGCCGGGCGCACGAGCAGCCCGACCTCGGTGTCGCGCGGCGCGAGCAGGCGGTCCAGCGGCGGGTAGACGGTCACGCCCCTACAGTGCCGCACACCGCGCGGCACGAGGAAGGGGCCGGCGCCCGCCTGTGGACGAGCGCCGGCCCCGGGACACCGGTCACGGCATGTCTCAGCCGCGCGAGTCCTCCGCCGCGCGCACGACCTGCTCGAGCCACGCCCGCCGGGCGGTGAGCGCGGTCTCGAGCTCGGCCACGGTCCGCGAGTCGCCGCGGTCGCGGGCCGCGGCGAGGTCCGCCTCGAGCGCGGCGATCGCCGACTCGAGCTGGGCCGCGGCGCCCTCCGCGCGGGCGCGCGTCTCCGGGTTCGACCGCGTCCACTGCGCCTGCTCGGCGTCGCGCACCGCGTTCTCGACCGCGCGCAGACGGCCCTCGACGCGCTGGAGGTCGCCGCGCGGGACGCGGCCGGCCTCCTCCCAGCGCTCCTGGATGTCGCGCAACGCGTTCTTCGCCGCCGCGAGGTCCTTGACCGGCACGAGCGCCTCCGCCTCGGTCAGCAGCGCCTCCTTGACCTCGAGGTTGGCGGCGTACTCCGCGTCGGTGGCCGAGTTCGCGGCGTCGCGCGCCTGGAAGAACGTGTCCTGCGCGGCGCGGAACCGCGCCCAGAGCGCGTCGTCGTCCTTGCGGCTCGCGCGGCCCGCCGCCTTCCAGCGGGTCATGAGGTCGCGGTAGGCGCCGGCGGTGGGGCCCCAGTCCGTGCTCGACGACAGCGACTCCGCCTCCTCGACCAGCTTCTCCTTGGCCGCCTTGGCGGCGGAGTTGCGCTGCTCGAGCTCGGCGAAGTAGTGGCGGCGCTCGCGGTCGAACGCGGTGCGCGCGTGGCTGAACCGCTTCCACAGCGCCTCCTCGCTCGCGCGGTCGATGCGCGGGCCGGAACGCTGCGCCTCCTTCCAGCGCTCGAGCAGGGCGCGCAGCTCCTCGCCGGCGGGTCGCCACTGCATGCGCGCGGGGTCCGTCGCCGCGATCTTCTCGGCGGCCTCGATGATCTCGGTGCGCGCGGCGAGGGCGGCGGCCTTGGCGGAGGCGCGCTCGGACTCGATCAGGGCGCGCCGCTCGGCGGCGACGCCGCGCAGACGCTCGACCTGGGTGCGCAGGGCGTCGAGATCGCCCACGGCCGACGGCTCGGCGGTCTCCTCGCCGAGGCGCGAGAGCGTCTGGTCGATCTCCCGCACGGACAGGTCGGTCGCGGTGAGCCGCGACTCGAACAGGGCGACCTTCGCCTGCAGGTCGAGGTAGCGGCGCACGTAGAGCGTGAGGGCCTCGTCGGCGTCGACGCCGGGGAACTGCCCGACGGCGCGCTCGCCGGCCTCCTCGCGCACGTACACGGTGCCGTCCGCGTCGACGCGCCCGAACCCGGCCGCGGCCCTCGCCGCCGCGGAGTCGTCCGCGAGGGCCGGGACGGCCGGGACCTCGGGCGCGCAGCGGCCGGGGCGGCTGACCCGGGCGCCGCGGCGGGTGCGGGCCGGCGCGGCGGGTGGGGGACCGCCGAGGGCTTGGGCCGCGGTCCGGGCCGCGGCGCTGCGGCGGGTGCCGCGGCGGGAGCTGCGTCCTGGACCTCGGGAGCGGCAGCGGGCGCAGGAGCGGGGTCCTGGGGCTCGGCCGGCTCGGCGGGCTCGGCCGGCTCGGCGGGCTCGGCCGGTTCGGCGGGCTCGGTGCTCGTGCCGGCGGCGGTCGCCCGGTCTCCGGCTCGGTGCTCGTGCCGGCGGCGGTCGCCCCGGTCTCCGGCTCGGTCGCCTCCGTCCCGGTGGTCTCCACCTCGCTCGTCTCCACCTCGCTCGTCTCGACCCGTTCGGTCGCGTCCGCCTGCGCGGGCTCCGCGGCCGGGACGCTCGCCTCGTGGTTCGCGGGATCGCTCACTGGGTCTCAACTCCTTCGATGGTGACCGGGGTGGCGGGGGATCCGTCGCCGGATCCGTCCACCGTCCCCGCGTCAGCGACTGCCTGGACGACGTCCAGGCCGGACGTGATGGTGCCGAACACCGTGTAACCACCCGCCGCGTCGGACGGGATGGTCGAGTCCTCGTAGACGAGGAAGAACTGGGAGCCCATCGACTCGGCGTCACCGCCCTGCCGGGCCATCGCGACCGTGCCGGCCGGGTAGACGTCGTCGGCCGGGGCGTTCTCGATCGGGCCGAAGCCGTACCCGGGGCCGCCGGTGCCCGTGGCGGTCGGGTCCCCGCACTGCAGGACGAAGATCCCGGACGTCGTCAGGCGGTGGCAGCGGGTGTCGTCGAAGTAGCCCGCGTCGGCGAGAGCGACGAAGCTCGCGACGGCCTGCGGCGCGGCGGCGCCGTCGAGGCTCAGCGTCAGGTCGCCGGCGCTCGTCGTCACGGTGGAGGTCCACTCGCGCCCCTCGGCCGCCGACGGCGGGGGCAGCGTGTACTGGCCGGGCGTGGCGTCGGCGCGCGGGGCGGGCTGCCCCGCCGGGTCGGTCCCCGTGTCGGGGTCCTGCGCCGCGGACAGCGCCCACCAGACCGCGACGCCGACGAGCGCGAGGGCGACGACGACGCCGACGAGGGTCCAGGTGCGCTGACGCCGTGCCCGGAGCTGGGCGACGTGGCGCTCCCACTTCTCCTCGCGGCGGCGTGCCTGCTCCCGCTCCTTGTTCTTCGTCGACACCCCAGCTCCTTCGTCGTCCGCCGTGGCGGCGCGCGTGCGCGACCGCGGTCAACCCGCGGTCGGTACCGGACAGTCTAGGCACCGCCCACGCGATCCCCCCGTGGTTTCGGGCCCCGGAGGTCACGGTCCGGTATCGACCGGTGCTGGACGGGGCAACCGGAGGGCTAGGCTCGGCGGTCGTGGACGAGCACGCGGACGAGCACGTGGACGGCGGCCCGGTCGGGGACGACGAGCGGGCGGCGGGCGGCTCGGCCGCCGTCGCGGTGCACGTGGTCGTGGCCCCGGTCTTCGGCACGAACTGCGCGGTCGTCGTGCTCCCCGAGGGCGAGTGCGTCGTCGTGGACGCCGGGGCGGGCGTCGCGGACCGGGTGGTCGCGCTCGTGGAGCGCGAGGGGCTCGTGCCGCGCGCGGTCCTCGCGACGCACGGGCACGTGGACCACACGTGGGACGCCGCCGTGGTGTGCGAGCGCCTGGGGGTCCCGCTGCTGCTGCACGAGGCGGAGGCGTACCGGCTCGCGGACCCGTTCGGCACCATCGAGATCCCGGAGCGGGGCGCGGGCGCGGCGACCGGCCTCGTGTCCGGGCCGCTCGGCGCGGCGCTGCGCGACGCCGGCGCCCGGCCGGAGGACTACCGCGAGCCCGCCGACGTGCGAACGTTCGACGGCGCGCCCGGTGCGACGGTCCCGCTCGGCACCCCCGCCCTGCGCGCGGTGCCGGCCCCGGGGCACACCGAGGGATCGAGCCTCTACCTCGTGGGGGAGCCGGCCGCCGGCGTCGTGCTGAGCGGCGACGTGCTGTTCGCCGGGTCCGTGGGCCGCACCGACCTGCCCGGCGGGGACGGCGCGACGATGGCTCGGACGCTGCGGGACGTCGTCGGGCGCCTGGACCCGCGGTGGGACGTGCTCCCCGGCCACGGCCCCGCCACGACCGTCGCCCGCGAGCTCGCGGGCAACCCGTACCTGGCGCGCGGCTGACCGACGGAGCCGACGCCGCGGGGGTCGCCACGCGACCGCGATTGCCCCGCCCGGCGGCCGGTCTGGAAAGATCGGGTCCCATGGCCAGGCCCACACCCCTCTCCGGTTTCCCCGAATGGCTCCCCGACGGGCGCGTCGTCGAGCAGCACGTCCTCGACACGCTGCGCCGCACGTTCGAGCTGCACGGGTTCGCGGGGATCGAGACGCGGGCCGTCGAGCCGCTCGACCAGCTCCTGCGCAAGGGCGAGACGTCCAAGGAGGTGTACGTCCTGCGCCGGCTCCAGGAGGAGCCGGGGGAGGGCGACGACGGCCGCAGCGGCCGACCGGACAAGCAGCTCGGCCTCCACTTCGACCTCACCGTGCCGTTCGCGCGCTACGTGCTGGAGAACGCCGGGCACCTCACGTTCCCGTTCAAGCGGTACCAGATCCAGAAGGTCTGGCGCGGCGAGCGCCCCCAGGACGGCCGCTTCCGCGAGTTCGCCCAGGCCGACATCGACGTCGTCGGCGCGGGTGAGCTGCCGTACCACTTCGAGGTCGAGCTGCCGCTCGTCATGGCCGAGGCGCTGGGCGCCCTGCGGGACGTCGGCGTGCCGCAGGTCCGCGTGCTCGTCAACAACCGGCGCGTCGCCGAGGGGTTCTACCGCGGCCTCGGGCTCGACGCGGTCGACGACGTGCTGCGCCAGATCGACAAGCTGGACAAGGTCGGCCCGCAGACGGTCGCCGAGCTCCTCGTCGCCGAGGCCGGAGCGACGCCGGAGCAGGCCGACGCCTGCCTCGCGCTCGCGTCGATCAGCGGCTCGGACACCTCGGTCGTCGACCGGGTGCGGGCGCTCGCGGCCGAGCACGGCGTGACGAGCGAGCTCATGGACACGGGCCTCGCCGAGCTCGCGGCCGTCGTCGAGGCGGCGAGCGTGCGGCGCCCGGCGTGGTCGTCGCCGACCTGAAGATCGCGCGCGGCCTGGACTACTACACGGGCTCGGTCTACGAGACGGTGCTCGTCGGCCACGAGCAGCTCGGCTCGATCTGCTCCGGCGGCCGCTACGACACCCTCGCGTCCGACGGCGCGACGACGTACCCGGGCGTCGGGCTGTCGATCGGGGTCTCGCGCCTCGTGTCGCGACTGCTGTCGGCGGGCCTCGTGCGTGCGACGCGGTCCGTGCCCAGCGCCGTGGTCGTCGCCGTGACCAGCGAGGAGACGCGGCCGGCGTCCGACGCCGTGGCCACGGCCCTGCGCGCGCGGGGGATCCCCGTGGAGGTCGCACCCAGCGCCGCGAAGTTCGGCAAGCAGATCCGCTACGCGGACCGGCGCGGCATCCCGTTCGTCTGGTTCCCGGGCGGGACGGGCGAGGACGGCGCCCCCGAGCCGGACCAGGTCAAGGACATCCGCTCGGGCGAGCAGGTGGACGCCGACCCGGCGACGTGGGAGCCGCCGGCCGAGGACTGGTGGCCGCGGGCGGTCCCCGCCGGGGCATGACGGCGCGGGACGCGGCGGCACCGCCGAGGGGCGCTGCTTGACTCGCTCTCGAACACCTGTTCGAATGCTGTCGTGCGATGGGACGGCCAGGCGATCGGTGCGGACGACGGCGCGCTCCCGGGTCTGGAGCGCGCCGGGCTCGTGCGCAGCGTGCGCACGCCCGAGTTCGCGGGGATCACGTTCCACGAGGTGACGGCGAAGAGCGCGCTGTCGAAGGTCCCCGCGATGTCGCGGATGCCGTTCCGCTGGACGATCAACCCGTACCGCGGCTGCAGCCACGCGTGCTCCTACTGCCTGGACCCGGCGACGCCCGTGCTCCTCGCGGACGGGACGCACCGGCCCGTCGGCGAGCTGCGCGTCGGCGACGAGATCGTCGGGACGCAGTCGCACGGGCACTACCGCCGCTACGTCCGCACCCGGGTGCTCGACCGGTGGACCACGCGCAAGCGGGCCTACCGCGTGTCGCTCGCCGACGGGACGCGACTCGTGGCGAGCAGCGACCACCGGTTCCTCACCGAACGCGGCTGGCGCTACGTCGTCGGCGGCGCGGGGCGACGTGAGCACCTCGCGCTCGGCGACGTGCTCGTCGGGCCGGGCCGCCGCGCCACGCACGGCCCCACCGACGGCGAGGCCGCCCTCCTCGGGCAGGACGTCACCGGTGGTGGCGCGCTGCGGGTCGAGGCGCTCGAGGCCCTGGGCGGCGCGGACGACCTCGTCGAGCTCGTCGACATCACGACGGGGACCCGCGACTTCGTCGCCGACGGGGTCGTGAGCCACAACTGCTTCGCCCGGCCCACGCACCGGTACCTCGACCTCGACGCGGGGGCGGACTTCGACCGCGAGGTCGTCGTCAAGTTCAACGTGGACGAGGTGCTCCGCGCGGAGCTGTCGAGGAGGAGCTGGGCGCGCGAGGCGGTCGCGCTCGGCACGAACACCGACCCCTACCAGCGCGCCGAGGGCCGGTACCGGCTCATGCCCGGGATCATCACGGCGCTCGCGGACTCCGGCACACCGCTGTCGGTCCTGACCAAGGGCACGCTGCTGCGCCGCGACCTGCCGCTGCTCGCGGACGCGGCGACGCGCGTCGAGGTCGGCGTGGGCGTGTCGCTCGCGCTGCTCGACCCGGAGCTGCAGGCGTCGGTCGAGCCCGGGACGCCGACGCCCCGCGCGCGGCTCGACCTGATCCGGGAGATCCGCGCCGCCGGCCTGCCGTGCGGCGTCATGGTCGCCCCCGTGCTGCCCTGGCTCACCGACTCCACCCGCGCGCTGACCGCGCTCCTCGACGCCGTGCGCGACGCGGGAGCGACCGGCGTCACCGTCCTGCCGCTCCACCTCAAGCCGGGCACGCGCGAGTGGTTCATGTCCTGGCTCGCGCGCGAGCACCCCCGACTCGTCCCCGGGTACGAGCGCGTCTACGGCCGCGGCACCTACGCGTCGAAGGCCTACCGCTCCTGGCTGTGGGACCGCGTGCGGCCGATGCTCGAGGCGCGCGGATTCGGCGTGTCGGGCCACCGCGGGCCCGCCGGGGTCGAGGGTCGCTACCGCCGCGGCGAGCTCGGAGGCCTGGGCGACGGCGGTCCACCCGTCGACGGGGCGTATCCCCGCGGCAGCCTCACCGGGTCTGCGTCGCCGGCCGGCCCCGGCGCACCGCCGGCGCAGCACCCCGGCGCGCTCGCAGGCATGCCCGTCGACGGCGGCGGGCTCGACGTCGCCGGGGCCGGCGTCGAGCAGGTGCTCTTCTGAGGCTCGCCCGTCAGCCGTCCGCGAGGCGCGCAGGGAACCCGCCCGTGGCGACCGGCCCCCAGCGCGTGATCGTCACGCGCAGCAGGCACTTGCCCTGCGCCACCATCGCGGCGCGGTACTCGTCCCAGTCCGGGTGCTCGCCCGAGATCGCGCGGTAGTAGTCGACCAGAGGCTCGACGGCCTCCGGCAGCTCGATCACCTCGGCGGTCCCGTCGACCTGCACCCACGGGTCGGAGAAGCCCGGTCCGAGCGACAGCAGCGACGCCTGCGGGCGGCGGCGCAGGTTCACGGCCTTGGCCCGCTCCGGGTACGTGGACACGACGACGCGGCCCGCGTCGTCGACCCCGTACGTCACCGGGCTCAGCTGCGGCGAGCCGTCGGAGCGGGTGGTGACGAGCACGCCGTCGTGACGCGAGCGCAGCAGCTCGACGAGCTCCGGACGGTCGAGGCGGCGGGTGGTGGCGATCGTGCGCGGCACGGAGGTCTCCCTGGGTCGGGCGTGGACGGTCAGCGACTAGACTCGCACGGGCGCTCGACGCGCCCCACCCCACGCGACCCCTCGCACCCGGACCGTCGCACCACAGACCCTCGCCACGACATGGAAGGACGAACTCCGTGCTCCGCACCCACACGGCCGGCTCACTGCGGGCCGAGCACACCGGTCAGACCGTCACCCTCACGGGCTGGGTCGACCGTCGCCGCGATCACGGGGGAGTGGCCTTCATCGACCTGCGCGACGCGTCCGGCATCGCCCAGGTCGTCATCCGCGACGAGGCCGTCGCGCACCCGCTGCGCAGCGAGTTCGTGCTCCAGGTCACCGGCGAGGTCTCCCGCCGCCCCGAGGGCAACGAGAACCCGAACCTGCCCACGGGCGAGATCGAGGTCCTGGCGAGCGACGTCGTCGTGCTCAACACGTCCGACGCGCTGCCGTTCCAGGTCTCCACGGCGCTCGCGGACACCGAGACGATCGGCGAGGAGGCACGGCTCAGGCACCGCTACCTCGACCTACGCAGGCCTGCGCCGTCTGCTGCGATGCGCCTGCGCGCCAAGGTCAACCAGGCGGCGCGCCGCGTGCTCGACGCGGAGGACTTCGTCGAGGTCGAGACGCCGACGCTCACGCGCTCCACACCCGAGGCGCGCGCGACTTCCTCGTCCCCGCGCGCCTGTCCCCGGGCTCCTGGTACGCGCTGCCGCAGTCGCCGCAGCTGTTCAAGCAGCTGCTCATGGTCGCCGGCATGGAGCGCTACTACCAGATCGCACGCTGCTACCGCGACGAGGACTTCCGCGCCGACCGCCAGCCCGAGTTCACCCAGCTCGACGTCGAGATGAGCTTCGTCGAGCAGGACGACGTCATCGCGCTCGCCGAGAAGATCCTCGTGGCGCTCTGGGAGCTGATCGGCTACACGGTCCCGACGCCGATCCCGCGCATGACGTTCCACGACGCGATGCGCCTGTACGGCACCGACAAGCCCGACCTGCGCTTCGGCAACCCGCTCGTCGAGCTCACGGACTACTTCGCGGACACCCCGTTCCGCGTGTTCCAGGCTGAGTACGTCGGCGCCGTCGTCATGGCCGGCGGAGCCTCGCAGCCGCGCCGCCAGTTCGACGCGTGGCAGGAGTGGGCCAAGCAGCGCGGCGCCCGCGGTCTCGCGTACGTGACGTTCGGGGAGGACGGCACGCTCGGCGGCCCGGTCGCCAAGAACCTGTCCGACGCCGAGCGCGACGGGCTCCGCGAGGCCACCGGCGCCCAGCCCGGCGACGCGGTGTTCTTCGCCGCGGGGAAGACCTCCGAGTCGCGCGCGCTGCTCGGCGCGGCACGCCAGGAGATCGCCCACCGCACCGGCCAGGTCGACGAGGACGCGTGGGCCTTCGTCTGGGTCGTCGACGCCCCGCTGTTCAAGCCGACGGGCGAGGCCGCGAGCGAGGGCGACGTCGCGCTCGGCAGCTCCGCGTGGACGGCGGTGCACCACGCGTTCACCTCGCCGACGCCGGACTGGGTCGACACGTTCGAGTCCGACCCCGGCAGCGCGCTCGCGTACGCCTACGACATCGTGTGCAACGGCAACGAGATCGGCGGCGGGTCCATCCGTATCCACCGCCGCGACGTGCAGGAGCGCGTGTTCGAGGTCATGGGCATCGGCCCCGCGGAGGCCCAGGAGAAGTTCGGCTTCCTGCTCGACGCGTTCAAGTTCGGCGCCCCGCCGCACGGCGGCATCGCGTTCGGCTGGGACCGCATCGTCGCGCTGCTCACGCAGTCGGACTCCATCCGCGACGTCATCGCGTTCCCCAAGTCCGGTGGCGGCTACGACCCGCTCACGCAGCGCCCGCGCCGATCACGCCGGAGCAGCGCAAGGAGGCCGGCGTGGACGCGAAGCCCGCGCCCCCCGGCGAGCCGGGCAACCTCCCGGCTGCCGCAGCGGGCTGACCGCCGGCACCGCGCGCGAGGGCGCGCCGACCGCACCGGTCGGCGCGCCCTCGCGCGTCCCGGACGTCCCCGCGGCACGGGCCCGCCACCGGACCCGCCACCTCGAGCCGCGTCGCTGACGGCGAGCGGCGGCGCGAGACCTTACCCTCGGGACCATGGGGGCGAGCACGACCGACGGCGCGAGCGTGCACGCCGGGATCTTCCTCGTCAACCTCCCCTTCGTGGCCACGGCGATGCTCGCGACGCTCGGCCTGACCGTCCTCGACCGGTCCTCGGTGCTGTCCTCCCCGTACGTCGCCGGCGTCGCGACGCTCGTCGTGGCCGTCGCGCTCACGCTCGTGGTGCCGTGGCCGCGGCTGCCGGCGCGTGCGGAGATCGTCGTCGCCGTCGTCGACCTCCTCGCGGTCGCGCTCTTCGTCGCGGCCGACACGCCGTTGTCGCTGCTCGGGGTCTTCCCGGTCCTGTGGCTCGCGCAGCGCCACGGCACGCCCGGTGTCGTGACCGGCGTCGTCGGCGCGTTCGCCGTGACGTGGCTCCCCACCGCGGTCGCCGGCGACGTCGTCACCTCGAGCCAGGCGGCCCGCGTCGGGCTCGTCCCCGTCGTCCTCGGTGCCGTCGCCCTGTCGGTCGGCGCGATCCAGCGCAGGTCCGACGCCCGCAACCTGCTCCTGCGCCGGCAGGGGGCCCAGCTGCGCCGCGCCGCGCAGGAGCTCGCGGCCGAGCGCCGGCTCCTGGACGCCGTGGTGAGCACCACGGGCGTGGGCATCGTCCTGCTCGACGACCGGGGCACGGTCGTCCTCGCGAACCGGCTCGCGCAGGAGGCCACGGACGGGGCCCTGCGGGCCGGGACCACCCGGGCCGAGCTCCCGCAGGTCCGCAGCGCGTCGCTCGACGGCGTCCCGCACGAGCGCGGGGCGGTCGCGCGAGCCCTGGCCGGCGAGGAGGTCCGCGGCGAGGTCGGGTGGTGGCACCTGCCGGGCGGCCGGTACGCGCTGCGCGTCTCGGCGATACGGCTCGAGGGCGCGGCGAGCGGCGCCGGTGAAGGGCTCGTCCTCGTCACGCTCGAGGACCTCACGGACGAGGTCGTCGCGCTCGAGCTCAAGGAGGACTTCGTCACCGCGGCCTCGCACGAGCTGCGCACGCCGCTCACGTCGATCGTCGGCCACCTCGAGCTCGCCGCCGACGACCCGTCGGCGTCGCGCACCGTGGCGCACCACCTCGACGTCGCGACCCGCAACGCCGACCGGCTCCTCGACCTCGTGGACGGCCTCCTCACGGCCGCGGCGACCCGTGGTGCGCGCCTCGAGCTGGAGCGCGCGGACGTCGACCTCGCGACCGTCGTCGACGAGGCCGTCGCCGCGATCGCGCCGCTCGCGCGCGCCGACGCGCTGGTCGTCGCGTGGTCCCGGCCGCCGGACGGCGCCGTGGTGCGCGGTGACCGCGTGCGCCTGCGACAGGTGGTGGACAACCTGCTGTCGAACGCGGTGAAGTACTCCGACGGTGGCACCGTCGAGGTCGTCCTCTCGGTCGACGCGAGCGCCGGCGTCGCCGTGCTGCGCGTGCGGGACGAGGGCGTCGGCATCGCCGCGACCGACGTCGACCGGGTCTTCACCCGCTTCTACCGCGCGGCGTCCGCCCGCCAGGGGCCGCGCCACGGCACCGGTCTCGGCCTGCACCTCGTGCAGGAGATCGTGCACGCGCACGGCGGCTCCGTCGCGCTCACGAGCGAGCTCGGCGCGGGGACCGTGGTCGAGGTGCGCATCCCGGCGGGAGCGGCCCCGTGAGCGCGCTCGACACGACGACCGTCCTCGTCCTGTCGTCCGTGCTCGTCGTCGTGGTGGCGGCGCTGTTCGTGCTCGGGGTGTGGCGCCGCGGGCGGACCGACCGGGTCGACCGGTGCTGGAGCCTGACGTTCCTCGCCGCGGTCCTCACGACGTTCGCCTACCTCGCCGCGGAGTCGCCGCGCCTGTGGTGGGCCACCGCCCTCGGGAACGGCGCGTTCGTGCTGTCCCTCGGCGCCATCTGGTCCGGGGCCCGCGCCCGCGAGGGCCGGCGACCGCTCGTCGTCGTCGTCGCCGCGAGCGCCGTCCTCGTCGCCGTCCTCGCGCTCGCCCGGGGCCCGGCCGGTGGTCCGTGGGCCGGGGGGCTGCCCTACCTGCTCGCGGTCGCGACGTGGTCCGTGCTGGCCGCGGCCGAGCTGCTGGGACGCGCTCGCCCCGGGGCGGTGCACGCGAGCGTCCTCGCGTCGTGTGCGCCGTCGCGGGCGCGTACTACGCCGGACGCGCGGTCGCGTTCGCCGCCGGGGGCCCCGGGTCCGCGACGTTCGAACGCTTCTTCCCGACGTCGACGACGACCGTCGTCAACGTCGTGCTCGTCGTGGTCGGCGCGTTCGCCATGATGGCGCTGCGCACCCGGGAGACCGCGGAGGCGGCCGTCTCGCGGTACGACGCCGTCCTCGGGACCCGGACCATGCCCTACCTCGAGGCCTCGCTCGCCGAGCGCGTGCGCCGCGGACGGCTCGGCCCGGCCGTGCAGGTGGCGGTCGTGCGCCTGCGGGACGCGGCCGCGCTCGCGGACGCCTTCGGCGGCGGGGGGCGCGAACAGGCCCGCGCGCACCTCGCCGCGGTGGTGCTCGAGACCCTGCCCGGCGGCGCGCTGGCGGGGCACGACGGCGCGCAACGGGACGACGTCCTCGTGGTCCTGCCGGCGCACGCCGACGCCGGCGGCTGGCTGCGCGAGGTCGAGCGCGCGCTGGTCGAGCAGCCGCTCGACCTCGACGGCGATCCCGTGGTGCTCGACGTGCGGCACGGGGTGCTGGCGGGCCCGGCCGACGAGCTGCGCGCCCTCGTCGCGCGGGCCCGGACGGCCGCCGCGGAGCGGGACGTGGCGTCCTGAGGTGATCCTGAGGTGTTCCTGCGCCGAACCCGGTCCGGCACCGAGGCGGGCGGCGCAGGATGCATCTCGTTGAAACCGCAACTATCGACGAGGTGCCCTCCATGACCGCGCTGCTGACGGACCCGCTGCTCGACCTCCGCGTCACGGACGCCCTCGCGCTCGACCTGCTGGGCCCCGGTCCGGGCCGGTACGCGTTCACCCCCGACGAGCTCGTCGTGCCGGAGCAGCAGCGGCGCGCGACGATCGGCGCGGTGGTCCCCGCCTACAACGAGGAGTCGACCATCAAGGCGGTCCTCAAGGGGCTGCTGCGCCAGACGCGCCTGCCGGACGTCGTGCACGTCGTCGTCAACAACACGACCGACCGGACGTTCGCGAGGGCGTCGAAGCTGGCGGGCGAGCACACCGTCGTGCGCAAGGGCGTCGAGCAGGTCACCCGGGTCTACGTGCACGACCTGGGCCGGCTCGCGGACAAGAAGGTCGGCGCCCTGAACTACGGGTTCCGGCTCGTGCGCGGCGCGGACTACCTGCTCGGCGTCGACGGCGACACCGTCCTGGCGAAGGACGCCGTCGAGCGCCTGGAGGCGGAGATGTCGTCCGACCCGCGCATCGGCGGGATCTCCGCGATCTACACCGTCGACAACACCGACGCGCCCCGCGGGCTCCCGCGCTTCCTGCTCACCGGGCAGCGTGCCCAGTTCGCCGCGTTCAACCTGCAGAACCTGCTGCGCGGCCGCAACATGGCGGTGCTCGGCGGGCAGGCGTCGCTGTTCCGCACGAGCGCGCTCGAGGCCGTCATGACGGCCCACCACCAGGCCAGCCCGTGGGTGTCCGACTCGGAGGTCGAGGACTCCCTGCTGAGCCTGCAGATCAAGTCCCTCGGCTACTCGACGAAGATCTCCGCGACCGCGCGCGCGACGGTCGGCGGCATGACGACGCTGCGCGCCCTGGACGGTCAGCAGGTCAAGTGGAACTACGGCGCCATCGACCTCATGTGGCCGGGCCAGCGCGGCGACACCCAGGGGCAGCCCTTCCACCCGAACCTGCGCCTGCGCTGGATGGAGAACGCCTCGATGGTGGTCAACGCGCTCACGCGCGTCGTGTTCGGCCTGCTCGTCGCCGGCGCGGCGAGCATCGGGGCGTTCGAGTTCTCGCCCGTCTGGCTCGTCCCCCCGGCGGTCGCCGTCGCCCTCAACGTGCGCACCGCGCTGTCGATGCGCGACCGCAACTGGCGCGACGTGCTGTTCGCGGCGACGCTCGTGCCCGCCGAGGTGTACATGTGGATCCGCATCGGGCACTTCGTGCGCGCCTGGGCCAAGTTCCTCTCACGGTCCCGCACGGATAACTGGGCCGCGCAGGCGAAGGCCGAGCGCGGCGCCGGGTGGGCGTACCTGAGCCCCGTCGTCGTCGGCGTGTCGACGCTCGCGGCCACCGGGTGGGCCTGGACCCTCCTGCCCGTCGAGGCGCGCTCCGCGGTCCTCGCCGTCGGCTGGCCGGTGCTCGGGGTCGTCACGGTCGTGCAGACGCTGTTCATGCTGCGTCGCGTCGTGCGCCGCCAGCACGGCTTCCGGGCGTGACCCGCGAGCCCGCACTCCGGCGGGCGTGGGACGCGCTCGCCGCCGACCTCGGCGGTGACCGGGAGGCGGTGGGCCGGTTCGTCGCCGCGTGGACGGGGGCGCTCGGGCCGCGCCTGCTGCGGCTGCGCGCGGCGCTCACCGCCGGCGACGTGGGCGACGCCGAGGCCGTGCTGCTCTCGCTGCGGTGCACGTCCACGATGGTCGGCGCGCACGAGCTCGCCGCGCTCGCCGGGCGCGAGCTCGCGGTGGTGCGCGGGTCGGGCGGGGAGGGCGACCCGCGCTCGCCGGACCGCCGCCTGGCCGACCTGACCACGGCCGCGGTCGTGGCGGTGACCCGGACGGCGGCCGTGCTCCCGGCGTGGTGCGACGGCGAGGCGCCGGCGTCCGTGACGCCCGGGTCCGCGGCGCGGGTCAGCCGTGCCCGTCGAGGCGGTAGCCCACCCCGCGCACGGTGCTGATCCACCGTGGCCGGGTGGGGGAGTCGCCGAGCTTGCGGCGCAGGTTCGCGAGATGGACCTCCACGCTGCGCCGGTCGGCGTCGGTCACGAGCGTCCCGGTGTCGTACGCGTCGCCCCACAGGACCCGCACCAGCCGGTCCTTGGACAGCACGCGCCCGGGGGTGTCGCCGAGGGCGGCGAGCAGGTCGAACTCGCTGCGCGTGAGGTGCACCTCGACGCCGTCGACACGCACGCGGCGCGCGTCCGCGTCCACCTCGAGCCCGTCCGCGACCTGCGCGGACGACGCGGGCGCCGGACGCACGGGGTCGGGCGCGGGGCCCGGCGGCGCGGCGGCCGTCGCGGGGCGCGACGAGGCGTCACCGGCGACCGGGACGCGCGGGCGGCGCAGGAGCGCCTCGATGCGCGCCCGCAGCTCGCGCGGACGGAACGGCTTCGTCTGGTAGTCGTCCGCGCCGGCGTCCAGGCCCATGAGCGCGTCGATCTCCTCCGAGCGCGCGGTGAGCATGACGACGTACGTGTCGGACACGGCGCGGATGCGCCGGCACACCTCGAACCCGTCGATGTCGGGGAGGCTGACGTCCAGCGTCGTCACGAGCGGGTCCGTGCGGTGCACCAGCTCGACGCCGTCGCGCCCCGTCGCGGCGGTGTGCGTGGTGAACCCCGCCTGGCCGAGCACCGTCACGAGCAGCTCGCGGATGTCCGGGTCGTCCTCGACGACGACGGCGGTGCGCTCGACGGTGTCGTGACCTGCGGACATGGCGACCAACCTACGTGCCGGGCGCGCGCGGCGCAGCACCCCGCGCCGTCGTCGCGCGGTCAGTGGACGATCGACGCCCGCGCGTGCAGCCGGCGCAGCGGGGCCGGCGCCCACCAGTTCCAGCGACCGAGCAGGGTCATCGTCGCGGGGACGAGCAGGAGCCGGACGATCGTCGCGTCGACGAGGACCGCCACGGCGAGGGCGAACCCGACCTCCTTGATGACGAGCAGGTCGCCGAGCACGAAGCGGCGAACACCACGACGATGATGGCCGCCGCCGAGGTGATGATCCGCCCCGACCGCTGCAGCCCGAGGCGGACCGCCTCGTCGTCGGGCACGCCGGCGTCGTGCAGCTCCTTGCGCGCGCGAGCAGGAACACCTCGTAGTCCATCGCGAGGCCGAACGCGAACGCCACCACGAGCGCCACGACGTACGTCTCGATGCCGCCCACCGCGGTGAAGCCGAGCAGCCCCTCGAGGTGCCCGTCCTGGAACGCCCACACGAGCACGCCGAGGGACGCGGCGAGCGACAGCGCGTTCGTCAGGAGCGCCTTGACGGGGATCACCACCGAGCCGGTCATGAGGAACAGCAGGACGAGCGTCGCCACGACGACGATCCCCACGGCCCACCACACGCGCTCGCCGAGCGCGTCGACGAAGTCCACCTGCCCGGCCGCCTGCCCCGTGACCCAGACGTCGAAGCCGGGGTCGAGCGCGCGCACGTCCCGCACCGCGGAGGCCGCCTCGGGACCGCCCGCGTCGTCGGTCTCCAGGTGGATCCCGACGACCGCGTACCCGTCGAGCGGCGCGACGGGGTCGACGCTCTCGACGCCGTCGAGCCCCGCGACCTCCTCGTCCACCCACGCCTGCACCGCGTCGGGGGCGGCGTCGGCCACCGCGACGACCTGCGCGCTCTCGCTGGCCGGGTACTCGGCCGCGAGCTCGTCGACGAACTCGCGCTGCGGCGCGGACTGCGGCAGGAGCTCGATGCCCGAGTTGCGCAGGTGCACGCCGAGCACCGGCAGCGCCAGCACGACGAGCACCACCACCGTGGCGACGAGGACCCACGCCGGGTGGCGCTGCACCCGTGCGGCCAGGCGGGAGAACACGCCCTCGTCCGACTGCACGTCGGCCGTGCGCGCGAGCACGGCCGGCAGGCCGGGCACGCGACCGAGCAGCCCCGGCCGCACCAGGCGCCGGCCCGAGAAGGCGAGCAGCGCGGGCACGAGGGTCAGCGCCGTCGCGACCGCGACGAGCACGACGGCGAGCGCACCCGCCCCGATCGAGCGCAGGATGTCGGGACGGAACACCATGAGCCCCGCGATGGAGATCGCGACCGTGAGCGCGGAGAACGCGACGGTCCGGCCGGCCGTCGCCATGGTGCGCTCGAGCGCGGCGTGGACCACGCCGTCCACGCGGCGGCGCCGCAGCGCCGGGTCCTCACCCACCGCGACGAGGCGGTGCAGCTCCTCGCGGTACCGCGACACCACCAGCAGGCCGTAGTCGATGGACAGGCCCAGCCCCAGGACGGTGACGACGTTGACCACCGAGGCGTCCACGTCGAGCAGGTACGTCAGCCCGAGCAGCGCGCCCAGGCCCGCGCCGATGGACGCGACCGCCCCCGCGAGCGGCATCGCGGCGGCGAGGAAGCCGCCGAAGACCAGGACCATGACGAGCAGGGCGACCGGCAGCGCGACCGCCTCCCCCGTGGTGAGGTCCTCCTCGACCTGGTCGGTGATCGCCTCGACGATCAGCGCGTTCGAGGCGACCAGCCCCGACGCGTCGCCCGCCGCCGCCGGCGCGGCCTGCGCCAGCTCGCCCGGGACCGCCTCGAGCCGCTCGACGACCCGTCCCGCGACGGCGTCCGTGCGCTGCGCGTCGAGGTCCGTGCGGAGCGTGACGACCGTGAGGAACCCGTCACCGCCCTCGGCGAGCAGCGGCTGCGCCGCCTCGTCCTCGACGCCGCCGGGCAGCACGTAGGGGTTGATGACCGACTCGACGCCCTCGATCCCGACGAGCTCCGCGTCGATCTCGGACATCGCCTCGACGACCGCCTCCTCCGCGGGCTGCACGCCGTCCACGAGCAGCGTGATCTCCGGGCCGCCCTCCTCGTTCTCCGCGAGGATCTCGTCCGCGCGCTCGCTGTCCGACCCGGGGACCGCGGGCGCCCCCGTCGTGACGCGGTCGAACAGGCCCTCGCCCGCGGGACCGAGGAGCGCGAGCGCCAGTCCCAGCGCGGTGACGACGACCCAGACGAGGACCGTGAGGCGTGGGTGACGGGCGACGCGACGGCCGAGGCTGGAGAACACGAGCGTCAGCATCCCACCCGCCGTCGCGCCCTGTCAGATCGCTCCGCGCGGCGCCGGCGACCTTCACCCGACCTCCCCGCACGGGCCGGTCCGGGCGCGGCGCGGCGCGTGGGCGGCGGTGCGTAGGCTCCTCACATGTCCTCCGCGTCCACGGCCGACCTGTTCGGCGGTGACCTCTTCGGGGCGGCCGCGTCCGGCAGCCACGGCACGCCGCGTCCCGGCCCCGGCGCGCCGCTCGCCGTCCGGATGCGCCCCGCGACCCTCGACGAGGTCGCCGGCCAGGCGCACCTGCTCGTCGCCGGCTCGCCGCTGCGGCGCCTCATCGAGGCCGCCGCACCCGGCGGCGCGACCCGCGCCGCACCGGGGTCCGTCATCCTCTGGGGCCCGCCGGGCACCGGCAAGACGACCCTCGCCTACCTCATCGCGACGGCGTCCGGGCGCCGGTTCGTCGAGCTCTCCGCCGTGACCGCGGGCGTCAAGGACGTGCGCGGCGTCGTCGAGGACGCCCGCCGGCGCCTCGCCACCGGCGGGGAGGAGACGGTCCTGTTCATCGACGAGGTCCACCGGTTCTCCAAGTCCCAGCAGGACGCGCTGCTGCCCAGCGTCGAGAACCGCTGGGTCACGCTCGTCGCCGCGACCACGGAGAACCCCAGCTTCTCCGTCAACTCCCCGCTGCTGTCCCGCTCGTTGCTGCTCACGCTCCAGCCGCTCGACGACGGCGACGTGCGCGCCCTCGTCCGACGCGCGGTCGCCGACGAGCGCGGGCTGGGCGGCCTGGTCGAGCTCACCGACGAGGCCGAGGACCACCTGGTCCGGCTCGCCGGCGGCGACGCCCGCAAGGCGCTGACCGTGCTCGAGGCCGCCGCGGGCGCGCGCTCTCCGGCACGGGGGACGAGCCGGCCGGCCCCGGAGCGGGCGCCTCGGAGGACGACGACCCGGCCGGCCGCGCCGCGACCACCGTCGACCTCGACGCCGTCGAGCGGGCCGTCGACGTCGCCGCCGTGCGCTACGACCGGGACGGCGACCAGCACTACGACGTGGTGTCCGCGTTCATCAAGTCGGTGCGCGGCTCCGACGTCGACGCCGCGCTGCACTACCTCGCGCGCATGATCGCCGCGGGGGAGGACCCGCGCTTCATCGCCCGCCGCATCGTCATCGCCGCCGCCGAGGACGTCGGCATGGCCGACCCGTCCGCCCTGCAGACGGCGGTCGCCGCGGCCCACGCGGTCCAGCTCATCGGCATGCCCGAGGGACGCATCGTCCTCGCGGAGGCCGTCGTGCACCTCGCGACCGCCCCCAAGTCGAACGCCGCCTACCTCGGCGTCGACGCGGCGCTCGCGGACGTGCGCGCGGGCCGCGCGGGGACGGTCCCGGCGCACCTGCGCGACGCGCACTACCCGGGCGCGAAGCAGCTGGGCCACGGCACGGGCTACCGGTACGCGCACGACGCGCCGCACGCCGTCGCGCCGCAGCAGTACCTGCCGGACACCCTCGTCGGGGCGCGCTACTACACGCCGTCCGACCGGGGGTTCGAGCGTCAGGTCGGCGACCGGCTCGCGCGCGTGCGCGAGATCCTCGGCCAGGCGCCGCCCCCGGGGCGACGGGCCGACGGGCCCGCGACGGCCGAGGACGGCTGACCCCCCGCGTGCGGTAGACTGCTGCGGTTGCCCTCGCGGCGACCACCTGGGACCTCGGCCCCGACCTCGACGCTCGACGAGCCGTCGGCGGTCCATCGGCTGGTCCCGCACCCGGTTCCTCCCGGCGTCCGCCGGTGGGCACGGTGTGACGTCAGCACCCGAACGACAGGAAGAAGACACCGCTGTGACTGCAGTCAAGCGTTCGCGCCGCCAGGTCCGCCTGAGCCGCGCCCTCGGCATCGCCCTCACCCCGAAGGCCGTCAAGCACTTCGAGAAGCGCCCGTACCCGCCCGGCGAGCACGGCCGTGCGCGCCGCCGCACCGAGTCCGACTACGCCGTGCGTCTGCGCGAGAAGCAGCGTCTGCGCGCGCAGTACATGCTGCGCGAGAAGCAGCTCGCGAGCGCGTACGAGGCCGCCCGCAAGGCCCCGGGCCTGACCGGTGAGGCGCTGGTCGAGAACCTCGAGACGCGTCTCGACGCGCTCGTCCTGCGTGCCGGTTTCGCCCGTACGATCCTCCAGGCGCGCCAGGCCGTCACGCACCGCCACATCCTCGTGGACGGCAAGATCGTCGACCGCCCGTCGTTCCGCGTGAAGCCGGGCCAGACGCTCCAGGTCAAGCCGAAGAGCCAGGCCACCACGCCGTTCCAGGTCGCGGCCGCGGGCGCGCACCGCGACGTGCTCCCCGCCGTCCCGGGCTACCTCGACGTCCAGCTCGAGAAGCTCACCGCGGTGCTCACGCGCCACCCGAAGCGTGCCGAGGTCCCCGTGACCTGCGAGGTCCAGCTCGTCGTCGAGTACTACGCGCGCTGAGTCCCGCCCCGGACGCCTCGCTCACCGCTTCGCCGGCGAGCGGGGCGTTCGTGCGTCCGGGTGGGCGCCGCGGCGGCAGGGCGTGCCGCCACCTCCTCGCGGACGGGGGGGCGACGGCCCCGCCGGGCGCCCCGCGGCCGCCCCGGGCGGGTAGTGTTTCGCGCAGCCCCGCCCGTGGCGCCACCGGCGTCGCGACCCGCCCGCCGCGGGCCAGACCGTCATCAGGCATGGAGGAAGAATGTCCCTGGGAGATGTGGCCGGCCTCATCGCAGCCGTCGCGTTCGTGCTGCTCGTCGGTCTGCTCGCCGTGCCGCTCCTCAAGCTCGGCCGCGTGCTCGACGAGGCGCGCACGAGCATCAAGGAGGTCACCGACCACTCCGTGCCGATCCTCGACGAGGCGGCGACCACGGTGGCCACGACCAACAGCCAGCTCGTCAAGGTCGACACGATCACGACGTCGGCCGCGCAGGTGAGCGAGAACGTCTCCGCCCTGACGGGGCTCTACGCGGCGACGTTCGGCGCGCCCCTGGTCAAGGTCGCGGCGTTCACCTACGGGGTCCGGCAGGCGGTCGCGAGCGCGTTCGGCGGCGGACGGTCCGGCGGGAGCGCGCGCTGATGCGCCGCGTCCTGTGGGTCGGCGTCGGCGTCGCGATCACCGTGGTCGTCGTCGTGCGCGGCCGGCGGATCCTCGCCCGGTACGCGCCCGCGTCGCTCGTGGACCAGGCGACGGGACGGGTCGACGAGCTCGGCGCACGCACCCTGCACCTCGCGAAGGACCTGCGGGCCGAGTTCACCGCGGCGCGCGACGCCCGCGAGCGCGAGCTCATGGCGGCGCTGCTCGCGGAGGGTCAGGAGGACCCGGACGCCGTGCGTGCCCGGCGGGCCGGGGGCCGTCACGCCCGCGACGCGGGCGACACCGGCGACACGGACGACGTCGAGGACCTGCTCGGCTACTCCTTCTAGCCCCCGCGGCCCCGACGCCGCACCGGCCCCGCCGGGGCCGCACCTGCCGGTCGAGCACCGGCACGACCAGCGAAACCCGCTGCAGGACCACCGGTCCCGCAGGACGACCACAGCCGAAGGACACCATGCGCACCGCCGAGATCCGCAAGCGTTGGCTCGACTACTTCGCCGACCGCGATCACACCGTGGTCCCCTCGGCGTCGCTCGTCTCGCCCGACCCGTCGACGCTGTTCACCATCGCCGGCATGGTCCCGTTCATCCCGTACATGACCGGGCAGCAGACCGCGCCGTGGGACCGGGCGACGAGCGTCCAGAAGTGCGTGCGCACGCTCGACATCGACGAGGTCGGCAAGACCACGCGCCACGGCACGTTCTTCCAGATGAACGGCAACTTCTCCTTCGGCGACTACTTCAAGGAGGGGGCGATCACCTACGCTGGGACCTCATCACGAGGTCGCAGGCGCAGGGCGGCTACGGGTTCGACCCGGAGTCGGTCTGGGTGACCGTCTACCACGAGGACGACGAGGCGCGGCAGCTGTGGAAGCAGATCGCCGGCCTGCCCGACGAGCGGATCCAGGCGCGCGGGAAGAAGGACAACTACTGGTCCACGGGTCAGCCGGGACCTGCCGGCCCGTGCTCGGAGATCTACATCGACCGCGGCCCGGAGTACGGCGCCGAGGGCGGCCCGGTCGTCGACGAGGACCGCTACCTCGAGATCTGGAACCTCGTGTTCATGCAGTACGCGATCGACGACGTGCGCTCCAAGGAGGAGTTCCGCGTCGTGAGCGAGCTCGCGCGCAAGAACATCGACACGGGGATGGGCCTCGAGCGGGTGGCGTACCTGCTCCAGGGCAAGGACAACCTCTACGAGATCGACGAGGTGTTCCCGGTCATCGCCGCCGCCCAGGAGCTGTCCGGCAGGACGTACGGCGCGGACCACGGCGACGACGTGCGCCTGCGCGTCGTCGCGACCACGTGCGCTCGGCCCTCATGATCATCAGCGACGGCGTGCGCCCGTCGAACGAGGGCCGCGGGTACGTGCTGCGCCGCCTCCTGCGCCGGTCGGTGCGCGCCATGCGCCTGCTCGGGGTCGAGGACGCCGCGCTGCCCGCGCTGCTCCCGGTGAGCCGGGACGCGATGGCGCCGTCCTACCCGGAGGTCGCGACGGACTTCGAGCGCATCTCCGCGGTCGCGTACGCGGAGGAGGACGCCTTCCGGCGCACGCTGACGTCCGGGACCACGATCCTGGACACGGCCGTGTCGCGGGCCAAGGCGGCCGCGGGTGCCGGGGGCACGCCGCTGCTCGGCGGCGACCAGGCGTTCGCGCTGCACGACACCTACGGCTTCCCGATCGACCTCACGCTCGAGATGGCCGCCGAGCAGGGCGTGCAGGTCGACGAGAAGGCCTTCCGGTCGCTCATGGCCGAGCAGCGTCAGCGTGCCCGCGCCGACGCGCTCGCCAAGCGCTCGGGCGGCGTGGACACGGCCGCGTACGAGTCGCTCGCGTCCGAGCTGTCCGCGCCGGTCGAGTTCCTCGGCTACACCGAGGCGTCGTCGGCCGTGACGGTGGCGGGCCTGCTCGTCGACGGCGTGCCCGCCCCGGCGGCGACCGCGCCGGCGGACGTCGAGGTCGTGCTCGACCGCACGCCGTTCTACGCCGAGGCCGGCGGTCAGCTCGCCGACCACGGCACGATCGTGCTCGACGGCGGCGCGACCATCGAGGTCGACGACGTCCAGCGGCCGATCAAGGGGCTGTCCGTGCACCGCGGCCGCCTGGTCGAGGGCACGGCTGCGCTCGGCGACCCGGGCGCGGCGACGATCGACACCGAGCGGCGCAAGGCCATCAGCCGTGCGCACTCCGCGACCCACATGATCCACAAGGCGGTCCAGGAGTCGCTCGGCAAGGACGCGACGCAGGCCGGGTCCGAGAACGCCCCCAGCCGGATCCGCTTCGACTTCCGCCAGTCCTCGGCCGTGCCGGCGGGCGCGCTGTCGGAGATCGAGGAGCGCGTCAACACGCGGCTCCAGGACAACCTCGAGGTCACCGACCGGCTCATGCCGATCGCCGAGGCGCGTGCCCAGGGCGCGATGGCGCTCTTCGGCGAGAAGTACGGCGACGTGGTGCGCGTGGTGTCCATCGGCGGCGACTGGTCGCGCGAGCTGTGCGGCGGCACGCACGTGCAGCAGACGGGCCAGCTCGGCCTGGTGACGCTGCTCGGCGAGTCGTCGATCGGCTCGGGCGTGCGGCGCGTCGACGCGCTCGTCGGCGAGGGCGCGTACGGCTTCCAGGCCAAGGAGCACGCGCTCGTCGGTCAGCTCACGGGGATGCTCAACGTGCGCACGGAGGAGCTGCCCGACCGCGTCGGGTCCCTCGTGTCGCGCCTGCGCGACGCCGAGAAGGAGCTCGCCCAGCTGCGCCAGTCCCAGCTCCTCGCGACGGCGGGCTCGCTCGCCGCGGGCGCGGAGCGCGTGGGCGACGTCCGCGTCGTCGCCCACGACGCCGGCGAGGTCGCCTCCGCCGACGACCTGCGCGCGCTCGCGCTCGACGTGCGCGGCCGCCTCGGCGAGGCAGAGGCTGCGGTGGTCGCGGTCGGCGGCGTCGCGAAGGGCCGACCCCAGGTCGTCGTCGTGACGAACGCGACGGCGCGCGGCGCAGGGCTCCGCGCGGGCGTGCTCGCGAAGGCCGCGGCGCAGACCCTCGGTGGCGGTGGCGGCGGCAAGGACGACATGGCGCAGGGTGGCGGCACGGACGTCTCCGCGCTGCCTGCGGCGCTCCAGGGCGTGCGCGACGGCGCCGCCGCGGGAGCCGCGTGACGGTGCCGCCCGCAGCGCCCCCGGACGACCGCGGCGACGACGCCGGGCGCGCCCCCTCCCGCGGGGGGCGCGTCTCGCCGTCGACGTCGGCAGCGTGCGCGTGGGTCTCGCCGCGAGCGACCCCGACGGACTCGTCGCGACGCCGGTCGAGACGCTCGCGCGGGTCACGGCGTCCGGCGCGGCCGTCCCCGCGGACGTCGCGCGGATCGCGAGCGAGGTGGCCGAGCGCGCGGCCGGCGTGGTGTACGTCGGCCTCCCGCGGCACCTGTCGGGCAGCGAGGGTGCGGCCGCACTCGAGGCGCGGGCGTACGCTGGGACGGTGGCCCGCGCCGTCGCACCCGTGCCCGTGCACCTCGTGGACGAGCGGATGACGACGGTCAGCGCCCACCAGGCCCTGCACGCCGCGGGGCGCAAGGGGCGCAAGCACCGCAGCGTCGTGGACCAGGCCGCAGCCGTGATCATCCTCCAGACCGCCCTCGACGCCGAGCGAGGTGCGGGGGCCCGTGCCGGAGAACCTGTAGACCCGACAGGAGACCAGCGACCGTGACCGACCTGTTCGACCGTCCCGCCGTGCGCGGCGACGAGCCACCCTCGCGATCTTCGCGCTCCGAGCAGCGGGCGCGGCGGGCGGCGAAGAAGCGCCGGCAGCGCCGCCGCCGCCGTGCGCTCGTCGTGGTGCTCGTGTCCCTCCTCGTGGTGGGCGGTGCGGGCTACCTCGTCGCGACGAACGCCAGCGGCCTGCTCGGGTTCGACAACCCGCTCGAGGCCAAGGACTTCGAGGGGCCGGGCACCGACCCCGTCGACGTGACGATCGAGCCGGGGTCCACGGGCCGCGACATGGGCGCCACGCTGGTGGAGGCCGGCGTCGTGGCGAGCACGGCCGCGTTCGTCACGGCGTTCGAGGAGAACCCGAGCGCCGGCACCATCCAGCCCGGCACGCACACGCTGCTCACCGGCATGAGCGCCGAGGGCGCCGTCGCGCGCCTCGTGGCGAACGACAGCCGGGTCGAGACGAAGATCACGATCCCCGAGGGGTGGACGGTCGAGCAGGTGCTCGAGCGCGCGTCGTCGGTCACGGGCATCCCCGTCGAGGAGTTCCGGACGGCGATGGAGGACACCGCGGCGACGGGCCTGCCCGCCGAGGCGAACGGGAACTACGAGGGCTGGCTGTTCCCGACGACGTACGTGCTCCAGCCGGACGAGACCACCGCGGTCGGCATCATCGGGCGCATGGTGAGCCAGATGATCATGAAGCTCGACGAGGCGGGCGTGCCCCCGGCCGACCGGGAGACGGTCCTCATCAAGGCGTCGCTCATCGAGCGCGAGGCGAAGTTCGCCCCGGACCGGCCGAAGATGGCGCAGGCCATCGAGAACCGTCTCGAGGACGGCATGCCGCTCGAGATCGACGCCGCCGTCGCCTACGGCGCGGGCAAGCCCGGCACCGAGCTCACGCGCGCCGACCTCGACGACGCGTCGAACCCGTACAACACGTACGAGAACCAGGGGCTCCCGCCCTCGCCGATCGCCAACCCGGGCAGCGAGTCGATCCAGGCCGTGATGAACCCGGAGCCCGGCGACTGGATCTTCTGGACGGCCGTCAACCTCGACACGGGCGAGACGAAGTTCGCCACGACCTACGCCGAGCACCAGCAGAACGTCCTCGAGCTGCGGGCCTGGCAGGAGGCGAACGGCGGGTGAGCGTCGCGTCCTCGCCGCGGCGGGCGGCCGTCCTCGGTCACCCCGTCGCGCACTCCCTGTCGCCCGTCCTGCATCGCGCCGCGTACGCCGCTCTCGGCCTGGACGACTGGCGGTACGAGGTGATCGACACCACCGAGGACCAGCTCCCGGCGTTCGTCGCGTCGCTCGACGCGTCGTGGGCCGGGCTGAGCCTGACGATGCCGCTCAAGCACGCCGTGATCCCGCTGCTCGACCACGTGGAGCCGCTCGCGGAGGCCGTGGGCGCCGTGAACACGCTCGTCGTCCAGCCGGTGGGGTCGGGCCGCCCGACGCTCGTCGGCGCCAACACCGACGTGTACGGCCTCGTCACCGCGCTGCGCGAGGGGCTCGACGCGCGTGGGGCACGCGCCGCGCGCCAGGCCGGGCTCGCCCCGGACATGGCGTCCTTCGACGGCTCAGCGGGTCGGGTGAAGGCGTCGTCGGGCCCGGTGTCGTCCGGCTCGTCGTCGTCCGCCTCGGTCCCGTCGCCCGTGGCCGCCGGCGCGGACGTCCGGTCGCGTCCGGGCGCCGACGTGCGTTCCGCCGTCGTGATCGGGGGAGGGGCCACGGCAGCGTCGACGCTGGCCGCGCTCGCCGAGCTGGGCTGCCCGTCGCCGACGGTGCTGGTGCGCTCCCTCGGGCGGACCGGCGAGCTGCAGCGGGCCGCGCACCGCATGGGCGTCGAGCCGCGCTACGAGGTCCTCGACGTCGACGCGCCGCGCCTCGTCGAGACCCTCGCCGCGGCCGACGTCGTCGTCTCCACGCTCCCGGCGCACGCGGCCGACCCGGTCGCCGCGGCCCTCGCCCGGGCGGCCGCCATGCCCGAGGGGGTGCTGCTCGACGTCGCGTACGACCCGCGCCCGAGCGCGCTGTCGCTCGCGTGGACCGCGGGCGGCGGGGGCGAGGCCGTCGGCGGCGAGCGCATGCTCCTGCACCAGGCGGTCGAGCAGGTGCGCCTCATGACGGGGCGGCCCGGTCCGGTCGCGACGATGGACGACGCGCTCGCGACGGCGCTCGTCGGCGCCTGACGGCGCGCGGGCGCCGCCGGGCGCACGGCGGTCAGGCCAGGGCGTAGGCCGCGGCCACCGTCTGGCCCCCCACGGCGCCGACGACCGCGCCGAGCACCATGAACGGGCCGAACGGCACCGCGGTGGTGCGCGACGCGCGGCGCCGGACGAGCAGCACGACGGCCCACGCACCGCCCAGGAGGAACGGCGCGACGAGCCCGACGACGAGCGCGGCCCAGCCGAACCACCCGAGGACGGTGCCGAGGAGCCCGGCGAGCTTGACGTCGCCGAAGCCGAGCCCGGGCGGGTGGGCGAGGCGCAGCGCGGCGTAGGCGGCGAACGCGACCACCCCGCCGCAGGCCGCGCGGGCGAGCGCGCCGACGTCGCCCGTGGCGAGCGCGGCCACGGCGAGCAGGGCGAGCGACCCGGCCCAGGCGGGGAGCACGACCGCGTCCGGCAGCCGGTGCGTCCGTGCGTCGATCACGGCGAGCAGACCTGCCGCGGCGGCGACGAGCACGACGGCGGGCGTGTGCCACGACGCCCCCACCCACCACGCGGCGACCGCGGCGGCGAGGACGGTCACCACGACGCCCGTCCGGCCGCCGACGCGCAGCTCCGAGCGCAGGCGCACGCGCCAGGGGTCGCGGGCGACGGTGGGCGGGGTCACGCCCGGCACGGTAGCGGACCGCGCGGGTGCCGCGGTCGTCGTCCACAGGCGTTCGGCGCGCGGGTCCGCAGTGCGGGCGGCCCACGGACGGTGCCGGGGCCCGTGGGAGGATGGCGACCATGCTGCGTTGGTTGACATCGGGTGAGTCGCACGGTCAGGCGCTGGTCGGGATCCTCGACGGGCTGCCCGCCGGCGTCGAGCTCACGACGGCCGACGTGCAGGCCGCGCTCGCGCGCCGCCGGCTGGGCTACGGGCGCGGCTCGCGGCAGAAGTTCGAGCAGGACGAGCTGCGCATCCTCGGCGGGCTCCGCCACGGCGTGACGCAGGGCGGTCCGCTCGCGCTCGAGATCGCGAACTCCGAGTGGCCGAAGTGGGTGGACGTCATGTCGTCCGACCCGGTGCCCGCGGAGGCGCTGCTCAAGGACGCGGGGACGGGCGACCAGCGCGAGATCGCGCGCAACCGCCCCCTGACGCGCCCGCGCCCCGGCCACGCCGACCTCGTCGGCATGCGCAAGTACGGTTTCGACGACGCCCGCCCGGTCCTGGAGCGCGCGTCCGCGCGCGAGACGGCGACCCGCGTCGCGCTCGGCACCGCCGCGGCGCGGTTCCTCGAGCAGGCGCTCGGCGTGCGCCTCGTCTCGCACGTCGTGGCCATCGGCCCCGTCGAGGTGCCCGAGGACGCACCCGCACCCGGTCCGGACGACGTGTCCGCGCTCGACGCCGACCCGGTGCGCTGCTTCGACGCGGCGACGAGCGCCGCCATGGTCGCCGAGATCGACGACTGCCAGAAGGCCGGCGACACGCTCGGCGGCGTCGTCGAGGTGCTCGCCTACGGCGTGCCGTCGGGGATCGGCACGTACGCCCAGAGCGACCGGCGCCTCGCGCGCGGCTCGCGGCCGCGCTCATGGGTATCCAGGCGATCAAGGGCGTCGAGGTCGGCGACGGCTTCCGCACCGCCGCGCGTCGGGGCTCCGCGGCGCACGACGAGATCGAGCGGCGCGAGGACGGGCGCATCGCCCGGCGCAGCAACCGCGCCGGCGGGATCGAGGGCGGCATGAGCAACGGCGAGGTCGTGCGCGTGCGCGCCGCCATGAAGCCGATCTCCACCGTGCCGCGCGCGCTCGCGACCGTCGACGTCGCCACGGGCGAGACCGCCACCGCGCAGCACCAGCGTTCCGACGTGTGCGCCGTGCCGCCCGCCGCCGTCGTCGCCGAGGCGATGGTCGCGCTCGTGCTGGCCGAGCAGGCGCTCGAGAAGTTCGGGGGCGACTCCGTCGCGGAGGTCCGGCGCAACGCCGAGGCGTACCTCGACGCCGTCCCGGAGCTGCAGCGCTGATGACCCCCGTGGCCCCCGGCACGCGGCCGGTCGTCGTCCTGCTCGGACCGCCCGGCAGCGGCAAGTCCACCGTCGCCCGGCACCTCGCCGACACGCTCGGGCTCGCGCAGCGCGACACCGACACCGACGTCGAGCGCGTCGCGGGCATGCCCGTCGCCGACATCTTCGTCGAGCACGGCGAGCCGCACTTCCGCGAGCTCGAGCGCGAGGCGTCACGACGGCGCTCGCGACCCACGACGGCGTCCTCGCCCTCGGGGGCGGCGCGGTCCTCGACCCGCACTCCCAGACCGCGCTGGAGGCCTACGCCGCGGCGGGCGGCGTCGTCGTGTTCCTCGACGTGAGCCTCGCCCACGCCGCCCCCCGCGTCGGGTTCAACCAGTCCCGCCCGCTCCTGCTCGGCAACCCCCGCGCGCGCTGGGCGGCGCTCATGGAGGAGCGGCGCCCCGTGTACGAGCGCCTCGCGACGCTGCGCGTCGACACCGACGCCCGCACGCCCGCGCAGGTGGCGGCCGAGATCGCCGCGCACCTCGACGACCGGACCAGCGACCGCACCCACGCCGCTGCGCCCGCGCACGCGGCCCGCACCGCTCCCGACACCACCACGGAGGACCCCGCGTGACCCACGACCCCGTCGACCCCGCCGCCGGCGCCCCCGCCCCGCAGGGCCCGCCACGCGCGTGCGCGTGCCGGGGGACCGGCCGTACGACGTCGTCGTGGGGCGGCACCTGCTCGGCGAGCTCCCCGCCCTGCTCGGCGACCGCGTGCTGCGCGTCCTCGTGATCCATCCCGCCGCGCTCGCCGCGACGGCGGAGGTGGTCCACGAGGACCTCAAGGCCTCGGGCTACGACGCCTACGTCGCCGAGGTGCCGGACGCGGAGGAGGCGAAGACCGCGCAGGTCGCCGCGTTCCTGTGGGGGGTCCTCGGTCAGGCGGACTTCACGCGCTCGGACGCGGTCGTCACGGTCGGCGGCGGCGCCACCACGGACCTCGGCGGGTTCGTCGCCGCGACGTGGCTGCGCGGCGTCCAAGTGGTCCACGTGCCGACCACGCTGCTCGCGATGGTCGACGCCGCGGTCGGCGGCAAGGCGGGGATCAACACGGCCGAGGGCAAGAACCTCGTCGGGGCGTTCCACCCGCCGGCGGGCGTGCTGTGCGACCTGGCGGCCCTGGAGTCGCTCGGGCGGTGGGACTTCGTCGCCGGTCTGGCCGAGGTCGTCAAGACGGGGTTCATCGCCGACGAGCGCATCCTCGAGCTCGTGGAGGAGCACGCCGACGCGCTGCGGGAGTGGGGCGTGCGCCCGACGACGCCCGGGACGTGGGACGTGGTCGCCGAGCTCGTCGAGCGGTCGGTCGCGGTCAAGGCGCGCGTCGTGGGGGAGGACCTCACGGAGACGGGCCTGCGGGAGATCCTCAACTACGGCCACACGCTGGGCCACGCGGTCGAGCTCACCGAGCGCTACCAGTGGCGGCACGGCGCCGCGGTGTCCGTGGGCATGGTGTTCGCGGCCGAGCTCGCGCGCCTCGCCGGCAAGCTCGACGACGACGTCGTCGAGCGGCACCGCGCGATCCTCGGCTCCCTGGGACTGCCGCTGACCTACCGGGGCGACCGCTGGGAGCGGCTGCTGTCGGCGATGCGCCGGGACAAGAAGTCCCGCGGCGACCTCCTGCGGTTCGTCGTGCTCGACGGCGTGGGGCGGCCCACCCGGCTCGAGGGCCCCGACCCGACGCTGCTCGCCGCCGCGTACGCCGAGATCAGCGCGGACGCGCCGACCGGCACCGGACCCGTCGCCCTCTAGCACCCGGCGCGTCCCGCCCGGATCACGACACGCCGGGCCACGCGCCCCGTCCGCCCGCACCTGCCTCGCTAGCGTGTGGCCGACGCCGACGAGATCGGCTCGGGTGCCGGGCGGAGGAACCGTCGATGGACGCGACGAGCACGAGCAGGTCCGGGCAGGACGGGACGCGGCCGCGCGTGCCGCGGCAGGCACGGGGACGTGCGCGGCCCGGACGGCGCCGCGTCGGGGCCGTCCTCGTGACCGCCGGCGTCGCGCTGGCGGTGGGGGCGTGCACGCCCACGCCGGCGCGCGCCCCCGGGATGTCGCCCGGCGCGGGAGCCGTCACCGCCGCGCTGACCGGGGACGCACCGGCGCCGACGTCCGCGCCCCCGCCGCCTCCCGCACCCGCGCCCACGGCACCACCGCGTGCGGAGACCAACGTGCCCCTGACGCGTCTCGCGCCGGGCGAGCAGCCGCCGCAGTTCGTCCTCTTCTCGTTCGACGGCGCCGGCTGGCACGACCGCTGGCACGAGTTCATGAGCGCGGCCGACCAGGTCGACGCGCGGTTCACCGGCTTCCTCACCGGCACCTACCTGCTCACCGACGAGCACCGGGACGCGTACACCGGGCCGGGCCACGCGCCGGGCCGGGCGTCGGTCGGGTTCGGCGGGTCCCGGAGACGGTCGTGCAGCTGGTCCACGACCTCAACGAGGCGTACGCGCGGGGGCACGAGATCGGCACCCACTACAACGGGCACTTCTGCTCGGACAACCCGCCCGGAGGCAACCAGTGGACGGCGGCCGGCTGGGACGCCGAGCTCGACCAGTTCTTCACGTTCCTCGCCGAGTGGGACGCCATCAACCGGATCGAGGACGCCCCCGAGCTCGTGGTGCAGCGCGAGGACGTCCAGGGTGGACGCACGCCGTGCCTCGAGGGCGTGTGGCCCGAGATCGCCCAGGCGTGGGCCACCCACGGGCTCACCTACGACTCGTCGAAGGTCGCGGCCGGCATGGCGTGGCCCCGCGTCGAGGACGGGGTGTGGCAGTTCCCGGTCCCGACCGTGCAGTCCCCGGCGTTCGGCACCGTGCTGGCGATGGACTACAACTTCTGGGTCAAGGCCAACGGCGGCACCGACGATCCCGGGGCCGCCGACGCGCTGCGCGCCGGCACGCTCGACACGTACCGCCACATGTACGCCGTCGCGCGCGACGGCAACCGCGCGCCGGTCGTCGTGGCCAACCACTTCAACCGGTGGAGCGGGAACGCGTTCAACCCCGCGGCGCGCGACTTCATGCTCGAGGTGTGCGACGACGAGGGGACGGTGTGCGCCACGTACTCCGACGTCGTCGCGTGGCTCGAGCGGCAGGACCCCGCGGTGCTCGCGGAGCTGCAGGGCCGCGCGCCGGTCTCCTGAGCGGCCCCGGCGGCGATCACACGGCGCCGCGCCACAGCCCTCGTCGCACGAGGACCGCGCGCAGCACGTCGGCGCGGTCGGTGACCAGCCCGTCGACGCCCAGGTCCAGGAGCCGTTCCATGTCGGCCTGCTCGTTCACGGTCCACACGTGCACCTGGCGCCCCGCCGCGTGCACCGCGTCGACGAACCGCGCGTCGACCACCCGCACGACCCCCTGCTGCTCGGGCACCTGGACGCAGTCCACGCCGCGCAGCGCCCCGCGGACGGCGCGCACCCCGCCTCTGCCCGACCGCGCGCCCAGCACCGCGGCCACGACCTCCGGCCGGCCGGCCGACGTCGCCACGCGCCGCGAGAGCCGCGCCAGGGTCGCGCGCCGACGCCGGGCCGAGAACGACGTCACGCACACGCGGTCGTGCGCTCGCGTGCGCTCGATCGCCGCCGCCACAGGTCCGACCGCGGCGGCCGCCTTCACGTCGACGTTCACCCGCAGGCCGGGCCACGTGCCCAGCACGTCCTCGAGCTGCGGGACGGGCTCGACGCCACCGATGCGGGCGCCGCGCACGCGCCGCCAGGGCAGCGCGGAGATCGCGCCCGACCCGTCGGTCGTGCGGTCGAGCGTCGCGTCGTGCAGCGCGACCGCGACGCCGTCCGCCGTCGCGTGCGCGTCCGTCTCCACGTACCGGAAGCCGAGGTCCACCGCGGCGCCGAACGCCGCCAGGGAGTTCTCCAGCCCATCCACCGAGAACCCCCGGTGCGCCAGCGCCACGAACCCGCCCGGCGGGTCGAGGTACGGGTGATGCGGCCCGGCGTGCGCGTGCGTCGCGGTCGTCACACCTCCAGGGTGCGCCCTGCCCGCGCTCCTGTCGCGCCGTCGGGCGCCGGCACGCGCCGCGCGGCTGCCGGCGCCCGGACGTCGGACCGCGTGCACCCCCTCACCGCGTCGACGCTAGGGTCGGGCGTCATGGAACGCGTGCTCGTCCTCAACGGACCCAACCTCGGCCGGCTCGGCGTGCGCGAGCCGGAGATCTACGGCGCCGCGACGCTCGAGGACCTGCGCTCCGCCACGACGGGGTGGGGCGCCGAGCTCTCCCTCGACGTCGACGTCCGCCAGACCGACGACGAGGCCGAGCTCCTGTCCTGGCTCCACGAGGCCGTGGACACCCGTGCGCACGTGGTGCTCAACCCGGCCGCCTTCACGCACTACTCCTACGCCGTGCGCGACGCCGCGGCGCAGGTCACCACCGCCGGCCTGCTCCTCGTCGAGGTGCACCTGAGCAACCCCGCCGCGCGCGAGGCCTTCCGCAGCCACTCGGTCGTCGGTGCCGTCGCGACGGGCACCGTCGCCGGGTTCGGCGTCGACTCCTACCGCCTGGCCCTGCAGGCGCTCGCGGCGCGCCTGGGAGGCGGCGCGCCGGGTGCTGCCTGAGTTCGTGCCGATGACCTTGATCGAGCCTGATCAAGCTTCTGGGCTTGATCAGGCCCGATCAAGGCTCTAGCCTTGATGCATGTTCGTCCTCACCGTCGACCAGCGGGGGAGCACCGGGCAGCCCGACCGCGTCCCGGAGCTCCTGCAGCACCTGCGCGCCCTCCTCGCGGACCGGCCGGGCGTCGTCGTCGGCTTCGACCGCACGGTCGGCGACGAGGTGCAGGGCGTGCTCGACGACCCGGCGACGGTCGTCGACCTCGTGCTCGACCTGCTGCGTGACGGCGGGTGGAGCGTCGGACTCGGCGTCGGGCCCGTCGACGAGCCGCTGCCGCGCGCGTCGAGGGAGGCCTCGGGCGAGGCCTTCGTCCGCGCGCGGGACGCGGTCGAGCAGGCCAAGTCCCGGGCCGCGACCGCGCCCGTCGCCGTGCGGGGCGGTCCGCCCGGCCGCTCCGAGGAGGTCGAGGCCCTCCTGCGCCTGCTCGCGGCCGTCGCCGCGCGCCGCACCGAACCCGGCTGGGAGGCGGTCGACGCGCTCGCGGATGTCGGCGGCACGCAGAAGGATGTGGCACGCCGGCTCGGCGTGACCGAGCAGGCGGTGAGCCAGAGGCTGCGCTCCGCGCTCTGGCCGGAGGAGACGGCGGTGCGACCCGTCGTCGCGAGACTGCTGGGGGAGAGCGACGCATGACGATCGACCCGGTCACGGTGGTGCTGACCGTCGCGGTGTGGGTGGTGGCCGTCGGGCTCAGCGTGCTCGTGGGCGCGCCCGTGACGCAGGGCGTGCTGCGCGCGGCCGCCCGGCCCGGGCGCCGGGGCGCGCCCCGCCGCCGACCCGGCCTCGGTGCCGGTGCCGCCACCGCCGAGCACGGGGACGATCGGGACGGAGGCGGTCCGCGCGCTGCGCGGCGGCACGTGGATCGGGTTCCTCGAGCGCTTCGCGATCACCGGGTGCCTGCTCGCCGGGTACCCGTCCGGGATCGCGTTCGTCGTCGCGATCAAGGGGCTGGGCCGCTACCCCGAGCTGCGCGAGCACCCGGTCGCGTCGGAGCGGTTCGTCGTGGGCACGCTCGCGTCGATGTCGTGGGCCGCGACGGTCGGGGTGGTCGCCGACGCCGCGCTCGGCGCCCTCCGGTAGACTCGACGAGGCCCGTTCGCCGGTCGACCGGCCTCGACCGAGGGCTCGGGCGGCCGGGCGCGCGGACGCCCCCGACGACCCCTTCGACAGGAAGACCACCGTGGCGACGACCAACGACATCAAGAACGGCACCGTGCTCCGGATCGACGGCCAGCTGTGGAGCGTCATCGAGTTCCAGCACGTCAAGCCCGGCAAGGGTGGCGCGTTCGTCCGCACGAAGATCAAGAACGTCCTCACCGGCAAGACGGTGGACAAGACCTTCAACGCCGGCATCAAGATCGAGACGGCCAACGTGGACCGCCGCGACTTCCAGTACCTGTACATGGACGGCACCGACTACGTGTTCATGGACACGTCCACGTACGACCAGATCACCGTCCCGCCGGAGGTCGTCGGCGACGCGAAGGACTACCTCCTCGAGAGCCAGAACGTCCTCGTCGCCTCGAACGACGGGCAGCCGCTGTACGTCGAGCTGCCCGCGTCCGTGGTGCTGGAGATCACCTACACCGAGCCGGGCCTGCAGGGCGACCGCTCGACCGGCGGCACCAAGCCCGCCACGCTCGAGACGGGCGCGCAGATCCAGGTCCCGCTGTTCCTCGAGCAGGGCACCAAGGTCAAGGTCGACACGCGCGACGGGTCGTACCTCGCCGCGTCAACGACTGACGGGCCGGGCGTCACGCACATGGCCGCACGCACCAAGGCGCGCAAGCGCGCGCTCGACGTCCTCTTCGAGGCGGAGCAGCGCCAGGTGGACCCCACGACGCTGCTCGCGGAGCGGGTCGCCGACCCGGGCGTCGCGCAGTCCGCCGTGCCGCAGTACGCGGTCGACATCGTCGAGGGCGTCCTCGCGCACCGCGACCGCATCGACGAGCTGCTCGAGACGTACTCGCACGGCTGGACGCTCGAGCGCATGCCCGCCGTCGACCGGGCGCTGCTGCGCATCGGCGGCTGGGAGATCCTCTTCAACGACGACGTGCCCGACGTCGTCGCCGTGGACGAGGCGGTCGACCTCGCCCGGTCGCTGTCGACGGACGACTCGCCGTCGTTCGTCAACGGGCTCCTGGCGCGCATCGTCGAGATGAAGCCGACGATCACGGCCTGACCGCCCCCGACCGCCCCGGCCCCGGGCCGGGGCGGTCCCGCCACGCACGACGCGGCGTCGGTCGCTGCGACCGACGCCGCGTCCGCCGTCTGTGACCGACGTCGCGTCCCACGTCCCGGACGCGCCGCCGGCCCGCCGACCGGCGCCCGGTAGGGTGGGCCCGTCAGACATCCTTTAAGGCCCGTCCTGTGAGGCGGGGAAGGAGGTCGCCGGACATGAGCTCTGGCCCTGCTGTGCCCACATCCTCGTCGACGCCCGCGTCGACCCCGCCCGCCGACGCGGCGGACGGCACCGTCGTCATGACGGCCGCGGACATCTCCCGCGCCCTGACCCGCATCGCGCACGAGATCGTCGAGCGCAACAAGGGCACCGACGACCTCGTCCTCCTCGGCATCCCGACGCGCGGCGTCCCGCTCGCCGACCGGCTGGCCGAGCGGCTCGCGGCGATCGCCGGCGACGACGCGTCGTCCGGACCCGGTGCTGCCGCTGCACCCGGCGAGCTCGTCGGCGAGCTCGACGTGACGATGTACCGCGACGACCTGCACCGGCACCCCACCCGCACGATCGGGGCGACGCGGCTCCCGGCGTCGGGCATCGACGGCAAGGTGGTCGTCCTCGTCGACGACGTCCTGTACTCCGGGCGCACCATCCGCGCCGCGCTCGACGCCCTCAGCGACCTCGGCCGGCCGCGTGCCGTGCAGCTCGCCGCGCTCGTCGACCGCGGCCACCGCGAGCTGCCGATCCGGCCCGACTTCGTCGGCAAGAACCTGCCCACCTCGACGAGCGAGCGCGTGAGCGTGCGCCTCGCCGAGGTCGACGGTGCGGACCCCGGGGCCGAGGACGCCGTCGTGATCCACACGCCGCCCGCCGCGACGGGCACGCCGGAGGAGCGCGCATGAGGCACCTGCTGTCCACCCAGGACCTCGCGCGCGCCGACGCCGTGCGCATCCTCGACACCGCGGCGCAGATGTCCGCGACCCAGTCGCGGGAGATCAAGAAGCTCCCGACGCTGCGCGGGCGGACCGTGGTCAACCTCTTCTACGAGGACTCCACGCGCACCCGCATCTCGTTCGAGACGGCCGCCAAGCGGCTCTCGGCCGACGTCATCAACTTCTCGGCCAAGGCTCGAGCGTGTCCAAGGGCGAGTCCCTCAAGGACACCGCGCTCACGCTGCGGGCGATGGCGCGGACGCCGTCGTCGTGCGTCACCAGGCCTCCGGCGCGCCGCACCTGCTCGCGCACGCGGGCTGGCTCGACGCCGCCGTGGTGAACGCGGGCGACGGCACGCACCAGCACCCGACGCAGGCCCTGCTCGACGCCTACACGCTGCGCCGGCACCTGTCGGGGTCGGGGCTCTCGGCGCCGGGAGCGTCGGGGCCGGACGACGCGGCGGCGCTCGGGGCGGACCTCACGGGCCGGCACGTCGCGATCGTCGGCGACGTGCTGCACTCGCGCGTCGCCCGCTCCAACGTGCACCTGCTGCACACGCTCGGGGCGCGCGTCACGCTCGTCGCGCCGCCGACGCTGCTGCCCGTCGGCGTCGAGACGTGGCCGTGCGCCGTGTCCTACGACCTCGACGCGACGCTCGCCGGCGACGGGCCGCACGCCGGGACGGACGCGGTGATGATGCTGCGCGTGCAGCGCGAGCGCATGAGCGGCGCCGGCGCGGGCGGCGGCGCGTTCTTCCCGAACCCGCTCGAGTACTCGCGCAAGTACGGTCTCGACGCCCGGCGCCTGGAGCTGCTCGCGCCGCACGCCGTCGTGCTGCACCCCGGTCCGATGAACCGCGGCCTGGAGATCTCGGCGCAGGCCGCCGACTCCCCGCGCGCAGTCATCGTCGAGCAGGTCGCCAACGGGGTCGCCGTGCGCATGGCCGTGCTCTACCTCCTCCTCGCGGGTGCCGACGAGCCGGAGCCGGTCGCCGTGCCGACGGCCGCCTCGTCCGCGACCGCACCCTCCGCGAACCCCCACCACCACTCCAGCGAAAGGGTCGCCACCTCGTGAGCAGCGCCGCAACCAGCACGTACGTCCTGCGCGGGGCGCGGCCCCTCGACGGGGACCCGGTCGACCTCGTCCTCACGGACGGGGTCGTCGCCGAGATCGCCCCGGTGGGCGCCTCGCGGGCGGCCGACGACGCCGTCGTCGTCGACGCGACCGGCCTCGTGGCGCTGCCCGGCCTCGTCGACCTGCACACCCACCTGCGCGAGCCCGGGCGCGAGGACGCCGAGACCGTCGAGTCCGGCACGCGCGCGGCCGCCGTCGGCGGCTTCACGGCCGTGCACGCGATGGCGAACACGACGCCGGTCGCCGACACCGCGGGCGTCGTCGAGCAGGTGTGGCGCCTCGGGCGCGACGCCGGCTGGGCCGACGTCCACCCCGTCGGCGCGGTGTCCGTGGGGCTCGCGGGGGAGCAGCTCGCCGAGCTCGGCGCGATGGCCGACTCCGCGGCGCGCGTGCGCGTCTTCTCCGACGACGGCAAGTGCGTCGCCGACCCGATCCTCATGCGGCGCGCCCTGGAGTACGTCAAGGCGTTCGACGGCGTCGTCGCCCAGCACGCGCAGGAGCCGCGCCTGACCGAGGGCGCGCAGATGAACGAGGGCGTCGTGTCCGCCGAGCTCGGGCTCGCGGGCTGGCCCGCCGTCGCCGAGGAGGCGATCATCGCCCGCGACGTGCTGCTCGCCGAGCACGTCGGCTCGCGCCTCCACGTGTGCCACCTGTCGACCGCGGGCTCGGTCGAGATCGTGCGGTGGGCCAAGGCCGCGGCATCGACGTCACCGCCGAGGTCACGCCGCACCACCTCGTCCTCACCGACGAGCTCGCGCGCGGCTACGACCCGACGTTCAAGGTCAACCCGCCGCTGCGCACCGCGGCCGACGTCGAGGCGGTGCGCGCCGGCCTCGCCGACGGCACCATCGACATCGTGGCGACCGACCACGCCCCGCACCCCGTCGAGGACAAGGACTGCGAGTGGGCGGCGGCCGCGTTCGGCATGACCGGTCTCGAGACCGCGCTGAGCGTCGTGCAGGAGACGATGGTCGACACCGGCCGCATGACGTGGGCCGACGTCGCGCGGGTGCTGTCGGCGAACCCCGCGCGCATCGGCCGCATCGACACCGGCCCGACGGCGCAGGGCCGCCCGCTGGCGGTGGGCGAGCCCGCGAACGTGACGCTCGTCGACCCGGCCGCGCGCCGCGTCGTCGACGGCGCCGCCCAGGCCACGGCGTCCACCAACACCCCGTTCCGCGACCGCGAGCTGCCGGGACGCGTCGTCGCGACGTTCCTGCGCGGCCGCGCCACCGTGCTCGACGGCGCACCGGTCGCCCGCCAGGGGGTCGGCGCGTGAACCTGCCCCAGCCCGTCGCCGTCGGCATCTGGGTCGTCCTCGGCGTCGCGCTCCTCGTGCTCGTCCTCACGGGCCGCCGTCGGCTCGCGGGGCGCTCCGCCGGCATCGTGCCGGTCCCGCCGTCCGTGCCCGCGGCCGACGCGCGCGGCCCCGTCGTCCTCGGCCCGCTCGACGCGCTCTACGTGTCGAGCACCCTCGCCGGCGACTGGCTCGCGCGTGTCGGCGCGCACGGCCTGGGCGACCGGTCGCGCGCCGTCGTGACGGTCCACGAGGCGGGGCTGCACGCCGCGCGGACCGGTGCGCCGGACCTGTGGGTCCCGGCCCCGGCCGTGCTCGGCGGTGCCCTCACGCCGGGCATGGCGGGCAAGTTCGTCGGCAAGGACGCGATCGTCGTCGTCACCTGGGCGGTGGCCGGCGACGCCGTGCCCGGCGATCCCGTGCCCGGCGATCCCGGGACGGCGGACGGGACGGGACCGTCCGCGGCCCGCGCGACGCCGGAGCCCGTGCGGCTCGACACGGGACTGATGCCCCGCCACGACCACGACGTGCCCCGCCTGCTCGAGGCGGTCCGCGACCTCGCGGAGCGACGAACCACGGCGCCCGACGGCGCCACCGACGCCCCCGCAGACCCGGGCGGCCGGCCCTCCTCCCACGACCCCGGCCCGGACGCCGCCCCGAACGACAAGGAAGCCCAGTGACCAGCACAGCGACCACCACCACGGCCGACCGGGCCCTGCTCGTCCTCGAGGACGGCACGGTGCAGGACGGCCGCGCCTACGCGCCCGCGGCACGACCGTCGGCGAGATCGTCTTCAACACCGGCATGACCGGCTACCAGGAGACGCTCACCGACCCGTCCTACCACCGCCAGATCGTCGTCATGACGGCGCCGCACATCGGCAACACCGGCGTCAACGACGAGGACCCCGAGTCGCGGCGGATCTGGGTCGCCGGGTACGTGGTCCGCGACCCCGCGCGGCGCCCGTCGAGCTGGCGCTCGCGCCGCTCGCTCGACGACGAGCTCGCCGCGCAGGGCGTGGTCGGCATCAGCGACGTCGACACGCGCGCCCTCACCCGGCACCTGCGCGAGCTCGGCGTCATGCGCGGTGGCATCTTCTCCGGCGAGGCGCTGCTGCGCGACGGCCGTCCCCGCACCGTCGAGGACCTCGTGGCCGAGGTGAAGGACGCCCCCGCCATGTCCGGCGCGGACCTGGCGCGCGAGGTGAGCACGGGCGAGGCGTACGTCGTCGAGCCGGTCGAGGGCTCCGCGCCCGACGGGACGCCGGTCGCGACCGTGGTGGCCGTCGACCTCGGCATCAAGTCCATGACGCCGCAGCGTCTCGCCGAGCGCGGCGTGCGCGTGCACGTCGTGCCCGCGACCACGACCGCCGAGGAGATCGACGCGCTCGCGCCCGACGGCGTGTTCTTCTCCAACGGCCCGGGCGACCCCGCCGCGGCGACGCACGAGGTGGAGCTGCTGCGCGGCGTGCTCGACCGCCGCACGCCGTTCTTCGGCATCTGCTTCGGCAACCAGATCCTCGGCCGCGCCCTCGGCTACGGCACGTACAAGCTCGCCTACGGCCACCGCGGCATCAACCAGCCGGTGATGGACCGTCGCACCGGCAAGGTGGAGGTCACGGCGCACAACCACGGGTTCGCGGTCGACGCGCCCGTCGGTGCCGAGTCCACCGCGCCCCACGACGGCGGCCGCTACGGACGCGTCGTCGTCTCCCACGTGGGGCTCAACGACCAGGTCGTCGAAGGGCTCGAGTGCCTCGACCTGCCGGCCTTCTCCGTCCAGTACCACCCCGAGGCCGCGGCCGGCCCCCACGACGCCGCGTACCTCTTCGACCGCTTCGTCGAGCTGATGACCTCGCGCGCCGCGTCCGGCGCGGACGTGGCCGCCGCGGCCGCCGAGCAGACCACCAAGGAGAGCTGACCCGTGCCTCGCAGAACCGACATCTCCAGCGTCCTGGTCATCGGCTCGGGCCCCATCGTCATCGGGCAGGCGTGCGAGTTCGACTACTCGGGCACGCAGGCCTGCCGCGTGCTCAAGGAGGAGGGCCTGCGGGTCGTCCTCGTGAACTCCAACCCGGCCACGATCATGACGGACCCCGAGTTCGCCGACGCGACGTACGTCGAGCCGATCACCACCGAGGTGCTCACGTCGATCATCGCCAAGGAGCGCCCCGACGCGCTCCTGCCGACCCTCGGCGGGCAGACCGCGCTCAACGCCGCGATCGCCCTCGACGAGGCCGGCGTGCTCGAGCAGTACGGCGTCGAGCTCATCGGCGCCAACATCCCCGCCATCCAGAAGGGCGAGGACCGCGAGCAGTTCAAGCAGGTCGTCGAGCTGTGCGGCGGGGAGTCGGCGCGCTCGCAGATCGTGCACACGGTCGAGGAGGCCGTCGCCGCCGCGGACCTGCTCGGCTACCCCATGGTCGTGCGCCCCTCGTACACGATGGGCGGACTCGGGTCCGGCTTCGCGTGGGACGAGCAGCAGCTGCGCCAGATCGTCGGGCAGGGCCTGCACTACTCGCCGGTCACGGAGGTGCTCCTCGAGGAGTCGATCCTCGGCTGGAAGGAGTACGAGCTCGAGCTCATGCGCGACAAGCACGACAACGTCGTGGTCGTGTGCTCCATCGAGAACGTCGACCCCGTCGGCGTGCACACCGGTGACTCGATCACCGTCGCGCCCGCGCTGACGCTGACGGACCGCGAGTACCAGAAGCTGCGCGACATCGGCATCGCCGTGATCCGCGAGGTCGGCGTCGACACCGGCGGCTGCAACATCCAGTTCGCGGTCGACCCGGACACGGGCCGCGTCATCGTCATCGAGATGAACCCGCGCGTGTCGCGCTCGTCGGCGCTCGCCTCGAAGGCTACGGGCTTCCCGATCGCGAAGATCGCGGCCAAGCTCGCCGTCGGCTACACGCTCGACGAGATCCCCAACGACATCACGCAGGTCACGCCGGCGTCGTTCGAGCCCACGCTCGACTACGTGGTCGTCAAGGTGCCGCGGTTCGCGTTCGAGAAGTTCCCGGCCGCGGACCCGACGCTCACGACGACGATGAAGTCGGTCGGCGAGGCCATGGCGCTCGGGCGCAACTTCACCGAGGCGCTCGGCAAGGCGCTGCGCTCCATCGACAAGGGCGGCTCGACGTTCCACTGGGACGGCGAGCCGGTCGCCGGGCACGAGCTCGACGCGCTGCTGGAGCGGATCGCGCAGCCGACGGAGAACCGGATCATCGGCGTGCAGCAGGCGCTGCGCGCGGGCGCCAGCGTCGAGCAGGTGTTCGACGCCACGAAGATCGACCCGTGGTTCCTCGACCAGATCCAGCTCGTCAACGAGGTGGCGCAGGCGGTCGCGTCCGCCGACGCGCTGACCGAGGACGTGCTCCGCGAGGCGAAGAAGCACGGGCTGTCGGACGTGCAGGTGGCGCGCCTGCGGAACATGGGCCCGGCCGGGGAGGCGACGGTGCGCGAGGTGCGCCGCGCGCTCGGCGTGCGCCCCGTCTACAAGACGGTCGACACGTGCGCGGCGGAGTTCGCGGCGCGCACGCCGTACCACTACTCGTCCTACGACCGCGAGAGCGAGGTCGCGCCCCGCGAGCGCGAGGCCGTGATCATCCTCGGCTCGGGGCCGAACCGCATCGGTCAGGGCATCGAGTTCGACTACTCGTGCGTGCACGCGGCACTCACGCTGCGCGAGCAGTTCGAAACGGTCATGGTCAACTGCAACCCGGAGACCGTCTCGACGGACTACGACACCTCCGACCGGCTCTACTTCGAGCCGCTGACGTTCGAGGACGTCCTCGAGGTCTACGAGGCCGAGCTGGCTGCCGGTCCCGTGCGGGGCATCATCGTCCAGCTCGGCGGGCAGACGCCGCTGTCCCTCGCGCAGCGCCTCGCGGACGCGGGCCTGCCGATCCTCGGCACGAGCCCCGAGGCGATCGACGCCGCCGAGGACCGCGGCGAGTTCGGGCGCGTGCTCACCGAGGCGGGGCTGCCCGCCCCGGCGTTCGGCACGGCGCGCTCGCTCGACGAGGCGCGCGACGTCGCGGCGGGCATCGGTTACCCGGTGCTCGTGCGGCCGTCGTACGTGCTCGGCGGGCGCGGCATGGAGATCGTGTACTCGTCCGAGCAGCTCACGGAGTACGTCGAGCGCGCCCTCGCGGCGGCGGCGGCCGACGAGCGCACGGCGGGCCTCCTGCCGGCGCCGCTGCTCATCGACCGCTTCCTCGACGACGCGATGGAGATCGACGTCGACGCGCTCTACGACGGCTCCGAGCTGTTCCTGGGCGGGGTCATGGAGCACATCGAGGAGGCCGGCATCCACTCGGGCGACTCGGCGTGCGTGCTGCCGCCGGTGTCGCTGTCCGACGCGGAGATCGAGCGCATCCGTCGCTCGACCGAGGCCATCGCGGCCGGCGTCGGCGTGCGCGGGCTGCTCAACGTGCAGTACGCGCTCGTCTCCGACGTGCTGTACGTCCTCGAGGCCAACCCGCGCGCGTCGCGCACGGTGCCGTTCGTGTCGAAGGCGACGGGCACGTCGCTGGCCAAGGCCGCGGCGCGCGTCATGGCGGGGGAGTCGATCGCCGACCTGCGCGCGGCGGGCGTGCTGCCGGCGGAGGGCGACGGCGGGGACCTGCCGCTGGACGCGCCGATCGCGGTCAAGGAGGCGGTCCTGCCGTTCAAGCGGTTCCGCACCGCGGACGGCGTGGTCGTGGACACGGTGCTCGGGCCGGAGATGCGCTCGACGGGCGAGGTCATGGGCTTCGACCGGGACTTCCCGCTGGCGTTCGCGAAGTCGCAGGCCGCGGCGTTCGGCGGTCTGCCGACGTCGGGCCGGGTGTTCGTCTCGGTCGCGGACCGCGACAAGCGCTCGATCGTCTTCCCGGTCAAGCGGCTCGCCGAGCTGGGCTTCGAGATCCTGGCGACCGCGGGGACGTCGAGCGTGCTGCGCCGCAACGGCATCGCGTCGACGGTCGTGCGCAAGTTCTCCTCGGGCCGGGGTGCCCAGGGCGAGCCGACGATCGTCGACCTCATCACGGCGGGCGAGGTGGACCTCGTCATCAACACCCCGTCGGGCCAGGGCGCGCGTGCCGACGGGTACGAGATCCGGGCCGCGACGACGGCGGCGGACAAGCCGATCGCGACGACGGTCGACCAGCTCGCCGCCGCGGTCCAGGGCATCGAGGCGGTCCTGTCGGGGCCGTTCGAGGTCGCGAGCCTCCAGGAGCACATGGCCGGCGACGGGCTCGCCGCGTCGGCGTCGCGCAGCGCCGCGGCGGACCCGGCGCGGGTCGGCGCGTGAGCGCGTCGTTCGGCGCGCGCCTCGCGGCGGCGGTCGACGACCACGGCCCCTTGTGCGTGGGCGTCGACCCGCACCCGTCGCTGCTGGCGCAGTGGGGGCTGCCCGACGACGCGTCGGGGCTGCGGGACTTCGGCCTGCGCGTCGTCGAGGCGGTCGGGGGGCGCGTCGCGGCCGTGAAGCCGCAGTCGGCGTTCTTCGAGCGGCACGGGTCGCGCGGCGTGGCCGCGCTGGAGGACGTCGTGGCGGCGGCCCGCGCGGCCGGGACCCTCGTCGTGATGGACGCCAAGCGCGGCGACATCGGGTCGACCATGGCGGCGTACGCGGACGCCTACCTGCGCGACGGCTCGCCGCTCGCCGCCGACGCGCTGACGGTCTCGCCGTTCCTCGGGTTCGGGTCGCTCGCGCCGGCGGTGGACGCGGCGCTGGAGACGGGGCGCGGGCTGTTCGTGCTGTGCCTGACGTCGAACCCGGAGGGCGCGAGCGTGCAGCACGCCCGCCGCGGCGCGGGCGCGACGTGGAGACCGTCGCCGCGCACGTCGCGCGCGAGGCGGCGCGACTGAACGCCCCGGCGGTGGCGGCCGGGGACCCGATGGGGCCCGTCGGGCTCGTCGTCGGCGCGACGACCGGTGACGCCGCGGCTCGCACGGGGACGGACCTGGCCGCGGTGGCCGGGCCTCTGCTCGCGCCGGCGTCGGCGCGCAGGCGCCGGTGCGGCGGAGCTCGCGGCGGTGTTCGGCGCGGCGCGGCGCCAGGTGCTCGTCGTCGAGCTCGCGCGGCGTGCTGCGCGCGGGGCCGGACACCGGGGCGTTGCGCGCGGCCGCGCGTGCCGCGGCGGACGACGCCCTCGCGGCGCTGCGCGGCTGAGCGCGCCGCGATCGGCGCGACACCCCGGTCCCAGTCGTTGCCTGCGACCCGGGGTGTCGCTACGTTCGAGGGGTCGGCGGTGCACGTCGGCGCAGGTCGTCCGGGTCGTCCGGGCGTGCGCAGCGTGCCGGCCGGCGGTGTGGGTCCATCCGCCTGACGACGATGAGGTGACACGCGTGGCACTTCCACCCCTGACCCCAGAACAGCGCGCCGCGGCGCTCGAGAAGGCGGCGGAGGCGCGCCGGGTCCGCGCCGAGGTCAAGAACAGGCTGAAGTACTCCCAGGGCTCTCTGAAGGAGGTCCTGGAGCGCGGGCGGACGGACGACGTCATCGGCAAGCTCAAGGTCGTCGCGCTGCTCGAGTCCCTGCCCGGCGTGGGTAAGGTGAAGCCCGGGCGATCATGGAGGAGATCGGGATCGCCGAGACACGCCGGGTCCGCGGACTGGGTCCCCACCAGACCGCGGCCCTCATCGAGAGGTTTGGCTGACATTTCCGCACATCCGTCCGAGCCGGCGTCGGCGGAGCCCTCCGGGCAGCCGTCGGTGCCGGTGGCCTCGTCCAGTCCTGCCCGCCTGACGGTCCTGGCGGGGCCGACCGCCGTCGGGAAGGGCACGGTGTCCGCGGACATCCGTGCGCGCTACCCGGAGGTGTGGCTGTCGGTCTCCGCGACGACGCGCGGGCCGCGCCCGGGCGAGCAGGACGGCGTCCACTACCTGTTCGTCGGTCCGGAGGAGTTCGCCCGCATGGTCGCGGAGCACGAGCTGCTCGAGTGGGCCGTGGTCCACGGGCGCAACAGCTACGGCACGCCGCGGCGTGCGGTCGAGGACCAGCTCGCGGCGGGCGTGCCCGCGCTGCTGGAGATCGACCTGCAGGGTGCGCGCCAGGTGCGCGCCAGCATGCCGGAGGCGCGGTTCGTGTTCCTGGCCCCGCCGAGCTGGGACGAGCTGGTGCGCCGGCTCGTCGGGCGGGGGACGGAGGACGCGGAGGAGCGCGAGCGCCGGCTCGCGACGGCGCGCATCGAGCTCGCGGCGGAGTCGGAGTTCGACCACGTGATCGTCAACGACGAGGTGCACCGTGCGACGGACGAGCTCGTGCGCGTCATGGGGCTCGAGCCGCGCCCCGTGGCCGGCGCCGGCTCGGGCGGCGCCGCGGCCGCCGGCGTGCGGGCCGACGCCGAGGCGGTCAGCGAGTAGACTGGTGCGCCGGTCGTCCGCAGCCCGTCGCCGGCGCCGCGACCGCCTCGAGCACCCACCGAGCCTCACGGCTCACCACAGCCAGCTGCAGCGACCGGCTGCAGGACCCGAGAACCCACGGAGCGAACTGTGTCCGGAACCGTCGCCGCCCCCGAGGGCATCACCGACCCGCCGATCGACGACCTGCTGGGCCACGTCGACTCGAAGTACGCGCTCGTCATCTACTCGGCGAAGCGCGCGCGGCAGATCAACGCCTACTACTCGCAGCTCAGCGAGGGCCTGCTGGAGAACGTCGGCCCGCTGCTGGAGACGCGCAACCAGGAGAAGCCGCTGTCGATCGCGATGCGCGAGATCAGCGCGGGTCTGCTGACGATCGAGAGCGTCGAGCCCGCCGAGGGCTCGCAGGACTGATCACCGACCGCCCCGTCCGGCAGCCGCCGGGCGGGGCGCTCTCGTGCACGAAGGAGCCCGCATGAGGATCGTCCTCGGCGTGAGCGGCGGGGTCGCGGCGTACAAGGCGGTGCTGCTGCTGCGCCTGCTGCGCGAGCAGGGGCACGCCGTGCGCGTCGTGCCCACCGCCTCGGCGCTGCGCTTCGTCGGCGCTCCGACGTGGGAGGCGCTGTCGGGGGAGCCCGCCACGGACCAGGTGTTCGAGGACGTCGAGCACGTGCCGCACGTGGCGCTCGGCAAGGGCGCGGACCTCGTGGTCGTGCGCCGGCGACGGCCGACCTGCTCGCGCGGGCGGCGGCCGGGCGCGCCGACGACCTGCTGACCTCCACGCTGCTCACCGCGCGCTGCCCGGTGGTCATGCGCCCGCGATGCACACCGAGATGTGGGAGCACCCGGCCACGGCCGCGAACGTGGCGACGCTGCGTGCCCGCGGCGTGCACGTGATCGAACCCGCCTCCGGACGGCTGACGGGCGCGGACACCGGACCCGGGCGGCTGCCCGAGCCCGAGGAGATCGCCCGCGTCGCGCTGGGGCTCGTCGCCGGCGAGGCGTCGTCGGCCGTGCCCGGGGACCTGGCGGGGCGTCGCGTCGTGGTGTCCGCGGGCGGCACGCGCGAGCCGATCGACCCGGTGCGGTTCATCGGCAACCGGTCCAGCGGGAGGCAGGGCGTCGCCCTCGCCCGCGCGGCCCTCGCGCGCGGCGCGCACGTGACGCTGGTCGCGGCGAACCTCGCCGCGGACGTCCTCGGACCGGGCGCCGCGCCGGACGAGGTGGTCCGGGTAGAGACGACGGCGCAGCTGCGCGAGGCGGTGCGCGCCGCGGCGTCGGCGGCCGACGTCGTCGTCATGGCGGCGGCCGTGGCGGACTTCCGGCCCGCGGGCGCGCCGACGACGAAGATCAAGAAGGTCGCGGGGCACGCGCCGGCGCCGATCGAGCTCGTGGAGAACCCGGACGTCCTCGCCGAGCTCGCGCGGGACCGGCTGACCCCGGGGCAGGTCGTCGTCGGGTTCGCCGCCGAGACGGGTGACGCGACGGGCTCGGTGCTCGAGCACGGGCGCGCGAAGGCGCGGCGCAAGGGCGCGGACCTGCTCGTGGTCAACGCGGTCGGCGACGGCGTCGGGTTCGGCGTCGGCACGAACGACGTGACGTTGCTGGACGGTGCGGGCGAGGTCGTCGGGCAGGCGTCGGGCAGCAAGGAGGTCGTGGCGGACGCCGTGTGGGACGCCGTGCTGAAGGTCGTCGGGCCGGGGGCCTGACTCCGCGGTCGCGGCTCAGTGCGCCCCGACCGCGCGCGCCCGGTCGACGGCGCCCGCCGCCCCGTCGGTCCACGGCTCGCCGTGCCCGGGCAGGAGCGTCGTGGCGCCCGTCGCGGCGAGCGCGTCGAGGGAGCGCAGGGCGCGGGCGCTGTCGGCGGTCGCGGCGCCCGCGACGATCTGCGGCCCGGTGCGTGCGGTGTAGGGGTCGAGCGTGACGAGCGCGTCGCCGGTGAGGAGCACGTCCCGGTCGGGCAGGTGCAGCGCGCAGTGTCCGTCGGTGTGGCCGGGCGTCGCGACGACGCGCGGGGCGCCGGGCAGGTCGAGCTCGCCGTCGTCGGGCAGGGGGCGCAGGTCGCGCACGCCGGGCACGCGCAGCGCCCCGGCGGCGGTCATGGCGCCGAGGATGCGCACGGCCTTCGGGTAGCGCACGGGGTAGACCGCGCGCAGGTTCTCGTGCGCGTAGCGGTAGGGGTGCGCGGCGATGTGCGCGTCACCCGGGTGCAGCCAGGCGGGGACGCCGAGCGTGCGGCGCGCGCGGGCGAGGAACCCGAGGTGGTCGAAGTGGGCGTGCGTGAGCACGACGCCGGCGAGGTCGTCGGGCGTGCGGCCGAGCGTGCGCAGCGCGTGCCCGAGGTCCGGCCACATCGCGGGCAGGCCCGCGTCGACGACGAGGACGCGACCGTCGTCGCCGAGCACGAGGTAGACGTTGACGTGGGCGCGGGTGAGGCGGTGGATGCCGTCGGCGACCTCGTGGAGCACGGTTCCTCCTCGGGCGGGTGGCCGCGTCCGGGACGGTTCGGGGCGTGGACGCCCGCGACGCGGGACGTCCCCGACGGTAGGCGCGGTCTGCCCGTCCTCGCGACCGGTGGGACGGGGGCGGCGCCGCGTCTCGGTGGGCGGACCGTCCGCCCGCGCGGCGGGACGGAGGGCGTCCCGGGGCCCGTAGACTGGCGGTCATGGCTGATCTGCGTCTGTTCACGTCCGAGTCCGTCACCGAGGGGCACCCGGACAAGGTGTGCGACCAGATCTCCGACGCCATCCTCGACGCGCTGCTCGCGCAGGACCCGTCGTCGCGCGTCGCCGTGGAGACGATGGTCACGACCGGGCTGGTGCACGTCGCGGGCGAGGTCACGACCGAGGCCTACGTCGAGATCCCGCAGATCGTGCGGGACGTCGTGCGCCGCATCGGGTACACGTCGTCCGCGATCGGGTTCGACGCCGACTCGTGCGGCGTGTCGGTCTCCATCGGCCAGCAGTCGCCGGACATCGCGCAGGGGGTCGACAAGAGCCTCGAGGAGCGCGACGACGCCGGGCACCACGACCCGCTCGACGCCCAGGGCGCGGGCGACCAGGGCCTGATGTTCGGGTACGCGAGCGACGACACGCCGAGCCTCATGCCGCTGCCGGTGTGGCTCGCGCACCGTCTCGCCGAGAGGCTCGCGCTCGTGCGCCGCGACGGCACGGTGCCGGGGCTGCGCCCGGACGGCAAGACGCAGGTGACGATCGGCTACGACGGCGAGCGCGCGGCGACCCTGGACACGGTCGTGCTGTCGACGCAGCACGACCCGGACGTGGTGCAGGAGAAGCTGCACCGTCTCGTGGCCGACGACGTCGTCGCCCCGGTGCTCGAGTCGGCGGGCGTGGACCTCGACACGCGGTCCACGCGCCTGCTCGTCAACCCGACGGGCACGTTCGTCGTCGGCGGGCCGCGCGGCGACGCGGGGCTGACGGGGCGCAAGATCATCGTCGACACGTACGGCGGCATGGCGCGGCACGGCGGCGGGGCGTTCTCGGGCAAGGACCCGTCGAAGGTCGACCGGTCGGCGGCGTACGCCACGCGGTGGGTGGCGAAGAACGTCGTCGCGGCCGGGCTCGCGCGCCGGTGCGAGGTGCAGGTCGCGTACGCGATCGGCAAGGCGCACCCGGTGGGCCTGTACGTCGAGACGTTCGGCACGCACACCGTGCCGGTGGAGCGCATCACCGCGGCCATCCGCGAGGTGTTCGACCTGCGTCCGGCCGCGATCATCCGCGACCTGGACCTGCTGCGCCCGATCTACGCGCCGACCGCGGCGTACGGGCACTTCGGCCGCGAGACGCCGGAGTTCACCTGGGAGCGCACCGACCGCGTCGGGGCCCTGCAGTCCGTCGTGTGACGGTGCGTCGCGCTGCGGGCGCGAGGCAATCGTGGGGGCGGCTCGTGGTGGGATGGTCGCGTGGACGGTGAGGACGTGACGGGCCCGGGGACGGCCGCGGAGGCGGTCCAGGACGCGTTGCCGGGGATCGCCGTCCCCTCGGCGCCCCCGGCGTCCTCGGCGTCCGCACCGCGCCGGGCTGCGCGCGCGGAGGGGCTCGAGCCCGCCGCGACCCTCCCGGTCGCGCAGCTCGCGCTCGACCTCGCGCCCGCCCACCTGGACCGCCCGTTCGACTACCTCGTGCCCGCCGGCATGTCCGAGGCCGCGCAGCCGGGCGTGCGGGTCAAGGTCCGCTTCGCCGGCCGCGAGGTCGACGGGTACGTCCTCGCGCGGCTCGAGCGCTCCGAGCACGACGGCCGGCTGCAGCCGCTGCGCCGCGTCGTGTCGGCCGAGCCGGTCCTGACCCCGCCCGTGCTCCGCCTCGCCCGGGCGGTCGCCGACCTGTACGCCGGCACGCTCGCCGACGTCCTGCGGCTCGCGGTGCCGCCACGGCACGCCCGCGCCGAGCAGACGCTCGCCGACCGGGTCGCCTCGGGGGCGCTCGACGGCGCACCGGCCGCGCGGCCCGACGCTCCCGCGGACGCCGCGGAGCCGGCCCCGTCGGCGTGGGGCCGTACCGGGCGGGCGCCGCGTTCCTCGCGCACCTCGCCCGCGGCGGGGCGCCGCGCGCGGTGTGGACGGCGCTGCCCGGCCTCGCGCCCCGACCGGGTGCCGACGCCGCCCTGCCGCTCGCGCACTGGGCCGCGGCCGTCGCCGAGGCCGTCGCGGTCGTGGCCGCCCTGGGTCGGGGCGCGCTCGTCGTCGTGCCGGACGCGCGCGACGTCGACCAGGTCTGCGCCGCCCTCGAGGCCGCGGGCCTGCCGGCCTGGGACCCCGCGCGCGGGGGCCGGGTCGTGCGGCTCACCGCCGACGAGGGCCCGGCGGTGCGGTACCGGGCGTTCCTCGCCGCGCGGCAGGGCCTGGGGCCCGTCGTCGTCGGCACGCGCGCAGCCGCCTTCGCGCCCGTGACCGACCTCGGGCTGGTCGTGTGCTGGAACGACGGCGAGGCCACGCTCGCCGAGCCCCGGGCCCCGTACCCGCACGCGCGCGAGGTCCTCGCGCTGCGCAGCGAGCAGGAGGGCACCGCCTACCTCCTGGGCGGGCACGGGCGCACCGTCGCCGCGCACGCGCTCGTCACCCGCGGCTGGGCGCACGACCTGGCCGCGCCGCGCGACGGCGTGCGCGCCCGGGCCCCGCGCGTGCGCGCCCTGACGTCCGTCGAGCTGGCCGCCGAGGGACCGGGCGCCGCCGCGCGCATCCCGACCGCGGCGTGGCGCGCCGCCCGCGCCGCGCTCGAGCACGGGCCCGTCCTCGTGCAGGTGCCGCGCGCCGGATACCTGCCCGTCGTCGCGTGCGCGCGCTGCCGCACGCCCGCGCGCTGCACCGCCTGCCACGGACCGCTGTCGCTGCCGGGCCCGGGCGCGGCGCCGCAGTGCACGTGGTGCGGGGCGCTCGCGGGCGGCTGGTCGTGCCCGGAGTGCCACTGGACGGGGCTGCGCTCGGTGCGGGTCGGGTCGCAGCGCACCGCGGAGGAGCTCGGGCGCGCCTTCACCGGTGTACCGGTGCGCGTGTCCGGCGCGAGCGCCCCGGGCGGGGTCCTGGCGTCGGTCGGGCACGAGCCGGCCCTGGTGGTCGCGACCCCCGGGGCGGAGCCGGTCGCGGACGGCGGGTACACCGCCGCGCTGCTGCTCGACGCGGCGGTCAGCACGGCGCACGTCGGGCTCGACGTCGCCCAGGACGCCCTCGCGCGCTGGCTCGCCGCGGCCGCGCTCGTGCGCCCGGCCACGGCGGGCGGGCAGGTCCTGCTCGTGGGCGACGCCGCGCCGGCGCCCACGAACGCGCTCGTGCGGTGGGACCCGGCCGGGCTGGCGGACCGCGAGCTCGACGAGCGTGCCGAGCTCGCGCTCCCTCCGGCCGCGCGCGTCGCCGCCGTCACGGGGGACCGGACGGCCGTCGCCGCCGTCCTCGACCGGGTGGGGCTCGCCGGCCCGGACACCGTGCTCGGCCCCGTCGAGGTCGCCCCCGCGCGCCCGGACGAGGGCACCGACCTGGCGGGCGGCGCGGCCCGGCCCGTGCGCGCCGTCGTGCGCGTCCCGTACCGTGACGGGCGCACCCTGGCTCGCCAGCTCGCCGGCTCCCTCGCGGTGCGGTCCGCGCGCCGCGAGCCCGGGAGCGTGCGCGTCCAGCTCGACCCGAAGGAGATCCTGTGACCCGCCCCGCGTCCCGACCGCGCGCGACGTCCCCGGCGATCGACGCCGTGCTGTACGACTTCGGCAACGTCCTGGTGGGCTGGGACCCGTATCGCGCCTACGACGGGCACACCTCGCGCGACGCGGTGGACGCGTTCTTCGCCGACGTCGACTTCCCGGCGCTCAACCACGCGCGCGACGCCGGCGAGACGTGGGCGGCGGCCCGCACGCACGTCGGCGCGACGCACCCGCACCACGTCGCGCTGCTCGACCGGTACGTCGAGCACTTCCCGGCGACGCTCACGGGGCCCGTGGACGGGTCCGAGGAGCTCGTGCGCGAGCTGCGCGGCCGGGGCCTGCGGCTGTACGGGCTGACCAACTGGTCGGCCGAGCTGTTCCACCACGCCGCGACGGCCGCGCCCGCGACGGCGCTCATGGACGACGTCCTCGTCTCGGGCCGCGAGGGGCTCGCCAAGCCGGACCCGCGCATCTTCGCCCTGACGCTCGAGCGGTTCGGCCTCGACCCCGTGCGCACCCTGTTCACCGACGACAGCCCCGCCAACGTCGACGCCGCGGCCCGTCTCGGGCTGCGCACCCACCTGTTCCGCGGCACCGGCGGCCTGCGCACCGCGCTGCGCGACCTCGGCGTCGACGTCGCACCGCCCGGCTGACCGCCCCGCCCGCCACCTAGACTCGGGCCCATGCGCCTGCTGTTCGCCGGGACCCCGGACACCGCGGTCCCGACCCTCGACGCCCTCCTCGCCTCCCGCCACGAGGTCGTCGCCGTCCTCACCCGCGCCGACGCCCCCGCGGGCCGCGGGCGCCGCCTCGTGCCTAGCCCCGTGCGCGTGCGCGCGGAGGACGCGGGCGTCCCGGTCCTCACCGAACGCCCGCGCGGCGAGGAGTTCCTCGCGACCCTGCGCGACCTCGACGTCGACGCGGCGCCCGTCGTCGCGTACGGGGAGATCCTGCGCCCCGACGTGCTCGCCGTCCCGCGCCTCGGCTGGGTGAACCTCCACTTCTCCGTCCTGCCCGCCTGGCGCGGCGCCGCACCGGTGCAGCGCGCGATCATCTCCGGCGACGAGGTCACCGGCGCCACGACCTTCCTCATCGAGGAGGGCCTGGACTCCGGCCCCGTGCTCGGCACCGCGACCGAGACGATCCGGCCCCGTGACACCGCCGGCGACCTCCTCGGCCGCCTCGCGACCTCCGGCGCCGGCCTCCTCGTCGCGACCCTCGACGCCCTCGAGGACGGCACGCTGCGCCCCCGGCCGCAGCCCGCCGACGGCGTCACGCACGCCGCGAAGCTCACGCCCGCCGACGCGCACGTGCGCTGGGACGTCCCGGCGCTCGCGGTCGACCGGCTCGTCCGCGGCTGCACGCCCGCCCCGGGCGCGTGGACGACCGTGCCCGGCCCCGACGGCGCCCCGGTGCGCCTCGGGCTCGGCCCCGTGACCCCGCAGCCCGACGTGACCGACCTGGGCCCGGGGGAGGTGCGCGCCGGCAAGAGGGACGTCCTCGTCGGCACGGCCACGCACGCCGTGCGGCTGGGCGACGTCGCCCCGGTCGGGCGCAAGCACATGCCCGCCGCCGACTGGGCCCGAGGCGCGCGCCTCCCGCAGGACCTCGTGCTCGGCGCCGAGGTGGCCGCATGAGCGCGCAGGACCGTCGCGGTCGCGGCCACGACGACCACCGCGACGGCCGATCGACGCCCGTTCGAACGGGCGGGGCGGATCTGACCCCGCACGCGGCGACGACCGGCGCCGCGACGTCCGTACCGCCGGTACCGGGACGGACGTCCGCCGCGCTCGCGGCCCGGGCACCGGCGAGTGCGTGCCGGAACGGCAGCGCCCCGCCTCCGCGGCAC
>NZ_MKKH01000021.1 GCF_001942335.1 Cellulosimicrobium sp. CUA-896 | reverse complement strand
CGGCAGCACCGGTCGCGGCGGCTCCCGTCGCGGCGCCGCCCGCAGCAGCACCGGTCGCGGCAGTCCCCGTGGCCCCGGTCGCCGCGGTGCCGGTCGCGTCGTGCCCGTCGCCGTCGTGCCCGTCGTGGCTGCACCACCGGCCGACCCGGCCCCACCGCTCGACCCGGCCCCGCCGGCCGACCCCGTGCCGCCGGCGGAGCCGGTCCCGCCGGCCGATCCCGTGCCGCCGGCGGAGCCGGTCCCGCCACCCGCGCCGGCGGCCACCGCGGCAGCGCCGGCACCGACGCCCGCGCCGCCGCCGACGGGCAGCGCGGTGCCGACGAGGCCGAGCGCCCCGACGCCGAGGACGAGCGGGGCGATGACCGCGCGCATGCCGTGCGAGACGTCTCCGAGCTCGAGCACGAGCGCACGGCAGTCGCCGCAGCCCTCCAGGTGGCCCTCGACGCGCGCGGTCTCACGCTTCGCCAGCCCGCCGCGGACGTACGAGCCGAGCAGGGAGTTGACGCCCTCGCACTCCTTGGCGGGCGCCGTCGTCAGGTGCTCCTGAAGGTAGGCCTGGCGCAGTCCCTCGCGCGCGCGGTAGGCGAGCGCGGACACCCCGTTGGCGGTGAGCCCGAGCATCGGCGCGATCGCGGCAGGCGTCAGACTCTCGACCTCGGTGTACCAGAGCACGGCACGCCACCGCTCGGGCAGCGTCTGGTAGGCCCGCGTGACCACGGATCGCTCGAAGCCCTCGAGGGCCGGGTCCTCCGTCGACGCCATCGGGCCGAAGGCGGTCTCGAAGGTCCGCTCGTCGTCGGTCGGCTGCGTGCGGCGCGCGCCGTTGACGAGGTCGTAGGACAGGCGCCGGACGACCGTGAACACGTACGCGCGGAACGTGACGTCGGGGCCGCCGCCGTTCTGCAGGACGGAGAGGGTGCGCGCGAAGGCGTCGGAGACGACGTCGTCCGCATCCGCCGTGGAGTGCACGTACTGGCGTGCGACGGCCCGGGCGGCGGCCGCGTGCCGCTCGTAGAGGACGCCGAAGGCACTCGCGTCGCCTGCGCGCACGGCCGTGATGAGCTCGGCGTCGCTGAACGCCTCGCTCCCCACGTGGGATCGTGCCTCGGTCATGCCACCGCCCGACATCGCCCTGCTCCCGCAGGGCTCACAACGCGCCCATACTAGACGCATGACCATCGCGTCCGGCAGGGGGCCGTGCGTGGCGAGACGAGCGACGTCGCCCGGCAGCGCCACCACCTCGACCTCCACCTCGACCCCGCACCACGAGCCGTCGACGTTTCACCCGCCCCGACTCGCGTCATGACGGAGCGCCTCGGCCGTCCCGTTCACATGGATCACCTCCATGCTGGGTACGCCGTGCCCACAGACGCCGCGGAGACGCTGCGCGACGCGTGGCGCGAGACCAGCGTCGCGAGCGTGTGGCGGCGTCCCGGCGACTGGTACCACCCGGCGGTCGACGCCCTCACCGAGGCGATGTGCGACGAGCGCGACGTCACGCCCGCCGCCGAGCGCCTGGGCCGGGCGCGCGGCGAGTCCGGGGTGGGCATCGGCGAGACCATCGACGACGTGGTCTGCCTCTGCCGCGCCCAGGACGACGCGCCGGGCGTCGACCTGCTGCGCGCCGTCGCCGTCGGCTGGGCCGAGGGGTACGAGACGACGCCCCTCGCGCCCGACGTGCTCGACCCCGAGTCCGGGCTCCCGACCACGCAGTACCTGACGCACCGGCTGCGCGAGACGTACGGCCGCGCGGAGCGCACCGGCGTCCCGGTGCCGCGCTCGCACGGGCTGCTCGTCGTCGACGTCGCCCTGGACGACCTCACCGGCTGGCAGCGCTTCGCGCGCTCGGCGGCGATGGGCCGCGCGCTCACGCAGACGTTCGGCGAGGGGCACCCGATGGCGTCGCTCGGCAACGGGCACTTCGTCGTGCTCGGCGAGCGCGACGCCGACGACGAGTGGCTGCGCACCGAGCTGCGTCACCGCATCGAGCGCACGGGCCTGTCGCTCGGCGTGTCCGCGATCCTGCGGCGCCCGCCGCGGCTGTGGACGGAGCCGCTGCCCGGGACCCACGCCGCCGCCGTCGAGCTGTTGAGCACGCTGCAGCGCTGCTGACCCGTACCGCCCCGCGCGCGCGAGACCCCGGTCCGCGCGGGCGAGCGCGCGAACCGGGGTCCGGGGGTGTCAGCGCGGGGTGAAGGTGAGGCAGTCCGCGGTGGCCTCGCCGGACCCGCCGGAACCCACGCGGATCGAGGGCGCCGAGCACTCGAGCGCCTCGTTGTGGACGCACTCGGTGCGCTGGCACGCGCCGACGTGGGCGAGCACCTTCTCCAGGCCGCCCTTGGTGCCCAGCGGGATGAAGGTGGCGCACTCGGCGTCGCCGGTGTGCCCGGCGATCGTCACGGCGCCGGCGTGGCACCCGTGGTCGTGGTTGTAGCCGCACCCCTCGATCGAGCACTCGACGACCTGGGGCATCTCCATGAGGCTGCTCATCGATCTCTCCGTTCTCCGGGGCCTGGGGGGCCGTGGTCTCATCGTCCACGGTATTCCCGGAATACGCATCTGAATAGCAAGGAAGGCCTGGCTCAGAATGCGCGGGAGAATGCGATTAACGGCATGTCATTCTTGCGAAATGGGGCGCGGCGCCGGCGACGCGGGTACCGACCGGCGGCGGGGAGCAGGCCGGGTGCGCTCAGCGCGCGCCGGCGTCGTCGGCGCCGGGGCTCCAGATGACGAGCGCGCGCGTCTCGGTCCGCTCGACCAGCGACTGGCGCAGCGCCTCCTCGACGCCGCGCCGCACGCTGCGCCCGCGCGGCACCACGACGACGTCGCCGCTCGCCGCGGCGGCGAACACGCGGCCGCCGGGCTCGCGCGCGCGGACAGCGCCTCGACGCGGCGTTCGAGCCGCTCGACCTGCGACTCGAGCGCCAGGATCCGCTGGATCCCCGCGAGGTTGATGCCCTCGTCGTGGCTGAGGCGCTGCACCTCGAGCAGCTTCGCGACGTCGCGCAGCGAGTAGCGCCGACCTCTGCCCGAGGCGCGTCGCGGCACGACGAGCCCGAGCCGGTCGTACTGCCGCAGCGTCTGCGGGTGCATCCCGGCGAGCGCGGCGGCCTGCGAGATCACCAGGACGGGCGCGTCCTCGGGCACGTCGGGTCGCTCCGGGGCCCGCCCGCCTGCGCGGTCACGACGCCCGCCCTCTCACTCCGCCGCCTGGCGGGCGAGGTCGGCGCGGACGTCCTGGCCGTCGGTCTCGGCCGCGAACGCCTCCACGGCCTCGCGCGCCGCCTTCGACAGCTTCTGCGGCACGACGACCTGGACGCCGACGAGCAGGTCCCCCGTCGCCTTCGCCGTCCGGACGCCGCGACCCTTGACGCGCAGCGTCCGGCCGGACGGGGTGCCCGCCGGCACCTTGACCCGCACGGTGGCGCCGTCGAGCGTCGGCACCTCGATCGTCGCGCCGAGCGCCGCCTCGGCGAAGGTCACCGGGACGGTGACCCGCAGGTTGGCGCCGTCGACCGAGAAGACGGGGTGCGGCGTGACGTGCACGGTGACCACCAGGTCACCCGCCGGGCCGCCGTTCGGGCTCGGACGGCCCTTGCCGCGCAGCCGGATCTTCTGGCCGTCGCGCACGCCGGGCGGGATGCGGGTGGTGACCGGACGCCCGTCCACGGTGAACGTCACGGTCGATCCCTCGACGGCCTGGCGGAACGGCAGGGTCGTGGTGGCCGCGACGTCGGCGCCAGGCTGGGGGCCGCCGAACCCGGCGCCGCCGAAGCGCTGGCCGCCGGCCGCGCCCCCGCCGAACATCGAGCCGAGGATGTCCTCGAAGCCCGCGCCGCCCTGGGCGCCCGTCGAGTAGCGCACGCGCCCGCCGCCGGGTGCCGTGCCGCCGCCGAACATGCCGCCGAAGAGGTCCTCGAAACCGGCCGCTCCCCCGCCGCCGGTCCCGGCGGAGAACCGCGCCCCGCCGCCGGCCATCGCGCGGATCGCGTCGTACTGCTCGCGCTGCTTCGCGTCGGACAGCACCGCGTACGCCTCGCCGATCTCCTTGAACCTCGTCTCCGCGGCCGTGTCGCCCGGGTTCTGGTCCGGGTGGTACTGGCGCGCGAGCTTGCGGTAGGCCTTCTTGATCGCGGCGTCGTCGGCGTCCTTGGGGACGCCGAGCGCGGCGTAGAAGTCCTTCTCGATCCAGTCCTGTCCGGTCACGACGCCTCCCTCCTGTGCGTGCTCGTGGTCTCGTCCTCCGTGCTCGTCCTGGCCGCTGCGCGCCGTGCCGTCGCGTGCCCGGTCGTCGCGTGCCCGATCGTCGCGTGCCCGATCGTCGCGTGCCCGACGCCGGGACGCACCTTCACGCGAAGGCACGGCCCCGGCGCCGGGCACGTGAGGGCGGGCTACTCCGGCCCGACGACCGAGACGCGCGCGGCGCGCACCACGCGGTCCCCGATCCGGTAGCCCGACTCGATGACGAGGTTGACCGTGGTCGACGTCGCCCCGGCGTCGGTCTGGTGCATGAGCGCCTCGTGCACGGTCGGGTCGAACTCCTCGCCGACCGTGCCGTAGCGCTCGACGCCGAAGCGCTCGAGGCTCGCGCCCAGCTTGTCCGCGATCGCGGCGAACGGCCCGGTGAGCTCGCCGTGCTGGCGGGCCCGGTCGACGTCGTCGAGCACGGGCAGGAGCGCGGTGAGCACGTCCTCCACGCCCTTGGCGCGCGCGGCCTCCTGGTCGCGCAGCGCCCGGTTGCGGTAGTTCGTGAAGCTCGCCCGCTCACGCTGCAGGGCGTCGAGGTGCTCGGCCGCCGCGGCCTGCGCCGCGAGGACCGCCGCGTCGACCTCGGCCTCCCCCGACGGCTCGAAGTCGAGCCCCTCGAGGGGGTCCGACGACTGCGGCGCCTCGCCGCCGTCGCCCTCCGGACCGCCGGCCTCCCCGGCCGCGCTCTCACGCGGCCGGGAGGTCTGCGGGTCGACCTTGCGCTTGTCGGTGAACTGGAAGGGCTTGTCCTCGGGGCCCTGACCGGGCTCGCGCCCGGCCTGCTCCTCGGGGCCCCGCGGGTCCTCGGCCGTCACTTCTTGTCGTCCTCGTCGTCGACGATCTCGGCGTCGACGACGTCCTCGTCCGGGGCGCTGCCCGCGCCCGCGGCCGCGGTGGCGTCCTCGGTGGCCGCGCCGGTGTCGCCCGCCGCCTGCTCCTGCTCGGCCGACGCGTAGAGCGCCTGCCCGATCTTCTGCGACGACGCGACGAGCTTCTCGTGCGCGGTCTTCACGGCGTCGGCGTCCTCGCCCTCGAGCGCGGTCTTGACCGACGCGATGTCGGCCTCGACCTCGGTCACGACGTCGGCCGGGAGCTTGTCCTTGTTGTCGGTGACCAGCTTCTCGGTCGAGTAGACGAACGCCTCGGCCTGGTTGCGGGTCTCCGCCTCCTCGCGACGCTTCTTGTCCTCGGCCGCGTGCTCCTCGGCCTCCTTGACCATGCGGTCGATGTCCTCCTTGGGCAGCGCGGAGCCGCCCGTGATGGTCATCTTCTGCTCCTTGCCGGTGCCGCGGTCCTTGGCGCCGACGTGGACGATGCCGTTCGCGTCGATGTCGAAGGTGACCTCGATCTGCGGCACGCCGCGCGGGGCGGGCGCGATGCCGGTGAGCTCGAACGTGCCGAGCGGCTTGTTGTCGCGCGCGAACTCGCGCTCGCCCTGGAACACCTGGATGAGCACCGACGGCTGGTTGTCCTCGGCCGTCGAGAAGATCTCGCTGCGCTTGGTCGGGATGGCCGTGTTGCGCTCGATGAGCTTGGTCATCACGCCGCCCTTGGTCTCGATGCCGAGCGACAGGGGGGTGACGTCGATGAGCAGGACGTCCTTGCGGTCGCCCGAGATGACACCGGCCTGGAGCGCGGCGCCGACGGCCACGACCTCGTCCGGGTTGACGCCCTTGTTGGGCTCCTTGCCGCCGGTGAGCTCGCGCACGACGTCGGCCACGGCCGGCATGCGGGTCGAGCCGCCGACGAGGACGACGTGGTCGATGTCGGAGACGGAGACGCCCGCGTCCGAGATGACCTTGTGGAACGGCGCCTTGGTGCGGTCCAGGAGGTCCTGGGTCATCTGCTGGAACTGGGCCCGGGTGAGCTTCTCGTCCAGGTGGATGGGGCCGTTCTCGCTCATCGACAGGTACTGCATCGACACGTTGGTGCTCGTCGCGGACGAGAGCTCCTTCTTGGCCTGCTCGGCCGCCTCGCGCAGGCGCTGGAGCGCGATCTTGTCCTTCGACAGGTCGACGCCCGAGCTGTTCTTCACCTGCTTGATGAGGTGCTCGACGATGCGGTTGTCCCAGTCGTCGCCGCCGAGGCGGTTGTCGCCCGACGTCGCGCGGACCTGGATGGTCGAGAAGTCGTCCTCGTCCTTGCCGACCTCGAGGAGGGACACGTCGAACGTGCCGCCACCCAGGTCGAAGACGAGGATGAGCTCGTCCTCCTTGCCCTTCTCCAGGCCGTACGCGAGCGCGGCCGCGGTGGGCTCGTTGACGATGCGCGTGACGTTGAGGCCGGCGATCTGCCCGGCGTCCTTCGTGGCCTGGCGCTCGGCGTCGTTGAAGTACGCCGGGACGGTGACGACCGCGTCCGTGACGGGCTCGCCCAGGTACTCCTCGGCGTCGCGCTTGAGCTTGCCGAGGATGCGCGCGGAGATCTCCTGCGCGGTGTACTTCTTGTCGTCGATCTCCACGTCCCAGTCGGTGCCCATGTGGCGCTTCACCGAGCTGATGGTGCGGTCGACGTTCGTGACCGCCTGGCGCTTGGCGACCTCGCCGACGAGGACCTCGCCGGTCTTGGAGAAGGCGACGACCGACGGCGTCGTGCGCGACCCCTCGGCGTTCGCGATGACGGTGGGCTCGCCACCCTCGAGGACGGCCACCACCGAGTTCGTGGTGCCGAGGTCGATCCCGACTGCTCGTGCCATGTGTGCTGCCTCCGTGAGTACGTGGTCGCGAGCGGCGCGGCGCGGGGGCCGACCGCCCGGCGGACCGGGTTGAGTCTGCTGCGCTCAAGGTAGGCACGCCGACCTGCTCCGTGCAAGCCGGCGGTGCCGTACTTGAGCCTGCTTGACTCAACCTTCGCCGTCGGGCGTTCATTCCCCCCCGGGCACCCGGACCTCCGTCACAGCAGCTCGACGCCGTCGGCCTGCGGTCCTCGGTCGCTCTGGCGCACCCGGAACCGGACCCGGTCGCCCTCCTCCAGGACCTCGGAGCCGCGCACCACCGACACGTGCACGAACAGGTCGTCGCCCCCGGCGTCGGGCGTGATGAAGCCGAAACCACGGTCCGCGTCGTAGCGCGCGACGACGCCCTCCGCCCCCGCGCACGGGCCCGCCGCCGCGCCCGCGGACGGCCCGTCCGACCGCCGGCGGCCGCGCCCGCTCCCGGAGCCGCGCACGAGCCGCAGGTTGCGGGCGCTCGGCCCCCGGTCGCCCTCGACGACCTCGTACGTCACGCGCGCGCCCTCGACGAGCCCGGCCGCCCCCGGCCCGAGCGCACTGGCGTGGACGAACACGTGCTCGCCGCCCCGGTCGGGGACGACGAACCCGAAGCCCTTGGCGTCGTCGTACCAGGACACCGTGCCGTCCGCGCCGTCCGAGGCGGGCTGCACGGCCTCCGCGCCGAGCGGGAGCAGGTGGTCCGCCTGCGGTCCTCTCTCCCCCTCGACGACGAGGAAGGCCACCCGCTGCCCTTCGGAGACCACACCGCCCCCGACGATCGCCGAGCTGTGCACGAAGACCTCGGTGCTCCCGCCGTCGGGCGTGACGAAGCCGTAGCCCTTGGTCGGCTCGTACCAGGAGACGGTGCCGAGCACGCCCACGGGGGCGTCGGCGGCCCGGTCGCCCGTGACGCGGACGCGACGCGCCTGCGGACCGCGGTCGCCCTCGCCGACCTCGAACTCGACGGCCTGACCCTCGCGGAGCGCTCTCGGCCCGTTGTCGCCGACGATCTCGGACGCGTGCACGAACAGGTCCTCGGCCTCGCCCCCGCGGTCGATGAAGCCGAACCCTCGGTCGGCGTCGAACCATCGGACAGTTCCTTGCGGCACCTCAAACTCCTCGTCTCGGCGGACAGACATTGCTCCTCCCAGTGTCCCCCGTCGGGACCGGGGCCGGGTGCGCCCTGCGTGCCGCGTGGACGGGCGGCGGCCGGTGCCCTGCGGCAGCATGGGGACGTCGCGGCGACCGGTCGCGCAGGACCGGAGGACGACGTGGCGAGACCCGACGACGCCCAGCAGCCCGACCACGACGAGCAGGTGCCTCCGCACGAGCGGGAGGACGAGCCGGCCACCACCGAGGAGAAGGACGAGACGCTCGACCGCGTCGTCCTCGAGGGCAGGCCGCGGCTCTACCGCAGCACCGCGGACCTGCTCGCCACGGGGACGGTCGCGGGCATCGAGGTCGGCGTGGGCGTGCTCGCCCTGCTCGTCGTGGTGCACGAGACGGGCAGCATGCTCCTGGGCGCGCTCGCGTTCTCGGTCGGGTTCATCGCCCTGCGCCTCGGCCACAGCGAGCTGTTCACCGAGAGCTTCCACGTCCCCGTGATGGTGGTCGTGGCCGGGGAGGCGCGCTGGGTCCACATGCTGCGCCTGTGGGGCGGCACGCTCCTCGGCAACCTCGTCGGCGGCTGGGTGCTCGCCTGGCTCGTCGCCGTGGCGCTGCCCGACCTGCACGGCACGGCGGGAGAGCTCAGCCGCGAGTTCCTCGGCCACCCGTTCGGCCTCGAGGCTTCGCCCTCGCGGTGCTCGCCGGCGCGGCCATCACGCTGCTCACCCGCATGCAGAACGGCACCGACGACGACGTCGCCAGGATCGTCGCGGCGGTCGCGATCGCCTTCGTCATCGTCGGCACCGGGCTGCTGCACTCCGTGCTCGACACGCTCGTCGTGTTCGTGGCGGTGCACGCCGGCGAGCCGGGCGCGTCCCTCGGCGCGTGGCTCCCCTGGTTCGGCTGGGTCGTGCTCGGCAACATGGTCGGCGGGCTGCTGCTCACCACGCTGCTGCGCGTCGTCCGCAGCCGCGAGCGCCTCATGCAGTGGCGGCACGCGGACACGTGACCTCGAGGGGCGCCGCTCGGGCGCCCCTCGGTCGTCCCTCAGTCGCGGCTGAGTCGCGGCTCAGTCGTCGCTGCTGCGCGCGGGATCGACCGGGGAACCGTCGTCCGGGTCGGTCTCGTCGCCGACGGCCGACCGGCGGGGGTCGCCGGGGTCGACGTCGGTCGGCACGTCCGGGTCCCGGGGCAGCGCGTCGTTGGCGAGCGCGGGGAACGCGCCGGCGCTGCCGATGTCGGGCTCGGTCGTGGCCTGGCCCGGCGTCTCGCGCGCGCTGTCGTCCGACCGGTCGGCCCAGTCCTGCTCCTCGCCCGTGCCTCGGTCCTCGTGCGGTGTGGTGCTCACGCGGGTCTCCTCTCGTCGGGCGTCGGCGCTGCCGCCGACGCTCTCGACCGTAGGCGGCGGTGAGCCGCCCACAACTCGGGAGGGCGTCACGCGGTGCGAGGTGACCCGCGCGCGCCGTCGTCCGAGCGCACGCGCGGCCAGGACCGCGCCGCCCACGAGGACGACGGCGAGGAGCAGGACGCCGGCGCCTGCCCACGTCGCGACGCCGGCGCGCGACGTCGCCCGCTCCGCCGCGTCCTCGGCCGCGTCGAGGCCTCCTCCGGCGAGCAGGGCCCGGGCGTCCGAGGCGGAGGCGTCGACCGCCAGCACGAGCTCGCCGAGCTCGGACACCGGGTCGCGCTCGGCCGCGGCCGTCCGTGACGCGGTGTCCACGGCCCCGACGACGTCGACCGCCCGCGGGAGGAGGTCGACGAGCGCGGCGTACTCGTCGGCGTCCGCCGCCTCCTGGTAGGCCTCGCGCACGCTCGCCGGCTCGGTCAGGCCGGCCTCGGCGACGGCGCGCTGGAGCGCCGCCGCGTCCGCCGGTGCCGTCCCGAGCGCGGCCACGGCGTCGGCGGCGGCGGGGTACCGCCAGTGCGTCATCGCGGAGCGCAGGCCGAACGGCGTGCTCCACGCGGCGTCGGCCTCGTCTAGCGCGCGGTAGGCCGCGAGGGCCTCCGCCCGCTGCTCGAGCGCGCCGGAGCCGGCCTCGTCGAGCACCCACGTGCGGAAGACCTCCGGGGCGTCCGCGACGCCGGCCCGGACCTCGACGAGGTCGAGGAACCGGCGCCAGTCCGTCCGCCCGCCGTTCCGCTCGGCGGACCCCGCGGCCTCGTACGCGCTCTCGCCGGCGTAGACGGCGGCCACGATCTCCGTGAACGTCTCGTCGTCGAGGTCGCCGACGAGGTCGGCCACCGCGGTGTACGACGCCGCGTACCCGTAGTCGTCGACCTCGCCCGCGCGCTCGCCCGCGGGCTCCGACCACGCCGCGAGCGGGACCGCGACGTCGGACCGGCGGTCCGGGACGGGCACCGCGTCCCACGTGCCGTCGGTGCGCGAGACCACGCGCTCGGCGACCACCTCCGTCAGCCCCTCGTACAGCCAGCGCTCGCGGACGTGGAGCGGGTCGAGCCACGCGTGCGTCAGCTCGTGGAACAGCAGCCCCTCGTCGAGGTCCTCGGGGACGACGATCTCGTCCGCGTCGGGGTCGAACCACGCGTAGCCGATGACCTGCGGGGACACGTCCTCGCGGATCACCTCGAGCCCGCCCGGCCACGGGTGCCCGACGACCTCCTCGAGCACCGGCAGGCCGGCTGTGACCTGCTGCTCGACGAAGTCGCCCACTCCTGGTCGCCGGGGAAGCTGTGGAGGGAGAGGGTCGTGCCGCCCACCTCGATCTCGCGCTCGTCGACCGCCTCGGGGTCGCGCGCGGACACGACGGCCCAGATCCCGTACGGTCGGGGCTCTCGTCCGCCGACCACGTGACCGTGCCGCCCTGCTCGGCCGGCGTGAAGAGGTCCGAGGTGCTGTCGAACACCATCGACGCGGGCACCACGACGTCGACCGACACCTGGCCGGGGTCGCCGGCACCGAGCACGGTGAAGGTCGCGTACCCGTCGCCGACGCGCGTGGAGCCGGCGGAGCGCACGGGCTCGCCCGGCACCGCGTACGTCCACTCGATCGTGCGCGACCGCCCGTAGTTCAGCGGCGAGAACGCGACGGTGGCGACGGACACGGCCGGGTCCTCGGTCGGCTCGAGCGTCACGGGCAGCGACGCGCCGGCGCTCGTGGCTCGCACGTCCTGGACGCCCGCGGGGACGGGGAGCGAGTAGCCGTCCCAGTAGTAGGCGTACCCGCCGCTGTCGGGCTGCTCGTTGCGCAGCGTGGTGCTCACCGCCACGGAGACGGGAGCGCCTCCGGCCTCGAGCACGAAGGTGCTGTACGAGGTCTCGTCCAGGCCGTCGTCCGCGGCCGCGGACGGGGCGAGGACGACGAGCGCCCCGACGGCGACCGCGACGACCAGCCCAGGCCGCCCGGACGCCCGCGCGCGCCGTCCTGCTGAGACCCGACCATCGCCCCCGCGCTCGTGCTCCACCGGCGTCCCCGTCGTCCCCCTGGGCCGAGGCCGCGCCGACGGAAGCGGTCACGGCCGGCACCCCGCGGGTGCCGGCCGTGACTGTAGCGCGTCGCAGCAGGTGACGGCGCCACACGTGCCCTTACTCGTCCGAGTGGCGCGCCCTTCTCGCCCCGCGTCGGCCGTGCGAGTCGTCCGTGGCCTGCTCCGTCGGCTCGCCGTGCGCCTGGGCCTCCAGCCGGAGCTCGCGGCCCTTGGCGACGTCCTCGCGCATCTTCGCCTCGCGCTTGTCGCTCGCCCGCGTGTCCTTCGGCGGCAGCTGGATGGACTCCTCGGCGGCGATCCCGCCCTGGAGCTGCCGGCTGCGCTCGAGCTCGGCGTCCAGCTCCGCGCCGAAGAGCAGCGCGAGGTTGGTGATCCACAGCCACAGGAGCATGACGATGATCCCGGCGAGGGCACCGTACGTGGCGCCGTAGTTGCCGAAGTTCGCGACGTAGAAGCCGAACGCCGCGGACGCGATGACCCACACGACGATCGCGACGACCGCCCCGACGCTGAGCCACCGGAACTTCGGCTGCCGCACGTTCGGGGTCACGTGGTAGAGGATCGCGACGAGCACGACGACGAGCAGCAGCACCACGGGCCACTTCGCGATGCTCCACACCGTCACCGCGGTCGACCCCAGGCCCACGGCCTCGCCGACCGCCTGGGCGAGCGACCCCGAGAGCACGAGCGCCGCGACGATGAGTGCGGCGAGGAGGAGCGTGACGACGGTGACGAGCAGCATCACGGGGCGCAGCTTCCAGATCGGCCGCCCCTCGTCGATCTCGTAGACCCGGTTCATCGCCCGCCCGAACGCGCCGACGTACCCGGACGCCGACCACAGGGCGAGCAGGACACCGGCGACGAGAGCGAGGCCGGCCCGGCCGCCGCCGCTCGCCGCGTTCTCGACGAGCGGCGTGACGATGTTCAGCACCTGCTCGGGCACGACGCCCTCGAGCGTGGACAGGACGCGGTTCACCGCCTGCTCGCCGTCGCTCACCAGCCCCAGCACGGACACGAGCGCCAGCAGCGCGGGCGCCGCGGCCAGGACGGCGAAGTACGTCAGCGCGGCGGCCAGGTCGAGGCACTGGTCGCGCATGAACTGGCGCAGCGTCGTGCGCAGCGAGTACGTCCACGACGGCTTGTGCAGGTCCGTCGGCGCGTCCGGCTTGCGCCGGTCGTCCGGTGCCGGTGCTCCCGCTCGCTCGGACGAGCTGTCGATGTCGGTCATGCCACCTCCCGTGCTGAGCCTGCTCCCACGGTAGGTCGGCGCCATCCACCCACAACTGGGAGCGCAGGTGCCAGGATGATCCCCGTGAGCGGAGCCGACGCCCCGGGCCTGGAACGCCGGCTCGGCACGTCCGACGCGTCGCGATCGGCCTCGGCGCGATGATCGGGGCCGGAGTCTTCTCCGCGTTCGCCCCGGCCTCCGCGGCCGCGGGCACCGGCCTGCTCGTCGGCCTCGCGATCGCCGCCCTCGTCGCGCTGGCGAACGCGACGTCCTCGGCCCAGCTCGCCGCCCAGCACCCGACGTCCGGCGGCACCTACGTGTACGGGCGCGAGCAGCTCGGCCCGTGGTGGGGGTACGTCGCCGGATGGGGGTTCGTCGTCGGCAAGACGGCGAGCTGCGCGGCCATGGCGCTCGTCGTCGCCGCGTACGTCGCCCCCGCGGGGTGGGAACGTCCGGTCGCGGTCGTCACCGTCGTCGCGCTGACGGCGATCGGGTACCGCGGCGTCACGCGCACCGCGTGGGCGGCGCGCGTGATCGTCGTCGTGGTCCTCGCCGCGCTGGCCGCCGGCGTCACGGCCGCCCTCGCGGGCGACGCGCCGCGGTGGTCCGGCGTGCTGGACGCCGACGGCGCCCACGGCGGCTGGTACGGCGTCCTCCAGTCCGCCGGGCTGCTGTTCTTCGCCTTCGCCGGCTACGCGCGCGTCGCCACGCTCGGCGAGGAGGTCCGTGACCCGCGGCGGACCATCCCGCGCGCATCGTCCTCGCGCTGGGTGTCGTCGTGGTCGTGTACGCCGTCGTCGGCGTCACGTTGCTCGCGGTGCTCGGCCCCGACCGCCTGGCGGCCTCGACGTCTCCACTGGCCGACGCCGTCGCCGCCGGTTCGTGGACGTGGGCCCGGCCGGTGGTCGCGGTGGGCGCCACGGCCGCGAGCGTCGGCGCGCTGCTCGCGCTCCTCGCCGGGGTGAGCCGGACGACGCTCGCCATGGCGAGGACCGGCGACCTGCCGCGGTGGCTCGCCGCCGTGCACCCGCGCTTCTCCGTGCCGCACCGTGCCGAGCTCGCCGTCGGAGCGGTCGTCGTCGTGCTCGTGCTCACCCTCGACCTGCGCGGCGCGATCGGGTTCTCGTCGTTCGGCGTGCTCGTGTACTACCTCTCGCGAACCTCGCGGCGCTGCGACAGAGCGGCGCGGACCGCCGGTACCCGCGCTGGGGCCAGGTGCTCGGCGCGGCGGGCTGCGTCGTGCTCGTCGCGACCCTTCCGGTGCCCGCCGTGGTCGCCGGGGCGGCGGTGCTCGCCGTCGGCGTCGTGCTGCGGTGGTGGCGCGTGCACCGCGCCGCGGGCTGAGCTCGCGGTGCGGGCGCGGACGCCCCCGGGTCAGTGCCCCGCGCCGAGCTTCCCTGCGAGGCGGTCCAGGCGCTCGGTGGTGTCGGGGTTGGCGCCCACGATCGTCACGGTCTTCCCCTTGGCCGCGTACTTCGTGCGGATCGCGTCGAGCGTCGCGACGGTGGACGCGTCCCACACGTGCGCCTTCGTCATGTCGATGACGACGTCGTCCGGGTCACCGGCGTAGTCGAACTGGTAGACGAGGTCGTTGGACGAGGCGAAGAACAGCTCGCCCTCGACGACGTAGGTGCGCGTCCCGCCGTCGGGCCCCGACTTCGTGTCCTCACGGGTGACGGTCGTGAGGTGCGCGACGCGGCGGGCGAACAGCACCGTCGCGACGAGCACCCCGACCACCACGCCGTAGGCGAGGTTGTGGGTCCACACCGTCACGACGACGGTGGCGAGCATGACGGCCGTCTCGGACTTCGGCATGCGCCGCAGCGTGCTCGGCCGGACCGAGTGCCAGTCGAACGTGCCGACGGACACCATGATCATCACCGCGACGAGCGCGGCCATGGGGATGATGGCGACGACGTCGCCGAGCCCCACCACCAGGATCAGCAGGAACACGCCGGCGAGGAACGTCGAGATGCGCGTGCGGGCGCCGACGCCTTCACGTTGATCATCGTCTGGCCGATCATGGCGCAGCCGCCCATGCCGCCGAAGAAGCCCGTGATGACGTTGGCGGCGCCCTGGCCCCACGCCTCGCGCGTCTTGTTCGAGTGCGTGTCCGTGACGTCGTCGACGAGCTTGGCGGTGAGCAGCGACTCGAGGATGCCGACGAGGGCCATCGCGAGCGCGTACGGCGCGATGATCTGCAGCGTCTCGAGGTTCAGCGGCACGTCGGGGAACAGCAGCGACGGCAGCGACTCGGGCAGCTCGCCCTCGTCACCGACCGTCGGCACGGCGATCGCCGCGAGCACCGTGGCCGCGGTGAGGAGCACGATCGCGACGAGCGGGGCCGGGACGACCTTCGTCCACCGCGGCATGAGCACCATGATCGCGATGCCGACGGCGACCAGCGGGTAGACCATCCACGGCACGTCCCGCAGGTGCGGGAGCTGGGAGGTGAAGATGAGGATCGCGAGCGCGTTGACGAAGCCGACCATGACCGAGCGCGGGATGAACCGCATGAGCCTGGCGACGCCGAGCACGCCCAGGACGACCTGGATCACCCCGGCGAGGACGACGGTGGCGATGAGGTACTCGACGCCGTGCTCGCGCACGACCGGCGCGACGACGAGCGCGACCGCACCCGTCGCGGCGGAGATCATCGCGGGCCGCCCGCCGAGGAAGGCGATCGAGACCGCATGGTGAAGGACGCGAACAGCCCGAGCCGCGGGTCCACGCCCGCGATGATCGAGAACGCGATCGCCTCGGGGATGAGGGCGAGCGCGACGACGAGACCGGCGAGGACCTCGGTCCGCAGCCGCCGCGGCGACCGCAGCGCCGCGAGGACGGAGTACGACTCGTCGGCCTCGGGCGCGCCGGTGGCGGGCCGAGGCGACGCGGACGGGGAGGTGACGGCGTCAGGCACGAGGGGAAACTCTACCCTGACGTGAGGGTAGGGTTCGACCGCCTCGATCCGGGAGACTGTCCTCATGACCGACCAGCGAGCCGCCGACCCGCAGCCCACCATGCACATCGGCGCCGTCGCGGAGCGCACCGGCCTGTCGTTGCGCACGCTGCGCCACTACGACGAGGTCGGCCTCGTCCGTCCGTCGGGGCGCTCGGACGGCGGCTTCCGCCTCTACACGGACGACGACGTCGAGCGCCTGCTGCTCGTCCGCCGCATGAAGCCGCTCGGTTTCGCGCTCGAGGAGATGACGGACCTGCTCGACGTCGCCGACCGTCTCGCGGCCCGCGCGGACACGCCGCCGAGCGCCCCCGCGGAGCCGACCGCTCCCGGGGAGCCGGCGACCGCCGACCTGCGCGCGCGGCTCGCGGCCTACGTGCAGGCTGCCGAGGAGCGGCGCGAGGAGCTCGCGCGCAAGCTCGCGTGGGCCGACGAGCTCATCGAGCTGCTGCGCTCGCGCTGACGCGGCCGGGCCGGGCACGGACCACCGGTCACCCGTGAGGCGCTCCCTCGGCGTCCGGCTCGCTCGGGGCGCCGGCGGCGTCGTCGGACTCCACGACGCGCGACGACGCGCCCTCCTCCCCCGCCACCGGGATGCCGCGCTCGTGCGGCTCGTAGTACCGCCCGGTGTACCGGGGGCGCAGGAAGTTCTCGGTCGTCAGCACGGCGTCGACCTGCTCCGCGGTGAGCAGCCCGCGCGCCACGACGACGTCGCGCACCGACGCGCCCGTGCGCGCCGCCTCCGCGCCGACGAGGTCGCCGTTGCGGTGCCCGATGATCTCGTTGAGGTAGGTGACGATGCCGATGGAGTCGAGCACGTGGCGCCGGCACACCTCGACGTTGGCGGTGATCCCCGTGACGCACCGCGTGCGCAGCGTCTCGCACGCGTTCGTCATGAGCCGCAGGGACTCGAACATCGACTGGGCCAGCACGGGCTCCATGACGTTGAGCTGGAGCTGGCCCGCCTCGGCGGCGTGCGTGATCGTCACGTCGTTGCCCATGACCTTGAAGCACACCTGGTTGACGACCTCGGGAATCACCGGGTTGACCTTCGCCGGCATGATCGACGACCCGGCCTGCAGCTGCGGCAGGTTGATCTCCCCGAGCCCGGCGCGCGGCCCGGACGACAGCAGCCGCAGGTCGTTGCAGATCTTCGACAGCTTCGCGGCGAGGCGCTTCACCGCCGAGTGCACCGCCAGGTACGCGCCGTTGTCGTAGGTCGCCTCGACGAGGTTCGCCGCGGGCACGGTCGCGAGGCCGCTCACCTCGGCGAGCCGGCGGGTCGCGGCCTCGGGATAGCCGGGCGGCGTGTTGAGCCCGGTGCCGATGGCCGTCGCCCCGAGGTTCACCTCGAGCAGGAGCTCCGCGGCGACCGTCAGTCGCGTGATCTCCTCGTGCACGTTGACCGAGAACCCGGCGAACTCCTGCCCCAGGCTCATCGGTACCGCGTCCTGGAGCTGCGTGCGGCCCATCTTCAGGACGTCGGCGAACTCGGCCGCCTTCTCGTCGAACGCGACCGCGAGCAGGGCGACGGACTCGACGAGCGTGCCGACGAGCGCGTGCACGGCGAGCCGGAACCCCGTCGGGTAGGCGTCGTTCGTCGACTGCGACTTGTTGACGTGGTCGTTGGGGTTGACGACGTCGTAGCGCCCCTTCGGCAGGCCGACGGCCTCGAGCGCGAGGTTCGCGACGACCTCGTTGGTGTTCATGTTCACCGACGTGCCGGCCCCGCCCTGGAACACGTCGACGGGGAACTGGTCGAGGCAGCGGCCGCGCACGAGGATCTCGTCGCACCCGGCGACGATGGCGTCGGCGACGTCCCCGGGGATCGCGCGCAGCTCCTTGTTCGCGAGAGCGGCGGCCTTCTTCACGAGGACCATGCCGCGGATCATCTCGGGCACGTCGCTGATGGTCGTGCCCGAGATCCGGAAGTTCTCCGTCGCCCGGACCGTGTGGATGCCGTAGTAGGCGCCCGCAGGGATCTCCCGGGCTCCGAGCAGGTCCTCCTCGATCCGCGTCTCCATGCCCGAACGGTAGTCCGACGGCGACGCCTCGCACCCGCCGGTCAGTCGCCGGCCTGCCCCGCCCACGGGTCGTAGCGGAACCGCTCGACGCGCGCGACGCTCGACGTGGCGCGCCCGTGGCTCGTCGCGTGCACGCCGACCCACAGCCCGAGGAACCCGCCCGTCGCCACGCTGTCGAGGGTGCGGGCGTCGGCGACCGCCACCGGCCGGGGCTCCCCCTCGCCGACCGCGGCGGTCAGCTCGAGGTCCGCCCCGCGCGCCCGGAGGCCGAGCGTCACGACGGCGCCGCGCGCCCCGGCCAGGTCGGCGGTGCCGAGCGTGGTCTCCTCGCCGCCGCGGCGGTGGACCGCCACGACGCGCGGCGCGTCGCCGCCGGTGAGGTCCAGGCGCACGTGGTCGTCCTCGGACTGGCGCACCACGAGACCGACGCCCTCGCCGTCGGGCAGGTCGGCGCGCACGTCGGCGCGCACGTCGGCGTCCCGGTGCTGGAGCCGGATCCCGAGGAACGCCGTCGTCGTGGGCTCCGCAAGGGTCGCCGGCCGCACCGGCAGGTCCCAGCCCTCGCCGCGCGCCGCCGCCACCTCGGACGGCAGCGCCCGCACCGACGTCCACCGCGGGTCGTCCGGGAGCACGACGCCGGACGCGACGCCCTGCGCGGGGCCGGGGCCCGCGTCGTCGGCCGCGAACGGCACGTCCACCTCCGACGGGACCCGGCCGACCCCGGGCGCGAACACCGGCCACCCGTCCTCCCGAGCGACCGGCACGAGGAACGTCTCGCGCCCGAGCGGGTAGTGGTAGCCGCCGTAGGGCCGCATGCCGAGCAGCACGGCCCACCACGAGCCGTCGGGCGCCTCGACGAGGTCCGCGTGGCCCACGCCGACGACGTCCGCGCCCCGCCCGAGGTGCCGGTGCGTGAGGACCGGGTTGCCCTTCGACCCCTCGTACGGGCCCGTCACGGACGACGCCCGGGCGACCGACACCGCGTGGTGGATCTCCGTCCCGCCCTCGGCGGCGAGCAGCAGGTAGGTGTCGCCGACGCGGTACAGGTGCGGGCCCTCGGCCCAGACCGCGCCGCGCACCGCTCCCGTCCACAGGACGTGCTCCGGCCCGACGAGCTCCGTCGTCGCGAGGTCGAGCTCGCGCACCCAGACCTCGGTCTGGTGGTACCACTCGGGGTCGCTCCGCAGGCGCGTCCCGTGGATCCAGGCACGCCCGTCCGTGTCGAAGAACAGCGACGGGTCGATGCCGGCCGCCCCGTCCGGGCCCCGCGTGTCGAGCCACACCGGGTCGGACCACGGCCCGGCGGGGTCCGTCGCCGTCATGACGAAGTCGCCGCCCGGCGCGCCCTCGCGCTGCCCGACGAGCGTGCACACGAGCCAGAAGACGCCGTCGTGGTGGCGCAGCGTCGGCGCGTAGAGGCCGCCCGACGACCGGACGCCCTCGTAGTCGAGCTGCCCGGGCCGGTCCACGACGTGCCCGACCTGCTCCCACCGGACGAGGTCGCGGCTGCGGAAGACCGGCAGGCCCGGGAGGTACTCGAACGTCGACGTCACGAGGTAGAAGTCGTCGCCGACCCGGCAGATGCTGGGGTCCGGGTAGCAGCCCGGCAGGACCGGGTTGTGCGCAGCGGTCACGCGGCGCCCCCCGGTCGCGGCGCGGCCGGCTCGACGGCGACCTCGACGAGGCGCGCGTCCTCGGCCCGCACCTCGTGCACGCCTCCGGTCAGCGCGACGACGGCGCGGCGCGTCGTGGCCCCCGGGACCTCGCGGCGGGCGCCCGCGCCTGCGCGACGATCGCTCCCCCGGTGAGATCGTCGATCGGCGCCGCGGCGCTCACGCCCGCGTGCGCGGCGACCCACACCTCGACGTCGCCCGGCTCCACGACGCGCACGAGACGCCGGTCGCTGAACGCGAGCCGCGTCGTCGGGACGCGGAACCGCACGCGCCGGGACTCGCCGGGCGCGAGCTCGACCCGCGCGTACCCGAGGAGCTGGACGACCGGGCGCGGGACCGACCCGAGGAGGTCGCGCCCGTAGAGCTGGACCACCTCGGTGCCCGCGACGTCGCCCGTGTTGGTGACCGTCACGGCCGCGGCGAAGGACCCGTCGGTCGGTGCGGACGCGTCGACGTCGAGGTCGGCGTAGGCGAACGTCGTGTACGACAGGCCGAACCCGAAGGGTCGCACGGGCGTCGGGTCGGTCGACGTGACGTCCGACGGCCCGCCGAGGACCGGGTGCAGGTACGTGTACGGCTGCGCCCCGGCCGCGCGCGGCAGCGAGACCGGCAACCGCCCGGACGGCGTCGCCGCGCCGGTGAGGACGTCGGCGACCGCTCCCGCGCCCTCCTCGCCCGGGAAGAAGGCCTGGAGGACCGCCGCCGGCCGGGCGCCGTCCGCGCGGTCGCCGTCGAGCGCCCAGCCGATCGCGTACGGGCGACCGGTGAGGAGCACGAGCACGACGGGCGTGCCCGTGGCGACGAGCTGCTCCACGAGCGCGCGCTGCACGCCGGGGAGCTCGAGCGACTCGACGTCGTTGCCCTCGCCCACGGTCCCGCGGCCGAACAGCCCGGCGTCGTCACCGACGCACACGATCGCGACGTCCGCGCCCCGGACGACCTCGGCCGCCGCGGCGAAGCCCACCGTGTCGTCCCCGTCGACGGTGCAGCCCGGCGCGTGGACGACCTCGGTGCCCGGGAGCGCCGCGCGCACGGCCTCGACGACCGTCGGCAGCGCGATGCCGGTCGGCGTGCCCGGGTGGTGGGCCAGCACGTGGTTGACGAACGAGTAGCAGCCGAGCAGGGCCTCGGCGCGGTCGGCGTTGGGCCCGACGACCGCGACACGCGAGGGCGCCGCGGCGCCCGCGCCGAGCGGCAGCACGCCGTCGTTCGCGAGGAGCACGAGCGACTCCTGCGCGAGGCGGCGCGCGGTCGCGCGGTGGTCGGGCGGGTCGAGGTCGACGTGCGACGGCGCCTCGCCGGCGAACGCGTCCGGGTCGAGGAGCCCGAGCTCCTCCTTCTGCGCGAGCACGCGCAGCACGGCGGTGTCGACGACGGCCTCGTCCAGCCGTCCCGCGCGCACCCGCTCCGCGAGCGGCTCGAGGTAGGCGTCCCCCGTCGGCAGCTCGACGTCGATGCCCGCCTCGAGCGCGAGCGCCGCCGCCTCCCCGCGGTCCGCCGCGACGCGGTGCATGACCTCGAGGAACGCGACGGCGAAGTAGTCGGCGACCACGACGCCGTCGAACCCCCACCGCCCGCGCAGCAGGTCGGTGAGCAGCTCGCGGCTCGAGCCACCGGGACGCCGTCGATCTCGGCGTAGGAGTTCATGACCGAGCGCGCGCCGCCGTCGCGCACGGCCATCTCGAACGGCGGGAGGAACACGTCGGCGATCTCGCGCGGCCCGGCGCTCACCGGGGCGTGGTTGCGCCCGGCCCGCGAGGCGGAGTAGCCGACGAAGTGCTTGAGCGTCGCGTGCACGCCCGCGCCCTGGAGGCCGCGGACGTACGCGGTGCCGACCGTGCCGACGAGGTACGGGTCCTCGCCCACGCACTCGTCGACCCGGCCCCAGCGCGGGTCGCGCACGACGTCGAGCACGGGCGCGAGGGCCTGGTGCACGCCGAGCGCGCGCATCGACGCACCGACCTGGGCTGCCATCTCCTCGACGAGCGCCGGGTCGAACGACGCGCCCCAGGCGAGCGGGGTCGGGTAGGTGGCGGCCTGCCAGGCCGCCAGGCCAGTGAGCGACTCCTCGTGCACGATCGCCGGGATGCCGAGACGCGTCTCGTGGACGAGGCGCCGCTGCTCGGCCCACAGCCACGCGGCGCGCTCGACCGGGTCGACGGGGCGCGTGCCGTACACGCGCGTGTAGTGGCCGATGCCGTGCCGGGTGATCTCGGGCAGTCGTCCCGGGTCCTGCTGGCCCGCGGTCATCTCCGACTGCATCGGCGCGACCGTGCCGTTCTGGTCGATCCAGTAGCCCACGAGCTGGGCGAGCTTCTCCTCGAGCGTCATGCGTGCGTGCAGCGCGCGCACGCGCTCGGAGACGGCGGGGGCGTGCGCGGCCGGCGCGGCGGGAGCCGGGGTGGCCTCGGGGGGTGCGGGTGCCGCCGTGGCGGCGGGTACGACGTCGGTCACGGGACCGGTTCTCCTTCGGTGGTGCGGTGAGCTGCGTCAGCCCTTCACGGCGCCCTGCAGGCCGCTGACGATGCGCTTCTCGAGCGCGAGGAAGAACACGAGCGCCGGGATCATCGCGAGCGACGTGAACGCGAGGACGCCCGCGGTGTCGGAGGCGTGCTCGGTCGAGAAGTCGGCGACGCCGAGCGGCAGCGTCTTGGCGGACGGGTCGTTGAGGATGAGCAGCGGCAGGAGGTAGCGTTCCAGGACGCGACGAACGCGAGCACGCCGACGGTCACCATGCCGGGCCCGGACAGGGGCAGCAGGATCCGCCAGAAGAAGCCGATCCGCGACGTGCGTCGAGCAGCGCCGCCTCCTCGAGCTCCTTGGGCAGCGCCATGAGGAACGGCCGCAGGATGACGATCGTCATCGGCAGCAGCGAGCGCCTGCGGCAGCGCCACGCCCCAGAACGTGTTGTTGAGCTGGAGGTCCCGCACCATGAGGAACAGCGGGATGATCGCGACCGTGAGCGGGAAGAGCAGCCCCAGCGTGAACACGAGGAACAGCGCGTCGCGCCCGCGGAACCGGTAGCGGGCCAGCGGGTACGCGGCCATGACGCCGAGGACCGAGACGACGACCGTCGTCACGAGCGCCACGACGGTCGAGTTCAGCGCGTACCGCCAGAAGCTCTCGGACGTGAGCACGTTCGTGTAGTTGCTCAGCACCCACGGGTCCGGGAGGCTCACGGGCTCGGAGGCGAGCTGCGCGTTGGTGCGGAACCCGCCGAGGACCGCGTAGACCACCGGGCCGAGCGTCGCCGCGACGACGAGCAGCGCGATCGCGTAGACGAGGGGGCTGCCACCTGCGAACGCGTTCGAGCGCCGGGGGGCGCCGCGCCGGCTCGTCGCCGGACGCGTGCGGTGCGCCCGCCGGGGGCGCGAGGACGGGGGCGGTCATGACGCGACCTCCTTGTTGTCGCGGCGCAGGACGAAGACCTGGTAGAGCGCGGCGAGGACGAACGAGATGGCGAACAGCAGCACCGCGACGGCGGACGCGTAGCCGTAGAGGCTGCGGTCGGTGCCCTGGTTGATGAGGTACGTCGCCATCGTGACGGTCGAGTTCGCAGGTCCGCCCTTGGTGAGGATCCAGACCATGTCGAAGAGCTGCAGGGAGCCGATCATCGACAGGAAGCCCCACGTGCGGATGGTCGGGCCGAGCAGCGGGATCGTGATCCTGCGCTGCACCTGCCACCACGACGCGCCGTCGAGCTGCGCGGCCTCGTAGAGCTCCTCGGGCACGCCCTGGAGACCGGCGAGGAAGAGGATCACGGCGAGCCCGAGGTACTTCCACGTGAGGACGACGAGCACGGTGTACAGCGCGACGTCGGGGTCGCCGAGCCACAGCTGCGTGAAGCTGCCCAGTCCCACCGCCTCGAGGAGCGCGTCGACCGGACCGCGCGGCTGCAGGAGCATGAACCACACCACGCCCGCGACGACCTCCGCGAGCACGTACGGCACGAAGATCACGACGCGCAGGAAGGTGCGCCCCCACATCTCCCGGTTGAGCAGCAGCGCGATGCCGAGCCCGAGGGGGAGCTGGACGAGGATCGACAGCACGACGATCGTCAGGTTGTGCTGGACCGCGCTCGTGAAGACGTCGTCGCCGAGCGCCCGCACGTAGTTCTGGAACCCGACGAAGTCGTCCATCGGGCCGAGGCCGTTCCAGTCGTACAGCGAGTAGCGCCCCGCCTGCACGACCGGCACGACGACGAAGACCGCGAACAGCGCGAGCGCCGGGGAGACGAAGAACAGGATCTCGAGCCGCTTGCGCCACGCCGGGCTCACGCCGCGGCGCCCGCGCGGGGCCCCTCCCGCCGCCGGCCGCGCGGGCGCGCGGTCGGCGGCGGGACGGACGGCCGTGCTGGGCGTGGCAGCAGCGGCGGCGTCCCGGAGGGCGCGCGCGTCGTCTGCCACGCTCATCACGCGGTGCCGGCCGCGGACTGGATCGCGTCGACGATGTCCTGCGGCGACGCCTCACCGGCGAACATGAGCGCGATCTCGTCGTTCATCGCGCCGCCGACGTTCTCGCCGAACGCCGTGTCGAAGTAGAGCTGGACGTACGGCGCCTCGTCGCGGACCGTGAGCAGGTCGGCGAGGGCGGGGTCCGCCACCGCGCCGCTCGCGGCGGGGTTGGTGGGCAGGCCCATCGAGTTCTCGGCGAAGCCCGTCTGGACCTCGTCGGAGAGCAGGTACTCGATGAAGTCGACGCACTCCGGCGGGGCGTCCGCCGCGCACGCCCACGCGTCGCCGCCGCCCAGCGCCGCGGCGGGGTCGCCGTCGCCGGTCTCCACCGTGGGGAACGCGAACCAGCCGGTGTTCTCCCCCAGCCCCTCGCCGTCCTCGGTGAGCCCCTGCATGACGCCCGGCTCCCAGTGGCCGGCCAGCTCCATGGCGACCTGGCCGGTCGCGAGGAGCCCGGAGGCGCTCGTGGGGCCCGACTGCGCCGGCGTGGCGAGGAAGCCCGCGTTGAAGGGCTCGGTCGCGATGAACGACTCGAGGTCCTCGCCGGCACGCAGGAAGCACTCGTCCGAGAAGTCGAGCGAGGTGACCGCGTCGGTCAGGACGTCCTGCGAGCACTCGCGCAGGCCGTAGTAGTACCAGTAGTGCGCGGCGGGCCACTTGTCGCCGGCGCCGACGGAGATCGGCTCGATGCCCGCGTCCTTCAGCGCCTGGACGGCGTCGTCGAGCTCCGCCTGCGTCGTCGGCACCTCGGTGATCCCGGCCTGCTCGAACAGCGCCGTGTTGTACCAGAAGCCGACGACCCCGACGCTGAACGGCAGCGCGTACGTCTTGTCCTCGACCTGCCAGCCGGCCACCGAGCCACCCAGCTTCTCGATGGTGTCCGCGGCCTCGTCGGAGAGGTCCATGGTCAGGCCGGCCTCGACGTGGGAGGCCAGCTCGCCCCCGCCGCGCTCCATGTAGACGTCGGGGGTGTCGCCGGTCTGGAACGCCGCGTCGAGCTTCGTGAGCATGTCCTCGTGCTGCATGGCCTGGACGTCGATCGTGACGCCCGGGTTGGCGGCCTCGAAGTCCGCGGCCACCTGCTCGTAGAACCCGCGCCCGGGCTCGTTGTTGGAGTTGTGCCACCAGGTGAGGGTGACGTCGCCGTCGCCCTGCGCCTCGTCGCCTCCGGAACCGCTGCCGCACGCCCCGGCCAGCAGGGCCACGGTCGCACCGAGCGCCAGCACGGAGGCCGCACGCCTGTTCCTCGTCATCGGGGATCTCCTCGGTCGTCGTTGACGGATCACCGTGAGTGTGGCTCGCGGCACAGCCCCGTGTCAATCGTTGTCGATAACGTTTTCGACACGTCGAGCCTGCGGGCCTGGCGCGCGTCCGGGACGAGTCGGCAGCACGCGTTAGGGTCTGGTCCATGCGACCGACCGGGAGAGTGACCATCGGCGACGTCGCGCGCAGCGCGGGCGTCTCCGTGGCCACCGTCTCGAAGGTGATCAACGACCGGTACGGCGTCGCGCCCGAGACGTCGGCGCGCGTCCACGAGGTCATCGCGGACCTCGGCTACGAGTCGTCGATCGTCGCGCGCAGCCTGCGCAGCCGGCGCACCAACGTGATCGGCATCCTCGTCGCGGAGTTCGAGCCGTTCTCCACCGAGCTGCTCAAGGGCATCTCCGAGGCCGTGGAGGAGACGGGCTACGAGCTGCTCGCCTACTCCGGCGGGCTGCGGCGCGACGACCGCATCGGCTGGGAGCAGCGCTACCTCTCGCGCCTCGCCGGGACGCTCATCGACGGGGCGATCCTCGTCACGCCGACGGTCGTCGCGCCGGACGGCTCCATCCCCGTCGTCGCGGTCGACCCGCACCGGGGGCCGTCCGGTCCCCCGACGGTCGACTCCGACAACGTCGCGGGCGCGCGCGCCGCGACGGAGCACCTCGTCGCGCTCGGGCACCGGCGCATCGGGTTCCTCGGCGGGCGCCCCGACCTCGAGTCGGCCCGCCTGCGCGAGCAGGGATACCGCGAGGCGCTGGGCGCCGCGGGCATCCCCGTCGACCCGGACCTGCTGCGCGTCGGCGGCTACCGGGCCGACCTCGCCGATCTCCCCGCGCACGAGCTGCTCTCCCTGCCCGACCGGCCGACCGCCGTCTTCGCGGCCAACGACCTCTCCGCGATCCGCACCATGGAGGTCGCGCGGGAGCTCGGCCTGCGCGTGCCCGACGACGTCTCGGTCGTCGGGTTCGACAACGTGCCGGAGTCCGCGCTGACCGACCCCCCGCTGACGACCGTGAGCCAGCCCATCCACCGCATGGGCGCGGAGGCGTTGCGGATGGTGGTCGACCTCGTCGAGGGCCGCCCGCGCGACGCGCACCTGCGGCTGCCCACGAGCCTCGTCGTGCGCGGAAGCACGCGGGCGCTCTGACCGCACGCCCGCGTGAGGGTGCACCACGGAAGCGCACCACGGAACCGTCACCCGAGCGCCACGGAACCGTCACGGCATCGCCGTGACCTGTGCCGCGGAGCCGGAATCCTCCGGCGCGTCGGGACGTTATGTCATGCAGATCCTGACTACCCGACCGAGGAGGTCACATGGTCCAGGCTGCCCGAGGAGCACGTCGCCGCGTCGCCCGCCGCGTCCAGGTCGAGAACGACTTCGGCGAGATCATGCACTACGTCCGCCACACCGGCGGCGGCCTCGTGTCACCGCGCGCCGACGTCCCCGACGACGTGCCCGTCGGCGACGGCACCTACGTCGAGGCCGGCGCCCACGTCGGACCGGGCTGCCGCGTCGGCGGAGGGAGCTGGATCGACGAGGACGTCACGCTCGGTCGCGACGTCCGCGTCGGGGACAACGTCCGCATCGGCCCCGGCACGCGTGTCGGCGACCGCGCGCACGTCGGCAGCGGCGCGCGCGTCGGCGGGCGCGTCGTCGTCGAGCCGGACGTCCACGTGCTGCCCGACACCGTCGTCGCGGACGACGCCGTCCTGCGCCGTCGGGCGGGGAGCCGTTCCGGGTTCGACGTCGCCGCGTAGCGGGGCCCGCCCCTCCCGGCGCACGCGGCGGCGCCGGGATGAAACCCAGGTTTCACCGCCGAACCCCGGGTTGCGTGCCGTTCCACGACGAGAACGGCACGCAACCCGGGGTTCGGCACGTCCGGGCGGCTCCGGGGGTCCGGCGCGTCCGGGGCGGCTACCCGGCGGGGACGACCTCGAGCGCGTCCGGGCCCAGGACCGGGGCGTTGTCACGGAAGACGTTCCCCGGGTCCACCCGTCGCTTGGCGCGCGGAGCCGCTCGAGCGTCGCCGGCGGGAACGCGTCCGCGACCCGCTCCGGTCGCCGGTCCGTGTCGAAGCTGAGGTAGGAGCCCACGAACAGGTCGGCCAGCGCGTCCCACCGCGCGTCGAGCCGGGCGTGGCTCGACCCCATCGCGGCGACCGAGAAGTTCGCCGAACGGTGCGCGTACGCGGTCGCGTCGGGAGGCACGTCCGAGGTGGCGCCGCCCGTCGACCGGATCTGGAAGAAGTACGTGTCGCCGCTGGCGACCAGACCGGCGAGCCGTCCCGCCGCGGCCGGGCTGAGGTGCTCGAGCAGTCCCGAGCGGGCGACCGGCTCCCCCTCGCCCCCGTGCGGCGCTCGCGGCGGCGCCTGCACGACGGCGGCGTAGGGCAGGACCTGCGCCGTGGCCTGCTGGAGCAGCGGGCCGATCGCCGCGAACGGCTGGAGACGCTCGAGCACGACGTCGGGGTCGGCGGAGTCGACCATCGTCATCGTCTGGGCGACGACCGGCCGGCCGGGGCGCGGCCGGCCCATGAGGAGGAAGCTCGTCGTGTCGCGCGGAGCCGCCTCGACCGTCGCGCCCCAGCGCACGAGGAGGTCCGCCGTGTCCGACGCGTCGTGCACCATCTGCGCGAACCCGACCGCCGGGACCTCGTCGGCGACGAGCTCGAACGACGTGACGATCCCGAGGTTCGCCCCCGCGCCCCGCACGCCCCAGAACAGCTCGGGGTCGTCCGACGCGCTCGCCCGGACGACGGAGCCGTCGGCGAGCACCATCTCGACCGCGCGGACGTGGTCGATCGTCAGCCCGTGCGCGCGCCCGAGGAAGCCGATGCCGCCCGCCGTCGCGAGTCCGCCGACGCCGACGCCGCCGAAGTCGCCGGACGTGATCGCCCAGCCGCGCGGCGCGAGCGCGGCGGCGACGTCGCCCAGCGCGCGCCCGGCCCCAGGCGCACGAGGCGCTCGCGCTCGTCGAGCACCTCGATCGCGTCCAGGGCGCCCAGGTCGACGACGATCCCCCCGTCGTTCGTGGAGCGTCCGCTGATGCCGTGGCCGCCGGAGCGGATGGAGAGCGGGACGCGCCGCGTCACCTCCTGGGCCCGCGCGAACGCGAGCGCCTCGACGACCTCGGCGGTGTCGCGGGGGCGCAGGACGAGGCCCGGCGCGCCGCCGCGCAGGTACGTCGACCGGACCGCGACGTGCGCGGCGTCGCCCGGCTCCACCGCGCGCTCCGCGAGGGAGGGCGGGACCGCGTCGTAGGCGATGCCGGCCCGACGGCGCGCGCGCACCGCCGCCGGGACCACGCGGCCCGTGTCCGTGCCCGCCGCGGCACGCCCGCGCGCGGTCGCGTCCCGCAGCGCCGGGACGACCTCTTCGGCGAAGCGACGGGTCGTCGCCTCGTCGTCCGACGCGAGGATCACGGTGGACACGCCCTCGTCGAGGACGAGCGGGAGCAGCTGCTCGACCCACACCTCGGGCGGGCCGACGATGTCGGGGCCGCGAGCGCCGTCGGGCCGCGGGAGCGGCCGGAGGAGGGGGCACCCGCACGACCGGTGCCGGTGAAGGCCCCCGACACGTTGAGCAGTCGCGCGATCTCGCGCGGGTCGCGACCCGCACCGACCGCGGCCTCGTCGATCGCGGCGTTGCCGGCGCGCAGGCCGTCGACCCCGACGCGGTTCAGCGACGGGAGCCAGCCGTCCGCGACCTCGCCCGTGAGCCGCAGCATGCGGGGGCCGAGCGCCCCGAGCCAGACGGGAATCCGGCGCGTGGTCGCGGGGCCGGGCTCGGCGCCGGCGAGGGTGTGGTGCACGCCGGCGACACGGACGGCGCCGCGCGCGCCGGCCGGCTCCCCGCCCTCGCCCCACAGCGCGCGGACCACCGTGACGGCCTCCGCGAGCGCGTCGACGCTCTCGCCCGCCGAGAGCCGGCGCGCGCCCATCGCCTCCATCGCGTCCCAGGACGCCCCCGCGCCGAGCGCGAGGTCGACGCGCCCGTCCGAGAGCAGGTCCAGGCTCGCGACGGCGCGCGCGAGCACGGCCGGCGGGCGCATCGGCACGTTCGCGACGTCCGGCGCGACGTGGACGCGCTCGGTGGCCGACGCGACGTACGACAGCAGCGTCCACGTGTCGAGGAACCGTGGCTGGTACGGGTGGTCCGGGAACGTCACGAGGTCGAGCCCGAGATCCTCGGCCAGGCGCGCGCGGGCGACGGTCGTCGCGGGATCGTCGGCGAGCGGCGTGACGAACGTGCCGAACCGCAGGGCGTGGCCGTAGTCGCTCATGCGTGCGGTCCGCCCGGGAGGCGGGCGTCGTCGGCGCGGCCGACCGGCGCGGTGCCCCGCCGGGACCGCTCCGCCGCCACGATCTCGCGCGCGGCGGGCGCCACCTCCTGCCCGACGACGGCGAGCGTCGCCGGGTCGTCGGCCATGACGACGTACGTGGACACGCCGTGCTCGAGCGTGACGGCCGCGACCTGCTCGGCCCACTGCCCCGGCGTGCCCTGGAGGAATCCGTCGCCGGCCTCCGCCGTGAACCGCCCGCCGACGTTGAGCAGACGCCGCACCGCGCCGGGGTCGCGTCCGGCGGTGCGCGCCGCGTCGTCGATCGTGGCGCTGCCGCGCGCGAGCGCGTCGAGGCTGCGCAGGTAGGGCAGGGACGGCAGCCAGCCGTCGGCCTTCGCCCCCACGAGCCGCAGCATGCGCGGCTTGAGCGCGCCGAGCCAGATCTCGACGTCGTGCGCGGGAGCCGGGCCGCGCTTGGCGCCGTCGACCCGGTGGTGGTCGCCGCCCGCGACGAGCCGCTCGCGGGTCGTGGTGTCCCACAGCCCGCGCACGACGTCGATCGCCTGCTCGAGCGCGTCGACGCTCTCCCCCGGGGTCAGTCGCGTCCCGCCCATGGCCACGACGGGATCCCAGAACCCGCCCGCCCCGAGTCCGAGCTCGACCCGCCCGCCCGAGAGCCGGTCGAGGCTCGCGACGGCACGGGCGAGGACCGCCGGCGGGCGGAGCGGCAGGTTGAGCACGTTGCCCGCGAGGCGCACGCGCTCGGTGCGCGCCGCGACCCAGGACAGCAGGGTCCACGTGTCGAGGAACGCCGGCTGGTACGGGTGGTCCTGGAACGTCACGAGGTCGAGCCCGGCCCGCTCGGACGTGACCGCGAGGTCGACCACGTCGCGGGGTGACGCGGCGGAGGGCGTGATGAACGAGCCGAAGCGGAGCTCGTGGCCGTAGTCCATGGAACCTCGATCCATCGTGATGCGTGGTTGGACAGAACATATCGACAACAGATCGATGGAGCAACAGCATTCCCGGCGCTACCCTTGGGCAGATGGCCACCACGACCACCGGGCGCTCCGAGGCCACGGGCGCGCCGCACGCCGCAGAGCACACCCTCGGTCGCCACGAGGATCTCGGCTGGCACCTCGGCGTCCTGCTCCGGGCCTACCGCGCCACGGTCGAGGAGACCCTCGACGACGTGCCGCACGGCACGCGCGGCTACCAGGTGCTCGTGACGGTCGCCCAGGGCGAGCAGCCCACGCAGCCCGCGCTCGCCGAGCACCACGCATCGACCGCACCGTCATGACGTACCTCGTCGACGACCTCGTCGCGGCCGGGCTCGTGGAGCGGCAGCAGAACCCGGCCGACCGGCGGGCGAGGCGCGTCGTGGCCACGCCGGCCGGGCGTCGTCGGCTCGCCGAGCTGGCGGGCCGCGTGCACGACGCCGAGGACTCGCTCCTGGGGGCGCTGTCGCCCGAGGAGCGCCGCACGTTCCGTACCCTGATGCGCCGCGTCGCGTGCGACCTGCGCGACGTGGACGCCGGGACCGACCCGTGCGTCGTCGCGGACGCCGAGGCCGCCGGGAGCTGAGCCCCGGCACCGCGAGGTCGAGGCCGGGCGCTACCTCGGCATCGGGTCCCCCGCGGTGGGCGACGCCGCCGCGTCGGCGACCGCCTCGTCGACCGGCACCTCGCCCGGGGCGTCGCCACGACCGCGCAACGGGTAGGACCAGAAGCACACGAACGCGAGCGCGGCGAGCAGCGCCGGCGCGCCGCCGAGGAGCAGCCGCACCCCCGTGGCGACCGAGCCGGCCTGCGTCGGCGCGTTCTCGACGTACCCGCTCGCGGCGAGCACCCCGGCGACGAGGACCGCCTGCACGATCACCGAGCCGCGCACGACGAAGCCGTTCGCCCCGAAGTACATCCCCTCGCGACGCAGCCCGGTCCGCCGCTCGTCGTCGTCGACGACCTGCGCGAGCGCCACCTCCAGCACCTGCATGAGCCCGGCGACGCCGACGCCCACGGCCAGGCCGGCCACCGCCGCGCCCGCCACCGTGGACGGGATCAGGTACAGGCACGTCGCCAGCCCGTAGACCGCGACGACCCACAGCATCGCGGTGCGCGGCCCGACCCGCCGCACGACCCACGACCACCCGAGGATCGACGGGATCGCCGCGACGAAGATCGGCGCGAGCAGGAGCGTCGCGGCCTCCTCCTGACCGCCGAGCACGTACCGGACGGAGAAGGGCACCGTGGCGAGCACGACCGCCGTCGCGCTCTGCAGCAGCAGCGAGCCGAGCACGTACGTGACGAACGCGCGGTTGGCGAACGTGTACCGCAGCTGGTCGGCGAGCCGCACCCCCGCCTCGCGCTCGCGCACCGCGGCCTCGTCGACACGCCGCTCGACCATCCCGGCGAACGACCACACGAAGAACCCCAGGCTCACGACCGCGAGCGCCACCGCCATCCACGTCCACCCGAGCGTCCCGTACAGCAGCGGCGCGCCCGCCGTACCGAGGATCATCCCGACGAGCCCGAACACCTGGCGCGGGGCGTTGCCGCGGGCGCGCTCGGCCGTCGTGCGGAAGATCTCCGGGAACAGCGCCGACACGTTGAGCACGACGACGACGTACGCGACGTCGTAGACCGCGACGACGACGAGGAACCACACGACCAGGCCCGTGGGACCGAGCGGCGGCGGCGTCCACACGAGCGCGAACGCGACGACGAGCGGCACGACCCCCAGCCCGATCCACGGCACCCGGCGGCCCCAGCGGGTGCGACGGCGGTCGGAGGCCGCCCCGACGACGGGGTTGAGCAGCGCGTTGAGGACGCCGTGCGCGACCATCGCGCCCGCGACCCAGCCCGCCGGCACGCCGAGCCGGTCGACGTAGAAGTACACGACGAACGCGGAGAACGTCTGCAGGAGCAGGTTCGCAGGGAACGCCGACGCGCCGTAGGCGACGGTCCGCGCCCGCGTCGGCACGCCGTCCAGGCGCCGGTCCCGCAGCCGCACGAGCCACGTGCCCGACGACGCCCGCGGGGTCGTGCCGAGCGGCGCGCCCGGCCCGCTCACCGCACCGCCGCCACGTCCACCCGCTCACCGCGCTGGACCGCACGCAGGTCGCGCCACCCGGCGCGCACGATCCCCTCGCCCTCGATCACGGCCGCCACGTCCGGGTCGGCGAGCAGCCGGTTCTCGAACCCGCGCTTCGCGGCGGAGTGGTCCACCGCGTCACCGAGCTCGTCGTCGTCGAGCATCGGGTGCAGGTAGACCTCCGTCACCCCGGCGGGCACGCGGCGCAGCAGCTCGAGGAAGCCGGCCTTGACGTCGGCGTAGTCCTCCTCGTGCGGCGTCCCCGCGCCGGCGAGCGTGAACGGGTGCGTCCACAGGCGGTCGGGCAGCACGACGCCGAGGGCGTCCGCCGCGGCCGTGGCCTCGTCGAGCACCGGCTGCAGCCCGCCGGGCAGGTCCATGCCGTCGGTCGTGCGGGGCAGGCGGAACGGCAGGCCGTGGCGGGCGGCGAGCTCGAACACCTGCGGCAGGAACGTCCGGCCCGTCTCCAACCCGTAGACCGAGCCCATGTGGTTGTCCAGGTGCGTGACGTCGACCCCCGCCGCGAGCGCCGCGTCGAGCTGTGCGGTCAGCTCCGCCGCGACGTCCTCGTCGCGGGCCCGGCGCTCGACGGTCGCGACGTCGGCGTGGAAGAACCCCGCGGCGTCGACCAGCGACGAGCCGGTCCCGGTCAGAGGCCGCCACCGGTACCGCGTCCACTCGCTCGTGAGCACGAGGTGCACGCCGACGTCGAGGTGCGGGTGGGCCGCCGCGAACGCGAGGGCGTCGGGCGCCCACGCGCACGGCACCATGACCGTCGCGGAGTCGACGCGGCCGGCGAGCAGCAGGTCCCCGATCGCGCGGTTCGCGGCGCGGCACATGCCGTAGTCGTCCGCGTTGAGGATCAGGACGCGGGCGTCCGGCCCGAGGCCGAGGCGCTCGACGAGCTCCGCCGTCACGACGCCGCCTCGTCCGCGCCGCCGGCGCCCTCGGGCGGCCCGACGTCGGCCGCGAGCGCCGCCCGCAGCACCTCCTCACGCAGCGCGTCGCCCGCCGCGCGCGCGGCCCCGAGCACGACCGCGTCCGTCCCGATCGTCGACGGCACCACGCGCAGGTCGAGCACGGCGATCCGCTCGGCGAGGTAGCGGATCACGCGCTCCGCGAGCGGGGGCCGTGCGGCCTGGTCCGTGAGCACGAACAGCTCGGGCTCCAGGACGAGGGCGACCGACCCGGCGACGACGGCGATGCGCTCCGCGACGACGTCGAGCACGTCGTCCGCGACCACGTCACCGCGCTCGGCGCGGTCCACCACCTCGCGCACGGAGACGTCGTCGGGCAGGCCGTGCTCCTTCGCGATCGCGGTGAGCGACCCGGCGCCCAGCACCTCCGACCCCAGGGGTCGCTCCGGGTGCGGCAGGAACGAGATCTCGCCGGCGCCGCCGCGTGCGCCGCGGTGGAGACGGCCGTCGACGACGATCCCCGCCCCGAAGCCGTCGCCGAGCCCGAGGACGACGAACGTGCGGGCCTCCCGGGCGACGCCGTCGTGCTGCTCGGCGACCGCAGCCAGGTTGAGGTCGTTCTCCAGCCGGACCGGGCAGCCGAGCGCGTCCTGCAGGGCGTCGTGCAACGCCGTCCCACCCTTCTCGAACCCGGGCACCCGACGGACCGTCACGCCGTCGGCCTCCACGATGACGGGCACGGCGGCGACGGCGCGGGTCACCTCGACGGTCGGGGCGGTCTCGAGGCGCGCGGCCACGTCGGCGACGCAGCCCCGGGCGAGCTCGGCCGCGGCCCGGGCACGCGCCGTCGCGCTCGCCCTGACGTCGCGCCGCTCGGCGCGGGCACGCACCGCCCCGGTGACGTCGACGAGCGCGACCCGCACGCGGTCGCGCGCGACGTCGACGCCCAGGCCGAACCCGTGGTCGGTGCTCACCCGGTACCGGGCAGCGGGCTGCCCGGCGGGCGCGGGGTCGGGCCCGGCCTCGACGACGACGCCCGTCCCGACGAGCGCCCGCAGCGTCTGTGCCACGACCGCCCGGGACAGCCCCGTCGCCGCAGCGACGTCCGCCCGCGTCATCGGAGCGCCCGCGGACAGCGCGTCGAGGACCACGCGCGCGGTGAACGAGCGCGACCGAGCGGGAGAGCCGGCGAGCAGCAGGTCCATGCGGTCTCCGTCGACGTGTCGGGAGCTGAGCGGCGGGACGGCGGCGCGTCCCGCCTCCCCGGGGAGACTAGCCAGGGCCTCGACCGTTGTCGACGGCACCTGCCCCGCTGTGGACGACCGCGGCCGCGCCTTCCCGGCCACGCCGCCGGTGGCCTCCGGGCGCCGCCGCGGGACCGCCCCGGCGTCGGGAACCACCCGCCCCGACCGGTGCGTCGCGACCGGCTCCGCCCGGGTACCGTGGCGTCGTGATCCGCCGAGCCATCGCCCGCGCCTACTGGGCGACGAGCCGCTGGACCCTTCGCTCCGAGCCGTACGACACGCGGCGCCCGACGGTGCTCGTCGGGGCCCCGCACACGTCGAACTGGGACTTCGTGCTCATGCTGGCGATCGCGTGGAGCACCGGCATCCACGTGCGCTGGCTCGGCAAGCACACGCTCTTCGCCGGCGCGGCGGGACCGCTCATGCGCGCGCTCGGCGGCATCCCCGTCGACCGGCGCGACCCGGGCCGGGTCGTCGCGGACGTCGTCGCGCGCATCCACGGCGGCGAGGTGTTCTCGCTCGTCGTGACGCCCGAGGGCACGCGCGGCGCCGGCACGTACTGGAAGTCGGGCTTCTACCGCATCGCGCGCGAGGCGGGGCTGCCCGTGACGCTCGGGTACGTCGACCGCACGACGATGACGACGGGCCTCGGCCCGACGATCGACCTCACCGGCGACGTGCACGCCGACATGGACGTCGTCCGGGCGTTCTACGCCGACAAGTCGGGCGTGCACCCGTCGCTGCGCACCGAGCCGCGCCTGCGCGAGGAGGACGACGCCCCCGGCTGACCCGCCACGCCCCGGCCGCGCCGTGAGCGCTGCGTCACCGACCGAGCGCTGCGTCACCGACCGACCGCTGCGTCCGTCGACGCATCGCCCGAGCGCAGACGCAGCACTGAACACCGCAGGAGAGGCCGACCGCTCGTCCACAGCCCCGCGGCACGGCAGCACCGTCCACAGCGCGCCGGCCGACGTCGGCGGCAGCCTGCCCGGCCCGGGGAACCTCAGGGCATGGAACGTCCCGCAGGCGGCAACGCCGACCTTCCCCGCACCGTGCTCGCGCGCGACGTCCCACGTCCCGCGCTCGCCGCAGCGGTGGCCGACGGGACGGCGACCCGGCTCCGTCGCGGCGCCTACCTCCTCGCGACGACCGGCGCGGCCAGGCCCTCCCCCGCGGAGGCACGCACCGCCGCGCTGGCACGGATCGAGGCCGTCTCTCGCCAGCTCGACGGCGCGCACTGGTTTTGCGGGCCGAGCGCCGCGCTGCTGTGGGGCCTGCCGCTGTGGCGGCTCCCGCGCCGGGTGCACGTCGTGCAGCGCAACGTCCCGGGGCGCGGCGCAGGCGCCGACCTCGTCCGGCACCGCGCCGCCGTCGCGCCGGACGACCTCACGACCGTGCGCGGGCTGCCCGTCACGACGCTCGCTCGAACGGTGGTCGACTGCGCCCGCATGCTGCCTCCGCGCGAAGGACTCGTCGTCGCGGACGCGGCTCTGCGTCGCGGCTTCGACGCCGACCTGCTGCGGCGCCGCACGGTCGAGACTCGTGGGCGTGGCGTCGTCCGCGCGAGGGCGGTCCTCGGCGCGGCGGACGGCGGCGCCGAGAGCCCGGGCGAGTCCGTGACGCGCTACGCCGTCCTCCGGCACGGGCTGCCGGCTCCCCGCACCCAGATCCCGGTCCGGACCCGGCTGGGCCGCTTCCGTGCGGACATGGGCTGGGAGGAATGGCGCCTGCTCGTCGAGTTCGACGGCTTCGTGAAGTACGGCGAGCCCGCGGCCGGGGACCCGGCGCGGGTGCTGTTCGAGGAGAAGCGCCGGCAGGACGCCATCGTCGAGGAAGGATGGCGTCTCGTCCGGGTCACGCGCGCGGACCTACGGCGGGAGGACGAGGTCGCGTGGCGCGTCCGTCGGTTCGTGCCCGCGGGCGTCGAGGTGCCCGACGTCGCCCGGCCGGGGCTGTGGTGAAGCGCGGCCCGCTGCCGAGTGCTGCGCCAGCGCGCGGGGGATGCGTCCCGAGACGCATCCCTCCGCCGGTGACGCAGCGCTCGAGGGCGTGGGGCGCCCCCGCGGCAGCGGTCAGGCGCGGCCGCGCAGCCGGTCGATCTCGCGCCGCTCGCGCTTGGTGGGGCGACCGGCACCGCGGTCGCGCACGGCCGGCGGTGCGACGAGCTCGCGCGGCGGCGGGGGTGGGCTCTGATCGGTCACGGCGTCGGCCGCGAGAGCCGCGGAGACGCGCTTGACCAGCACCTTCTCGACGACGAGCACCTTCTCCACGACGCCGCCCCGCACGACGACGCGGTCCCCCACCTTGACGTTCGTCGCCGGCTTCGCGCGCTCGCCGTTGACGCGCACGTGCCCGGCCTTCACGGCCGCGGTCGCCTGCGACCGGCTCTTGAACACGCGGACGGCCCAGAGCCAGCTGTCGACCCGTGCGCTCGTCGTCCCGCTCGTCACCACCCCCCGAGCCTACGAGGGGAGGCGCACGACGTGCGGACGGCACGATGCTGCGGTTCGGCGTGCGAAACCGTCCCGGTCGTGGGAATGTCGTCCCAGGCCGTCCGGAGCGATATATCCGGATAGTCCTGTTCCTCAGCGAGGGAGAAGGAGACTGAGATGGGCATCATCGGCTGGATCGTCATCGGCCTCATCATGGGCGCGATCGCCCGCGCCATCGTGCCGGGTGCGCAGAAGGGCGGCTGGATCGTCACGCTGATCCTCGGCGTCCTCGGCGCGCTGCTCGGCGGGTTCATCGCGTCCGCCGTGTTCGGCACGAACGTCAACGAGGAGTTCTTCGACCTCGGCACCTGGGGCTTCGCCCTGCTCGGGTCGGTCATCGTCGTGTTCATCTGGTCGTGGTTCACGAGCCGCAAGCGCGCCTGACACCCTCCGGCCGTCCCCGACGGCCCCGCACGGAGCGGCCCGGTCCCCCGCGGACCGGGCCGCTCCGTGCGTCCGGGGGGGTGCGGCACGACAGCGGCCCGGGCACCGACGGCGACCAGGGCACCGCGGGCGGGGGCGGCGACAAAACCCTGGACGGCGGCGCGCGGCGCGGGCACCCTGCCCGTATGACCAGCGTCACGCGCACGCTGCCCGAGCTCGGGCTGCCGCCCGGCCTCGTCGTCGTCGAGGCGCCGCACGCCGACGACGCCGACGCGCCCGCGGCCTGGGCGTACCGGGCGGTCGCCGACGTCGACGTCGAGATCGAGCACGAGACGCACGGGAACGCCGACACGGCGCTGTCGGCGCGCGACGTCTGAGCGGCATGCGGCACCAGGAGTACGAGGAGAAGCAGCGCTTCGTCGTCGTCCGGGCGGCCGCCTCGACGCCGCGGGCGCGGACCGCGGTGCGCTGCCGGCGCCGCACGACGTCGTCGGGCACCTCTTCGTATGCCGTCCCCTCACGAGCAACACCCACCTGGGCGAGGTCTACGTGTTCGTGCGCCCCGGCGCGCGGCGCCACGGCGTCGGCACGGCGCTGCTCGCGCTCGGCGAGCGCCTCGCCGTCGACGCGGGGCGCACCGTCCTGTACTCGGCCACGGCGCACGGCACCGAGCCCCCGGCGGGCGAGGGCGCGATCGAGGCGACGACCGGCTCGGGCCGGGTCCCCGTCGACGCGCCGGGCGTGCGCCTGGCGCTCGCGCACGGCTACGCGCTCGAGCAGGTGGACCGGCACTCGGTCCTCGACCTGCCGATGCCGCCCGGGCTCCTGGACCGGCTCGGCACCGCGGCGAGCGCCGCGGCCGGCGACGACTACCGCACCCTCACGTGGACCGACGAGGTCCCGGACGTCTGGGCGGACCAGGTCGCCCTGCTGTTCACCCGCATGAGCACCGACGCCCCCGTCGGCGGCGTCGACTACGGCGAGGACCCGTGGGACGCGCCCCGCGTGCGGACCTGGGTGCGCGAGCGGCAGGAGAGGGGCCACGGCTTCCTCATGACCGTGGCGGAGCACGTGCCGACGCGCACGCTCGCCGCGTTCACGGTCCTCGAGCACCCGTGGGACCGCCCGGCCGTCGTGCACCAGGAGGACACGCTCGTGCTGCACGAGCACCGGGGGCGGCGGCTCGGCATGCACGTGAAGGTCGTGAACCTCCGGGCTCTGGTCGAGGCGCGACCGCAGGCCCGGCGCGTCCACACGGGCAACGCCGAGGAGAACACGCACATGCTCGCCATCAACGTGGCCATCGGCTTCCGGCCGGCCGGCACGTGGGCGTCGTGGCAGAAGCGGGTCGGCGCCCGCAGCCCCGCGCCGGAGACCGCGCGACCGGGGACCGAACGACCGGAGACCGCGCGACCGGACACCGAGCAGCCGGACACCGAGCAGCCGGACCAGGAGAGGGACGCATGAGCGAGCACACCGTCGCCACCGGGGATGCCGGCTCCCCGGTTCCCGGCAGCACCGGGGCCACGACAGCGGCGGGCTCCCCGCGCGTGCGGATCGAGACGGTCGAGGTCCCGGCGAGCCCGGACGACCCCGGGGCGTGGGCGGTCCACGGCACCGTCCTCGTCAGCGAGGCCGTCGACGAGCAGGTGTACGGGCACACCGACCTCTCGCTGGACGCCGGGACCGTGGTCAACTCCGTGGCGAGCGGCGGCTACCGGCGCACGGTGCGCCGCGTCGCCGTCGCCGACGGCGCCGCGCCCGGCAGCCCGGCGCGGCCGGAGGACGTCGTCGGCCGCTCGATGGTGTCGATGCCGCTGGAGGGCGGGACGCACGTGGCGCTCGTCCACGTGGCCGTGCGCCCGGAGCACCGACGCCGCGGCGTCGGCACCGCCCTGTGGGAGGACGCGCTCGCGATCACTCGCGACGCCGGGCGCCACGTCGTCCAGGGCGACTCGTCGTTCGCGCCCGAGCCGCCGCCCGGCCCCGGCGCGCTCGAGGCGCCCACCGGCAGCGGCCGGGTCCCTCGCGACGCCGCCGCGACCCGGTTCGTGCTCCGCCGCGGCTTCACGCTCGAGCAGGTCCAGCGGCACTCCGTGCTCGACCTCCCGGTGCCGGCAGCGCGGCTCGACCCGCTGCGCGCCGCGGCGACGGAGCGCGGCGCGGACTACCGCGTCCACGTCTGGACGGACGACGTGCCGGAGAGGTGGCTCGACCAGGTCGCCGTGCTCGAGACGCGCATGAGCACCGACGCCCCGAACGCCGGCCTCGAGGTCGAGGAGGACCCGTGGGACGCGCAGCGCGTGCGCACCACCGTGCAGGACGTCCACGACCGGGGCCAGGGGTTCGTGATCGCGGCCGCCGAGCACGTGCCGACGGGCACGCTCGCCGGCTTCTCGATGGTCACCTACCCGCTCGACAAGCCCGCGGTCGTCTACCAGGAGGACACGCTCGTGCTGCGCGAGCACCGCGGGCGCAGCCTCGGGATGCTCGTCAAGGTCGCGGTGCTCGACGAGCTCGCCCGGTCCCGGCCGACGGCGCGCCGCGTGCACACGTGGAACGCGCAGGAGAACGACCACATGCTCGCGATCAACGTCGCGCTCGGGTTCGCGCCCACCAGCGTCGACGCCGAGTGGCAGCTGCGGCTCGGCGAGCCGGACGACGGCCCCGGGGCCACGCCGGAGGGCTGACGGGACCGCTCAGCGGATCCCGTCGAGGAACCGCACGACGCGCTCGACGACGAGCGCGGCGGCCTCCGGCTCGTACGACGGCAGGCTGGGGTCGGTGAACAGGTGGCGGTCGCCGGGGTAGAGGAACAGCTCGGCGTCCTGGCTCGCGTCGACGAGCTCGCGCGCAGCATCGACGTCCCCCTCCCCCGCGAAGAACGGGTCGGCGTCCATGCCGTGCACCTGCACGGGCACCTCCGCCGGCCACTCGTCCCCGAACTCCGAGACGGGGATGCACGCCTCGAGGAGCACGGCGCCCTTCGCCCCGGGCCGCGTCTGGGCGAGCGCCTGCGCGGGCAGGACGCCGAGCGACGTCCCCGCGTAGACGAGGCCGGGCGGGAGCCGGTCGGCCGCGGCACGGCCCCGCTCGAGGAGCGTGCCGAAGCCCAGCTCCTCCGCGTGGTCGACGCCCTCCTCGAGGGAGCCGAAGGTCTCGCCCTCGAACAGGTCGGCCACGTGGACCACGTGGCCGGCGTCGCGCAGCACCTGTGCCGTCTCCTCGACGCCGGGCGTCACGCCCAGGGCGTGGTGGAACAGCAGCACCTCGGCCATGTCTCCTCCGTCCCGCGGCGCGCCCCTCGCGCCCACCCGACCATGGTGGTGCCTCCGGCGGGGGCCCGCCGCCCGGACGGGCGGGGTGGGCGAGCGGGGCCGCCGGTCACTAGGTTGGTGCCCATGACCTCTGCGCCCGTGCCTCCGCCCGTCGACGCCACCGCCACCGCGTCCTGGGACGCGCTGACCGCCCACCGCGACGCGCTCTCGCCGGACCTGCGCGCCTGGTTCGCGGCCGACCCCGACCGCGCGCCGCGGCTCACCCACCAGGTCGCGGACCTCACGGTGGACCTGTCGAAGAACCTCGTCACGGACGAGACGCTCGACCTCCTCGTGCGCCTCGCGGAGGAGGTCGACCTCGGCGGCCGGCTCGACGCGATGTTCGCGGGCGACCACATCAACGTCACGGAGGACCGCGCCGTCCTGCACACGGCCCTGCGCCGGCCCGCACCCCTGGGCGACGACCGTCGCCTGGTCGTCGACGGCCAGGACGTCGACGCCGACGTGCACGACGTGCTGCACAAGGTCTACGAGTTCGCCGACCGCGTGCGCTCGGGCGCGTGGACGGGCGTGACGGGCGAGCGCGTGCGCACGGTCGTCAACATCGGCATCGGCGGTTCCGACCTCGGCCCGGTCATGGCGTACGAGGCGCTCCTGCCCTACAAGCACGAGGACGTCGACGTCCGGTTCGTGTCGAACATCGACCCGACCGACATCGCCGAGAAGACGGCGGGCCTCGACCCGCGCACGACGCTGTTCATCGTCGCCTCGAAGACGTTCAGCACGCTCGAGACGCTGACGAACGCGCGCCTCGCGCGCGACTGGCTGTGGACCGAGCTCGACCGGCTCGGCGTTCTGGCGGACACGGACGACGCCCGCCGCGAGGCCGTCTCGAAGCACTTCGTCGCCGTCTCGACGGCGCTCGACAAGGTCGAGGCGTTCGGCATCGACCCGCAGAACGCGTTCGGGTTCTGGGACTGGGTCGGCGGCCGGTACTCGGTGGACTCCGCGATCGGCACGTCGCTCGCCATCGCGATCGGGCCGGAGCGCTTCGCCGAGCTCCTCGCCGGCTTCCACGCGATGGACGAGCACGTGCGCACCACCCCGTTCGCGCAGAACGTGCCCGTGCTGATGGGCCTGCTCAACGTCTGGTACGTCAACTTCCTCGACGCGCACACGCACGCCGTCCTGCCGTACGCCCAGTACCTGCACCGCTTCCCGGCGTACCTCCAGCAGCTGACGATGGAGTCGAACGGCAAGCGCGTGCGCTGGGACGGCAGCCCGGTGACCACCGAGACCGGTGAGGTCTTCTGGGGCGAGCCCGGCACGAACGGCCAGCACGCGTTCTACCAGCTCATCCACCAGGGCACGCGGCTGATCCCGGCGGACTTCATCGCCGTCGCGAACCCGGCGCACCCGCTCGTCGACCGCGTGGGTGACGGCGGCGCGGTGGAGCCCGGCGCCGACGTGCACGCCCTGTTCCTCGCGAACTTCTTCGCGCAGACCAAGGCGCTCGCGTTCGGCAGGACGGCGGACGAGGTGCGCGCGGAGGGCACGGACGAGGCCCTCGTCAGCGCCCGGACGTTCCCCGGCAACCGCCCGACGACGTCGATCCTCGCGCCCGCGCTGACGCCGAGCGTGCTCGGCCAGCTCGTCGCGCTGTACGAGCACATCACGTTCGTGCAGGGCGTCGTGTGGGGCATCGACAGCTTCGACCAGTGGGGCGTCGAGCTCGGCAAGAAGCTCGCGCTCGAGATCGCTCCCGCGCTCACGGGCGACGCGGACGCGCTCGACGCGCAGGACCCGTCGACCGCCGAGCTCATCACGCGGTACCTCGACCTGCGCGGCTGAGACCGGCGTCACCCCGCCCCGGCGGGCGTCGTCGTCGCGCGTGCGTAGACTCTCGCCGACCCCCGTGCGTCCGCGGGACGGTCGCGCCCTCCTGGAAGGAGCCCTGCGATGGCCCCCGTCGCCACCGACACCCTCGTCCGCACGCTCGTCGAGCGCGCGGAGACGGTCCGCGCCGCCTGGCTCGAGGCCGCGGCCGCCGAGCTGCACGGCCGCACCACGCGCGGCGAGCTCGAGCGCGAGCAGTCCGACATCCTCGACGCGCTGCTCGACGGGCTGCGGGCGGGCGGCACCACGCTGTCGGACGCCGCATTCGACCAGCTCCGGGGCATCCTCGCCGACGTCTCCGCCGCGCGCGCCCGCCTCGGCTTCACGCCGCGCGAGACGGCGATCGGCGTGTTCGCGCTCAAGGAGGGCCTGTACCGCCTGACGTCGGACGACGACGTCGCGGTCGACGTCACCCCGCTCCTGCGGCTGGTGGACGACCTGGGCCTGTTCACGTTCGAGACGTACGCCGCGGCGCGCGAGGCGATCATCTCCGAGCAGGCCGAGCAGCTCCTCGAGCTCTCCACGCCGGTCGTCAAGCTCTGGGAGGGCGTCGTCGCGGTGCCGCTCGTCGGCACGCTCGACTCCGCCCGGACGCAGGTCGTCATGGAGAAGCTCCTCAACACGCTCGTGGACACGGGCAGCGAGCACGCGATCATCGACATCACGGGTGTCCCGGCCGTCGACACCCAGGTCGCGCAGCACCTGCTCAAGACGGTCGTCGCGGCGCGCCTCATGGGGGCGGAGTGCACGATCAGCGGCATCCGCCCGCAGATCGCGCAGACCATCGTCGCGCTCGGCATCGAGTTCGGCGACATCCGCACGCGCGCCACGCTCGCCGACGCCCTCGTCGACGCGCTGCGCGCGAACGGCCGGACGGCGTCCGCCGGGGTGCCCGCGTGAGCGACGGCGTCCCGATCCTCAAGATCGGGTCGACGCTGCTCGTCTCGATCCAGGTCGACCTCCAGGACGACACCGCCCTGCGGCTGCAGGAGGACCTCGCGGAGCGCATCACGCGCACCGGGGCGCGCGGCGTGATCATCGACATCTCGGGCCTGGAGATCGTCGACAGCTTCATCGGTCGCATGCTCGCGTCCGTCGCGGCGATCTCCCACGTGCTCGACGCGACGACCGTCGTCGTCGGCATGCGCCCGGCGGTGGCGATCACGATGGTGGAGCTCGGCCTCTCGCTCGGTGACGTCCGCACGGCGCTGGACGTCGAGCGCGGGCTGGCGATGCTCCGGCCCGAGGACCGGTCGGCCGAGGAGATCCTCCTCGCCGCCGCCGAGCGCGAGGAGGGATGACCGCCGCGACGTCGGAGACGGCCGAGCGCCTGCCCGTGCGCGCCGACTCCGACGTGGTCAAGGTCCGCCAGCTCGTCCGCTCGCTCGCCCAGCAGGCGCGGCTGTCGCTCGTCGACCAGACGAAGCTCGTCACGGCGGCGAGCGAGCTGGCGCGCAACACGCTCGTGTACGGCGGCGGCGGGGAGGCGGAGGTCGAGCTCGTGTCCGACGGCGCCCGCACCGGTGTGCGCGCCGTGTTCAGCGACGAGGGCCCCGGCATCCCGGACCTCGACCTCGCGCTGACCGACGGCTGGACGAGCGGCAGCGGGCTGGGTCTCGGGCTGTCCGGCTCGCGCCGGCTCGTGCAGCACTTCGCGATCGACACCGCGCCCGGCGTGGGCACGCGCGTCGAGATCGCCACCTGGTCCCGGTGAGCGCCGGGATGCCCTCGGCCGCCGCCCCGTCCGGCGACGCCACCGTGGTCGTCGAGGACGGGACCTGGTTCACGGTCGACCACCCGTCCGCGGTGGGCGGCGTGCGCCGGGCCGCGAGCGCCGTCGCGCTGCGCCTGGGTTTCGGCGAGCCGCGCGCCGCGGAGGTGGGGCTCGTCGTGTCGGAGCTCGCGACGAACCAGTGCCGCCACGGCGGCGGGGGGACGGTCCACGTCCGCGTCCGCCGAACGGGTGACGAGGCGGTGGTCGAGGTGCTCGCGGTCGACCGCGGCCCCGGCATGCGCGACATCGGCGCGGCGATGCGCGACGGGGTGTCGAGCGGCGGGACGCTCGGCATCGGTCTCGGCACGCTGCCTCGCCTGGCGTCGGCCTGGGACGCGTGGACCGCGCCGGGCCGCGGCACGGTGGTGGCCGCGGCGTTCGCCCGGCACGGCGTCGTGGCGCACCTCGGCGCACCCACGGGCCTGACCCGCGCCATGACCGGGCAGAGCGTGTGCGGCGACGCCTTCGCGACACGCACCGACGCCGGCGGGACGACCCTGCTCGTCGCGGACGGGCTCGGCCACGGCCCCCTCGCCGCCGCGGCGTCCTCCGCCGCGGTGCGCGCGTTCCTCGACGCCCCGGCGAGCCCGCCCGCCGCCCTCGTCCAGCGCGTGCACGCCGCGCTCGGCGGCACACGCGGAGCAGCCGTCGCCGTCGCGCAGCCGGCGGGCGCGACCCTGCGGTACGCCGGTCTCGGCAACATCGCCGGCGTCCTGCACGGCGGCCGCGCCCGCGGACTCGTCAGCCACCCCGGCATCGCCGGCTCGCACGGGCGCGCGCTGCGGGAGACCACGTACCCGCTCGAGGCGGGGGACGTCGTCGTCATGCACAGCGACGGGCTCACCGAGCGGTGGTCGCTCGCCGACTACCCGGGGCTCGCGTCGCGCTCGCCCCTCGTCGTGGCCGGCGTGCTGCTGCGCGACCACGGGGTGCGCCGCGACGACGCGTGCGTCGCGGTGCTCCCGGCGCCGCGGGCGGCAGGCGGTGCCGCGTGAGACCGCCGCTCCTGGTGACGCAGCTGCGCGCCGACACGGACGTGCTCGCCCTGCGCCGGGCCGGGCGCGAGATCGCCCGGCACCTGGGCCTCGACACGCAGGACCAGGTGCGCGTCGCGACGGCGCTCTCCGAGGTCGGGCGCGCGGCCGTCGCGACCGGTCCGGCCGACGTCACGATCACCCTGGTCGCGCAGGGACCCCTCGCGCGTCTGCGGGCGGAGGTGGCGACGGGCGCTCCCCTGCCCGCCGACGGCAGCACGAGCGAGGGCGGCATCCCGGCGGCGCGCCGGCTCGTCGACGGGCTCGACCTCGACGCGGCACGCCGGCGCGTCGTCCTCACCAAGGGCCTCGGCGCCGGTGCCCGGACCGACGACGCGACGCTCGCCGCGGTCCGCCGGTCGGTGAGCGCCGCGCACGCCGCGGACGCGCACGACGAGCTACGCGTGCAGAACGCGGACCTCGTCCGTGCCCTCGACGACCTCACCGAGCAGCAGGAGCAGCTGCGCCGCGTCAACGCCGAGCTCGAGGAGACCAACCGCGGCGTCCTCGCGATGTACGACCAGCTCTCCTCCGAGCTCGAGGAGACCAACACCGGTGTCGTCGCGCTCTACGCCGAGCTCGACGAGCGCGGGCGCGCCCTCACCGCGGCGAACGAGTCGAAGACGCGGTTCCTGCGCAACGTCAGCCACGAGCTGCGCACGCCGGTGAACTCGATCATCGGGCTGTCGTCCCTGCTCGCGGACTCCCACCTCGACGCGGAGCAGGAGCAGCAGGTCGCGTTCGTGCGCGAGAGCGCCCACACGCTCCTCACGCTCGTCGACGAGCTGCTCGACCTGGCGCGCGCCGAGGCGGGGCACGAGGACGTCGACCCGACGGACGTCGACGTCGCCGAGCTTCTCGAGGAGCTGCGCGGGACGACGCTGCCGCTCGTGCGCCACGGGGTCGTGCTCGAGGTCGCCGCCCCGCCCGGGCTGCGGGTCGTGACGGACCGGCGCCTCCTCGCGCGCGTGCTGCGCAACCTCCTCACCAACGCCGTGAAGTTCACGGACGCCGGCCACGTCCGGCTCACGGCCCGGGCCGACGACAGGCCGGGCGACGAGGGCGGCACGAGCGACGGCAGCACGAGCGACGGCAGCGCGGCCGACGGCGCGTCCCGCGGGATCGTCGCGTTCGTCGTCGAGGACACCGGCCTCGGCATCCCCGCCGACCAGCTCGAGGCGGTGTTCGACGAGTTCGTCCAGGTGCCCAACCGCCTCCAGCCCACGGTGAAGGGCACGGGGCTCGGCCTGCCGTACGCGCGCCGGACCGTGGAGGCGCTGGGCGGGACGCTCGTCGCGGCGTCGGACCCGGGCGCCGGCAGCACCTTCGCGGTCCGCCTGCCGTCGCTGACCGCCGCACCGGTCGCGGACCCGCCGCCTCGCCCGCGGCCGCGGACCCCGCCCCGGCGGCCCGTGGGCCGTCGGTCACGTCCTCGTGGTCGACGACGACCGGGCCTACGCTCCGTGCTCGTGTCGATGCTCCGGGACACCGCCGCGCGCGTGAGCGTCGCGCACGACGCGACCCACGCGCTCGCGCTGCTGCGCGACGCCGCGGCCGACGCGGTCCTGCTCGACGTGCGCATGCCGGGCACGGACGGGCTGACCGTCCTGGGCCGGATCGCGCAGCAGAACCCCGGCATGCCGGTCGTCCTCATGTCGAGCGGCCCGCCGCCGCGCCAGCCCGCGGACCGTACGCCCGTGCCGTTCCTGCCGAAGTCGGCGATCGACCGCGAGACGCTCGTCGCGACGCTCCGGCGGGAGACGTCGCCGTGAGCGCGCCCGGCGCCGCCGGTCGGACCGTCCTCGTCGTCGACGACACCCCGGCGCACCGGTACGTCATGGCGAGCTGGCTGCGGCGCGGCGGGTTCGACGTCGTGGAGGCCGGGACGGGTGCGGAGGCCGTCGAGCGCGTGTCCGCGGCGACGGACGCCGTCGTCCTCGACGTCAACCTGCCCGACGTCCCGGGACCCGAGGTGTGCCGGCGGATCAAGGCGGACCCGACCACGGCCCACGTGCCGGTGCTGCACGTGTCCGCGACCGCCGTCGACGCCGCGGCACGGACGGCCGGTCTCGATGGCGGCGCGGACGCGTACCTGCCCGAGCCGCTCGACCGCGACGAGTTCCTCGCGACGATCAGCGCCCTGTGCCGCACGCACGACGCCCAGCGCGGCACGGTCCGCACGGCGCGCCGGCTCGAGTCGCTCGCGTCCGCCCTGGTGCCGCTGCACGAGGCCCGCACGCCGGAGGACGTCGTGGACCGTGCGGCGCGCGGCGCGCACGCGGTCGTCGGCCGGCCGGTGGTGGCCATGGTGGTCGCCGACGCGGGCCTGGTGCTGCGCACCGTCTGCACGTCCGAGCACGGTCCGCTCGTCCGCGGCCGCGGCACCGTGCCCGTCCTCCCGCCCGCCGACGCGGACCACGCCGTCTTCGCGCCCGCGGAGCTCCCGGCTCCGTGGCGGCCTCTGCTGGCCGAGGCGGGCGTCGCGCGCGGGTCGTGGTGGACGTCCTGGCTGGTGGAGCCCGACGGCGCGCTCGTCGGCGGGCTCGGCGTGCAGCTCGAGGACGGGCGCACCGAGCCGTCGCCCGACGACGTCGAGGCGGTGCGGCGCCTCACCGAGGCGACCACCGTCGCCCTGTCCAACCTGCGCACGTTCACCGAGGAGCACCGCCTCGCCCTCGCCCTCCAGCGCACGATGCTCCCCGGGGAGCTCACGGTCCGCGGCGGCGTCGAGGTCGCGGCGCGGTACGAGGCCTCCGCGCCCGGCTCGACGTGGGCGGCGACTTCTACGACGCGTTCGACCTGCCCGACGGGCGGGTGGCCGTGGTGATCGGCGACGTGCAGGGGCACTCGCTGCGCGCCGCGGCCGTGATGGCGGAGGTCCGGCTCACGCTGCGCGCCTACCTGCGCGAGGGGCATCCGGCGGGGCGGGCGCTCGACCTCCTCAACGACGCGCTGCGGCAGGACCACGCGGAGTTCGTGACCGTGTGCGTGTGCGTCCTCGACCCCGCGACCGGGGCTCTGGAGGTGACCGACGCCGGTCACCTGCCCGCGCTCGTCGTGCGCGCCGACGGGGCGGTCGACGAGGTGAAGACGGGTTCCCGGCTGCTCGGCGTGCCGAGCCCCGGCACGCGCCACGCACACGTCGACGTCCTCGCGCCGGGCGACGTGCTCCTGCTCGTCACGGACGGGCTCGTGGAGCGCCGCGGCGCCTCGCTGCGCGCGTCGCTCGACCGCCTCGCGACGGCGGCCGCCGCGGCGGCCGGCTCGCCCCCGGCGGCCGTGTGCGACCTCCTCGTCGCGGCGTTCGACGACGCGGGCCGCGAGGACGACGTCGCCGTCGTGGCCGTGCGCCGCGCCGCCCCGTAGGAGCCCGCGCCGTCACCGCCCCGCGGACGGGACCTTGTCGCGCACGTCCTCGTACCCGGCGTCGACGGGCGGCGTGGCCGGGGCGTAGACGAGGCGGACGACCCCCGTCGGGTACACCTCGGAGCGCAGCAGGGTGAGCGGGTAGCGCGGCTCGCCCTCGTCGAAGAGCCGCTCGCCGCGCCGCGCCGCGACGGGGTGCACGAGCAGGCGCAGCTCGTCCAGCAGCCCGGCGGCGAGGAGCTGGCGGACGACGGAGAGGGAGCCGGGGACGAGGATCCCCCGCATCCCGGGCGTCTCCTTGAGCGCCGTCACGGCCTCGACGAGGTCACCGTCGAGGCGCTCGGCGTTGCGCCACCCGAGGTCCTGGCCGCCCCGCGTCGCGACGACCTTGCGCGTGTCGCCGAGCTGCTTCGCGTACGCGGCGTCCTCCTCGCCCGCCGCCTCGCGGGCCGGCCACGCGCCCGCGAAGCTGTCGTACGTGACCCGCCCGAGGAGCAGGACGTCGACGTCGCGGTAGTCCTCGTCGACGGCGGCGCCCATGTGGTCGTCGAAGTACGGGAAGTGCCACTCCGGGTCGATCTCGGCCACGCCGTCGAGCGAGATGAACAGGGTCGAGACGAGCGTCGCCATGGGAGGTCCTTCCGCCGGGGTCGATGACGGGTGGTGGACCGCCGCACCCTCCGGAACTCATCGGCACCGGAGCTCGTCGGGCGCCGGAGCTCGTCGGCACCGGAGCTCGTCGGCGCCGCCGAGGTCGGGACCCACGGCGGCGCGAGGTGGCGCCGAGGTGGCGCCGGTCAGGCCCGGCGCAGGCCCAGCGCGACGACGGCTCCGACGGCGACGTGCTCGGCGAGCAGCACCGCGACCGACCCCGCGCCGACGCCGCCGAGCGGGCCGAGCAGGGACACGAGCAGCACGACCGCGCAGACCACGAGCCAGGCGCGCTCGCCGCGCCCGGGCGCGTCGCGGCGGACGCGCGCGAGCAGCGCGCGCACGCCCCAGCCGAGGAGCCCGACGATCACGCCGGCGACGACGACGTCGGCGAACCCGACGGCGCGGGTCGCCGCGCCGGAGCGCGCGGCGACGTCGACGCCTGCCGCCGTGCCGGCGAGCAGGACCGCGGCCGCGACCACCGCGGCGGCGAGCGGGACGGACCAGCGGGGCACGCCGCGTCGGACCGGCGACCGGGCAGGGACGGTCCCGCCGGCGCAGCTGGCCGGGACGTGCCGGCGGGCGGGTCCTGCGGACCTGGCGC
>NZ_MKKH01000020.1 GCF_001942335.1 Cellulosimicrobium sp. CUA-896 | reverse complement strand
CCGGAGCCGACACCGGACCCGGAGCCGACACCGGACCCGGAGCCGACACCGGACCGGAGCCGACGCCGGACCCGGAGCCACCCGCGCCGGAGGTCGCCCCGCTCGTCGTGTCGTCCGCGCCGCCCGCCGGCGCGCTGACCGTGTTCCCGGTCGTGCGCGGGACGGGCGATCCCGGCGCGCTCGTACGGGTCACGGACCGGCACGGTGAGGTCGTGGCGAGCGCGACCGTCACCCCGGACGGCGGGTGGGAGGTCGCCGTGACCCGCCTCGCCGGCGTCGGCGAGCACGCGCTGCACGTCGCCCAGGTCGTCGGGGACGAGGCCTCGACGCCGTCGGCGCTCGGCCCGTACGTCTTCGACCTGCCGCGCGTGCTGTCACCGGGCCCCGGCGAGCTCGTCGCCGGGCAGCTCGGCGGCTGGTCCTGGTCGGGTCCGCTCTACACGACCGACATCGTCCTGGACGGCACGCCGGGGCTGCGCGTCGAGGCGTTCCTCGACGGCCGGCCGACCGGTACCGTCCACACGCTCGGCGACGCACCTCTCGTGCGCCAGGCCCGCGACCTCGCGCCCGGCGGCCACACGCTCTCGGTGCGCGTCGTCGACCCGGCCGCACCGGGCCCCGGCTACGGCCCGACCGTGACGGTGCCGTTCACGCTCGTCGGCCTGCTCTGAGCCGACCGGTCTCAGGCCCGCGCGGTCTCACGCGCGCGCCGTGCGCTCGAGCACGCCCCGCACGTAGGCGGCCTGGCCCGCGTGCTCCAGGCTGTCCACGGCGACGCTCACCAGGCGCGCCCCCAGCGTGATGGGCGGGTCCCAGCTCTCGTCGACGACACGGTCGAGGTCGGCGTCGGAGAGCGAGCCGAGCACGTCGGCCGACTCCGCCTGGACGGCGTGCACGTACCCGAGGAGCTCGTCGGCGCTCGCTCGGACCTGCGCCACCTCGTCCGGCGACTGCCCGTAGCCCGACGCCGAGTCGTCGAACGGCAGGTCCAGCCGGCGGGCCCACCCGTCACGCGTCCACACCTCCTCGCGCCCCACGGCTGCGGCGACCTGGGTGTCCTGGCCACGGGCGAGGTGCCACGCGAGCCACGCGATCGTGTTCGCCCCGGGGTCCAGCCGCGCCGTGAGCGCGTCCTCGTCGAGTCCCTCGACCGCCCGGTCGGCCGTCGGTCCGATGCGTCCGAACAGGTCCTCCAGCAGTGCGCGCGCGTCCACGTCTCACCTCTCGTCGGTCGATCGGGTGCACGTGCAGCCTCTCCGCCACCGCGCCTCCCCGCGACCCGGGCCACCACCCGGGACCGCCGAGCCCCGGGTTGTGTACCGCCGGGACCGCCGAGCCCTGGGTTGCGTACCGCCCGGCCTGCCGAGCCCCGGGTTGTGTACCGATCAGGGCCGCGAACGGCGCACGACCCGGGGTTCGGCACCGACAGCGTGCGGTACGGAGCGGCGGCCTCACGCGAACGTGACGACGACGGTCCCCGCCTTGTGCCCGTGCTCGACGTGGCGGTGCGCCGCGGCGATCTCCTCGAGCGGGTACGCGGTGTCGACGACGGGGCGCAGCGCACCCTCGACCCCGAGGCGCAGCGCGGTGCGCAGGTCCTCGCTCTTCTGCGCCTCCGACCGCAGCCCGGTGAAGGCGACCACGCCGCGCCGGCCTCGCGTGCGTCGACTCGTCCACAGGGTTCGCCACAGGATCGCCGGCGACGGCACCGTCACGAGGTACACGCCGTCGTCCGTGAGCAGGTGACGGCAGCGCCGGTACGAGCTCGCGCCCGCGACGTCGAGCACGACGTCGTACCGGTCCCGGCGCGCCGTGACGTCCTCCGCGGTGCGGTCGACCACCTCGGCCGCACCGAGGTCGCGGACCAGGTCGACGCCGCGCGGTCCGCACACCGCGGTGACGCGCGCCCCGGCGTGCACGGCGATCTGCACCGCGGCCGTGCCGACGCACCCCGACGCGCCGACCACGAGCACCGACTGCCCCGCCGGACCCGGCCGTGCACCTGGAGGAAGGGCAGCGCCGTCAGAGGTCCGGACGCCAGCACGGCGGCGTCGACGTCGCTCAGCGCGTCGGGCACCGGCTCGAGCACGCCGTCCTCGCGGAGCACGACCAGCTCGGCGTGCGCACCCGCTCCCATGCGCGTGACGCCGACGACGCGGTCCCCGACCGCGAACCGGGTCACCCCGGGTCCGACGGCGACCACCTCGCCCGCGACCTCGCCGCCGAGCACCGGGTACCGCGGTCGGCGCAGCCCGAAGGCGAGGCGCGCGAACCACGGCCTGCCCGACCGCGCGGCGACGAGCGCGGCCTCGAGCGTGCTGGCTTGGTTGCGCACGAGCACCTCGCCCGGGCCCGGCTCGGGCGCCGGGACCTCACGGACCCGCACCACCTCGGGCGGGCCGTACGTCGTGGACACCGCTGCTCTAATGGCACCGCCCTCTCTCGCGGAGGTCACGTCCAGTAGACACGGTGCAGCGGGCTTGCGACACCCCGTGACGGCGACCGCGTCGACCGGGCGCCGTCGGGCACGCCAGTCGGTACGTTGGAGCGGCCGGCGGCGCTCGCGGCGGCGGACATCGCGGACGGAGGGTCGGATGGAGTTCCCGTTCCAGCTCACGGAGGACGAGATCCTCACGCTCATCGCGCTCGCGGTGTCGGCGCTCGCGGCGATCGTGGCGGTGAACGTGCTCGCCCCGAAGGCGGGGGTCGCGGCACCGCTCGTGCTCGTGCTGCTCGGTATCGGGGTGAGCTTCCTGCCGTGGGTCCCGGCCATCGAGGTCGAGCCGGAGTGGATCCTCGCGGGGGTGCTGCCGCCGCTGCTCTACTCGTCGGCGGTGAGCATGCCGACGATGGACTTCCGCCGCGACTTCACCGCGATCGGCGGGCTGTCCGTGGCGCTGGTCGTCATCAGCTCGGTGCTCCTCGGCCTGCTGTTCACGGTGCTCGTGCCCGGCATCCCGCTGTCCACGGGGATCGCGCTCGGGGCGATCGTCAGCCCGACGGACGCCGTCGCGACGTCGATCGTCAAGCGGCTCGGGGCGTCGCCGCGCGCCGTGACGGTCCTCGAAGGGGAGAGCCTGCTCAACGACGCGTCCGCGCTCGTGCTGCTGCGCTCGGCGATCGCGCGACGGCAGCGAGCGTGTCGCTGTGGTCCGTCGCCGGGGAGTTCCTGCTGGCCGTGGTCGTCGCGGTCGCGGTCGGGTCCGCGGTCGGCCTCGTGGGTCTGTTCGTCCGCGCGCGGCTGGCGCGGCCGTCGCTCAGCGTCGCCGTGTCGTTCGTCGTCCCGTTCGTCGCGTACCTGCCGACGGAGCGGCTCGGGGCGTCGGGGCTCGTCGCCGTCGTCACGGCCGGCCTCGTGACGGGCCACGGGGCGGCGAGGCACCTGCGTCCGCAGGACCGGATCTCGGAGGCGTCGAACTGGCGGACCGTCGAGCTGCTCCTCGAGGGCGGGGTGTTCCTCCTCATGGGGCTCGAGCTGTTCGCGCTCGTCGAGGACGTCGTCGACGAGCGGGGCGACCTGTGGGGCGCGGTCGGGGTCGCCGCCCTCACGATCGTCGCGGTGCTGCTCGTCCGCGCCGCGTACGTGCTGCCGCTCGTGCGGTCCGCCGGGCGCCGCGCGCGGCGGGGCGAGCAGGTCCGGGGGGCCATCACGGGGATCCAGCGGCGGCTGGACGAGAAGTTCGGGCCCGACGGCGCCCCGCGGGACCCGACCGCGAGCGCGGCGGACGGCGCAGGCACCGGCGTCACGGCGCAGATGCGGGCGATCGACCCGCGGCTGGCCGGGCCGGCCCCGTCGCTGCACGCACCGCGCGGCCGGTCGGCGCGGCAAGCCGACCCACAGGAGCGCGTCGGGCGGGCGCGCAGCGTGCTGCGGCGACGAGTCGCCGACATCGACTATCTGCGCGAGCAGCCGCTCGGGCCGCGCGAGGGTGTGCTGCTGGTCTGGGCCGGCATGCGCGGCGTCGTCACGGTCGCCGCCGCGCAGTCCCTGCCGGCGGAGACGGCGCACCGGTCGTTCCTCGTCCTCGTCGCGTTCACGGTGGCCGCGGGGAGCCTCCTGCTCCAGGGCGGCACGCTCCCGTGGGTCGTGCGGCGGCTCGGGCTCGCGGGCGGCGTCTCGCCCGGCGACGTCGACCAGCGGGCCGTGCGCGCCGAGCTCGACGCCGCGGCCGCCTCCGTGGTCGACGCGCCCGACCTGCGCCGCACCGACGGACGGTCCTTCGACCCCGGGGTGGTCTCGCGCGTGCGCCGCGACGTCGTGCGCGAGCTCGAGACGCGCGACACGGACGCGGCGACGTCGGCCGACGTCTTCGCCCAGTACAAGGAGCTGCGCCTACGGGCGATCGCGGCCCAGCGCGACGTGCTGCTCGACGCCCGCTCGTCCGGCGTCTACAGCTCGCAGGCCCTCAGCCACGCGCTCGACCTGCTCGACGCCGAGCAGATCGACCTCGAGCTGCGCCGCGGGCCCGTCGTCGTCGACGACGGCTGAGCCCCGGTGCCGGCGGCGGCCCCAGGAGAGCAGGGGCGCGAGATAGAACTTCCGGTCGCGAGGTAGAACCCGCCGCGTTCTACCTCGCGACCGCGCGTTCTACCTCGCGACGGGACCCGCTCAGACGGGCGGGCGGACGTCCGCGGCGGCGAGCGGCCGGTCGAGCCCCGTGACGCCGAGCTCCAGGCGCGCGATGCCGTCGAGCGGGACCGCCGACGACGCCCCGAGCCCGTCCGAGCGCCCGGCCTGCGTCGCGGACCACGTCGCGACGACCTCACGGGCGCCCGTGTCGTCGACGAGCACGAGCTCGTAGGTGCCGCCCGCTCCGGCGTCCGCCGGGTAGGAGCACGACCAGTCGAGCCGCGTCCCCCACGCCACGGGCGTGAGCACGAGCTCGGCGCGCACGTCCGTGCCGTCGACGGGCAGCAGCTCGACGGTCGTGGCCGGCGTCACCGGCGCGCCCGGGGCCCGCTCCGCGGGCGACGCCACGGGGTCGGGTTCCGCGCCGGGCCACCCCGCGAGCACCGCACCCGTCGCGCCCCCGGCCACGACGAGGGCGACGGCCGCGGCGGCGAGCAGCCCGCGGCGTCGGGCACGCCGGTGGCGCGACCTCGCGGCCAGGTCGGAGAGCGGGACGACGTCGGCGTCCCGTCCGGGCTGCCCGCCCGCCCCGCCGTCCGACGCACCGCGCGTCGCGCCGTCCGCCCCACCGTCCTCGCCGCGTCCCCGAGGGGCTGCGGGGCGCGCGTCGGGGTCGGCGAGCGCCGTCGCGTGCTCTGGGGTGAGCATGCCGAGGATCCCGGGCATGCCCGCGAGCGCGGCCACGGACTCACGGCACGCCGCACATGTCGCGAGGTGCCGCTCGAAGTCGCGGCGTTCCTGCGGACCGAGCGCGCCGAGGACGTAGGCGGCGTCCCAGTCGTGGTACGGGTCCGGGGGAGGGGCGGTGGTCATGAGGTGACTCCCTTCTCCTGCAGCGCCAGGCGCAGCGCGCGGAGCGCGTAGTGCATGCGGGACTTCACGGTCCCGGGCGGCACCCCCTGCTCGGCCGCCAGCTCGGCGACCGACCGGCCGCGGTAGTAGGCGCCGACGACGACGGCGCGGTGCTCGGGCGAGAGCGCGACGAGCGCGTCGCCGACGAGCCAGGCGTCGAGGACGGCCTGCGTCGCGTCGTCCTCGCCGTGCTCGGGCAGGTGCGGGCTCGCGAGCTCGCGCCGGTGGTGCGCGCGCCGCGAGTCGTCGACGACGAGGTTCCGCGCGACGGTGAACAACCACGCGCGCACCGACCCCTCGGGCCGCTCGAGCACCTCCGGGTGGCTCCACGCACGCAGCAGCGTCTCCTGCACGACGTCCTGGGCGCGGGCGTCGTCGGTCAGCCGGGCGACGTACCGGTGCAGTGCCGCCCCGTGCGCCGCGTGGACCGCGCGCAGCAGCTCGTCGGCGACCGGTCCCGCGGACCCGACCGTCGTCCCGGTCCCGTCGTCGGTGACCACCGTGCTCAGGAGGCCTGCGTGAGGGCGAGGCTGAACTCGACGCTGCCCGTGTCCTCGACCTCGACGAACCCGAGGCTGGGCGCCTCGACGCCGTAGTCGGCGAAGGTGATCGGGATGTCCCCGATCACCTGGACGTCGTCGCCGCTCGTGCCGATCTGCGCGTCGACCGTGACGGGCTGCGTCACCCCACGGATCGTCAGGTCGCCGGCGAGCTCGACCGCGCCCGCGGCGTCGGGCACGTCGACCGGCTCGGTGAGGACGAACGTCGCGGTCGGGTGCTCGCCGACCTGGAGGGCGGTGTCGCGGAAGTAGGCGTCGCGGTTGGCCACGTCGGTCGCCACCGTCGTCATGTCGACGACCACCTCGCGTCCGTGAGGGACCCGTCGGCGAGCGTCACCGACCCGGTGACGTCCTCGGTGCGGCCCGTCACGGTCACGTCCTCGCCGTTGAGGATCTCGTCGAGCCGGTACCCCGCGAAGGAGCCGGCGCCGACGTCCCAGGTCCCCTCGAGCGCATCGGCGTCGAGCGTGCTGCCGGTCGCGGCGTCGAGCGTCGGCGCGGCCTGCGCGCGGTCCTCGGACCAGTCGGCGTAGAGCCCGGGACCGAACACGACCGCCGCTCCTCCCAGCACGACCACCGCGGCACCGACCCCCAGCAGGACCGTCGTCCTCGTGCGCACGTGCGTCTCCCTCCGTCGTGGTGCGCCGCGCCCCCTGCGCGACACGTCGTCACCCGGTAGACGGGACGGGGCGCCGTCCGGTTCACCCGGGGCCGCACGAGGTTCAGGGCAGCGGGGCGCAGAGGCAGAACGGGTGGCCCTCGGGGTCGGCGTAGACGCGGAACGGGTCCTCGGGGTGGCCCTCCTCCTCGGGCGTGCCGGTGAGCGGCGTCGCCCCGCACGCGAGCGCGTGCTCGTGCGCGGCGTCGAGGTCGGGGACGCGGAGGTCGACGTGCACGCGTGCGCCGCCGGGCCACGGCGGCACGGTCGCGTCGGAGCGCTGGAACGCGAGCCGCGTGATGCCGTCGCCGGGGGACTCGAGCGTGAGCCAGTCGTCGCCGGCCGGGTCGGGCGCCTCGTGGCCCGGCGTCCACGCCCACCCGGTGAGCCGGTGGTAGAAGTCCGCGAGCGCCCGCGGGTCGCGCGCGTCGATCGTCACGTTGCGCAGCGGCATCGGGATCGCGGGGCCCGTGGGCGGGTGCGGCGCGTCCACCGGCTCAGCCCACCGTCTCGCGCAGCCACGCGACGTCCGCGGGGACGTCGGCGTGCGTCTCGCAGACGACGGAGGTGTCCGCCGCCCGCACGACGCCGAGCAGCAGCTCGGGGTCGATCGTCCCGGCGGTGAGGCTCGCGTGCCGGTCGGCACCGGACCCGGCGGCGTCGCGGCTGTTGTTGAGGTGCACGAGGTCGACGCGCCCAGTGATCGCGCGGACCTGCTCGACGGCGGTGGTCAGGTCGATGCCGCCCGCCCAGGCGTGGCACGTGTCGAGGCAGAAGCCGACGTTGTCCGCCCCGTCGGCCTGCTGGACCGCGGCCCACAGCCCCTCGATGCGCTCGAGCCGGCGGGCCATGGAGAAGTCGCCGCCCGCCGTGTTCTCGATGTAGACGGTGATGTCCGTCTCGAGCGCGTCGATCGCCTTGCGCCAGTTGTCGAACCCCTTCGCGGGGTCGTCCTTGCCGGTGACGTGGCCGCCGTGCACGACGAGGCCCGTCGCGCCGACCGCCGACGCGCCGTCGGCCATCTGCTGCAGGAGCTTGCGGCTCGGGATGCGGATCCGGTTGTTCGTCGACGCCACGTTGATGACGTACGGCGCGTGCACGACGAGCTGGAGGTCGGCCTCCGCGGCGTCGGCCTTGAGCGCCTCGGCGCCGCCGGGGTACGTGAACTCGGGGCCCTTCCACGACTGGGGGTCGCCCAGGAAGATCTGCGCGACGTCCGCCCCGAGGGCGCGGGCCTGCGCGATGACGTCCGACTGGTCGAGGTGGGCTCCGATCCGCATGGCCCCAACCTACGCGGCGGGACCGACGTCCGTCGTGGTGCAGGACGCGACCTCGGCGCCGTCCACGAGCATGCGCGTCGTGAGCGACCAGCCGTCCGGGTAGCGCTCCACGACGTCGCCCGGGACGCGGGCGGTGTCGGAGGGCACCTGCTCGCCGGTCCACGTGTCGGCGCGCTCCGCCGGGTCCTGCACGACGGTGAACGGGTCGCCGCCCTGCCGGTCGGTGATGGTCGCCTCGAGCCGCACCCGCTGGTTCCCGGGCCGCGGGTCGAACCACTCCCAGCGCGCGTCGACGGGGTCCGGCTCCTGCGGCTCGTCCCGCGTGACCCACAGGCGGGTCTGCGTGGACCAGCTCTCCTCGAGGGTGACGGACACCGCGGTCGGCGCGACGCCCGGGCCCGGGGCGTCGAACGTGCACCGCGCGTCGAGCACGAGCGCCGAGCCGCCGCTGGACGTGTACGACGTGGAGAACCCGATTCCCAGCGCGCACACGAGGCCCGCGGCGACGCTCACGACGGTCGAGCGGGCCGCGCTCGGCGGGTGCCGGAAGCGGGCGAACCACGGGTGCGGCGGGGGTTCGCGCGTCTGGACGGCGACGGTCCCGACGACCGAGTCCGCGACGGTGCGACGCTCGGCGTGCCACAGCGGACGCAGGTAGCCGATGAGCAGGATCGCGTCCAGCAGGTGCGCGACGACGCGCAGCACCGCGGCGAGGAATCCTGCCGGGCGACGCGTGTCCGCCCGCACGATCGCGACCCCCGCGACGCGCTTGCCGGGCGTCGCGCCCGCATATCCCTGGAGAGCGAGCATCGCGACGACGACGAGCACGAGGAGCGGGCTCGACGTCCACGGGGCGACCACCGTGTCCGACGGGGCGGTCTCCCCGACGCCGGGCGCGAGGTCGGGGGGACGCCGGCCGTGTCGAGCAGGAGCCACGTGGCGCCGGACAGGACCGCCAGGTCGAGGAGCGTGGCGACCACCCGGCGCGACCACGGCGCGTACGGGAGCGACCACGGGTCGATCGGCTCGGGCCCCGCGGGGACGGCGCCGTGCGGGGTGGCACCGGCAGACCCGTCCAGGCCGGTCGGTGCGGACGTCACGGGCTGCGGCACGGCGTCATCCTGGCAGACGCCTCAGGTCACGGGAAGGCCGAGCGGTCGTCGAGCGCCGACCGCGGTCGGTCAGTAGCCGGCGCTGCGCCGGATGACGTCGCGGCGCAGGTCGAGCAGCGCCGCGCGAGCGCGCCGACGGCGGTCGGCCGGGTCCACGGTCAGCTCGTCCCCGGCGTTCGCCGGCTGCCGCGGCCGGCCCGTGGCGGCGAGCCCGAGGTCGAGGTCCTCGAGGCGGGTGACGCGGTCGGCCCGTCGGGTGCGGGGACGTTCCGCGGGGTCCGGGGCCGTCGTCGTGCCGGGGGAGGAGAAGAGGGGGCGGTGGTCGGGCACGAGAGCCTCCGAGGGGTCGGACCGGCGGGACGCCCGTCGACCGGCGACGCGCCGGTCCGACGGTGGCTGGTGCGCCGGTCCTGTGACCGGCGCACGACCATCGTCCGACCGCGACGTTTCTCCCGGTCGACCACCGCGTTTCCTCCGTGTTGCAGCTCGTGGGCCGTCGGACGACGTGCCGGGCGCGATCGCCTTCGGTCGGCGGGCGTACGGCTGAGCGCCGGGGACGGGGCATAGAGGGCGCTGACCCACCGCGCCGCGGCGGGTCCAGGACGGACGCCGTTCCCGGACGGGAGGCGGAGGGAGATCGGGATGCGCATGAGCTGGTCCGCGGGCGCGGTCGGCGACGTCGACGCGTCCGGTCACCGCGACGAGCTGCCGGACGGGACGACGACCCCCCGTCCACCGAGCGCCGCGGAGCCCGACGCCTCGCCGCCGACGGACGTCGACCCCGCCAGCGCCCCCTGACCCTCCGGCGGCATCGCCGCCGCCCGTGCCCCCGATCGGAGGTCCCGCCGTGACCCGCACGTCCGTCCACCAGGTCGTCCTGCCCACGCTGTGGGGCTACGCCACCCTGACCCGCCGCAGCCACCCCGCGCTCCCGCAGGGCGGCAGCACCCGCCGCGTGGACACCGTCCTGCCGCCCGTGCTCTCGCCGCACGAGCTGGCCGACTTCCACCGCCGGCTCCGCGCCCGCCCCGGCGCGCTGCGCCGCCCGACGGCGAAGCCCGCCGAGCGCCGCCTCCGCGAGGCGCTGCGCACCGCGATCGACGTGCGGACCACGGGCGTGCTCGAGCACAGCCCGCAGACGGACCTGTTCGGCCTGCACGACCTCGCCCTCGACTCCCTCGTCCGCGCCATGCGCACCGCGTCGACCCTGACCCTCGCCGAGCACGAGGAGGCGCTCGCCCGCCAGCTCGTGTGGTGCGGGTTCGTCGCCGCGCGCGACGGCGAGGTCGGCAACGCCCTCGACGCCGCGGCCGCGCTCCGCCAGCTCGCGACGCAGCACGCCGACGCGCGCAGCGGCGACGCCGCGGCCTGACCCGCTCCGACCGGACGGCGCCGCCCGGCGGTGGTCAGCGGACGACGGGGTCGATCGCGACCTCCGCCGACCACCGGGTGCCGCACCCCATCGGCTCGCTCTGCCACGGGACGCGCGCCTCGTGCATTTCGATCACGTCGCGTCCGTGAGCTGCTCGAGGCCCAGGATGACTCGAGTCGCCCTGCCTTTCGGGCTCGCACTATTCACCCGCAGCGGCGTCACGAGGCCCTTTTTCTCTGAAGTGGGGGCCATTAGGCTCCGGGCACGAGTAGATTCCGAGCGAGGGGTTTCAAGGTGGAGATCGGCGAGCGGTTGGCGTCGTTGGCGACGAAGGTCGAGCAGCAGAAGGCATCCATCGGTACGGAGGAAGCGACGAAGAACGCTTTCGTCATGCCGTTCATCTCCTTGGTGCTGGGATACGACGTGTTCAACCCCAGCGAGGTGATCCCGGAGTTCACCGCTGACGTCGGGACGAAGAAGGGCGAGAAGATCGACTACGCCATCGTGAAGGATGGCGAGCTGCAGATGCTTATCGAGGCCAAGACTGTTGGGGCACCGCTCAGCCTGAACCACGCCTCGCAGCTGTTCCGCTACTTCGCGACGACGAACGCACGTATCGCGATCCTCACCAACGGCCAGCACTTCCACTTCTTCACCGACCTCGACAAGCCCAACCGGATGGACGAGAAGCCGTTCCTCCAGCTGGACCTGCTCGACCTCGACGAGACGCTCATCCCCGAGGTGCAGAAGCTCACCAAGGACGCCTTCGATCTCGACTCGATCGTCAGCGCCGCCGAGGAGCTCAAGTACATCGGCGCGATCAAGCGCGCACTAACCTCCCAGTTCCGCGAGCCGGACGACGAGTGGGTCAAGGCGCTGACGAACCAGGTCTACGACGGCTCGTTCACGCAGAAGGTCAAGGAGCAGTTCCGCGTCCTGGTCACCAAGGCGATGAAGCAGTTCCTCGCCGACCAGGTCAACGACCGGCTCAAGGCAGCGCTCGGCGGCCAGACCTACACCGACGCGACCGTACCCATGACCGGGACCGAGGCCGCCGAGGAGAGCGTCGCCGATGCCAAGCCGTCCGACGAACGCGGCATCGAGACCACTCTCGAGGAGGTCGAGGGCTACCAGATCGTGCGGGCCATCGCCTGCAGCGAGGTCCCGCCGGCGCGCATCGTCCACCGCGACACCAAGAGCTACATGGGCATCCTGCTCGACGACAACAACCGCAAGCCGATCGCGCGCCTGCACTTCAACACCGGCCAGAAGTATCTCGGCCTGTTCGACGAGGACAAGGTCGAGACACGACACCCGATCACGTCTCTCGACGAGATCTACGAGCACGCCGAGCACATCCGCAAGACCGTGCACAACTATCTCTAGTCCTCGGCGCCCGATTGCCGCGACTACGCAGGCCCTGCACGGCCTCGGCAGCGGCAACCGCTCGTACTGCGGAGCACTCAATTCGTTCCGGTGCGCGCTCTAGCGATGTGCGTCCGTCACCCCTCGGCGGCCGGCGGTTCGGCGACCGCCGCAGCCTGATCGGCGACGTCGTGCGCGTACGGCCGGGACCGGTTGTACGCCGTGACGGCGGTGTTCCAGCCGTCGTCGGTGGTGAGCGTCCCGCCGCGCTCGCACAGGTAGGCGGCCGCGCTGAGGACGGCGTCGTCGACGTGGTGGGGGTCGGTCTCGCCGTCCCCGTCGCCGTCCTGCGCGTACTGCTCCCATGTCGTCGGGATGAACTGCATGGGCCCGACCGCGCGGTCCCACTCGTCGTCGCCGTCGAGGAGGCCGCCGTCGGTGTCCGGGATCGCCATCACGCCGTCGCTGCCGTCCAGCGGCACGCCGGTGATGGGCGGGGCCACCAGTCCGTCGGTCGACACGGACGACCCGCCGTAGCTGCCGTGGACGGACTCCACGGCACCGATCCCGGCCAGCGTGTTCCACCCGATGCCGCACTGCGGACGGTCGGTCGACATCCGTAGCGACGCGCCGGCGTAGGCCGCGACGACGCGCTCCGGGATCCCGGTGCGCTCGGCGGTGCGGGCGGCCCAGGCCGGGTCGGGGAGCTCGGCGATCGGCCGCTCGGCGAGCTCGGCATCGTCGAGGCCGCTCGCGGGGAGGTCCTGCGCGGGAGCGGCAGGGTAGCCGCGCTCCCGGTACGACGGCGGGTCGCCCGCCGTGGTGCACCCGGCGGCGAGCACGGCGAGGAGCGCGACCGCGGCTGCTCCGCGGGCTGCGCGTGCTGTGCGTGGGATCGTCGTCCTCCGGGGTTCGTCGCGCCGCCGAGGGAGGAGGTCGGCGCAGGCTTGCACGCTACGCGTCCTGACGATCGCACGGCCGGTCCCTCCCGAGACGTCCTCACAACCCCCACGCCTCGCCCGGCGCGCGTCTCGGCACCCCGCCGTCCGACGTGCCTGCGGGCGTGCATCTGCCTACGGTCGGGTGCGAGCACGGCTCCACGTGATCCAGGGGAAGGAGCGAGCATGACGAGCACCGACGAGAGCGGCGACCTGTGGCAGGAGTTCCACGACGTCGTGAACATGACCTCCCGGGAGCTGCGCGAGTGGCTCGCGACCGACGCCTCCGGCCCTGGCTCGGACGCCCTGCCGGACCAGGCGGGCGGCGACCTGTCGCGGGCGGTCCTGGAGATCCTCGGCAAGCGCCGCACGGACCTCACGCCCGCGGACGCGGAGGCGATGCGGCGCGTCGTCGACCGCATCACCGAGATCCGCGGGTCGGCGGAGGAGCCCACGGCGGGCGACACCGAGTGGCGGCACCGCCTCATGTCGCTCGGGCACGACCCGCTCAAGGACCCGGACGCCTGAGGGCCGCACCTCCCGCCCGAGCCCGCGGACGGACCGAGCGCGCGTGACGACCGGGTCGCCGACCGTCGTCGTGCTCGGGCAGGTCGCGCGCGACCTCGTCCTCGCCATCGACACGCTGCCGGACGGCGGAGGGTCGACGGCGGTGCGCGAGCGCCGGGAGCTGCTCGGCGGCAAGGGCGCGAACCAGGCGCTCGCGTGCCTGCGCCTCGGCCTCGACGCCGCGGTCGTGGGCGTGGTGGGCGACGACGACGCCGGTCGCGACGTGCTGGCCCAGGCGCGCGCGGACGGGCTCGACACCGACGGTGTGGTCCGGCGCGGTGGCTGCGCGACGGCGCTGCTCACGACGTCGTCGAGGCCGACGGCACGCGTCGGCTGCTCGAGGACGTGCCGTGCGGCACGCTGCTGACCGCGGCCGACGTCCGCGCGTCGGCGGCCCGGCTCGAGGCGGCGGACGCCGTGCTCCTGCAGCTCCAGCAGCCGCGCGCGGCGGTGCTCGAGGGACTGCGCACGGCCGCGCGCGCCGGGGCCCTGGTCGTGGCCGACGGCGCGCCGCCCGACGGCGACGTGCGCGAGCAGCTCCTCGCGCACGCGGACGTGCTGCGTGCCGACGCCGCCGAGACGGCCGCCCTCGTCGGGCGCGACCCCGGCGACGACGTCGCGTCGACGGTCGAGGCGGCGCGCGAGCTGTGCTCCGACGGACCCGGGCTCGTCGCGCTGGCGGCCGGCCGCGGGGAGAACGTCGTGGCGTGGGACGGCGGGCACGTCGTCATGCCGCCCCTCGACGGACCCGTGGCGGACCCGACCGGTGCGGGCGACGCGTTCACGGCCGCGCTCGCCGCGGGCCTCCTGCACGGGCGGGCGCACGAGGAGACGGCGTGGTGGGCGTCCGCCGCCGCCGTGCTCGCCGTGGGCACGGTCGGCGGGCGGCCGTCGTTCGACCTCGCGGCCGTCCAGGAGCGCGCCGCGCGGGCCCGGGTCGACGCGGGATAGGCGACCGCGCGCCGTCGGGCACCGGCACCCGGCCGGAGCCCGACGACGCGGCGGTCAGGCCCCGAAGGGGAAGCGCCCGTCCGGGTCGTACTGGCTCCGGACCTCACGCAGCCGTGCGAGCGTCTGGGGCGACCACGCCCGCGCGAGCATCTCCTCGGTCCACGGCGCCGGGAGGAAGTTGACGTTCGTCTCGCTCGCGGCCCACGGCGCCGACCACGCGGTGAAGTCCGCGAAGCTCGCGACCATCGCGGGGACGAGCGGCGGGTTCATGCCGACGAAGGCCAGCAGGTAGTCGCCGGTGCGCCCGCCCACGGCCGAGCCGCCGGGCACGTCCCGCGCCACGGCCCCGCCCAGGTGCCGGATCTCCGCGCCGAGGAACGGCGAGTCGCCCCCGGGGCCGTACGCGCCGAGGTACCGGTCGACGAACGCGTCGTCGATCGTGCGCAGCTCCGCGCCCGCGACCCACGACGGCCCCGGGTCGTCCGGGTCGGCGTGGATCGTCGCGATCGCCGCCGCCGGCATCTCGCCGATCGTGTCGACGAGCGCCGGTGCGACCGCGCGCAGCGGCGCGGCCAGGCGTTCGCCCTCGGCCGCGTCGCCGGGGTAGGCGAATCGGAGGTTGAGCACGGTCCGCCCCCGCAGCGGCTCGGGCACGAACGGCAGGTCGGGCAGCGAGAGGATCACGACGGAGGTCGTGACGTCGTCGGGCGCGGTCGTCGTCCAGCGCGTCCACGCGCGCAGCACGTCGGCGGCGTCCGCGCCGTCGACGGTGAGCGACCCGCCGTACAGGGTGCGCAGCGGGACGAGCTCGACGTCGACCCGCGTGACGATCCCGAGACCGCCCTTGCCGCCACGCAGCGCCCAGAACAGGTCGGGCTCGTGCTCCGCGGTCGTCTCGACCACGGACCCGTCCGCGAGCACGACACGGAGCCCGCGCACGCGGTCGGAGGAGGCGCCGTGGCTGCGCGCGAGCGGGCCGAGGCCGCCGCCGAGGAGGTAGCCGACGACGCCGACGCTGCCCGACGAGCCCGTGATCGGGGCGAGGCCGTGGCCGGCGGCCACCTCCACGACGGACCGCCAGCGGGTGCCGGCGCGATCCGCGCGACGCGCGTGGACGGGTCGATCTCGACGCCCGCGAGCGACTGGGTGTCGACCACGACGCCGTCGACGATCGGCGTGGCGCCGCCGTGGCCGGTCGCGTACGGACGGACGGTCAGGCCGTGCTCCGCCGCGAACCGCACGGTCTCGACGACGTCGCGCTCCGACGCGGCGAGCACGGCGAGCTGCGGGTCGTTGAGGATGAGGGTGCTGTGCGCGGGGACCGCGTCCCCCGGGGTGCGGCCGCCGTCGACGACCTCGCGCCGGGCGAGGACGGAACCGGTGACTCGGGTGCGGAGCGCGGCGACGTCGTCGGGCAGCGGTGCGGTCGTCGCGGACGACGAGACGGTGCTGGACATGCGGAACCTCCGGTCGATGGGCCGGCGCCTCGAGGCGCCCACACCGGAGGGACGGCCCGCGGCCGGCTCTGTGACATCGCAGGTCAGCGGGGCGCCGCGGCGGCGCGACGCCGCGTCAGCGGGCGAGTGCGTCCAGCACCCGGCGGACCGAGGAGCCCAGCCCCCACCGCTCGGCGAGCGCGTCGAGCGCGTCCGGGTCGGCGGGAGCCGCCGGCAGCGCGTCGTCGACGTCGCCCACGGGAGCGTCGCGCGCGACCTGCACGACCGTCGGCGCGACGTCGAGGTAGTCCGCGGCCTCCGTGAGCCGGCGGCGCTGCGTCGCGGTGAGCCCGGGGTCCGCGGCGTCGCGCGCGGCGAGCACGCCCGCGAGGTCGCCGTAGCGGTCGAGGAGCGCGACGGCCGTCTTCTCGCCGATGCCCGGGACGCCCGGCAGGCCGTCGCTCGGGTCGCCGCGCAGCACGGCCATGTCCGCGTACCCGGCGCCGGTGCGCACGCCGTACCGCTCGGCGAGGCGCCCCTGGTCGACGAGCTCGAGGTTCTTCACGCCCTTCGACGGGTACAGGACCCGCACGCCCGCCGCGTCGTCGACGAGCTGGAACAGGTCGCGGTCGCCGGTGACGACCTCGACGCGGGCGCGCTCGGCCGGCTCGACCGGGGTGGCGCCGTCGCCCGCACGGCGCGCGACCTCGCGCGCCGTGAGCGTGCCGATGACGTCGTCCGCCTCGTACCCCGGCGACCCGACGCGCGCGATCCCGAGCGCCGCGAGCACCTCGACGATCACCGGCACCTGCGGCGAGAGCTTGTCGGGCACCTCCTCGACGCCCGTCGTCCCCGGCTCCTCGCGCGCGACGCGGTGCGCCTTGTACGACGGGATCGCCTCGACGCGGAACGCCGGCCGCCAGTCGTCGTCCCAGCAGGCGACGAGGCGGTCGGGTCGCGGTCGGTGACGAGCGTCGCGATCATGTCGAGCAGACCGCGCACCGCGTTGACCGGCGTGCCGTCGGGCGCCTTGAGCGAGTCGGGGACGCCGAAGAACGCCCGGAAGTACAGCGACGCGGTGTCCAGCAGGAGAAGGTCGGTGCCCGTGGTGCCGTCGCTGCCGGCCGCCGGTGCCTCGGTGCTCTCGGTCATGGCGCCATCCTGCCGCACGCCGCCGACGGGCTCCCGAGCGACGCACTTCTGCGCGAGAGATGCACCTCCGGGTGCATCCCTCGTCCCCGGGTGCAGCGCTCGACCGATGACTGCGCCGCGCCGCGACGGTCGGTCCTGGAGCGGGGCACCGGCCCCGCCCGGCCCCAGGAGGCGACATGCTCGACAAGGCGTTCAGCGGATTCTCGGTCGACGACGTCGACGCTGCCCGGCGGTTCTACGGCGACGTGCTCGGCCTGCCCGTGCGCGGCGACGACATGCTGTGGATCGACGTGCCCGGGACGACGGGCGTCCTCGCGTACCCGAAGGGCGACGCGCACGAGCCGGCGTCGTTCACGATCCTCAACTTCCCGGTGCCCGACGTGCCGGCCGCCGTCGCGGCGCTGCGCGAGCGCGGGGTGGCGTTCGAGCGGTACGCGGGCACGCCCGTCGAGACGGACGAGGACTTCGTGTTCCGCGGCGGCGGCCCGCTCATCGCGTGGTTCACCGACCCGGCGGGCAACGTGCTGTCGGTCATCGAGGACGACGGCGCGTGACCGATCCTGTGCCGAACCCCGGGTTGCGCGCCACCGAGCCGCCGTCCTGACGGACAACCCGGGGTTCGGCGGGCTGCGGTACCCGGCGACCCGGGGTTCGGCGCCGGTGGCGGCCGCGCTCATGCGCCCCCGAGCCCCTCCTGCCGCGCGCGGACGATCGCGGCGGCGCGGTCGCGCACGGCCAGCTTGGTGAGCACGTTCGTCACGTGGTTGCGCACCGTCTTCGGGCTGAGCACCAGCCGCCGCGAGATCGCCGTGTTGTCGAGCCCGGCGGCGACGAGGTCGAGCACCTCGCGCTCGCGGTCCGTGAGCTGCGGGAACGGCACGCGCGCGGCGGACCGGCCCCCGACGACGTACGCCATCGCCTGCTCGGCGACCGCCGGGGCGAGGATCATCGCGCCGTCGGCCACCGACCGCACCGCGCGCTCGACCTCCGCGGGGCTCGCCGACTTCACGAGGTAGCCGCGGGCGCCCGCGCGCACCGCGGCGACGACGACGTCCGCGTCCTCGTGCATCGTCACGACCAGCACGCGCGCGCCGGGCCGAGCGCGGACGAGGTCGCGCGTGACGTCGACCCCCGACCCGTCACCGAGGTCCACGTCCACGAGCACGACGTCGGGGGCCGCGGGAGGCATCGGGGCCGGCGTCTCGGCGCTGTCGGCCACGCCGTCGAGCCCGAGCACCGACCGCGCCTGCGCCGCGGACGCGGCCTGCCCGACGACGCGCACGCCGTCGAGCGAGCCGAGCAGCGCGACGAGCCCGAGCCGGAAGAGGGGGTGGTCGTCCACCACGACGACGTCGATCGACCGTGGCCCCGCGTCCGAGGTCGCGCCGTCCGCCGCGCCGCTCACGCGACGACCTCGTCCGTGGCCGTCCCGACCCTCGTGGCGAGCGACACTCCGCCCGGCACCAGCGGCAGGACGGCGCGCACGCGCGTCCCCGGCCGCGCGCCGTCGGTCACCGGCCTGCCGGTCACCGGCCCGCCGGGCGCCAGACCTCCGGACCCGTCGTCGTCGGGCACGGCGGCCGTGACCTCGACGCGCCCGCCGAGCTCCTCCGCGCGCTCGCGCACCGACCGGGAGCCGACCCCCGCCCGCGCACCGGGCGCGACGCCGACGCCGGCGTCCTCGCACATGACGACGAGCGCGTCGTCGAGCACCTCGACGGTCAGCCGGCACTCCGCCGTACCCGAGTGCCGCGCGGCGTTGACGACCGACTCGCTCGCGATCGCGTACGCGGCGGCGGCGACGCGCGGGTCGAGACCGGCGCACGGGTCGCAGCGCACGTCGACGACGAAGCCCGCGACGGCCTGCCGCCCCGCGAGCTCGCCGAGGGCCGCCTCGAGCCCGAGCTCGTCGAGCGACGGCGGCAAGAGGCTGCGCGAGAGGGAGCGCACGTCCTCGACGCGCCGCTCCGCCTCGGCGCCGAGCGCGTCGAGGATCGCCGTCGCCGCGGCGGGGTCGGTCTCGAGCACGTTGCGCGCGCCCTGCAGACCGAGGCGCAGCCCGGTGAGCCAGGGCCCGACGCCGTCGTGCAGCTCGCGCCGGATGACGCGCCGCTCGGCGAGGCGGGCGCGCGTCGTCGCGTCGCGCGCCGCCTCGAGCTCGCGCGCGCCCTGCGCGAGAGCCAGCCCGGCGCCGAGCACCGGCAGGAGCTGGTCGAGCGCGTCGCGCGTGCGCGGGTCGAGACGCTCGCCCGCGCGCGCCACCCCGTGTACCCGCCCGAGGACGCGCCCGCCGTGCTCGACGTCGCGCACGACCGCGGCCCCGGGCGCCACGTCCCCGACGTCCCCGGACGCGGTGACGGGCCACTCGACCGTCACGGACTCCAGCCGCAGCGCCTCGCGGATGCCGACCGCGAGCCCGGCGACCAGGTCCTCGGCCGTGGAGGCGGTGGACAGGTGCCGCCCGACGCTGAGGGCGGCGCGGCCCGGGTCGCCGCCGTCGCCGTACACGAGCGCGCGGACGCGCCGCCGCAGCCACGCGTGCAGCGGCGTGACGGCCACCGCGACGCCGACGGCCGCGAGGACCTGCGCCGCCGGGCCGTCGACGACGGTCGCCGCGACCACGACGACCACTCCGTAGACGAGGGCCAGGGCGAGCGCGAGCATCGCGGCGACGGTCGCGCGCGACAGCGCGAGGTCGACGCCCCACAGCCGGTTGCGCAGGACGCACACGAGGATCGCCGCGGGGAACAGCGCCTGGCACGCGAGGTGCGTGAGCGGGAGGGCGAGCACGACCTCGGTGTCGGCCCACGTGCCGAGCAGCGGCACGAACGACAGCGCCATGAGCGCGGTGCCGAGCGCGAGCAGGCCGAGCCCGCGTCGGTCGGAGACGGGGCCGCGGCGCCAGCGCCACGCCGTCGCGGCGGCCGTGACCAGACCGACGACCACGACCGCGGCGATCGCCGGGCGGGGGTCGCCGGTGGGTGCGAGCAGGAACAGCGCGATCGAGGCCGCGCCGGCGGCGACGCCGCACCACGCCCCGGCCCCGAGCCGGCCGGACCGGACGAACCACGGGACGAGCACGAACAGGCCGACGGTGCCCGGGACCCACGCCCAGCCGTACGCGTCGGTGAGCGGTGACAACGGGGGGAGCGCCGGGTGGGTCGAGGCGTAGCTGCGCCACGCGCCGCCGAGCGCGGCCACGCCGCCGCCGACCGCCGCGAGCGCGACGAGCCAGCCCACGACGTGCGGACGCCGCGCGAGGACCACCGCCGCGACGGTGCCGTAGACGAGCGCGACGGTCGCGTCGACGACGACGAACAGGAGGTCGCCGAGCAGCAGGGGTACGCCCGACGTGAGCTGCAGCAGGAGCGCGGACACGCCGAGGGACCAGGTGACGACCGCGACGGTCACCCCGATGGTCCTGCTCGTGCGGGAGGTCCCGGCGCGGCCGGGCCCGGGCTCGGCCACGGCCACACGGTAGAGCCGCGCCGGGCCCGAGGAGAAGGGCCCGGCGCGCACATCACCCGTCCGCCCGAGACTCAGCGCCGGTCCCCGAGCGCGAAGCCCAGCGCCGTGACCAGGAGCCACACCGGTCCGACGAACCCGGCCATGTACTGCAGCGGGGAGATGCCGGTCAGCAGCGCGAGGCCACCGAGCACGACGCCGACGACGCCGATCCAGCGCGGTGCCGCCGAGTGCCGCAGCGCCGCGACCCCGAGCGCGACGCCGCTGACGCCCGCGCCGACCCACAGCCACGGGATCGTCGCGACCCAGTCGACGTAGAACGCGCCGGACTCCGGGACGACGAGCTCGGGCTCGGCGAAGGCGAAGAGGAACTGCGTGTCGAGGCCCGAGCCGAGCAGCCCGGCGACGGACACGAGCACGAGGCCCCAGCCCGCGACCGTCGGGACCAGCGAGCCCGCGGGCGCCTGCGCGTCGAGCCGCCGCTTGAGCCCGGCGGCGAAGACGAGCACGAGGAGCGCGCAGACGATCGTCGCGGTGTGGAAGACGAGCTGCGTGCCGAGGCGGCCGGCCATGTCGGCGACGATCGCGTCGGCGTCGCCGGCGGTCTCCTCCCAGTTCGCGCCGAAGGTCATCGAGGCCTGCACGGAGACGAGGCCGAGGGCGCCGGCGGCGACGCCGGTCCACGCCCAGGCACGCGACGTCGCGCCACGGCCGCGGCGGGACGAGGCGCCGGCGACGGGCGCGGTGGTGGTGATCGGGTTGTCCTGCATGGTCGTGCCTTCCTGGTCGGGCGCGGTGCTGCGCCGGTGCTCATGACCGGCACAGGCTGCGGCGGGACGTGTCCCGGGCCCCAGGGGCGGGTGTCCCGACCTGCCGGGCGACCGGGCAGGCCGCGACGCCGTCGGGTTCGGGTGGCAGTGCGGTCCGGGGCGCAATACCGTCGAGGCGCCCGCAAGGACGCGGGTGCACTGCGCACCATCGACCGGTACGACGCGAGTACGACGGAAGAGGGTTTGACGTGGCAACGCTGACCGTGTGGAAGTTCGACACCCCCGACGGCGCGCAGCGGGCGGAGGACGCCCTGCTCGCCCTACAGAAGCAGGAGCTCATCCAGGTCCAGGACGCGGCGATCGTGTCGTGGGAGGAGGGGAAGAAGAAGCCCAAGACCCGCCAGGCCAACAGCACCGCGGCGGTCGGCGCGCTCGGCGGCACGTTCTGGGGCCTGCTGTTCGGGCTGATCTTCTTCGTGCCGCTCCTCGGCGCCGCGATCGGCGCGGCGACGGGCGCGCTGGCCGGCTCGCTGACCGACGTCGGCATCGACGACGACTTCATCGACTCCGTCCGCAACAAGGTCACGCCGGGCACGTCCGCCCTCTTCGTCATGCGTCCGGCGCGGTGCTCGACCGCGTGCACGAGCAGCTCCAGGCCCAGGGCTTCCACGGCGAGCTCATCCAGACCAACCTCTCCGCCGAGGAGGAGGCGAAGCTCCGGGAGGCGTTCGAGGAGAACGTCTGAGCGACGGCCCCTGAGGAGGCGTCGTGGGCGCGGCGATCGGTCAGTCCCTGCCGGTCGCGGTCGGCGTGCTGGTCAGCCCGCTGCCGGTCGTCGCCGTCGTGCTCATGCTCGTCAGCGGCCGCGCCCGCGCGAACGCGACCGCCTTCCTCGTCGGCTGGTTCGTGGCGGTCGGCGCGGTCGTGCTCGTCGTCGCCCTGCTCACGGGTGCGGCCGGGCCGGACGACGCCGGGTCCCCGGCCTGGGTGGGCGTCGTCAAGATCCTGCTCGGTGTCCTCCTGCTACTCGTCGCGCTGCGTCAGTGGCGGCAGCGGCCGCGGGAGGGCGCCGAGCCGCCGACCCCGCGGTGGATGGCCGCGATCGACGCCTTCACGCCGGTCCGCGCCGCGGGACTCGCGGTCCTGCTCGGCGCGGTGAACCCCAAGAACCTCCTGCTCGCCGTCTCCGGCGGGGCCGCGATCGGCACGGCAGCCTCGGGGGACACGACGACGGCCGTCGTCGCCGCGCTGGTGTTCGCGCTCGTCGCGTCCCTCGGCGTCGCGGCGCCGGTCGTCGTCTACCTCACGGCGGGGCCGCGGGCCGCGACCCTGCTCGCCGAGCTGCGCGCCTGGTTGGTCGGCAACAACGCCGTGATCATGGCGGTCCTGCTGCTCGTCCTCGGCGCGAAGATGATCGGCGACGGGATCGCCGCGCTCTGACGCGTCGTCAGTCGATCCCCTCCGCGCGCCGCTCGTCGACCTCGCGCGCGGCCGCCTCGCCGGCGCGCAGGTTCGCCCGGCGGCGGCTCGACGCCCGCGCGTCGGACCCGCCGCCGCGACCCGCGGGTCCGTCCGGACGCTCGTCGTCCCCCGGGTCGTGCAGCATGTGCGACTCGACGAGCTCGTGCCGCTGGAGGTACGTGTTGGCGACGGCCTGGATCGTGGCGGCGATGGGCAGCGAGAGGAAGGCCCCGAGCGGCCCGAACACGGCGCCGAAGCCGATGACGACGACGAAGCTCACCGCGGGGTTCATCTCGAGCGCGCGGGCGGACACCTTCGGGGCGAAGTAGAGGTTCTCGAGCTGCTGGTAGCCGATGATGAACGCCAGCACGCCCAGGGCCTGCGGCAGCCCCTGCGACGTGAGCGCGACGACCACCGGCAGGGCGCCGCCGATGTACGTGCCGATCGTCGGGACGAACTGCGAGACGACGCCGACGAACACCGCGAGGGGGACCGCGTACGGCGTCTGGAGGATGAGCAGGAAGACGAGCGTGAACGCGGTCGAGAGCGCCGCGAGGACGATGCGTGAGTTGATGAAGTCGGAGACCTTGACCTGCGTGATCTCCCACAGCCGCAGCACCTCGGACTGCCGGTTCGGCGTCAGCCACCGGCACACCGCCGCGCGGAAGCGCGGCCCCGCGGCGAGCAGGTAGTACGTCACGAGCAGGATGGTGAGCGTCGCGAAGATCCCGCCGAGGATCGTGGAGCCCACGAGGATCGCCCCGGACGCGACGTCCTGGCCGAACTCGGTCGCCGCCTGGCGCAGGAGGTCGTCGGAGTCGGGGATCTGCACGTCGAAGCGCTGCTGCACCCAGCCCTGGGCGCTCGCGTACAGCTCCGGCACGTTCTCCACGAGCTGCACGAGCTGCTGCACGAACAGGTTGCCGAACAGCGCGAGCACCGCCGCGATCACGACGAGCGAGCCCAGGAGCGCGACGGCCGCCGCGACCCCGCGTCGCCAGCCGTGCCGCACGAGCCACACGACGATCGGCTCGAGCGCGAGCGCGACGAAGAACGCGATGAGCAGGTTGACCCCGAGGCCCTCGAGCGCGCCGAGCGCGTACCAGGCGAAGATCCCGACGAACACGGTGACGACCGCGAGGACCAGCGCACGCGGGAGCCAGCGCGGCGGCGGCGCGAGTCGTGCTGGATCGGGCGCGTGCCGACGTCGGGCACCCCGGCCCACGGGTCCGGCGGGCGGTGCGCCGCCCCGGGGGCGTCGGCGTCCCCGGGGCGCGCGTCGGCGGGCGCGGCGGGGCGGTCGGCAGCGGGCGACGGCTGCTCGCCGGGCGCGTCGTGCGTCGTCATGAGGTGAACGTAGCGGCCCGGGCGGCACGCGGCCGCACGGCGTGCCGCCCGGCTCCGGATGCCGTCCTGCGGGAGCGGTGCCACGATCGAGGCGCAACCTCGCTCCGCTCGTCCGCTCCGGATCCCCGGGAGGGTCGCATGGTTCGTTCGTCGCAGGTCACCGGCTGGGTGGGATGGATCTGGTTCGCGGGCATCGTGCTCGTGACCCTCGGCTTCTTCAACGCCATCAGCGGCCTCGTGGCCGTCTTCTCCCCGAACAGCCTCGTCGGCGTCACCGAGCAGGGGGTCGTCGTCCTCGACGTCTCCGCGTGGGGCTGGATCCATCTCGTCATCGGGATCCTGCTCGTCATCACGGGCTTCGCGCTGCTGTCCGGGCGGGGGTGGGCGCGCATGGTGGCGATCGTCCTCGTGGTGCTCAACGCGGTCGCCCAGTTCACGACCCTCCAGGTGACGCCCTGGTGGTCGATCATCACGATCCTGCTCGACGTGTTCGTCCTCTGGGCGCTCGTCGTCCACGGCGACGAGGCCGAGCGCGCCGCCCGCTGAGACCCGGGCTGACGAGAGAGGGAGGGGCGCGATGGCCACCTTCACGGTCTGGAAGTTCGACACGCCGGACGGCGCCGACGGCGCCTCGGCGATCCTGCACGACGCCGCGTCGGCGGGGCACGTCCGCCTCGTCGACACCGCGGTCGTCACGTGGCCGGAGGGCGCGTCGAAGCCGACGACGCGGCACGGCCACCAGGACGAGTGGCGCGGCACCGGCTGGGGCGCGTTCTGGGGGCTGCTCCTCGGGACCCTGTTCCTCGCCCCCCTCGTCGGCGCGGCCGCGGGCGCGGCGATCGGGGCGGCGTCGAAGGCCATGGCCGCGGTCGGCATCGACGCCGACCAGCTCGACCGCATCCGCGCCGGCGTGACGCCCGGGACGTCGGCCCTCTTCGTCGTCACCGAGGACGGCGACCTCGACGCCGTCGGGGAGCGGTTCCACGGGGTGCACGGAAAGCTCGTCGCGACGAACCTCACCGACGCCGAGCGGCAGACGCTCCTCGAGACCTTCGGCTGAGCACGGACCGGACCGACGCCAGGAGGCGCGCATGCCCACGACCAACCCCGCGAGCCCGTTCATCGCCCGGCAGCAGGAGGAGCTGCGCGACCGGCTGCCGTTCCACGACACCCGCGACGTCGACGACGCGGCGCGCGGCCTCGTCGCGCGCCGGGAGCCGGGCGCCGTCACCGCGCAGGACGGGCGCGTCGTGTGGGACGGCGACTCCTACGCGTTCCTCGACGGCGACGCGCCGGACACGGTGAACCCGAGCCTGTGGCGGCAGTCGCAGCTCGTGGCGCAGCAGGGCCTGTACGAGGTGGTCGAGGGCATCTACCAGGTGCGCGGGCTCGACCTGTCCAACGTCACGTTCGTCGAGGGCGACCGGGGCGTGATCGTCATCGACCCGTTGATCTCGACGGAGACCGCTGCGGCGGCGCTCGCCCTGTACCGCGAGCACCGCGGCGACCGCCCGGTGACGGGCGTGATCTACACGCACTCCCACGTCGACCACTTCGGCGGCGTCAAGGGCGTCACGACGCAGGAGGACGTCGACGCCGGCCGCGTCCCGGTGCTGGCGCCGGCGGGGTTCGTCGAGCACGCGGTCGCCGAGAACGTGTATGCGGGCACGGCGATGTCGCGCCGCGCCGGCTACATGTACGGCGCCGCGCTCGCGCGCGGCCCGCAGGGCCAGGTCGGAGCCGGTCTCGGTCAGACCACGTCCCTCGGGACCGTCACGCTCGTCCCGCCCACGGTCGAGATCACGACGACCGGTCAGGAGGAGGTCGTCGACGGCGTCCGGATCGTCTTCCAGATGGCCCCCGGGACCGAGGCGCCGTCGGAGATGCTCTTCTACTTCCCCGACCGCAAGGCCCTGTGCGCCGCGGAGGACGCGACGCACAACCTGCACAACCTCCTGACGCTGCGCGGTGCCCTCGTGCGCGACCCGAACGTCTGGGCCCGCTACCTCACCGAGACCGTGGACCTGTGGGGTGACGACGTCGAGGTCGTCCTCGCCTCGCACCACTGGCCCACCTGGGGCAACGCGCGAGTCGTCGAGTACCTGTCGCTGCAGCGCGACCTGTACGCCTACCTGCACGACCAGACCCTGCGCATGCTCAACCAGGGCCTCACGGGGGCGGAGATCGCCGAGGAGATCGTCCTGCCCCCGGCGCTGGAGAACGCGTGGCACGCGCGCGGCTACTACGGGTCCGTGAGCCACAACGTCAAGGCGGTCTACCAGCGCTACATGGGCTGGTTCGACGGCAACCCGGCCCACCTGTGGGAGCACACGCCCGTCGAGCGCGCCCGCCGTTACGTCGAGCTCGGCGGCGGCGCCGACGCGTCGTGGAGACGGCACGCGCGGCGTGCGACGCCGGCGACTACCGGTGGGCCGCCGAGCTGCTCAACCACGTCGTCTTCGCCGGCCCGGAGCACCGGGGCGCGCGCGAGCTGCTCGCCGACACGTACGAGCAGCTCGGCTACGGCGCGGAGAACGGGACGTGGCGCAACTTCTACCTGTCCGGCGCGACCGAGCTCCGCGACGGGGCGTTCGGCACCCCGGCCCAGACGGCCTCGCCCGACATGGTCGGGCAGCTCACCCCGACGATGCTGCTCGACGCGCTCGCCATCCAGGTGGACGGCCCGCGCGCCTGGGACGAGACGCTCTCGATCGACGTCGTGCTCACGGACTCGGGCGAGCGCTACCGGCTCCGGCTGCGCAACGGGGTGCTGACCCACACGGCGGCGCCGCAGCGCGAGGGCGCCGACGCGACCCTGACGACGACCGCCCGCGCGCTGCCCGCCCTCGCGCTCGGCGGCCTGACGCCGGAGCGGCTGGCAGACGCCGGGATCGAGGTGTCGGGCGACGCGTCGGTGCTCTCCCGGCTCGGCGCGGTGCTGGACCCCGGTGACCCGGACTTCGCCATCGTCACGCCGTGACGGTGGGCGGCGGTCGCTCGCCGCGACGCGAGCCGGCGCCTGTGGCACTGTCGTGAGGACGGTCCGGCGCACGAGGACGTGCGCCGACAGGGGCACGTGACCGAAGGGCACCTCGATGGGGCATCGACGGGCGACGGGGAACGGCACGACGAGGGCTGCGCGGACGCAGCGGGAACGGCGCGGGCGGAACCTGCGGCGGGCGTGGGCCGCACTCGGCTCCGCGCTGCTCGCCCTGCCGCTCGCGCTCGTCCCGGCCGCGCCGGCGGCGGCGGCGACCTGGGGGATCCAGAAGACGGAGATCAGCACCGGGCCGTACCAGCCGGGACAGGACGTGCAGTGGGTCGTGACCGTCTCGTGCTCCGACCCGAACCAGGACCCGTGCGTCCCGACCACGATGACGGACCCGTTGCCCGACCACCTCGAGCTCGTCAGCGCGTCGATCCAGAGCCCCGGCGCCGGCACGGTGAACCCGCAGCTCGACGTCGACACGGACACCGACACGGTCACCTACACGGCCGACAGCGTGAACAACGGGCAGCAGTCGCAGATCCTCGTCACCGCGGTGGTCGCCGACGACATCCCGTACAGCGCGAGCGGCGTGCCGATCACGAACACCGCGACCGTGGACTCGGACAACGCGGACCCGAGCAGCGCCTCGGACGAGATCGTCCCCGAGGTCCCGCTGGCCCTCGACTCCGAGGCGACGAAGACCATCGAGCCGCCGGGCGCGATCGCGAGCCCCGGCACGCCCGCCACGGTGACGGTCGGCGGGACGAACACGTCCAACGACCCGGTCGACACGCTGGTCGTCACCGAGCCGGGAGACCCGGCGCCGGACCCAAACCCCTTCACCTACCTGGCCTTCACCGGTTGGGGGGCGGTGGTGTGGCCGGACGGAGCGACGTCGGCCGACGTCACCTTCGCCTGCGCCGACGGGTCGGCACCGAGCGGCACGAGCACCACGCCCGGCACGCTGCCGGGCCCGCCCACCGACTGCACCGTCGAGGGGTTCACGGTCGCCTTCGACGGCGACATCCCGATCGGCGCCTCCGCGTCCGTCCCGTTCAGCACGGTGCAGACCGACGCCGTCACCGCCCTGACGGGGACGACCACGATCACCAACACGACGCAGTCCGAGGTCGTCCACGGCGACGACGCGTCGGACCCGGCGGCCGCGGACGACACGTACGTCATCACGCCGCCGAACAACGCGGTGACCCCCAGCAAGTCCTTCGACCCGGACGTGGTGAGCGCGGGGGCACCCTCCACCGTGACCATCGGCGCGACCAACGACGGGGACCCGACCACCGAGCTCTCCGTCACCGAGCCGTCGCCCGGCACCGACAGCCCGTTCGAGGGTGACGACCCGCTGACCTTCACCGGGTGGGGCACGGCCGACGCGCCCGGCGTCGTCCGGTGGCCGACCGGGGCGGACGCCGCGAGCGTCGCCTGGACGTGCTCCGACGGGTCGACGCCGACCGCCGCGGCCACCGCCCCGGACGCGCTGCCCGACCCGCCGGGCGGCTGCGTCGTCGTCGGGTTCACCGTGACGTTCACCGGGAGCATCGTCACGGGTGGCGATGCGTCGCTCCCGTTCCAGGTGGACACCGACCCCGACCAGGACGAGGACGACGTCCTGCACCCGAACGAGATCACGGCCGCCGTCCCCGGCGCCTCGGGAACCGCGGACGCGACGCTCGAGACGCTCACCGACCGGCTTGCGACCGCGACGACCAAGTCGATCACCCCGTCGGAGATCCCGGCTCTGCCCGGCCAGACGGTCGTCGTCGGGCTGCCCACGCAGCTCCTGCCCTTCGGCGCGGACGGGTCCACGACGAACGCGGACCAGATCGTCGTCCAGGACCCGACGGACCCGAGCGACCCGGGCGCGTTCTGGGGCAGCTTCACCGCGACGTCGGTGCGCTCCACGGACGTCCCGGCCGGCACCGAGCTGACCGTCAGCTACTGGGACGGCACCGCGTGGGTCGAGGCGCCCGACTGCGACAGCCCCGTCGAGGCGCGGCGACCGTGAACTGCGACCTGCCGGACGACGCCCAGGGGGTCCGGCTCGTCTACGACGACACGACGGGCGCGGGCATCCCGCCCGGTACCAGCGTCGCCCCGAACGTCGTCGCCGCGTACACCGGACCCGAGGACGCCGACGACCCGATCGAGAACTGCGGCGCGTCGAGCGCGTCCAGCGACACGGTGGCCCCCACCGAGCCCGCCGAGGGCTGCGACACGGTCGACCCGTTCCCCGTCCCCGTCGGCCCGGGGGACCTCGACTTCCTCGCCAAGGACTTCCTCGCGCCCGAGGGGCAGTCCGGGACGCCGTACACCGTCCGGGCACGCACCCAGGACGAGATCACCGCGCAGATCACGTGGTCGACGAACGGGTTCGAGAACGTCGACCCGATGGTGATCGGCGACGTCGCGGACCCGGTCGCAGGCGACGACCCGGCGATCGCGGGGTCGTTCTACGACGCGTTCGACCTCGTACGGGTCGAGGCCGTCGACCCGTCGGTCGACCCGCTGATGGTCTACGACGCCGTCACGGGCGTCGAGCTGTTCGTCGACGGGGCGTGGGTCGACGCGGCCGGCGACCCGTGCAGCGTGGCGGCACCGTGCACCACCTCGTTCCCCGGGTACACGCTGACGCCCGACGAGCAGGAGGACGCGACGTCGGTGCGCCTCACGTACACCGAGTCGCCGACGCGCGAGCAGTTCCCGGCGGACCCGACGCAGCCCGCCGCCGGTTCCGGCGTGGCACGCTCCACCCAGGCGGACGGGCGGCACCTCGACCTCACGTTCCGGCTCCGCGACGACCGCCGCAGCGGCGGGCCCGCGCTCGGCCGGGACCAGGGCGAGATCTACAACAACCCCGACGACCCCGGCCTGGTCACGGACACCGCGCGCGGCACCGCGACCTTCAACCCCCCGGGCGGTGGTGCCCCGGTCGTCCGCACGGACACGGACGCCGACGACGTCCTCGTCGTCGACGAGCCGGTCAACGTCGGGATCGACAAGGAGTGGACCGGTGGTCCGCTGTCGGTGCCGCCGGAGGGCACCCCGTACGCGGACTTCCCGTCCACGACCGTGACCATCACCGGGTCGAACAGCTCGGTCGCGCGCGTGGACGAGCTGCGGATCGCCGAGCCGTCCTCGGCGAACGACGACCTCGTCGTCGAGCCCGAGGTCGCGGCGGGCACCAGCCCCTTCGACGTCTTCACGCTGACCGACGTCGTCGACGTGGCCCCGCCGGACGGGACCGCGACGACCACCGTCACCCTGACGGCGGTGGACGGGACGACGACGGACCACACCGAGGCCGAGGCCGAGGCGCTCACGGCCGGCGACCTCGCCGACGTCGTCGGCGTGGAGGTGACGTTCGACGGCAGGATCGCGTCCGCCGAGTCGGGCGACAACGAGGGCGTGCTCGAGATGGTCCTGAAGCTGCGCGAGCTCGACCGGTACACGGGGGAGCGCGTCGCGGTGGACCACGACCCGAACCCCGTGCCGAACAGCGCCGGCGCCGAGGTCGTGGACCCGGGCGGGACCACCGGCCAGACGCCGCAGGCGTGGGACACCGCCGAGGTGGAGCTCCAGGACGCCGACATCACCATGGAGCAGGGCAAGTCCTTCAGCCCGGCGACGATCGTCGAGCCCGGCACGGACGCCGAGGAGAACCCGACGTCGGTCCTGACGATCACCGGTCGGCCGACCGGCCCGTCGCGCGCCGTCGAGATGACGCTGACCGACGTCGACGGCAGCTTCTGGAACCAGTACGACCTCGTGGGCCTCGACGCCTCGGCGCTCACCGCGCCGATCGACCAGGTCCAGGTCGACGCGTGCACGGGCGGCACCTACGGCGCGGTCGGCGACACGTTCGTCGGCTGCACGTGGACCGACGGGGAACCCGGCGAGGCCTTCGCACTGCCGGACGGCGTCGACGCCGCCGAGGTCGTCGGGCTCCGGTTCACGTTCACGCGCGAGGACGGGGCCATCTGGGAGAACCCCGCCAACCCGCTGCAGGCCGTGGACCTCGAGGTGCAGGTCCGCGACACGCTGCGCTCCGACCCGGGCACGCCGGTCCCGAGCGACCTCGCGCTGAACGACCCTGCCCCGGGAGAGGACGCCCCCGGTGTCGCCACCAACGACGTGACGGCCACGGTCACGGGTGCCGACCTGGTCTTCGACCCGTCCGACCCGGCGAACCCGGCCCCGGTGACCGCCGACGCGGACGCGTCGGCGACGATCGTCTACGAGCACGCCGAGAACGGCGTGAGGATCGTCAAGGACTTCGACTCCGACATCCAGGACGGCACCCAGCCGCCCGGCGCCCCGTTCCCGATGAACATCACGGTGACGAACGTCGGCAACCGGCCGGTCTACGACCCGGTGGTCTTCGACGACCCGATGCCCAGGGACGCCGACGGGCCGCAGCTGCGGCTCGCGGACGTGGCCGAGCCGTTCGGCTACGCGCTCACGGAACCCACGGAGCTCGACCCGCCGCAGCCCGCGCCCCCGGGGCAGCCGAACGGCCCCCAGATGCCGACCGACCCGGACGACGTCACCGTCGACCGCACGGGCAACATCGCCGGCCTGACCTTCACCTTCCCGCCGGGGACGGTGCTCGAGGTGGGTCAGGTGTACACCATCACCGTGCAGGTCGAGTTCCGCACCACCCTGCCCGCGAACACGCGCGTCGAGAACACGGCGGGGATCACGGGTGACCGCCCGTGGGACGTGTGCCAGGCGCGGTCCGGCGAGACGGGCGCTCCCGTCCCCGGCCGGGTCGACGAGGCCACGGGGGCGTGCGAGGCGGACGCCGACGTCACGCCGATCCCGTCCGGGGTCCTCGCCGAGTCGAAGTACGTCAAGGCGACGGACGACGCGTACCCGCTGGGCGTCGTCGTCGACCCGGACCAGACGCCGCCGGGCGGCGTCGACCCGGAGGACTGCGCGCCCGTCGAGCCGGCCGACGCCCCCGAGTTCTACGCCTACCCGTGCACGCCGGTCGTCCCGCCGGGTCACGACGAGACCTGGCGCATCCGGGTCGACAACGTCGGCAACCTCCCGATGGACAAGGTGGTGATCTACGACCGGCTGCCGACACCCGGCGACACCGCGTCCGACCCGACCAGCACCTCGGCCCGCGGCTCGCAGTGGACACCCGTCCTCAACCCTGGCGCCCCGCCCCGGGTCGTCGACGCGCCGGCCGGCAGCAGCACGACCTTCTACTACACGACGGTCGAGGACTACTGCGCCGTCGACCTCGCCGACCCGGTGGACGAGCCGGCCTGCCCGGACGACCCGGAGACCGGGTGGGCCCGGCTCACCCCCGGGACCCCGGCGGAGACCTACGCGCAGATCACCGCGTTGAAGGCCGTCGTCACGATGGCGGACGGCAACCCGTTCCGTCCGGGGAGCTCGCTCGCGCTCGAGGGCACCACGACCACGCCGCCCGGGGTGCCGGAGTCGGGTGACCGGTCGATCGCGTTCAACTCGGCCGCGGCGTCGGGCGTCGTCGTCACCCCGGCCGGTGACCGGATCAGCTCGCTGTCGGCGGAGGGCACGAAGGTCGGCGTCGCCACCGCCGTCGGGTCGCTGCAGGTGGACAAGGCCGTCGCGGGCGAGGCCGCGCAGTACGCGCCCGACACGTTCGCGATGACGGTCGAGTGCACGGCGGCCCCCGGGTCGTGGGTCGAGACCGAGCTGGAACCGGTCGAGATCACCGTGACACCGGGCACCCCCACGGTCGTCGAGGACATCCCCTGGGGCTCGGAGTGCACGGTGACGGAGGACGGGAGCGACGGCCAGTCACGACTCGTCCTCACCCCCGGGACGGTGACGGTCGACAGCGGGACCGCGGACGAGCCGGTGCTGATCGGAGCCGTCAACTGGTACGACCTGTCGAGCATCGTCGCGGAGAAGGAGGTCGTCAGCGACGCGGTCGACCAGGACGGCGACCCGGTGGTGTTCGGCCCGTTCGACGGGACGGTCGAGTGCACGTTCCTCGGCGAGCCGGTGTACGCCGACGGCTACGGCCCGGACGACCCGATGACGTTCGAGCTCGAGGACGGCGGGTCGGTCGAGTTCGACGGCCTCCCGGTCAACGCCGAGTGCACCGTCACGGAGACCGGGGCGGGCAACGCGTCGTCGACCACGATCACGGTGCAGCAGGGTGCCTCCGGCGAGCCCGTCGTCACCGACGGCACGTCGGCCGACCTCACGCTGGCCGGGGACCTCGTCGGGCAGCCGCGCAACGCGGTGACCCTGACCAACACCTACGACGTGGGCGTGATCGACCTGCGGAAGGTCGTGGACGGTGAGGGCGCGGAGCAGTACGGCGCCGGACCGTTCACCGTCCAGGTCGTGTGCACGTTCGACGACGACGACGGCACCGGGCCGCAGACGGTCTACGACGGCACGGTCGTGCTCGGCGGCGCCGGACCGCTCGACGCGCAGGTCGCGGACCTGCCCGCCGGCGCGGAGTGCGACGTCACCGAGCTCGACGACGCGGGCGCCACCGGCGCGGTCGTCGTCCCGTCGACGGTCGTCGTGGACGCCGACGAGCCCGTGCAGGTGGTCGTCACCAACACGTTCGACGTGGGCACCGTCCAGGTGGACAAGGAGCTCGCCGGGCTCGGCGCGCTCTACGGGCCCGGGCCCTTCGAGGTCGAGCTCGCCTGCACGTACGAGGACGTCCCCCTGACCGTCCCGGGCGGGGCGACCCGCGTGCTCGTCCCCGGCGACCCGGTCGTGTACGAGGGGCTGCCCGTGGGCTCGGCGTGCACCGTCACGGAGACGGACACGTTCGGCGCGTCCTCCACGACGATCTCCGTGGACGGCGGGGAGCCCGTGGACGGCACGACGGTCGACGTCGAGGTGCCGCCCGCCGACGACGGCCGGCCGACGACGGTGACGGTCGCGGTGACGAACACGTTCCTCACCGCGCCGCTCGTCGTCCGCAAGGTCGTCGACGGCGACGGGGCGGCGCTCGCGCCGGCGATGCCGGACCTGCCGCCGCTGCCCGGCCTGCCCGACGGTCCCGTCGACCCGGACGAGCTCGCACAGCTCCTCCAGGAGCTGGAGACCTTCCTCGCGTCGGTGCCCTTCGACGAGCTCCCGTACGCGGTCTCGCTCGCGTGCACGACGGCGCTGGGCGCGCCGGTGGAGGTGGTCCCCGGCGGACCGGACCGACGGTTCGGCCCCGGGTTCCCCGCCGTGTGGTTCGGCCTCCAGGACGGCGACGAGTGCACCGTCACGGAGACGGCGACGGGCGGTGCGACATCGGTGGCGGTCGACCCCGACCCGGTCGTCGTCGACGGCGCGGCGACGGTCCTCGACCCGGTCGAGGTCGTCGTGACGAACACGTTCGACGTCGGGCGCGTCGTCGTGACGAAGGACCTCGACGGGCCCGGTGCCGGCGCGCACGACGACGGCACCTTCGTCGTCGCGCTGGCCTGCACGCAGGACGTCGACGGCGTCGAGACGGACGTCGTGCTCCCGGGCGGTGCCGAGCGGGACCTCACGGCCACGGGCGACTGGAGGGCCGTCTGGGAGCAGGTGCCCCAGGGTGCGACGTGCACCCTGGCGGAGGCCGACCCCGGCGACGCGGAGAGCGTGACGATCGTCGTCGACGGCGTCACGGTCACGACCGACCCCGCCGACGGCACCCCCTCCTCGGCGGCGTTCGACGTGCCGACGGGCGACGCGGCGCAGGTCGACGTGCTCGTGACCAACGCCTTCCCGACCGAGGACGTCCCCCCGGGCGGCGGAGGCGGGACCGGGTCCCTCCCACGGACGGGCGCGTCCGTGCAGGCCGCCGCCGCGCTGGCCGTCCTCCTGCTCGTGACGGGGTCGGCATCGTTGGCGCTGCGCCGCCGCAGGGAGAGCTAGCCGTCGGTCACCGCGCGTGAGGAGCGGTCGTCGAGGCGTGGCGGCAGGCCGAAGAGCGGAAACCACGACGCCGTGTCGAGGAACGCGTTGATCGCCACGACGCGCTCGCCGTCGTGCTCGACCACCTGCAGGGCCCACGGTTCGTACCCGCCGCCCTCGGCGCGCCGGTACTGCCCGAAGCCGAACGTGCCGTTCACCGCGACCGGGACCAGGCGCGAGCCTCGCACTCCCACCCCGGCCCGACCATCCAGCGCACGATGTCGTCGGTGCCGCGCATCCACAGCGGGTACGGCGGCATCGAGAGCGTCGCGTCGGCGTGCAGGATCGCGACGAGCGCGTCCATGTCGTACCGCTCGAACGCGTCCATGTACCGCTCGAGCAGCAGCTTCTCCTCCGCGCCCAGCTCCTGGGTGCTGATGCCGCCCGCGCCGGGCGCGGGACCGTCGCCGTCGCCGTCACGGCCCGCGTCGCCGTCGACCCCGGAGCTGTCCCAGTGCGCGCGGGCCGCCATCGTCGCGCGGGCGCGCTGGAGGGCGCTGTTCACGGACGCCACCGTCGTCTCGAGCAGCTCGGCGACCTCGCTCGCCTGCCAGCGCAGCACCTCCCGGAGCAGCAGCACGGCGCGCTGCTTCGGTGGCAGGTACTGCAGGGCCGCGACGAACGCGAGACGGATGCTCTCGCGGCCGACCGCCACCTGCGCCGGGTCGCCGTCGTGGGGGAGCACGCGGTCGTCGGGGACCGGCTCGACCCACGTCTCCTCGGGCAGGACCTGCCCGAGGTTCTCCACCTCGGCGGGCTGCGGGCCGCCCAGCCCCATCGGCGCTCGCGGCGCTTGCGGTTGCCGAGGGCGTCGAAGCAGACGTTCGTCGCGATCCGGTAGAGCCACGAGCGCAGCGAGGACCGGCCCTCGAAGCGGTCGTAGGACCGCCACGCGCGCAGGAGCGTCTCCTGCACCGCGTCGTCGGCCTCGAACGCCGAGCCGAGCATGCGGTAGCAGTAGCCGGTGAGCTCGCGGCGGTAGCCTCGAGCGCCGCGTCGAGCTCGTCGCGGCCCGGCAGGGTGGCCGCGGGCCGCGGTGCGTCGGCGGGAGCGTCCGCGGGACGGTCGACGGGTAGGACGACGTCGGTCATGGCGGCTGCCTCTCCGGGGGAGCGGTGGGGACGTCCGGGCCGCGGTGTGGCCCAGACCACACGCTACCGCCGGGTCCCGACAGTGCCCAGGGCCGGTTCGGCGAGGGCGAGCTCGAACCAGACGGTCTTGCCGCCGGCCTCCGGCGCGTCGTCGTGCAGGTCGACACCCCACCTGCTCGCGCACCGCTCGAGGAACATCACGCCCCGGCCGCCCGGCTCGTGGGGTTCCGGGGACCGCAGGCGCGGCGGCGCCGTGGACCCGTCCCGCACCCCCACCCGGAGGGCGCGGTGCCCGACCTCCACGTCGGCGTGCACCGGTCCGGGTGCGTGCTGGACCGCGTTGCTCAGCAGCTCGCTCGTCAGGAGCATCGCGACCCGCCGTACCGCGGGCGACACGTCGCAGCTCTCGAGCACGTCGTCGACCCAGCGCCGCGCGGGGCCGATCGCGGCCGTCGTGTGCTCGACCGAGCGGTGCGCGACCGCGGGGCGGCCGGGCCGCGGCGCCCGCGGCACCGCGTGCCGCACGCGCAGCGCGAGGACCGCGACGTCGTCCCGCTGCCCGCCGCCGATCAGCCCGCGCACCAAAGCGTCCGGGAGCGCGTTCGTCGCCGTGCCGACCTGGGCCGCGAGCGCGGCCCGCAGCGCGTCGAGACGCTCCGCGAACGACGTGCCGCGACGCTCGACCAGTCCGTCCGTGTACAGCAGCAGCGTGTCGCCCGGGTGCAGGCGCGCACGATGGTCGTGGCGCGCCACGCCCGGCACGACGCCGAGCATGAGGTCGGCCGCCGTGTCGAGGGCCTCGACCATGCCGTCGGCGCGCAGGACGAGCGGGGCGGGGTGCCCCGCGTTGGCCCACGTGAGGTCGAACCCCTCACCGGCCCGGTCGAGCCGCGCGACGAGCGCGGTCGCGCTCGCGTGCAGGGTGAGGCCGCGGTTGGCGCGGTCGAGCAGCCGCAGCAGGACGGCGGGCGGCTCGTCCTGGCACCACGCGAACGTGCGCAGCATCGACCGGAGCTGGCCCATCTGCGCGGCGGCTCCCATGTCGTGGCCGGTGACGTCGCCGATCATGAGGACGCACGCGTCGTCGTCGAGCACCACGGTGTCGTACCAGTCGCCGCCGACCTGGTCGGTGCGGCGGGCGGAGACGTAGGTCGCGGCGAGCTCCGCGTGGCGCACGGCGGGCAGCTCGGAGAGCATCGCCGCCTGGAGGGTCGTCGCGACGCGATGCCGCTCCTCGAGCAGCCGCACCCGGTCGAGCGCGTGCGCCACGTACGAGGCGATCGCGGTCTGCACCTGGCGGGAGTCGTCGTCGAGCTCGTCACGGCGCTCCCAGGCGAGGGCGACGACGCCCAGCAGCGCGTCCCCGGACAGCACCGGCAGGAACGTCCGGGCCTCGACGCCGTCGTCGGCGATGAGGGCCGCCGCCTCCGGGAAGGCCGCGGCGAAGGCGGCGTGGTCGCGGAAGTACAACGGCGCCCGGGTGCGTGCGGCGACGGCGGCGCCGCGCTCCTCGTCGAGCCGGATCCGGCGGAACGTGCGCGGCACCCCCGGCTCGAGGTGGTCGAGCGTCGTGTAGGTCAGGCGCGTACCGGTCGGGTCGAGGAGGGACAGGCCGGCGTACCGGGCGCCGATCGCCCCGACCACGGCGGCGAGCTGCTCGGCGACCCCCTCGACGGACTGCGCCGCGGCGAAGGCCTCCGACAGGCCCAGCAGGAGGCGGGCGCGCCGCGTCGCGTCCTGGGCGACGCGCTCCAGCGCGACGGCCCGGTCGTGCGCGAGCCGCAGCCCGAGCTCGGCCGTGCACGCCGCGGCGAGGTCCTCGAGCGTCGCGAGCTCGGCATCGGCCCACGTCCGCGGCCGGTCGTCGACGGCGGCGAGCGCCCCCACGGCCCGGCCCTGCGGGTCGCGGATCGGGAAACCGGCGTACGCGACGACGCCGAGGTCGTCGATGGCGCCGTTGTCCGCGAGGCGGGAGACGTCGCGTGCGTCCGTCACGACGAGCGGCTTGTCGTCGTCGACGACGAACTGGCAGAACGAGTGCGTGAGCGGGGTGCTGCGCAGCGCCTGGTAGGGCGAGGGGAGACCCACCGCACCAGGCAGGAGCTGCTGGTCGTCGAGGACCAGCGTGACGAGTGCGGCGGGGACCTCGAGCTGCCGCTGCACGAGGCGCGCGAACCGGTCGAAGAACTCGTCGGCCGACGGCGTGGCGAGGCCCGCGTCGACGAGCTCGCGGATTGCCTGCGCCTCGGTCATGGACCATTATTTGCAGGCCCGAGCGTCGGACCGCATCCCGGTGTCGCGGACCGGGCGTGGCGGCGGGTGAAAATCCGCGGCGTCCGGCCTGCTCAGGTGCCGCCGCGCGAGCGCAGGTCGGCGATGGCGTGCTCGGCCCCGTCGGCGTCGAGGTAGGTCCCGCCGCGGACGAGCGCGACGAGCTGAGGGTCACCCGGGTCGCCGTGCTCCCGGCGGGCACGGGCGCCGTCGAGCAGGAACCGCCGCACGAGCGGGTGCCCGGTGGGCACGTCGAGGTCCCGCACCTCCTCGGGCGCGAGGTCGTCCACGAGGACGGACAGCGCGCGCAGCGAGTTGCCGTGCCCGACCACGAGCAGCGTCTCGCCCCGCACGAGCGCCGCGCGGGTCTCGTCCCAGAACGGCCGCAGGCGGTCGACGACGTCGGCGAGGGACTCCGTGTCGGGGCGCAGCTGGGCGCGGCCGTCGTCGGGGAGCCCGGCGAGCACGGCGTCGACGGCCGCGCGGGCGGGGGTGCCCGGCGCGAGCGGCGGCGGGCGGTGCTCGTACGAGCGGCGGTAGCGCCAGAACGCCTCCTCCCCGTGCTCGCTGCGCACGACCGCCCGCGGGACGTCGGTGAACGCGCCGTAGTGCCGCTCGACGAGCCGCCACGCGACCTCGACCGGCGGGCGGCCGGGGAGGTCCCTGGCCACGATCTCGGCCGTGGCCGAGGCCCGCAGCAGCGGGGACGTCAGCACGCGCCGCGGGGCGAGCTCGGGGTGCCGGGCGACGGCGTGCGCGAGGAGGTCGCCGGCGCGGCGGGCCTCGTCGACGCCCTGCGCGGAGAGCGGGACGTCGAGCAGTCCCGTGAAGCGGTCCTGCGCGTTGTACGTGCTCTGGCCGTGACGGAGCAGGACGAGGACGCCGGGCCCGTGCGCGACGCCGCGCTCGGCCCGGACGGCGCGGGCGGCGTCGTCGTCGGGCACGCGTCCAGCGTAGCCACGCCGTGGGGTGCGAGCCTCTCAGACCTTCAGCAGATCAGACTCCAGCAGATCAGACCTCCAGCAGACCGCGCTGGTGCGCGAGGGACACGGCCTCGGTCCGGCCCGACGCCCCCAGCTTGGCGAGCACGTTGGACACGTGCACGCTCACCGTCTTGGCGGAGATGTACAGGCGCTCGCCGATCTGCCGGTTGGTCAGCCCCTGCGCGACGAGGAGCAGCACCTCCTCCTCCCGCTCGGTGAGGACGGCGGTCGTCGACCGGCGCAGGCCGGGCAGGTCGAGGCGCGCGCGGCGGGCGAGCGCGCGCACGGCCTCCGCGAGCGGTGCGGCACCCATGTCGTCCGCGTCGTCGAGCGCCTGCGCGGCCTCGATCTCCGCGGCGCCGCGGTCGCCGGCCGCGCACAGCGCCTCGGCCCACCGGAACCGCGAGCGCGCCGTCTCGTACCGGTAGCCGTAGTCGAACGCGCGGGTGGTCCGCTCCCACAGCGCGGGGTCGTTCTCGCCGGTGAGGCGCGAGTGCTCGGCGGCCGCGCGCTCGAGCCACGCGAGACCCTCCGGGCCGAGCCGGCCTCCCCGGGGGCGGCCGCGCTCGGCGGTCGTGCGCGCGGCGTCGAGCAGGGCGTGCCCACGCTCGACGAGGTCCGCGACCTCCGGCGCGGCGCTCGCGCCCTGCACGCGCAGGCCGTCCGCGGCGTCGGCGAGCGCTGCGAGCGCGAGCGCCGACAGCCAGATGCGCCCGAGGAAGTAGTCGCTCCACGTGCGCCCCAGGTGCTCCACGAGCTCGACGGCGAGGTCGACCGCCTCCTCGTGGCGGCCCGCCCAGGTGAGCGCGTCGATCGAGCAGCCGCCGGAGATGAGCGCGATCTGCCGTCGCGGAACCAGTCGCGCCGCAGGGCCGCGCCGCGGTCGACGGCGTCCGCGTCGCCCCGCGCGACGGCGGCGTAGAGCTGCACGCACGAGAGGGTGGGCACCGAGCTCTCCGGCACGGTCTCGTCCGACGCGGGCGTCGGCGTGAGGTCGCCCAGGGCGTAGCGGGCGAGGTCGACGAAGAGGCGCAGCTCGACGCCGTAGACGCTCCAGCCGATCCCCGTGGCGCGGGCCCGGTCGAGCCCGTCGCGCGTGATCCGCAGCGCGTCGTCGAGCCGGCCCGCGTAGTAGCGGTTCGCGGCGATGTTGTACCAGCACCGCAGCTCGGTGAGGATGTCGCCCGCGTCGACGGCGCGCTCGCGCGCCTGGGCGAGCAGCTCGGCCGCGCGGTCGTCGTCCTCGACCTCGAGGACCGCCATGGTCGTCAGGACGTCCGCCTCGACGTCCGGCGCGTCGACCCGGTGGGCCTCGTCGAGCGCCTCGGCCGCGACCTGGGTCGCGAGCTCGTCCTGGTCGGCGTTGAGCGCCGCGCGCGCCCTGGTCGCGAGCGTCCAGGCACGGTCCAGGGACGGCGGGTCGGCCGGCAGGATGGCGAGCGCCGCCTCGGTGTGCGCGAGCACCTCCTCGACGCGCTCGGTGCCGAGCAGGTAGCGGGAGAGCACGTGGCGCAGCGAGGCCTGGCGCAGCGGGTCGTCCGCGGTCGCCTCGACGACCTTGCGGGCCAGCGCGACGGCGCGGTCGGGGTCGCCCGCGCGGCTGGCCGCGCCCGCGGCGGCGAGGGAGACCGCGACGCGGTCCTCGCCGAGCAGGTCGGCGGCGTCCGGGACGGCCTGCCACAGGGACAGCGCCTGCTCGAGGTGGCGGAGCTCCTCCGCGGGCGCCAGCACGCGCGCGGCCTTGCGGGCGGCGGCGCGCGACGCCACGAGGGCCGCCGGCAGGTCGTGCGCCGCGAGCGCGTGGTGCGCGCGCAGCGCGGGGGAGCCGAGGGTGCGGTCCTGGTCCAGCGCGGTGAGGTACGCGCGGTGGACGGTCACGCGCTCACCGGGCAGCAGGTCGGACGCGACCGCCTCGGCGAGGAGGGCGTGGCGGAAGACGACGACGTCGCGCCGCTCGCCGCTCTCGATCGCGAGGACGTGGTGCGCGATCGCCTCGCGCAGCGCCCGGTCGAACGCGCCGGGGTCGGCGTCGGGCGACGCGTCCTGCGCGAGGACGGCCCGCAGCAGCGGCTCGGACACCTGCCGGCCGGAGACGGACGCGGCGCGCACCAGGTGCTGGACCGGGGGGTCGAGCATCTCGAGGCGCGCGCGCAGGACGTCGGCGAGGGACCACGGGAGCTCGCCGTCCGGCCCGGCTTCGACGAGCTCCTCGGCGAAGTACGCGTTGCCCTCCGAGCGCGTGCGGACGGACTCGAACGCGGCGTCGCCGAGGCGGCCACCGGCGACGGCCGTCGTGAAGTCGCGCAGCTCGGCGGCGGTGAACGGCCGGAGGTCCACGTGCTCGACGCGCGGGTGCCGGCGCAGCTCGGCGAGCACCGGGCGCAGCGGGTGCCGGCGGTGCAGGTCGTCGGTGCGGTAGCTCGCGACGACGACCACGTGCTCGGTGCGCAGGCGCGCGACGACGAAGCGCAGGACGTCGCGGCTCGACGGGTCCGCCCAGTGCAGGTCTTCGACGACGAGGACGAGGGGTGCCTGCGCCGAGCCGGACGCGGCGAGCGCCGCCGCGATGGACTCGAACAGCTGGAGGCGCTCGCCCTGGCTCTGCTCGCCGGCGGCGGGCAGCGTCGCGTCGAGCAGGCGGGCCAGGGCGGGGCGGGCCGCGACCGTCGCGTCCACGGCCTCGTGCGCCGCGCGCAGCGTCGTCAGCGCCTCGGTGAACGGCAGGTAGGGCAGGCCGACCTCGCCGAGGTCGACGCAGTGGCTCCACACGACGGCGGCTCCGCCGTCCGCCGCGAGCTCGGCCGCGCGGGTGAGCAGCCGGGTCTTGCCCACGCCGGCGTCGGCGCCGACGAGGACGACGCCGGGCTCGCCCCGGCGCGCACGCTCGACCGCGGCGGCGAGCTGGTCGAGCTCGGGGCCGCGGGCCACGAACGGCGCGCGGACGGAGGGCCGGGGCACGGACCACATCCTCGCAGCGCGCACCGACACCGGGCCAGAGGCGCCCGCCGGGGCGGGCGCCGGCGCGGTGGACGTGCCGGTCACCGCCGCGGGCCGCCGTGGCGGTGCCGGCGGTGGCGCAGCCAGTGCAGCAGCACGGGCTCGCCCCGCTGGTAGTCGTCGCGCAGCTGCTGCTGGCGGTAGGAGAGCTCGGCCTCGAAGGCCGGGCCGAACGGCGTGCTCATCGTGGTCCCCTGTTCCGCAGGCTCCGTGCCTGCCTGACGTCCACGATCGTCCTGAGCACGTCGGCCGGGGATCGGTCGTCCGGGCACGATCGGGGCGCGGGTGCCTCAGACGGGACGAGGCCTGCGCGTGCGCGACGTCTGAGGTACCTCAGACGGGCGGCCCGCCGGGCGCCACGGCCTCGGTGAGCTTCCTGGTCCCGGGCGCCCGGTGCCGGGCGCCGGGCCGCCGTCGGGAGACGGATGTGTGGCCCAGGTCACGTTCCCGTTGCCAACCGCCCGACCCGGTCGCAGACTGGTGCATGACCGGACCCGCCGTGTGGGGCGACCTGGGGGTGACCTCGTGACCGACACCTACGACATGCTGCCGATGCTGGGCCGTGGCAAGCACCGCAACCCGAAGAAGGGTGCGTGCTTCATGGAGCTCGCGTCGTATCTCGCGGGGGAGCGCTGGAGCGACCATCCCCGCTGCACCCACCCGCTGCTCGCCATGCTGGCCCGCGCGGTCAACGACCTGACGGTGGACCCCGAGCGGCCGCGGCTCGCGCCGCTCATCCCGTCCGTCATCGGGCTGACGAGCGACGACCCGCACTGGGACGTGCGGATCGCCCTGCGCGCCGCGCAGACCGCGCTCCCGATCTCGCCCGCCGAGCGCCAGCAGACGCTCGCGGTCGCGATCATCGGCGCGGAGCGCATGCTCGACGTCCTCGACGACCGCCCGGCCGGCACGCTCAGCGCGGAGTCGGCGGACGCGCTCGCGACCTGTCCTCGGACCGCGCGCTGGGCGCAGCGGTTCTGCGAGGGCGCCCGGCTGCGGCCGAGCCGGTTCGTGCGGGACGCCGCGCCGAGCATCATCTCGGCCGCCGTCCAGGGCATCGCCGAGGCGTGCGTGCCGAACCCGGACGAGCGGCTGCGAGAGCTGCTGGTCGCGACGATCGACGACTGCCGCACGTGGGCCGACGCCGAGCCCGCCCCCGCCCTCGAGCCCGAGGCCTGGACCGCCGTCGTGAGAGCTGCGGGCGCAGGCGCCAGATGACCGCCGACCGGGCTCCGAACGTCAACGGCGACGGGCTCGACGACCCCGCGCTCGCGGCGGCGCTGCAGGCGGCCGTGCGGCCGCACGTGCGCCCGAGCGGGACGGTGTGCGCGGAGTGCGACGCCGCCGGTGGCTGGTGGGTCCACCTGCGGCGGTGCGCCACGTGCGGGCACGTGGGGTGCTGCGACACCTCGCCCGAGCAGCACGCGAGCGCGCACTACGACGCGACGGGCCACCGCCTCATGCGGTCGTTCGAGCCGGGCGAGGACTGGTTCTGGGACTTCGAGAGCGAGCAGGTCCTCGAGGGCCCGCACCTCGCCGCGCCGCTCTCGCGCCCTCCCGAGCAGGAGTCGCCCGGGCCTCTCGACCGCGTGCCCGCGAACTGGCGCGAGCTCATCCACACGTGAGCGGCGGCGCGCCCTGACCGGGGGGCGCCGCCCGCCGCTGGAGTTCACCCGGCCCTCACCTGGACGATCGTCCAGATGCGCCCCTACGCTGAAGTCACACGGTGAGCCCCTGCATCGCCGTCGGCGCCCTCGTCCACCCCCCTGCGGACGAGGGCGCCTCTTCTTTTCGCGTCCCTCGGCGCCGGCCCTCTGCGCCCGGCTCTGCGCCCGCCCTCTGCGCCGGCCCTGTGCTCGATCTTCTGCGCCCGACTCTGTGTGCCCCGACGCTCACGCCTCGGCGGACCGCTCCGACGTCTCCGGCCCCGGCGCCCCGACCACCTCGCCGTCCGGCCCGAGCGGCGGGACGAGCACGAGCTCCTCGGCCTCGGGGTCGACCCAGCGCTGGTAGCCCGGCCCGCTCAGCGCGGTCTCGAAGCGCACGGCGACGCGTCCGTCGTCGCCCACGCGCACGACCCAGCCCCGGCCGTCGGCCTCGGTCCGCACGTCGAGCCCGGGGGCGACGGCTGCCGCGGTCGCGCGCCGCAGGCCGCTGCTGCCCGGCTGGACCGGCTCGGCGGGGGCACGAGCCGCGTCCGGGGCGTCGGCCGGTGCGGCCTCGGTGCCGGCCGGTGCCGCGTCGTCGAGGGGCAGCATGAGCTGGGCGTGCTCCGACAGCGCGTGGAACGACGTGCCGAGCAGGCGCACGGGCTCGGTGACGTTGGCCAGCCCGAGCGCGCGGTGGGCCGCGTCCCGCAGCGCGCCCGCGTCCGACGTCGGGCGCGCGAGCGTCACCGACCGCGTCAGGGTCGTGAACGACGCGAGCCGGACCTTGACCACGACCGTCCGTGCCGCCGCCCCGTGGCGGTCGAGACGCGCGAGCGCGGAGTCGACGACGCGGTCCAGCGCCCGGGCGACGGCCGCGCGCCCGTGCAGGTCGGTGTCGAACGTGTGCTCGGCGCCGGCGGACTTGCGCTCGCGCACCGTCGTCACCGGGCGGTCGTCCCAGCCGCGGGCCACCCGATACAGGTTCGTGCCACCCGCCTCGCCGGCGACCATGACGAGCGTGTCCAGCGGCTGGCGCCGCAGGTCGCGACGGTGCGCACGCCGAGCTCGTCGAGGCGTGCCGCGGACACCGGCCCCACGCCCCACAGGGCCCGGACCGGCATCGCGAGCAGGAACACGTCCTCGTCCTCGGGTCGGACGACCCGTACCCCGCCCGGCTTGGCGGCCTCCGAGGCGAGCTTCGCGACGAGCTTGGAGCGACCGAGCCCGAGCGAGACCGGCAGGCCGCTCAGCTCGCGCGCCCGTGCCCGCACACCCTGTGCGAGCTCCTCGAGGTCGGTGCCCGGCCCCGCGGCGGCGTCGAGGTCGGCGAAGGCCTCGTCGATGCTGATCTGCTCGACGAGGTCGGTGACCTCGTGCAGCGCGGCCATGATCCGCGCGGAGTACGCGGCGTAGGCGTCGAACCGTGGCACGAGCACCGCGGTCGAGGGCGGGCACAGCCGCCGCGCGAGCTCCATCGGCATCGCGGAGCGCGCACCGTGCGCGCGCGCCTCGTAGGAGGCCGTCGCGACGACGCCGCGCGGGCCGACCCCGCCGACGAGCACCGGCCGGCCCCGCAGCGACGGGCGCTGGTGCTGCTCGACGCTCGCGAAGAACGCGTCGGCGTCGAGGTGCGCGACCGTCGCCCGGGCGCGCAGCACGGGCGCGCGCAGCACGCGGTCGGGGCTCACCGCACCACTCTGCCCGCCGGTACCGACACCGGCGCGACGCAGGGCGGCTTCGTCCGGGACGTTCGGCCCTGTCCCGGCGGCGGGAGCCCTGCTCATGATGGTGGTGCGGACCGGTGGTCGCGTCGGCCGCCGCGCCCACCGCCGGCACGGGAGGAGGCGGCCATGGAGGGTCGGAGCACGTACGTCGAGCGGATCGTCGAGGCGGGCATGCGCGCGCCCAGCATCCACAACGTGCAGCCGTGGTCCGTCGAGACGGACGGCGAGACCCTCGACGTCCGGGTGGACCGCGCGCGCATGCTGCCGGGCATCGATCCGGCCGGGCGCGAGACGTTCCTCAGCTGCGGCGCGTTCCTGCTCAACGTGCGGGTGGCCGCCGAGCGCGAAGGGCTGGACGCCTCCGTCCGGCTGCTCCCGCGCCGCGACGACCCGCTGCTGGTCGCGCGCGTCACCCTGGCGCCCCTCGTCGCGCCGACCTTCGACGAACCGGGGCTGGACGACGCGCTCGCGACGCGGCGGACGGCGCGCGGGAACACCCCCGACCGGCCGGTGGACCCCGACGTGCTGGCGGCGCTGCGTCGCGCCGTCGTCCTCGAGGACGCGGACGTCACGTTCCTCGACCCGCGCGACGCGGCGCGGGGGCACCTGCTGTCCACCATGCGCCGCGCCGAGGCGCTCGCCTCCCTCGCCCCCGCGCGGGTGGCGATCGACCGCGAGTGGCTCGGGGTGCCCCGTGGGCGGTCCGACGGCGTCCCGGTGGACTCGCTCGGAGGATGGTTCGCCGACCCGGTCCTGGACGTGCCCGCCCCTGCGCGGGACGAGGCCGGTGGGGCACGCACCTTCGAGGGCCGCGCCACCGTGGCCGTGCTGACGACGCCCGGGGACCGGCCCGACGACTGGCTGGTGGCCGGCCAGGCCCTGGAGCGGATGCTCCTCGTCGCCGCGACGCACGGCGTCCACGCGGCGTTCGCCACGCAGGTGCTGGAGGACCCGTCGACCCGCAGCGCGGTGGAGCGCGCGTACTGCCCGGAGGCGAGCGCGCAGATGCTGATGCGCCTCGGCTACGGCGCGGCGGGGCCGACGACGCCGCGGCGCGAGCTCGACGACGTGCTCCGGCGACGCGCCGGCACGCACGCGGCTACGGCCCGGCGGGGCGGGTGAGATTTCCGCCGACGAGGTGTTGTGCATCTGTGGTGGAAGATGTTTGATTCTGGTGAGCGGTGCTCGGCGCCCCGACCGACGGTGGTCGGGGCGGAGCGGACCACGGCGGTCCCGGCGCGCCCCGCTCGGCACAGTGATCACTCGACGAGGAGGACCACGCATGCATCGCGTGACAGCGATATCACCGCGACGGGGGCGTCGGCAGAGACTGCTGGCGGCCGCACTCGCCGCCGCACTGACCGTCCCGCTCGCCGCCGTCTCGGCGACGACGGCCGGTGCGCTCCCGCAGGCCCCGGCGGACGAGCCCGCCGCCGAGGACCCCCAGGTGCAGCACGGGCTTAAGGGGGAGTACTTCCTGTCCGGCGGGCCGTCCTGGCCGCTGGAGGACCTGCGCGCCACCATCCCGGACGAGCGGGTCGAGTTCCCGAACCTCGTGCCGATGTTCCAGGAGCTCACGGGGCGCGGCGAGCGCACCGCGGCGCGCTGGACGGGCAGCATCACGCCGGACTTCAGCGAGGCGTACACGTTCTCCGCCATCGGCGACAACGGGTTCCGCCTGTGGATCGACGACGAGCTCGTCATCGACCACTGGGTCGACGACTGGGACGTCGAGCAGACGTCCGCGCCGGTCGAGCTCGAGGCGGGCCAGGCGTACGAGTTCCGCATGGAGCTGTTCCAGAACACGGGCGGCTCCAACCTGCGGTTGCGGTGGCAGAGCCCGTCGCAGGAGCGTGAGATCGTGCCGACCGACGCCTTCACGTACCCCGAGGACTTCGTCGTCTTCCCGGCGGCCGCCGCGCTCGAGAGCGACGGGACGAGCCTCAACGTCACGTTCGAGGACGCCGTCGGCGGGGTCGACGAGAGCCTCGCCGAGCACCTCAAGGTCCAGGTCGACGCGCTCTCGTGGCCCGTCGCGGAGGTCGCCGCGCAGGACGACGTCCTCGGCGTGACGATCGGCGCGCCGGTGGACCGTGCGTCGTCGGTCCGGCTGACGTACGACGGCGAGGGCGACCTCACCGTCGGCGGCGAGCCGGTGGGCTCGCTCAACCTGCCGGTCGCGAACGGCTCGGAGTACCGCCTCGCCACGCCGTGGGCGGACGACTTCGACCCCCAGAACCCGCTGCCGGAGTACCCGCGCCCGCAGATGACACGCGACGCGTGGCAGAACCTCAACGGGATCTGGCAGTTCGAGGCCGCTCCCGAGGACGTCGGCGACGACTGGATCCCGGCAGCCGGCGAGGACCTCGCCGAGGAGATCGTGGTCCCCTACGCCGTGGAGTCCGCGCTCTCGGGCATCGAGCGCCGCGAGGACGACATGGTCTACCGCCGCACGATCTCGGTCCCCGAGGACTGGGCCGTGGGCGGCGACGGCGCGAACCGCCTGCGCCTGAACTTCGGCGCGGTCGACTACGAGGCGACCGTCTACCTCAACGGCACCGAGGTCGGCTCGCACCGCGGCGGCTACGACGCGTTCTCGATCGACGCCACCGACGCGCTCGTCGCGGGCACCGAGCAGGAGCTCGTCGTGCGCGTGGTCGACACGACGGACGGCAGCAACCAGGCCGTCGGCAAGCAGACGCTCAGCCCGGGCGGCATCTTCTACACCCCGACGTCGGGCATCTGGCAGACGGTGTGGATGGAGCCGGTCCCGGCGGCGGCGATCGACGCCGTGGTCACCACGCCCGACATCGAGGCCGGCATCCTCGCGGTCACCGCGCAGTCGGCCAGCGCGTCCGACGGCGCGACCGTCTCCACGGTGGTCCGCGACGCCGACGGCGCCGAGGTCGGCACCGCGACGGGCGCGGCGGGCGAGCAGCTCGTCGTCGACGTCCCGGACGCCCACCTGTGGTCGCCGGACGACCCGTACCTGTACGACGTCGAGGTGACCCTCACCGACGGGGGCACCACGGACACCGTGCAGTCCTACGCGGGCATGCGCTCGATCGAGGTCGACGAGGTGAACGGTGTGAACCGCATCCTCCTCAACGGCGAGCTCACCTACCTCATGTCGACGCTCGACCAGGGCTACTGGCCCGACGGCATCTACACGCCGGCGTCGGACGAGGCGTACGTGTTCGACATCCAGGCCCACAAGGACCTCGGGTTCAACACGCTGCGCAAGCACATCAAGGTCGAGCCGGCGCGGTTCTACTACCACACCGACCGTCTGGGCGTGATGGTGTGGCAGGACATCCCGAGCGGCTGGTTCGCGAACGGCGACACCGACCCCGCCTCCCGCGACTTCTGGGAGTCCGAGATGAAGGAGATCATCGACGAGCACCGCTCGGTGCCCTCCATCGTCGGCTGGGTGACCTTCAACGAGGGCTGGGGCGAGTGGGACCTCGCGGAGACCACGCGCATCGGCAACGAGATCGACGCGTACGACCCGAGCCGTATCCTCAACACGCACTCGGGCTACAACTGCTGCGCGTCGAAGGGTGACTCGAAGACCGGCGACATCATCGACCACCACATGTACACCGGGCCGGCGACGCCGCAGCCGGACGCGACGCGCGCGTCCATCGACGGCGAGCACGGCGGCTTCTCGCTCAGCGTCCCGGGCCACATGTGGCCGGGCGTGTCGGCGAACCCGTACGGCGGCGTCGCGAACTCCGAGGCGCTCACCGACGCGTACGTGCAGAACACCGAGAAGCTCGTGCGCCCGGCGCAGTGCTACCTCTCGGGCTCGGTGTACACGGAGATCTCCGACGTGGAGAACGAGCTCAACGGCTTCTACACGTACGACCGCAAGGTCCTGAAGATGGACGCGGCGCGCGTGAAGGACGTCAACGAGCGCGTCATCGCCGCCGCGCGCCAGGGCGTCGAGCCGTCCGACCCGGGCACGCCCGGGCTCGCCGGCGTCGGGCGCTGGTCGTTCGACGAGGGCGAGGGCGGCACCGCCGCGGACTCGGTGGGCGACCACCCGGCGTCGGGCACCGGCACCTGGGTGGCCGGCCACGGCGACGCGGGCTCCGCGGTGCGGCTGAACGGCGAGGACCAGGCGTTCGAGACCGAGGGCCCGGTGCTCGACACGACCGGCTCGTACACGGTCTCGGCGTGGGTGCAGCTCGACCGCATCCCGGGCAACTGGTCGACGATCGTCGGGCAGGACTCGGCCACGGGCTCGAGCGCGTTCTACCTCCAGTACGGCGGCGGCGGCCGGTTCGCCTTCTCGTACGAGGGCGGCCCGCGCGCCGAGCACGTCGTCCAGCCGGTGCTCGGCGACTGGTACCACGTGGTCGGCGTCCGTGACGCGGACGCGCAGACCCTCACGCTGTTCCTCAACGGCGAGCAGGTGGGCCAGGCCAGCGTGTGCGGCGGCGTCAGCGCGTCCGGCCCGCTGACGATCGGCCGCGGCCAGTGGAGCGGCAACCCGGTCGACTACTGGCCGGGCGTGATCGACGACGTGCGCGTCTTCGACCGCGCGCTGTCGGCCGACGAGGTCGTCGCGGTCCACGCGGGCGACGACGGCGAGGAGCCGGAGCTCGACGTGACGGCGACGGCGCAGGCCCGCTGCCTGGCGGGCAAGGCCTACGTCGCGGTCCGCGCGACGAACGACGGCGACGTGGCGCTCGACGTCACGCTCGACACGCCGTTCGGCACGAAGACCGTCTCCGGTGTCCAGCCGGGCGCGAACGCGTACCAGGCGTTCGCGGTCCGGTCCGGGTCGGTCGACGCCGGCTCGGCGACCGTCACGGCGTCGGGCGACGTCGACGGCGAGACGGTCACCACGGAGGTCGACGCGCCGTACGACGCGCTCAGCTGCGGCTGACGCTCCCGTCCCGCGGGGCGGGGCCCTGGGCCGGCCGGGCCGGCCGTTCCGACCAGGGCCCCGCCTCGCGGTGGCGCAGGTGCAGCACGCGGGCGACGCCGGGGGAGTCGGGGTCGTCGACGATCTCCTCGCCGTCCAGCCAGCACGCGATAACGTGGGCGAGCTCGCCGGGATGGCTGAAGTTCATCGCGTGCGCCGCGCCCTCGATGAGCACCACGTCGACGTGGTCGGGCGTGAGCCCGCCGACCTCCCGCACGCGCGCGGGCGGGGGCATGAGCGGGTCGCGCGTCCCGACGACGGCGAGCGTGGGGACCGGGGTGTGCAGCATCCGCTCGAGCGACGGGAACCGCGTGAGCTCGCTGAACAGGTGGAGCGTCGCGACCGGGCCGAAGCGCAGGTAGTCGGGGACGGCGGTGCGCGCCATGGCCGGGCTCTCGCGCACGGCGTCGCGCGCGAGCTGGGAGACCGCCCGCGCGAACGGCTGGTTGTGGACGCCGCCGGCCGGCGACGCGAGCACGAGCGCGGCCACACGGTCGGGCGCCTGGTGCGCGACCTCGAGGCTCACCGGCCCGCCCATCGAGTTCCCGACGAGCACGACGCGGTCGAGCCCGAGCGCGTCCAGCACGCCGAGGAGGGCGAAGGCGAGGTTCGGGATGCCGAGCGCCGCGCCCCACGCCGGGCTGTGCCCGTAGCCGGGCAGGTCGGGGACGTACGTCGTGGCCCGGTGCGCGAGGCGGGCGGCGGTGGGGAGCATGCACGCGCCGGAGATCGCGAACCCGTGCACGTGCACCATCGGCACGCCGCCGGGCACGTCGGGCCCGACGCGGACGAACACCGGGTGACCCGCGACGTCGACCTCGCGCTCGTCCCACGCGACGTCGTGACGGGCGTCGTGCCCGGTGTCGAGCACTCGCGGCGGGTGCCGGTCAGGACGCCGGCGCGGACCCGGCGACATTGACCATCCAGACGACGCCGAACCGGTCGGTCACCATGCCGAACTCGTCGCCCCACGGCGCGGTCTCGATCGGCATGGCGTTCGTGCCGCCGTCGGACAGCGCGGCGAACCACTCGTGCAACCGCTCGCTCTCGTCCGGTCCGCCGGACAGGGCGATCGACGGGTTCACGGAGACGGGCATGCCCGGCGGCACGTCGGAGGCCATGACGGCACCGACGCCCGGCACGTCGACCTGCGAGTGCATGACCTGATCCGCCTGGGACGGGTCGTCGACCGGCCCCACGGAGGCGTAGGTGTCGACGTCGGGCTCCGCGCCGAACACGGCGCCGTAGAACTCGATGGCCTCCCGGGCGTTGCCGCCGAAGGTGAGGTACGGGCTGAGCTGCACGGTCATGGTCGGGCTCCCTCGCTCCGGACGGTGCTGACGACGGGTGGACCGCCGTCGTGCCACGGACTCATCGTGCTCGTCGTGCGGTCGTCGGGCAAGGGCGACCCGTGCGACGGGTTCGGGCCGGACTGACCGACACCCTGCGTACCGTGACGATCACCAGCGAGCGGGCCGGCAGACGCTTCGACGGTCAGAGGTCGGCGCATGAGGCCGAACGTCACGCGCGGCGACGGGATCGCCGACGTGATGGTGTACCTCGCGGAGAGGGGGCGGCACGACGAGCACACGAACCCCCACGAAGTCGCGGGGCACGGCGTCTCATCGTGGACGTGCCGCGCAGTCGGTGGCTTGGCCGTTCAGCTGGATGTCGGAGCAGACGATGAGTTACGCCGGGATCGAGATGGTGCGTGTCGACCCGTCCGCCTCGTAGGTGACTTCGACGGTCTCGCGCACGAATCGGCCGGGGTTCGGAGCGCTGACGCCGATGAGCAGTTCGTAGCCCTCCATCGTGTCCGGTCCATCCCCAAGGGGACGACGCCGTTCTGTGGTCCGGGTTGACGATGCTGTACCCGACCGCATCGGGGTAGTGGTCGACCGTGGCACTCACGTCCCGCTGTGCTGGAGGGAAGTCGGGAGCCCACTGTGTGGCACCGGTCATCCGGTGCTCAGGGCCGAGGACCAAGACTCCGACGATCTCGAGGCCGCTGTCCTCTGGGGTGAACGAGCCCCCGGTGATGGTCACTTCACCTGGAGTGTCGAGGTAGAGCACCTCGAGCCCGTCGGTGAAGGGCTCGTCGGACGCGGCCTCGACCGTCCAGCCATGGGGGTCGGGTAAGCGAAACTGTGGAATCGGCGCGGGCTCGGCCTGGCACCCGGAGACGAGGAATGCCAAGCCGAGCGCGACGACCACCCTCTGGTGGGTCTGCGTCACGGAGCCTCTTGCGCTTGAGAAGCGGGTCGCCAGAGCAGGACGAGGGGTGTCGTCCAGCGCAGGCTCTCCATTGAAACCCACTCTCAAGAGGTGCTCGCACAGTGCTGAGCGGTAGAACTAGACCACTCGTAAGGCCATGGTGTCTAGTGACACCATGGGACTGCTGCCGGATCCGTTGACACGGGGTTAGTGGTGATCATGCCGCAAGCGCGGCGTTCTGGGCGGTGAAGGCGAGCTCGTACTCGACGGGGGTGAGCTTGCCGAGGGCTCGCTGGCGTCGACG
>NZ_MKKH01000019.1 GCF_001942335.1 Cellulosimicrobium sp. CUA-896 | reverse complement strand
CGCTGGTGTTCGACCCGCCCGGGACCTCGAACGGGGAGCGGCCCGCGAGCAGCGTGTACGTGGACCTCCTGGCGGGGACGGACGAGAACGACGTCGCTCGCTGCCGAGCACGAGGTCGGTGCCGTGATGACGCTCAGAACGACGTCAACCCCGTGCTCGGCGGCGGGCGGGACGGGCCGGCCTAGAAGAAGCCGAGCTTCTGTGCCGAGTACGACACGAGCAGGTTCTTCGTCTGCTGGTAGTGGTCGAGCATCATCTTGTGGTTCTCGCGCCCGACGCCGGACCCTTGTAGCCGCCGAACGCGGCCGCCGCGGGGTACGCGTGGTAGCAGTTCGTCCAGACGCGGCCGGCCTCGATGGTGCGGCCGGCGCGGTAGGCCGTGTTCCCGGACCGCGACCACACCCCGGCCCCGAGCCCGTAGAGGGTGTCGTTGGCGATGGTCATGGCGTCGTCGAAGTCGGTGAAGTCCGTGACCGCGACGACGGGGCCGAAGATCTCCTCCTGGAAGATCCGCATGGAGTTCTTGCCCTCGAAGATCGTCGGCTGCACGTAGTAGCCGCCCTCCAGGTCCCCGCCGAGCTCCGCCCGCGCCCCGCCCGTGAGCACCTTCGCGCCCTCGGCCTTCCCGATGTCGATGTACGACAGGATCTTCTCGAGCTGGTCGTTGGACGCCTGCGCGCCGATCATCGTCTCGGTGTCGAGCGGGTTGCCCTGCTGCACCGCCCGGGTGCGCTCGAGCGCGTCGCCGAGGAACGAGTCGTAGATCGACGACTGGATGAGCGCGCGCGACGGGCACGTGCACACCTCACCCTGGTTGAGGGCGAACATCGTGAACCCCTCGAGCGCCTTGTCGTAGAAGTCGTCCCGGGCGTCGGCGACGTCGGAGAAGAAGATGTTGGGGCTCTTCCCGCCGAGCTCGAGCGTCACCGGGATGATGTTCTGGCTCGCGTACTGCATGATCAGGCGCCCGGTCGTCGTCTCGCCCGTGAACGCGATCTTGCGGATGCGCGGCTGGACGCGAGCGGCTTGCCCGCCTCGACGCCGAACCCGTTGACGACGTTGACCACCCCGGGCGGCAGCAGGTCGCCGATGAGGTCCATGAGCAGCAGGATCGACGCGGGCGTCTGCTCGGCCGGCTTGAGCACGACGCAGTTGCCGGCCGCGAGCGCCGGCGCGAGCTTCCACGTCGCCATGAGGATCGGGAAGTTCCACGGGATGATCTGCCCGACGACGCCGAGCGGCTCGTGGAAGTGGTACGCGATGGTGTCCTCGTCGATCTCGGAGATCGACCCCTCCTGCGCGCGGATCGCGCCCGCGAAGTAGCGGAAGTGGTCGATCGCGAGCGGGATGTCGGCGGCGAGCGTCTCGCGGACGGGCTTGCCGTTCTCCCACGTCTCCGCGACGGCGATCTTCTCGAGGTTCGCCTCCATGCGGTCGGCGATCTTGTTGAGGATGTTCGCGCGCTCGCTGACGGACGTGCGTCCCCACGACCGGGCGGCGCCGTGCGCGGCGTCGAGGGCGCGCTCGACGTCGTCGGCGGTGCCGCGCGCGACCTCGGTGAAGGGGCGGCCCGTGACGGGGCTCGGGTTCTCGAAGTACTGGCCGCTCGACGGTGCGACGTACTCGCCGCCGATCCAGTGGTCGTACCGGGACCGGTACTCGACGACCGCGCCGTCGGTGCCCGGGGCTGCGTAGACGGTCATGCTGCCTGCCTCCTCGCCGTGCTGCCTCGTCGCGCCCGCGCGGTCGGGGTGTCCGACGGCGGTGCGCGGCCCGGCGCGTCGTCGCGCCGTGGTCGTCACGGTAGGCAGCGGAGGGTTGCAGCAGCGTTGCAGCGGCGGCGTGCGGGTGGCGGCGGGTGGCGGCGGGCAGCGTCGAGCACGGGGTTGCTCGCGCCCGAGCACGAGGTCGGTGGCGTCATGGGCGCGTCGCGACATCAAACTCGTGCTCGGCGGGGGTGGCGGGCCCGCTCAGCGCAGGACGGTGTCGAGCACCGCGAGGTGGGCACGGGCGCGCGCCGCAGGGGGCTGCCGTCGTCGGTGAGGTGCACGAGGCGGGTCCACGCGGCGTGGTCCTCGGCACCGTCGTCGGTGCGGGTCCACGTGTCGAGCACGCCGCGTCGTCGCTCGCGTGCACGGCGGCGCGCAGCTCGGCGGCGAGCTCGGCGCGCAGGCGTTCGATCCCCGGCGCGCTCGAGCGGACGAGCAGCGGGCCGCCGTAGGCGGCGACGGCCCCGGCCACGTCGCCGCGCGCGAGCCGCTCGCGGACGACGCCGACGTCCGTGGCCACCGGGCGGGCGAGACGGTAGGGCCGCGAACCGACGAGCAGGGTCCCGGCGACGCGTCGCAGGCGGGAGACCTCGGCGCGCACGGTGACGGCGGACAGGTCGCCGGGGTGCAGCAGCACGGCGAGCTCGTCGGCGGACAGGCCGCGGGGGTGCTCGGCGAGCAGCGCGAGGATCTCGGCGTGCCGCAGGGAGAGGCGGCGTGCGCCGTCGGGCAGGACGACCGCCGGGGTGCCGAGGAGGCGCAGGGCAGGTGCGCCGTGCCGCCCGTCGGCGGCGACCGCCCGCGCGGCCAGCTCGCGCTCGAGCGTCGCCACGGTCGCGCGCACGAGCGACAGCACGACGTGCGACGCGGCGGGCAGCCCACCCGTCACGTCGAGCACGCCCACCACCTCTCCTCCGGGGCCGCGGATCGGCGCCGCCGCACAGTTGAGGTCCTGCACGGGACGGGAGAAGTGCTCGGCGCCGAGCACCTGCACGGGACGCCGCGTCGCGAGGGCCGTGCCGGGCGCGTTGGTGCCCACCCGCTCCTCGCGCCACACGGCCCCCTCGGCGAACCCGACCCGCTCCACCGCACCGCGCGTGCGGGCGCTGCCCTCGACCCACAGCAGGCGCCCCGCGTCGTCGGACACCGCGACGACGAGGCCGTCGTCGCGCGCGCCGTCCACGACCAGCTCGCGCACCACCGGCATGAGGGACGCGAGCGGGTGCGCCGCGCGGTACGCCTCGAGCTCGTCACCGGCGAGGCCCTCCCCCGGGCGCGGCGTGTCCGGGTCGACGCCCGAGCGCAGGCTGCGCCGCCACGACGCGGCGACGAGCGGGTCGACCCCGGGGAGCAGCGCGCCGGTACCGAGGAAGACGTCGTAGGCCGCGCGGACGGAGCGGGGGTCGCGGCGCGCGGGGCCGCCGGGTGTCGCTGGCCGCTCCGCCATGCCCACCTCCGACGTCGGCGTCCGGGTGCTGTCGTCAGTGTAGGGGGCGCCGTGACCTCGTCACACGGCGTTGTCCGCCCGCCCGGCGCGCCCGGGTTCCAGGGCGTACCGTCGACCCATGGTGCGTCCAGCGGCCGTCGCGCTCGCGTACGCGGCGGCGACGGTCTACGGCTCGTGGGTGGCGGTGCTCCACGACCTGCGCTCGGAGCCGTTCGGCCGCGACGTCATCCCGCTGCCGGCGTCGCGGACGGTCGCCGTCGGGCTCGGCGGCGGGACCGCGATCCCGGCCGTGATGTCGGCGGTCGCCGTGCTCGCGGCGTTCCGGTCCGAGCGGGACCCGCGATGGGCGCGGGTCTGCGTCGGGATCGGGTCCACGTCGGTCGTCGGCACGCTCGTCGAGGCGGCGACCTGGGGTCGGCGCGCGCCGGGGCCGGACATCGGAGCCTCGGTGGTGCTCAACCTCGGCGTGTCGGTCGCGCTCGTCGCGCACGGCCTCGGCAGCCGGTCCCGGACGCTCCGCACGGCGGCGGGACGTGGCGCGTAACACTGTCTCAGGATGCGCTCCCCGCTTCTCGTCAGGTGGACGCCCGGCCTAGCCTGGCGGGCGGACCGGACGACCAGCCGGACGATCAGGAGGACCCCCCATGCCCGCACCGCTCGACACCAGCGAGAAGATCACGCAGTACGCCCACCCGGACCGCCTCGTGAGCACGGCGTGGCTCGCGGAGCACCTCGGGGAACCGGGCATCGTCGTCGTCGAGTCCGACGAGGACGTGCTGCTCTACGAGACCGGGCACATCCCCGGCGCCGTGAAGATCGACTGGCACACCGACCTCAACGACCCCGACACCCGCGACTACGTCGACGGCAAGGCGTTCGCCGAGCTGCTCGGCTCGAAGGGCATCGCGCGCGACACGACGATCGTCGTCTACGGGGACAAGAACAACTGGTGGGCCGCCTACGCCGCGTGGGTCTTCACGCTCTTCGGCCACGAGGACGTGCGTCTGCTCGACGGCGGCCGCGGCACGTGGATCGCGGAGGGCCGCGAGACGACGACGGACGTCCCGACGCCCGAGCCGGTCGAGTACCCCGTCGTGGAGCGCGACGACGTGACCGTCCGCGCCTTCAAGGAGGACGTCCTCGCCCACATCGGCAACGGCCCGCTCGTCGACATCCGCTCCCCGCAGGAGTACACGGGCGAGCGCCTGCACATCCCGGACTACCCGGAGGAGGGCGTGCTGCGCGGCGGGCACATCCCGACGGCGCGCAACGTCCCGTGGGCGACCGCGGTCGCCGAGGACGGCACGTACAAGTCGCGCGCCGAGCTCGAGGCGATCTACCAGGAGGGCGGCCTCGGCCTGCGCACCGACGACGAGGTCGTCACCTACTGCCGCATCGGCGAGCGCTCGAGCCACACGTGGTTCGCGCTCACCTACCTGCTCGGCTTCGACACCGTCCGCAACTACGACGGCTCGTGGACCGAGTGGGGCAACGCCGTGCGCGTCCCGATCGTCAAGGGCGACCAGCCCGGCGACGCCCCCGCGTCGCTCGGCTGACCCGCCGCCCGGCCGACCCGGCGCGCGGCCTGTCCGGCGCCCGGCCGCGCCCCTCCTGCCCGACGGCGCAGGGCGGGCCTCCCCGCGAGGCTCGCCCCGCGCCGTCGGCGTCCCGCCCGACGAACCCGCGCCGCGGCGCACCCGACGAGATGCGAGGATCGACAGCATGAGCGCTCCCCCGACCGACGCGGCGCTGCCCGCCACGCTCGCCGAGATCCGCGACGACTTCCTCGCGCTGCCCGAGCGCGAGCGGCTGCAGCTCCTCCTCGAGTTCGCGAACGAGCTGCCCGACCTGCCGGAGCGGTACGCGAGCGCGCCCGGGATGCTCGAGCGCATCGAGGAGTGCCAGTCCCCCGTGCGCGCGTTCGCCGAGGTGGGTGACGACGACGTCGTGCACTTCTACGCGACCGCGCCCGCCGAGGCGCCGACCACGCGCGGCTTCGCGTCGATCCTCGCACAGGGCCTGTCCGGCCTCACGGCCCAGCAGGTGCTCGACGTGCCCGACGACTTCCCGGGCAGCATCGGGCTCACGCGCGCCGTGAGCCCCCTGCGCCTCGGCGGGATGAGCGGGATGCTCACGCGGGCCAAGCGTCAGGTACGCGAGCAGGTCGCCGCACGAGCCTGAGGCGGGGCGGATCAGGCGCGCAGCGCCAACCGACGCGCGAGGACCGCACAGACCATGAGCTGGAGCTGGTGGAACACGATCACCGGTACGGCCACGACGCCCGCGACGGCCACGGGCAGCAGCACGCTGGCCATGGGCAGGCCCGTCGCGAGCGACTTCTTCGACCCGCACATGAGCAGCGCGACGCGGTCCTCGAGCGGCAGCCGCAGGGCGGCACCGCCCCACCAGGTGGTCGCGAGCATCGCCGCGAGCAGCACCGCGCTCACGCCCACCAGCGCGACGACGGCCCAGCCCGACACGCTCGCCCACACGCCCGCGGACGAGGCGGCGGCCACGGCCCCGAACACCACGACGAGGATCGTGCCCCGGTCCACGCCGAGCGTCAGCCACCGCCGGGACCGGATCCAGCCGCCGACCCACGGCTGCAGGAGCTGACCGACGACGAACGGCACGAGGAGCTGGAGCAGCACGGTGCGCAGGCCGCCGAGCCCGCCGGCCACGTCACCGGCCACGTCACCGGCGGGAGGCTCGGGCACGACACCCGCGCCGTCGGACAGCAGCCACAGCACGAGCAACGGCGTGACGAGCATCCCGACCACGTTGGAGACCGTCGCGCCGCAGACCGCGCCCGCGACGTTGCCGCGCGCCACCGAGGTGAACGCGACCGACGACTGCACCGTCGACGGCAGCAGGGACAGGAAGAGCACGCCCGTCGCGAGGCCGGCGCCGAGCAGCGGCACGACGGCCCACGCGACGAGCAGCCCGAGCAGCGGGAAGACGACGTAGGTCGACGCGAGGACCGCGCCCTGGAGCCGCACGTTCCGCAGCCCCGCCCACACCTCGCGCGTCGACAGCCGCATCCCGTAGACGAGGAACAGCACGGTCACCGCGAGGTCGGCGACGACGTCGACGACGCGCTGCGCCGCAGGCGGGACCGGCACCAGCAGACCCAGCACCAGCACGACGAACAGGGTCACCACGAAGGGGTCGACCCACCGGGCCAGCACAGCGCGCACGACGCCCGAGTCTAGGGCGACCGCTCTAGGACGACCGCCGCCCCGCGCCGCCGCGTCGACGGTCACGCGCGCCGGCGACCGGCGTCGGACCTCAGAAGTCGAAGAGGTCCTCCAGCCACGACTCCTTCTTCTTGCGCTTGCGGTAGCGCGGGTCGTAGCCATAGCGGTCGTCGTCGCGACGGTCGCCCCCGTACCGCCCGTCGTACCGGCGGTCGTCGCGGTAGCGGTCGTCGCGGTAGCGGTCGTCGCGGTAGCGGTCGTCGCGGTAGCGGTCGTCGTCGCGCCGGTCACCGCCGTACCCCGGCGGCGTGCCGTAGGGGGCCGGTGCGGCGGGCGGGTACGTCGTGGGGGCTGGTGCCGGTGCGGGAGCCGGGGCGGCGCCGCCTGCGGGACCCGTCGCCTCGGCGGCGATCTCCGCCTCGAGGGACCGGTCGATGATCTTGTCGAGCTCGCCGCGGTCCAGCCACACGCCACGGCACGTGGGGCAGTAGTCGATCTCGACGCCCTTGCGCTCGGTCATGACGAGCACGGTCTGGTCGGTCGGGCACAGCATGGGTCCTCCAGAGGTCGGTCCTCGTGTCCCAACGTGCCGCGCGCCGCGCGGGTTCCCCGGCGCACCCCGGGGCGGAGGTCGTCGTCAGGCCCGCTCGACGTCGAGCCGGCCGAGGAGCTCGCCGACGCGGTGCACGTCCTCGTCGAGCGCGGCGATCGCGTCGGCCACGCGCGGCAGGAAGTCGGCGCCGGCGAGGAACCACTCCGCCCCGGCGAGGTAGCGCGCGGCGGCGACGTCGTCGTGCAGGGCGATCGCGAGGTCCGCCCGCAGCACGAGCGCCCGGAACCGCACCCGCTCCGAGACGCGCGCGCGCGGACGCCCTCGGCCGCGAACGCCGCGTCCAGCACGCGTGCCGCGCCCGCCGGGTCGCCAGCGGCGCGCAGGATGCGCGCGTGGTCGAGCGCGTGCGCGAGGTCGGGCGGTCGCTCGACGCGTCGCCGGGGCAGGCCGGGTACGGCCACACGTCCTCTGGTCACGCGCCCTCCCTGCCGCCCCCGGTGCTCGCGGGTTCACCCTATCCCCGCGCGGGAGGGCGGGCACCGGCCGTCCCGGCGCCCGCCCTCGCCGCGGGGCTCAGCGCTGGACGCGCGCGCTGCCGCCCGACGCGAGCTTACGGACCTCGGCGAGCGACGCCGTGGACGTGTCGCCGGGCGTCGTCATCGCGAGCGCGCCGTGCGCGGCGCCGTACTCGACCGCCTCGGCGATCGACCCGAGCTCCAGGAGCCCGTACGCGAGGCCCGACGCGAACGAGTCGCCGCCGCCCACGCGGTCGAGGATCTCCAGGCCGGGGCGGTGCGTCGCCTCGGCGAAGCCCTGCACGCGCGACCAGGCGATCGCGCCCCAGTCGTTCACCGTCGCGGTCCGGACGCCGCGGAGCGTCGTCGCGATCACCTGGAAGTTCGGGTACTCGTCGGCGGCGCGGCCGATCATCGCGCGGAACGCGCCCGTGTCGAGGTCGGTGAGGCTCTCGTCGACGCCCTCGACCTCGAACCCGAGCGAGGCGGTGAAGTCCTCCTCGTTGCCGATCATCACGTCGACGTAGCGCGCGAGCCGGCGGTTGACCTCCTGCGCTCGCTCGACGCCCCCGATGCCCTGCCACAGCGACGGGCGGTAGTTGAGGTCGTAGGACACGACCGTCCCGTGCCGGCGCGCGGCGGCCATCGCGGCCTCCGCGACGTCGGCGCTCGACTCCGAGAGCGCGGCGAAGATGCCCCCGGTGTGGAACCAGCGCACGCCCTGCCCGAACAGCGCGTCCCAGTCGACGTCGTCGGGCCGCAGCTGCGAGATCGCGGTGTTGCCGCGGTCCGAGACGCCGACCGCGCCGCGCACGCCGAAGCCCCGCTCGGTGAAGTTCAGGCCGTTGCGCAGGCTGCGGCCGATGCCGTCGTAGGGGCGCCACACGACGTGGCTCGTGTCGAGCCCGCCGGTGAGCATGAGGTCCTCGACGAGCCGGCCGACCTCGTTGTCCGCGAGCGCCGTGACGACGGCGCCGCGCAGGCCGAAGCAGCGGCGCAGGCCGCGGGCCACGTTGTACTCGCCGCCGCCCTCCCACACGTCGAAGCTGCGGGCCGTCTTGATGCGCCGCTCGCCCGGGTCGAGCCGGAGCATGACCTCGCCGAGGGCGACGACGTCGTAGGCGCACTCGTCGGCGGGGCGGACCGCGAGGGGCGGGGTGGTCGCGGCGGCGGTCGTGCGGTCGGCCATGATCAGGCTCCTTCGGTGACGGGGAAGGACGCGGCGAGCTCGACGGCCTCGCGCGTGCGGCGGGTGATCTCGGCGGTGTCGCCGGCGCGCACGAGCGCGCGGTCGACCATCCAGGAGCCGCCGGCGGCGAGCACGGAGGGCAGGGCGAGGTAGTCGCCGAGGTTGACGGCGCTCACCCCGCCCGTGGGGACGAAGCGCAGCCCGGGGAACGGGGCGGAGAACGCCTTCACGGCGGCGGGGCCGCGACGACGTTCGCGGGGAACAGCTTGACGGTGCTCAGGCCGAGGCCGAGGGCGGCGATGATGTCGGACGGCGTCGCGACGCCGGGCAGGACAGGGACCCCGCGCTCCTGCGCGCGGCGCACCACGTCGACCGAGAGCCCGGGTGACACGAGGAAGCGCGCACCCGCCTCGACCGCCTCGTCGACCTGCGCGGGCGTCACCACGGTCCCCGCGCCGACGAGCACGTCGGGCACCTCGCGCGCGATGGCGTCGATCGCCGCACCGGCACCCGCCGTGCGGAACGTGACCTCCGCGACGGGCAGGCCGCCGTCGCGCAGCGCTCCGGCGACCTCGAGCCCCTCGCGCGCGTCGTCGACCACGACGACGGGCACGACGCGCGCGCGGCCGATCTCCTCCAGGACGGTGTCGGGTGACATCCTCGCTCCGTTTCGCTATGGTGAACGCTCGTTGTTCACTGCGGAACGCACTCTAGAGGAGGACGCCCGGATGCCCCAACCCGACCCGGCGCCGTCGGGCACCCCCGCGCCCCACGCCGTCCCGGCGACCCCCAGCCCGCTCGGGAGCGTGGACAAGGCGCTCGCGGCCCTCGAGGCGCTCGCCGCCGCCGGGCCGGACGGCCTCCCGCTCGGGCTCCTCGCGCAGGACCTCGGCCTGCACAAGGCGTCCCTGCACCGCACCCTGGCGGCGCTGCGCCACCGCGGCTACGCCGAGCAGGACGAGGAGAGCGGGCGGTACCGGCTCGGGTCCGCCGCGACCGCGCTGGCCACCGTCTACCTGGGCGAGGAGAATCTCCCCGCGCTCCTGCACCCCGCGCTCGTGGCCGTGTGCCAGGCCACCGACGAGCTGGTCCACCTCGGCGCGCTCGCCGGCACCGAGATCGTCTACCTCGACAAGGTCGAGCCCGCCCGCACGGTCCGCGTCTGGTCCGCGGTCGGTCGCCGCCGCCCCGCCGCCACCACGGCGCTCGGGCGCGCTCTCCTCGCGCACCAGGACCTCGACGACGCCCGGCTCGGCTGGTACGCCGACGCCGCCCCGCCGGACCTGACGACGGCCGACCTGCGGGTGATCTGCGCCCGCACGCGCGAGCAGGGGTTCGCGCACGAGGTCGAGGAGAACGAGGCCGGGATCAGCTGCGTCGCCGTCCCCGTGCTCCGCGGGGGGCGGCCGGTCGCGGCGATCAGCGTGACCGTGCCGGTCGAGCGCCTGGGTGCGCGCCGCCGCCGGGAGGTCGAGGACGAGCTCGCGCGCGTCGTCCCGGCGCTGCTGCCCCCCTCGCTCGGGGTCCCGGGCGCGGTGTCCGCGCGGTCCGCCGCTCGGACGGCGGCCCCGCCGCCCGTGTGAGAGAGTTCAATCCGCACTCCGACCGGCAGCACGGAAAGGCCCGCGATGACCGTCCTCGTGGCGTACAACGACTCACCGCAGGGCGAGACGGCGCTGCACGCCGCGATCGCCGAGGCGGAGCGCCGCGGCACCTCGCTCGCCGTGCTCGTGCTCACGCCGCAGGACGAGGGCGCGGGCGTGCCGGCCGCGCTCGCGCACCAGCTCGACGCCCTGCCGGCGGGCATGGAGCGGCCCGACGTCACCTACCGCTCGGAGCACGTCGACCCGGCGGACGCGATCGTCGAGGAGGCCGAGCGCCTGCGGCCCGAGCTCGTCGTCATCGGCGCGCGCAAGCGCTCCCCCGTGGGCAAGTTCCTGCTGGGCAGCACGACGCAGCGCGTGCTCCTCGACTCGCCCTCCCCCGTCCTCGTGGTCAAGGCCCGGCACTAGCCCGCGCGCACCTCGACCCGGTTGCGCCACGGGTCCTCGAACCGCAGGACGGCGCCGTCGTGCGCCGTCGCGACCCCCGCGCGGGCGAGCCGCTCGCCCAGCGCCCCGACGTCGTCCGCCCCGGGCACCGTGATCGCGACGGCACCGAGGCCGAGCGACGACGCCCGCGGCCCGGCGCCGCGGCTGTTCCACGTGTTCATCGCCATGTGGTGGTGGTAGCCGCCGGCCGAGACGAACAGCGCCCCTGGGACGGTGGCGGTCTCCTCGAAGCCGAGCGTGTCGACGTAGAACGCGCGCGCCGCGCGCACGTCGCCCACCTGGAGGTGCACGTGCCCCACCGCCGCACCGCCCGGGCCGGTGGGCGACGCGTCCGCCCGCTCCCCCGCGTCGGCGCGCGGGCCCGCGAGCAGGTCGCGGGACGCGTCGCTCAGGTGCTCCGCGAGGAACGCGTTCGGGTCGAGGTGCAGCGTGTCCATCCGCACCCCGTGCTCGTCCCAGCCCCACGTCTCGCGCGGGCGGTCGGCGTACAGCTCGACGCCGTTGCCTTCGGGGTCGGTGAAGTAGAAGGCCTGGGAGACGAGGTGGTCGGCGCTGCCGACGAACGTGCTCGGCGCCGTCGTCGCCACGGACGCGAGCGCGTGCGCGAGGCCGGATTCGTCGTCGAACAGCACGGCGGTGTGGAACAGGCCGGCCTCGCGACGCCCGGGCACCGGCAGGTCCGGGGTGCGGTGCAGGACGACGAGAGGCGTGGCGCCGCGTCCGAGCACGACCGTCTCGGCACGCCGGGCGCCGTCGGGCAGGACGAGCGCGTCCGGCAGCGGCAGCACCACGAGCGACAGCGCGTCCCGGTAGTACCGCGTCATGAGGTCGAGGTCGCGCACGTGCAGCGTGACCGCGTCCATGCGGGTGTCCGCGGGGAACAGGTCGTCCGCGGCGCGCTCCGTGCCGGGCCGCTGGGGCATCGTCACCCCTCCCGGCCGGCGGCCGCGCGCAGCCCGTCGACGAGCGGGGTCGTGGGGCGGCCGAGGAGACGCGCCAGGTCGCCGGTCACGTCGGACAGCAGCCCGTCCCGGATGTTGCCGTCGAGCGCCACGACGAAGCCGGCCGTGCCCTCGTCCAGACCGGCCCCGACGAGCAGCCCGTGGTGCTGCTCCGGCGTCACCCGGCGGTACGCCACAGGCCGGTCGACGACCTCGGCGGCGGCGGACGCCAGGTCGTCGTACGTCCAGGCGACGTCTCCCCCGAGCTCGTACACCGCGCGTCGTGGGCGCCGTCGCGCAGCGCCTCCAGCGCAACGACGGCGGCCGCCTCGGCGAAGTCGGCGCGGGACGCGCTCGCGACGCGCCCGTCGCCCACGCTCGCCACGATCTCGCCCGTCTCGCGAGCACGCAGCACATCCGCGACGTAGTTCTCGGTGTACCAGTTGTTGCGCAGGACGGTCGTCGACAGCCCGGACGCGGCGAGCAGCTCCTCGGTCGCCTTGTGCTCGGGTGCGAGGACCAGGGCCGAGGTGGTCGCCCGGGGCGCGCTCGTGTAGACGAGGCGCGAGACACCGGCGGCGAGCGCCGCCTCCACGACGGCGCGGTGCTGCTCGACCCGGCGGCCCACCTCCGACCCGGACACGAGCACGAGCACGTCGACGCCGGCGAGCGCACCCTTCACGGTCTCGGGCCGGTCGTAGTCGGCCTCGCGCACGACGACGCCCCGCTCGGCGAGGTCGGCGACGGCCGCGACGTCACGGGCCGTGGCGACGACGTCACCCGGCGCGGTGCCGTGCGCGAGCAGGGAGTCGACGACGAGGCGACCCAGGTGTCCGCTGGTTCCGGTCACGGCGACGGTCATGGAGGCTCCTTCGGATGGGCGGCGGGGCGCGGCGGGCACCGGCCCCGAAGGCGTCGCGCGGGACGCACACCTTGATCATGCACTTACTTTTCGCCAGTACCAACCGGATGCTTGTGCGGCGTGGATCACAGCGCACCCACGGTGAGCGCGCCGTATCCTGGCCGCATGACGACGGACACCCGCGCGCTCGACGCCGGCCCCACCGACGAGATGGTGGCCGACGTCTTCCAGCGCGGCTGCACGTCCCGCCACGTCCTCGAGTCCGTCACCGGCCGCTGGGGCGTCCTGACGGTCGCGGGCCTGCGCGACGGCGGCGTGCGCTTCAACGCGCTGCGCCGCCGCATCGACGGCGTCAGCGAGAAGATGCTCGCCCAGACGCTGCAGGGCCTCGAGCGTGACGGGATCGTCGTGCGCGACGTGCGGGGGACGATCCCCCCGCACGTCGAGTACTCGCTCACCCCCCTGGGCCGGCGCGTGGCAGACAGCCTCACCGCGCTCATCGACGTGCTCGAGGACGCCGTCGACGAGGTGGGCGCGTCCCAGCGCGCGTACGACGCGCGCCGGGGCTCCTAGCGCCGGCGCGGCGGCCGGCGACCTCAGCCGGCGCCCTGGCTCGCCAGGTACCAGACGACGACGGCCGCGACCACCGCGAGCCCCGCGAGCACGGCCAGCGTGATCTTCCAGGCGCTGTACGGGCGGCGCCCGACGACCTCGCCCGTGTTCGCGTTGACCATGACCTGCCACTGCTTGCCCGCGTACACGTAGGTCGCGACCCACAGGGGCAGCAGCACGAGCTTGAACATCACGGCGGCGTACGCGGTGCTGATCGCGTGCACGCGCTGCTCGTCACCGCCGATCGCGGACCGGACGTCCCCGCGGATGACGGGCGCCATCTCGTCCTTCGCGCGCTCCAGGCCGTGCGGGGGGTCGACGTCGTAGCGCGCCGTCGCGTAGCCCGCCAGGTACTCGGGGCGGTAGGGGCTGGCCTGGTCGAGCTGCCAGGGCCCGAGCCGGTCCAGGTCGCGGTCCGGGACCTGCGTCGAGGCGGGCACGAGCACGTCGTCGAAGAAGCGCTGCGTCGTGCCGGCCACGGGAGTCCAGCGCACGCGCCGCTCGGTCCGCCGGTTCTCGCCGTCGCCCACCGTGACGTAGTACGCGTCGCCGCGCTGACCGGACCACCGCGACGTCGTGTCCGCGTCGAACGTCCAGTGCGGCACGTACGTGCCGTGCAGCGACTCCGTGTCGCCGACCTTCTTCAGCGCCCCCGGCGCGAACCAGCGCGAGCGCACCCACGACCGGAACGCGTCGCGCGCCGCGTCGCCCCCGACCGCGAACGGGAGGACGGCCTCCGGCTCGACGACCCCCTCGACGGGGCTCGCGACGACGAGGTGGCCACCGCAGAACTGGCACGCCACCGACAGGTCCGTGCCGTGCGTCGTCGCGCCGCAGCCGTCGCACGCGAGGGCCTGGTCGCCCGCGAGCGCGACCGGCGCGGCTCCCGTCGCCAGCCAGGAGTCGTACGCGTGCTCGTCGACGGCGTCGCCGGGGGCGTGCACGATCTCGACGCGCGAGCGGCACGCCACGCACTCGAGCGACCCGGCCGCGGCCGAGTACGCCAGCTGCGACCCGCACGCCTCGCAGCGCGTGCGGACGAGGTCCGCCGCCGGCACCGGCCGCGGAGACGGCGGCGAGGTCGGCAACGGCGGTGGACCCGGCCGTGACGCGCTGCCGGGACCGGTCACGCGCCCGCCCCGGGCGCCGCGCCGTCCTGCGGCAGCGGCGGCGGGACGGCCGCGAAGAGCGGCGAGAGCGCCGCCACCTGCCCCGCCGCCGTCCAGCCCGCCATGCCCTCCTGCCACACGAGCGTCTCGCGCGTGACCTCACCGGACCGCACGAGTGCGCTCAGGTCGGCGACCGACCCCGGGCCGGCCTGCGCCCCGCCGACCGCCCAGTACCAGGGAGAGCCCGCGCCCGGCAGGGGCGGCGGTCCGGCCGGCGCGGACTGTGGCTGCGCGGGGGCCGCGGGCGCCGTCGAGCCGCCCAGCGACTGCGCCATCTGCTGCCCCATCGCCATGCCCATGCCGAGCCCCAGGCCCTGCCCCGCGCCGCCCGGGTTCCCGGCCGCGGTCTCGATCGCGTTCGCGGACTGGAGCTGCGTGTACCGGTCGAGGTCGCCGACGACCGCCATCTGCGTGCGCTTGTCGAGCGCGGCCTCGACCTCGGGCGGGAACGAGACGTTCTCCAGGACGAAGCGCGGCACGGCGACGCCGTACTGCGCGAGGTCCTCGCTGAGCTGGCCGCCGATGCGGTCCGCGATCTCGCGCTGGTTGGCCGCGAGGTCGATCGCCGCCACGCCGGCCTCGGCGAGGGCCGGGCCCAGCCCGCCCACGACGAGGCGGCGGAAGTACTCGCCGATCTCGTCGGTGCGGAACTGCGGGTCGGTGCCGACGAGCTGGCGCAGGAGCGCCGCCGGGTCGACGACCTGCAGCGCGTACGTGCCGAAGGCGCGCAGGCGGACGGCGCCGAGCTCGGGGTCGCGCAGCATCACCGGGTTCTGCGTGCCCCACGTGAGGTCGGTGAACTGACGCGTGGCGACGAAGTACACCTCGGCCTTGAACGGCGAGTCGAACCCGTACTTCCAGCCCTGGAGCGTCGAGAGGACCGGCAGGTTCCTCGTCTCGAGCGTGTAGGTGCCGGGCTCGAACACGTCGGCCAGCCGGCCCTCGCTGACGAAGACCGCCGCCTGCCCCTCGCGCACCACGAGCTGCGCCTGGTTCTTGATCTCGTTCCCCTGCCGGGGGAACCGCCAGACGATGGTGTCCCGGCTCGCGTCGAGGAACTCGATGATGTCGATGAGCTGGCCGCGAAGCTTGTCGAAGAAGGCCATGCCGTCTCTTTCGTGGGTGCGTCGTCCGTCGGGCGGGTGGGCCGACCGCCGGCCCGCGGCGAGCATAGCCGAACGGCATGACGAGGCGTGTTTTCCACCAAGCGACGGCAAAACGCGCTGCGTGGGCGGTGGTGCCCGTCCCGGTCCGTCCCGGCCCGTGCCCGGCCGTGCGCCACGCGCGGTCGCCCGCCTACGATCGACGGATGACCGCCGTCGCGCTCGGGATGCCTCAGGTGCGCGGTCGCGCGCCCTCCGCCGGCCGCCCCGGCGTCCTGCCGGACGACCGGCCCGCGACGGAGGCGCTCGTGGACCGCTACGGCCGCGTCGCGCGCGACCTGCGGATCTCGATCACCGAGAAGTGCACGCTGCGCTGCACGTACTGCATGCCCGCCGAGGGCCTGCCCGCGATCCCTCGCGAGGACCTGCTCACGCCCGCCGAGATCGGGCGGCTCGTGCGGGTGGCGGTCGGCCGCCTCGGCATCACGGACGTCCGGTTCACCGGCGGCGAACCCCTCGTGCGACGCGACCTCGCCGAGATCCTGCGGCTGTCCCGCGACGCCGCCCCCGACGTGTCGCTGTCGATGACGACCAACGCGATCGGTCTCGACAAGCGCGTGCACGAGCTCGTGGCGGCGGGGCTCGACCGGGTGAACATCTCGCTCGACTCCGTCGACCGCGAGCACTTCGCGCGGCTCACGCGCCGCGACCGGCTGCCGACGTCGTCGCCGGGATCCGCGCCGCGCTCGCCGCGGGCCTGGCACCCGTCAAGCTCAACGCGGTCCTCATGCCGGAGACCCTCGCGGGCGCGGCCGACCTGCTCGCGTGGGCGGTCGACCACGGGTGCCACCTGCGCTTCATCGAGCAGATGCCGCTCGACGCGGACGGGCGCTGGACGCGCGACGACCTCGTCTCGGCCGCCGACCTGCTCGGCGTCCTGGGCGGGCGCTTCGCTCTCACGGAGGTGGGTCGCGACGACCCGTCCGCGCCGGCCGAGGAGTGGCTGGTCGACGGCGGGCCGCAGACGGTGGGGATCATCGCGTCGGTGACGCGTTCGTTCTGCGGCGACTGCGACCGCACGCGCCTCACCGCGGAGGGCACGGTGCGCTCGTGCCTGTTCGGCGACGACGAGACCGACCTGCGCGCGGTCCTGCGCTCCCCCGACCTCGACGAGGACGCCCGGGACGACGCGATCGCGCGCGCGTGGCAGGGCGCCATGTGGGCCAAGCCCCTCGCGCACGGGATGGACGCCGACGACGCCCGGGCCCGTGGCCGGGAGACGTTCGCCGCGACGTCGCGCTCGATGGGGGCGATCGGCGGCTGAGCCGCGCAGGTCCCGCGGACCCGGGGGCCCGTCAGAGCCCGACCCACTCCGAGACGCCGTCGGTGAAGTGCTGACGCTTCCAGATCGGCACTCGGCCTTGATGCGCTCGACGAGGAGCGAGCAGGCCTCGAACGCCTCGCGGCGGTGCCCGGCGGAGGCCGCCGCGACGAGGGCGACGTCACCGATCGTCAGCGTGCCGTACCGGTGGACCGCCGCGAGGCGCAGACCCGTCTCCGCCGCGACGGCGTCGACGCAGCGCCGCAGCACCGCCGTCGCGTCCGGGTGCGCCTCGTAGTCGAGACCGGTCACACCGCGCTCGTCGTCGACGTCCCGCACCACGCCCCGGAACGTGACGACGGCACCGTGCTCGGGCGCCGCGACGGCGTCCTCCACGGCGCGCGACACCGACGCGTCGAGCACGTCGTCGGTCACCCGGCTCACGGCACCGCCTGCGCTCACAGCTCCCACACCTCCAGCTCGGTCCCGGCGTCCCACCCTGTCATGTCCGCCGGGACGTCGACGAGCACGTCGGCGCGCGCCATCGAGGCGACGAGGTGCGACCCCGGCCCGCCCACGAGACGCACGCCGCCACCCGGCACGCTCGCGCCCCGCAGCAGCTGGCGTCTCCCGGCCGGCGACTCGCCCGCCTCGACGACTCGCGCGCGCCGCACTGCGCGCGCGGGCGGCCGACCGGCCGCCTGCCCGAGGAGGTCCCGCAGGAAGACGACGAACGACACCTGCGCGCTCACCGGGTTGCCCGGGAACGTGAGGACCGGTGTGCCGTGCACGGTGCCGAGCCCCTGCGGGCCGCCCGGCTGCATCGCGACCGAGCGGAAATCCACGCCGTCACCCACGCCGTCGCCGGTGGTGCGGCGGCCCAGCGCGTCCTTGACCACCTCGTACGCCCCCTGGCTCACGCCACCGGACGTGAGGACGAGGTCCGCGTCCTGCGCCGCCGCCTCGAGCGCACGCGCGAACGCGTCGACGTCGTCGGGACAGCGCGCCACCGTCGCGACCGTGCCTCCGGCACGCCGGACGGCCGCCGCGAGGGCCGGACCGTTCGCGTCGAACACCTGGCCGGGGCCGGGCTCGGTCCCCGGACCGACGAGCTCGGCCCCGGTCGACAGCACCGCGACGCGCGGGCGGACGAGCACCCGCACGCGTGCGACCCCGCACGCCGCCGCCGCCGCGAGGTGGTGGGGCGCGAGCACCGTGCCGTCGACGAGGACGACGTCGCCCGCGCCGACGTCGCTGCCGGCCTCGCGCACGAAGTCGCCCGGTGCCCGTGGGACGAGGACGTCGACCGTCCGGTCGGCGCCACCGGCCGTCGTGCGCGCGTCACCGGGCGGCACGGGCGCGAAGGTCCTCGCCCCGGTGTCCTCGACCGGGACCACGGCGTCCGCGCCGTCGGGCACCGGCGCGCCCGTCATGATGCGCGCCGCCGCACCGGGCGCGAGGGCCGGCGCGGTGCCCGCCCGCGCCGGGACCTCGGCGACGACGGGCAGGCGCGCGGGCGACCCGGGTGCGCCGTCCGCGACGTCGCGCGCCCGGACGGCGTACCCGTCCATCTGCGCGTTCCGGAACCGCGGCACCGCGTGCGGTGCCACGAGGTCGCCGGCGAGGACCCGGTCGAGCGCGTCGGCGAGGTCGACGTCCTCGGTGCGCGCGCGCCGTCGGGCCGCCTCCACGAGCGGCGCGAGCAGCGCCGCGACGTCCGCGCGGTGCTGGTCGACGCTCACGCGTCCCGCCACGTCCTCACCTCCGTCCTGCCCGCCGTCGTCGGGGGCCGTGCCCAGCCTGCCACGTCGTCGCGGCACGTCACGTCACGTCACGTGGCTATACGTTCCGCACGTCGCGGAGGACCGTTGCGGAAGCACCGGCGGGCGGCGAGAGTTGTCACGCTGTGCAGCGGTCGCCCGCCCGACGTCCGCCCGACCCGCCGGAGGCCCCGTGACCCAGCCCGCCCCGCCGCCGACCACGCCGCAGTTCCCCGTCCCCGCGCGACCGGGTCCGCCCCTGCGCATCCAGCTGCGGCCGCTCGCCCCGTCGCTGCGCTCGTTCCTCGCGACCGAGGCCGGCGGCGCGGTGCTGCTGCTCGCCGCGACGGTCGTGGCGCTCGTGTGGGCCAACTCGCCGTGGTCGTCCGCGTACGACGACCTCTGGCACGCCACGGCCGGGTGGACGCTCGGCCCGTGGTCCTTCGAGATGGACCTGCACCACTGGGTCAACGACGCCGCGATGGCCGTGTTCTTCCTCGTCATCGGCCTGGAGATCAACCGGGAGGTGACGAGCGGCGAGCTGCGCAACCGGCGCACGGTCGCCGTGCCGGCGCTCGGCGCGCTGGGCGGCCTCGCCGTGCCCGCGCTGATCTTCCTCGCGTTCAACGCCGGCTCCCCCGCGCAGCACGGCTGGGGCATCGTCATGTCGACCGACACCGCGTTCCTCGTCGGCATCCTCGCGCTGTTCGGCCCGCGCTGCCCCGACCAGCTGCGGCTGTTCCTGCTCACCCTGGCGGTGGTCGACGACATCGGCGCGATCACCGTGATGGCGCTGTTCTACACCGACGAGCTGTGGCTGCCGGGACTGCTCGTGGCCGGGCTGCTGGTCGCCGCGATCGTCGTCATGCGATGGCTCGGGGTGTGGCGGCTCGCCCCGTACGTGCTCGTCGGGCTCGGGCTGTGGGCCGCGGTCTACGCGTCGGGCGTGCACGCGACACTCGCCGGCGTGCTGCTGGGTCTGCTCGTGCCGTCGCGCTCGTCGCGGCCCGTCGACGTCGCGCTGGTGCCGAAGTACGCCAAGCGCCTCGCCCAGGAGACGACCGCCGAGCGCGAGCACCTCACCGAGCTCGCCGCGCGCGCGGCCGTGCCGACGAGCGAGCAGCTGCAGCGCGTGCTGCACCCGTGGAGCGCGTACGTCGTGGTGCCGGTGTTCGGCCTGGCCAACGCGGGCGTCGCCCTCGACGCCGAGTCGCTGCGCGCCGCGGCGACCTCCCCGCTGACGATCGGCGTCGCCGTCGCGCTCGTCGCCGGGAACGCCGTCGGGATCTACGGGCGTCCGCGCTCGCCCTGCGCCTCGGCCTCGGCGACCTGCCGGGACGGGTGCGCTACTCGCACCTGCTCGGGGGCGCGATGCTCGCGGGCATCGGGTTCACGATCTCGCTGTTCATCGCCGAGCTCGCGTTCGACGACGAGGTCCTCGTCGAGCAGGCGAAGATCGGCATCCTCGCCGGGTCGCTCGTGGCGGCCGTGCTCGGCTCGCTCGCGCTGCGGCTCTTCGGCGAGCGCTGGCCGCTGTGCTCGCCGGGGGCGGACGGACCGCCGCCGTCGCTCCCGCCGCTGCCCTGGCGCGCGCCCGCGACCTGAGCGGGGAGGGCCGGGCCCCGCGGCGGCGCTACCGTGCCGGCAGGGCGGCGACCGCGGCCTCCAGTCCCTCCCGGGTGACCCGGCCGCGGTAGCGCACGCCGTCGACGAACAGCGTCGGCGTGCCCTGCACGCCGAGCGCGAGGGCGTCGGCGTAGTCGCGCTGCACGACGGCGGCGAACTGCTGCGCCGCGTCGCCGACCACCGCGGCGCCGTCGATCCCGAGCTCCCGCGCGCGCTCGGCGAGCCCCGCGTCGTCGAGCCGGTCCTGGTGCGCGAAGAGCGCCTCGTGCATCTCCCAGAACCGGCCGTGGGCGTCCGCGGCCTCGACCGCGAGCGCCGCCGTGAGCGCGTACGGGTGGATCTCGAACAGCGGGAAGTGGCGGAAGACCAGGCGCACGCGGCCCGCGGACGACGCCACGACGTCGCGCAGCACGGGTGCCGCGGCGGCGCAGTACGGGCACTCGAGGTCCCCGAACTCGACGATCGTCACGGGTGCGGCCGGGTCCCCGAGGACGTGCGCGTCCTCGGGGACGAGCTGCTCGAGGGGGACGCGCGCTGCGGTCTGCTCGGTCACCGGCTCAGCATGGCACGCGGACGCTCTCGCGCGACCCGTCGGGGCGGCGGCCCCGCGGGGGCGGTCCGGCTCGGGGCGGTCAGGCGTCGCCCGAGCGCTCGACGTCGACCCCGCTCACCCGGCCCGGCGTCGGCCCGTCGCGCAGCCACGCCACGAGGTCCCCGAGCGCGTCCGGCCGTCCCGTGGCGACCACCTCGACCGTGCCGTCGGGCAGGTTGGCGGCCTCGCCGTCGAGCCCGAGCACACCGAGCCGCTCGCGCGTCGCCGCGCGGAAGCCGACGCCCTGCACGCGCCCGTGCACGACGGCGCGCACGCGGCTCACTGGTGCACGTGCGCGGGCACGCCCGTCGAGGACTCGATGTCCGCCTCGGCGTCGTCGAGCAGGCGGTCCGCGAGGCGCCGCAGCGCGCGCCCGACGGCGATCTCGTCGCCGATGATCGGGACGTCGGTGTCGTGCGGGTCGCGCCGCGCACGGCCCACCGTGCGGACGTGCTCGGGCGGCCCGGCGACCAGCACCGCCTCCGCGGTGGTACGGCCCTCGGACTCGACGACGCTCACCTGGACGCGCCACACCTTCGTCGTGTCCGTCCCGTCGCCGTTCTCGGCGCCCGGGACGTGCTCGACGTAGCTGTCCGAGCCCGGGTAGACGAGCGTGCGCTCGCCCGTGTCGCCCCACTCGACGAGATAGGGCGGCGAGCCGTCGTCGTGCCGCAGCTCGACGACCACGCCGTCGCGCACCGCGCCGCCCACGACGCCCGACGCGGTGACGATCCTGTCTCCGACCGATGCCTTCATGGCTCCTCCTCCGGCGGGTCCGTCGGCCGACCTCGGCACGCCCCCGTCGCACCGAGGTGCCCTCCCATCATGCGGCGGCGTCCGGCGTCCTGCACCCGTGGGGGCACGCGTCGGCGGGCGGCCGGACGGTGCGCCGGCTCAGGCGCCGAGCTGTCGACGCAGGTCCTGCGGGTCCTGCGCCGGCAGCCGACACACGAAGTCCGCGCACAGGTAGCGCCCGGCCCGCGGCCGGCGAGGCTCTCCAGGCCGTCCCCGCCGAGCGCGGCGGCGTCGTCGGGCGTCGCGGCGACCAGCAGCGCCCCGGGGTGGTACCAGTCCCGCGCCGCCGCGAGGAACGCGGCGCGCGGCGCGTCGTCGGCGACGACGACGAGCTGGTGGGCGGGCTCGGCCAGCCCGACGGCGAGGCGCAGCACCCCGCCGGCCGCCAGGGGGCGCCCGCTCGCCCCGCGCGACGCCGCCGCGTACGCCTCGGCCGCGGCGCGGTAGCGCCCCTCCCCCGTCGCGAGGTGGGCCAGCAGCGCGGCGCGCGCGGCCGTCGTCGGGCCGGACGGGGTGGCGCCCTCCGACGGGTCCGCGGCCGCGCCCGCGTCCAGCCCGATCCCGGTGAGCACGGGGTCCGTGCCCTGCGGCGCGCGCAGGCCCGCGTCGGCGGTCACGGTCGCGGCGACGAGCCGCAGCCCCTCGCTCACGTAGCGCGTGCGACCGGTCAGCCCGCCGAGCACCAGGAGGGCGGAGGCGAGCGCCCCGTGGTCCTCGAGCGTGGCGACGGCCTCGGAGACGCGGTCGTCGACCGACGCGCGCGCGAGGCTGCCGTCGGGGCGCACGTGCGTCGCGAGCAGCCGGTCCGCCGCGGCGCACGCGGCGTCGGTGAGCTCCGGCAGGTCGAGGTGGTGACCGGCGCGTGCGAGCGCCTCGACGGCGAGCCCGTTCCAGCCGGTGAGGACCTTGGTGTCGAGCGGCGGCGGCTCGTGCGCGGCGCGCTCCGCGGGCGGCAGCAGGTACCACCCGCCCTCGACGCGTCGACCGTCGAGCGTCGACTCCGAGTCCTGCGCGCTCGCGAACGCGCCGCCGGGCAGGCGCAGCGTCCGCAGCAGGAACTGCCCGACGCCGGCCGCGACCTGCGCGGCGCGCGCCGCGCCGTCCTCGTCGCGGTCCCGACGGCGCAGCACCGCGAGCGTCGTCGCGGCGGACAGGAGCTGGGCGTTGTCGTAGAGCATGCGCTCGTAGTGCGGCTCCGACCAGTCCGCGCGGGTCGCGTAGCGGAAGAACCCGCCGTCGGCGTCGCGCAGCGGGCTCGCGGCCATCGCGTCGAGCGTGCGGCCCGCGAGCACGAGGGCGCGCGCGGCGACCGCCTCGTCGACGACCGACGACGCGGCGACGTCGAGCAGCAGCTCCAGCCCGGGCGCGACCGGGAACTTCGGCGCCGCGCCGAACCCGCCGTGCTCCCGGTCCTCCAGCGCCTCGAGGCCGTCGACGACGCCGGGCGCCCAGCGCGCGACGTCGTCGGTCCCTGCGGTCGCACCGTCGGGCTCGCCCGCTGGTCCCGTCGCCGCCCGGCCGGCCGCGGCGTCGCGCAGTGCCGCGCGGATCGACCCGCCGGTCTCGAGCACCTCCGCCCGCCGCTGCGTCCACGCCCGAGCCACGGCGTCGAGCACGTCCCGGAACGCCGGATGACCCTGCACGGGCACGGGCGGCCAGTAGGTGCCTGCGTAGAACGGCGCGCCGTCCGGCGTCGTGAACACCGTGAGCGGCCAACCGAGGTGCTGCGTGAACGCGCTCGCCGCCGCCATGAGGCTCGCGTCGACGTCGGGGTGCTCCTCGCGGTCCACCTTGACGGCGACGAACCGATCCCCGAGCGCCGCACCGACCTCCGGGTCGGAGAAGCTCTCGCGCGCCATGACGTGGCACCAGTGGCACGTCGCGTACCCGACGGACACCATGACGGGCACGTCGCGCCGGCGGGCCTCGGCGAACGCCTCCTCACCCCAGGGGTACCAGTCGACGGGGTTGTCGGCGTGCTGGCGCAGGTACGGGCTCACGGCGTCGGCGAGGCGGTTGACCATCCGTCCACCCTCGCAGAGCCCGGCGCCCCCGCCACCGCGGGTGCTCATAGCGGCCCGAGCACCGTCTGCGACGCGGCGTCGAGGTCGAGCGCCGTGAGCACCTCGCCGAGCGCGCTCCTCGTAGCGGAAGTGCGACACCATGATCGCGCCAACCCCGTCGAGTGGCGGGCGACCTCGAGCACCGTGGCCGGCCCACCCGAGACGCCTCGCAACCCGGTCGAGCACAGCCTCAAGGTCTACGAGGAGGTTGGCGATCATGCCGTCGTCCTGCCGCAGCGCCCGCACGACGGCACACCGCTCGGGGTGCCGCCGCTCGAGCTCGGGGAACAGCGCAGCGTGCCCGCTCGTGTGTGCCGGCTCGGCGCGGTGCAGAAGCTGCGGCAATACACGAGCAGGTCAGCGCGCGGGGGCCCGCGCCGTCCGGAGTACCGCCAGGGGCGTCGTCCGCCGTGTCGCGGAGCAGCTCGAGCGCACGGCCGAGCCGGCCGTGCACAGCTGTCATCTCGACGTACCAGGCCACCAGCCTGGTCGTCTGGCCCTCACCAACGGGGGAGGAACGAGGAGAGGTCCGCGCGCTGCGCACGGGTACCTCTTCCGGACTCTAGGACTCCATGCCTTGACGCAGTCGGCCATCGGCACGCGACGCTGGCGAGCAACCCTACCGAGGAGCGCCGCCTGCGTCGACGCCAGTCCCGGCCGCCGCGACCCAGGCCTGCGGACGGCGCAGAAACGCGCGTTCACAAATGTTGGCACGAGCCGCGATCCGACCGATACCGCCGATCAGCGTACCGACAAGTCAGTGGCATTTGCGTTAAACTTCGCCACTCTCTAAGCCGTATCAGCATTGGCCGACAGGCAAAAGTCGTCGTTCATCTTGATGACGAGCGCAACAATCGACCTCAAAGCAGTTATATACGCGGCAAAATGCGAACCCTCGCCATCTCCGTCAGCTTGCGAACCGTGAAGATACTTGTTGCGCCATTCTGGCCCATTGCTGAAATCGACCTTGTTGAGGAGATAATTGAAGTACTGCCCTTCCGCTTCAGTCAACAAGGACGCCCGGCGCACCACCCAACCTTTCGCCTCCATGGCATCCAACTCTGCACGCCCGGACTCCGACAGGTGATAATAACTGCAGGCTTGAGTCGTGAACAGACGGTTGAGGATGGAGAACCGTTCTGCGTTGGCAATTCGAACCCGGCTTCCCGTTTCCTCCAGGATGCCGAGCCCCATCAGGTCATCCACAATTCGCTTCTGATAATCGTGGAAGTCGTCGTATGCAACGGCCTTCTCTAGAAGCAGCCGAGCGGCATCGCTCCCCTCCAGCCCTTCGTTGATATGGGCGAGTGCCGACTGGTCGGAGAACATCGTGTGCAGTATGCCCACGATCTCCGGGCTCTCCGAACGGTAGACATACTTGCCGGGGAGGAGACTTGGAACCTGCTTATAGCGAACCTGGTCCGATGTAATGGCAAGCAGATCCCGATCAAGTTCCCCATCCTCGACGAACAGACTAAATTGCGCCACAACACTCTCCATCTCGGCAAAAAGATGACGCGCTCGCTCGAGGTAGGAAGCGCCGATGCTCGACGGCCTAAAGGAGAAGTTGAAGGCGCGAAACTCATCAGCAAGGTAGTCTTCAAAGAACCACGCGATGACTTCCTCCAGGCCCGAGCCGTTCACCTCCAAGTAGTGCTGGTATAGCCGCGTTTGAAGGAAGCTGCTCCATTCGAGCGCCTGGAAAGCCGACGCCCACCTGATAGTGCGTGACGCCCGACATCGACATAAATCGCTCGAAAACCCCGAGCTGCGCAGGGTACGACGGAAGGGTCAGGAGTACGTGGTCATTACCGAACTCGAACAGGTGTTGGAAATTGTTGAGAATGCTGGGGTTGTCGCGCGTACTATCCAGCCAGCGCGTACTATAGGTAAACCGCGCGACTAAACCGCCGGACTCGTCCATCTCAAACTTCGCTGGCTCGTCCTGCGCATCTGAGAGCGCAACCTCAGTACCGACCTTGAGGCCGATCGTCTCCTCGAAAAACTTCTCGGTCATCTCAGCGTTCCGCCGCTTCGCCCGCAGCTTCAGCTTCGCGTCGACACCCGTGGAGGCGTTGACGGGAGCCGTCTCGATCAGCCCGACGTAGTTCGGGTTCGCATTTGGACTGTCAACGTAACGCTCAAGAAGGTCGCGCGCATCGGCGGGCGTGAAGGTTGCGGGAAGGTACACCTTGACGCGTGCGTCTCTCTCCATGTACTTCCGGACCAGGTGCTCCGCGTTTCTGGGCGCTTCAAGCATTGCGTCTCGAATCTCGCCACCGTAGGCAGCGACAAGCTTCTTACAAGCGAGGATGTCGCCCATGCGGACGTCCGCTTGCCGAAGCGCGTGCTGCATCGCCGCGGCGCTGCAGCGCTCGAACGCCTTATTTCGTCCAAGTAGATCGAGCAGATCGCGGTGGTACTCGTACTTAACATCCCTCATGACGTCAGCGCAGTTGGCATCATCAACCGCGGAGAAGAACCGGGCCACCACGCTCTGAATTTGGCCTACCCGCGCCCGGGCGATGGCGCGCTCGGACTCGGTGAAGTCATGAGGAAGGAGACCGTGTTCGATGTACTGCTGAACGTTGTGCAGCTCGATCACATCCATCGCACAGACTGGAACATTTGAAGTATCGAAGTGCTCAACAAGTTCGGCGACCCGTCCGACATAGACGCCCGCTGCCAGGTCATCGGGACCAAAGAACCGTACCCGCCGTAGGGGCGCATCCTCGTCGCTCACTGCTGTCCTCACGCTCAGGTCGAATATTGTCGGCCACATTCTGCCTGAGGGGTCAGACAGCGGCGGGCCGAAGGCTTCGCTGCCGGTGCTGGCTGACTCCACTAGGTACGTCCCAGCCGGGTTCAGGACTGGCCCGGCGCCGCGCTTCAGCATCCGTTCCTCGTTCCACGCGGGATCGACCGGAGAATCGTCCATCGCCCTAACCCCGAGGGCATGCTGTCCCCCAACCGACGCCGGCTCAGGCGTGCAGACGGCGCAGGAACTCGCGCGTGCGCGGCTGCTGCGGGTCGCGAGCACCTGCTCGGGCGTGCCGCGCTCGTGCACGCGGCCGTCGTGGAGAAAGCAGACCTCGTCGGCGACACGTCGCGCGAAGCCCATCTCGTGCGTGGCGACGAGCATGGTGCGGCCCTCGGCGCGCAGCTCGGCGAGGACGTCGAGCACCTCGCCGACGAGCTCGGGGTCGAGGGCGGACGTGACCTCGTCGAGCAGCAGCAGCTCGGGCTCGTTGACGAGCGCCCGGGCGATCGCGGCGCGCTGCTGCTCGCCGCCGGAGAGCTGGTCCGGGTACGCGGCGGTCTTGTGGCCGAGCCCGACGCGACGCAGCATCGCGACGGCTGCCTCCTCGGCCTCCTCGCGCGCCCGCCGGTGCACGAGCCGCGGCGCGAGCGTGACGTTGTCGAGCACCCGCATGTGCGGGAACAGGTTGTACGCCTGGAACACCATGCCCATCCGGGCCCGGACGGCGTCGGCGTCGAGGCGCGGGTCGGCGACGTCCTCGCCGTCGAGCAGGATCTGGCCGTCGTCGACGTCGTCGAGGAGGTTGACCACGCGCAGCAGCGTGGACTTGCCGGACCCCGACGCACCGACGAGGACCACGCAGCGGTGCCGGTCGACGTCGAGGTCGATCCCGTCGAGCACCGCACGAGGCTCTCCGGCCCGCGGTCCCGGGTACGTCTTGCGGACGGCGCGCAGCGAGAGCAGGTGGGTCACCGGATGTCCCCCGCCCCGCTCACCGTTGCGAGGGACCGGCCCCACCCGCGCCGTGCCTGGTAGGCGTCGACCGCCCGGGTCAGCGGGAAGACACGAGGAAGAACAGCAGGCCCGCGACGACGTACGGCGTGAAGTTGTAGCTGCCGGTCGTGGCGATCTGCGCGGCACGGATCGCGTCCACCGCCCCGAGGACGGAGATGAGGCCCGAGTCCTTCTGCAGCGACACGAGGTTGTTCGCGAGGGGCGCCGTGACGTTGCGCACCGCCTGCGGCAGGACCACGCGCCGCGTGGTCTGGGCACGCGTGAGCCCCAGCGAGCGCGCGGCGGCGACCTGCGACGGGTGCACCGACTCGATCCCCGCGCGGAAGACCTCGGCGAGGTACGCCGTGTAGGTGAGGACGATCGCGAGCGCGCCGAGGAACGCGCCGACGTCGGGAGCCACTCGAGGCGCAGCGCGGGCAGGCCGAAGCCGACGAGCAGCAGCACGAGCAGCAGCGGCACGCCGCGGAAGAGGTCGACGTACACGATCGCGAACGCCGCAGCGGGAAGAGCGCCGGGACGCGGCTCGTGCGGGCGATCGCGAGGCCGAGACCCAGGAGCGTCCCCACGACCCCCGCGACGACCCACACGCGCAGGTTGAGCCACAGCCCCTCGAGGATCGCGGGCAGCGACTCCCACGCGTTCTCCGGGTCGAAGAACGCGGTGCGCGCACGGTCCCAGCCGGGCGCGTTGACGACGACGAGCACCACCGTCGTGACGACCACGACGGTGCTGACGAGCGCCACGAGGGTCGAGCGGCGCCGCTGGGCGCGCCGGAACGCCGCCCGGTCGAGCGCGACCGGCGACGGGGTCCAGGCGGCGCCCGCCCGCCCGGGCGCGCGCCCGTCGTCGGGCCCGGTCACGTCACTCCAGGACGGGGATGTCGTCCGACTTCAGCCACGTCGTGCGCAGCTCGTCGAGCGTGCCGTCCTCCTCGAGCGCGTCGACCGCCTGCGAGACGCAGTCGGTGAGCGCGGAGCCCTCGTCGAGGACGAGGCCGTACTGCTCGACGACGCCCTGGTCGGGCAGCGTGCCGATGACCACGGAGTCCGGGAAGTACTCGGTCGACGCCGCGACGCCCTGGTCGACGTCCATGACCATCGCGTCGATCGTGCCGGACTGGAGCGCCTGCATGCCGTCGCCCGCCGCGTTGTACGGGGAGATGTCGGCATCCTCGCCGAACGCGGCCTCGGACAGCGTGAGGCTCGTCTGCGCCGCGGTCACGCCGATGCGCGCACCCTCGAGGTCGGCGAGGCTCGTCGCGTCGGCGTACGGGCCGTCCTCCATGACGATGACGCCCTGGCGCGTCGTGAGGTAAGGGCTGGAGAAGTCGACGGCCTGCTCGCGCTCCTCCGTGATCGACGTCTGGTACGCAGCGATGTCGAACGGCTTCACGGCCGGGCTGATGATCTGCTCGAACGTCACGGTCTCCCACTGCACGGCGTCCTGCTCGTAGCCGAGCTCCTCGGCCACGGCGTAGACCAGCGCCGACTCGAAGCCCTCGCCCGACTCCGGCTCGCCGGCGTACCAGGCAGGTACGGCTCGCTCGCGCCCACGGTCAGCACGCCGTCGGTCAGCGTGGGCAGCTCAGCCGCGTCGCACGCCGCGGCCTCGGCCGTGCCGGAGGTGGCGCTCCCCGCGGGCTCCTCGGCGTCCGGGCCGGACGAGCACGCGGTCAGGGCGAGCGAGGACCCGACGAGCAGGGCGAAGGGTGCGAGGGCACGGCGGCGGGAGGTTCCCGCCCGGGGAGACGGCGACATGGAGCCGAGCGTAGCCCGGCCCGGCGTCCCGTGGTCCGGCCCTTCCAGCTTGGGGCCGTGTGGCTCGTCACACCTGCGCAGCACGACGCCCGGAGGTCGTCCGGCGGCGTGCGAGGCCGCGGCGTCGTGCGCACGATGGCCGCATGAGCACGCCCGACGAGCGCGCACGCCCCGACCACCACGACCCGACGCGAGGCATCGGCGGTGCCCCACCGGCACGCAGCGCCCTCACGCTGCGACTGGTCCTCGCCGGTTTCGGGCTGATCGCCTGCGCGGTCGCGGCGGTGCTGCTCGCCGGCGCGGGAGCTCCGACCGCGGTCGTCGTCGCTCTCGCCGTGCTCGCGGTCGTCGCGCTCGTAGACCTGGTCGTCGTCGCGCGGCGCAAGCTGCGCGGCGAGCCGGGCTGAGGCCCCGGCACCGCGTGGAGGGTCGCGCATGAGCTGGACGCTGCTGCCCGGCGTCCTGGGCCTGCTCTCCTCCGCCGCCGTCCTCGTCGTCGTGGGCCCGCGCCTGGCGCGGACCGCGGACACGCTCGCCGAGCGCACCGGGCTCGGCGACGCCGTCGCCGGGGCGCTGCTCCTCGGCGCCGTCACCTCGCTGCCGGGCATCGTCACGACGGTCACGGGCGCGCTCGAGGGCGACGCGGCGTTCGCGCTCGCCAACCCCGTCGGCGGCGTCGCCGTGCAGACGGTGTGGCTGGCGATCGCCGACCTCGTCTACCGGCGCGCGAACCTCGAGCACGCCGCCGCGTCGCTCGAGAACGTCATGCAGGCGCTCATCCTCGTCGCGCTCCTCGCCGTCCCCGTGGTCGCGTACGCGACCCCGGAGATCGTCTGGGGCTGGATCCACCCGGCGACGCTGCTCATCCCCGCCCTCTACGGGTACGGGCTGGTGCTGCTGCGGCGGATGCACGCGGAGCCGATGTGGAAGCCGACCGCGACCGCCGACACCCGGACGGACGAGGAGACGGCGGAGGGCGGCGACCCCCGGACCGTCCCGCCTCAGGACCGGCCGACGGCGACGACGACACGCGGTCCACGCGCCGGCTGTGGCTGAGCCTGGGCCTGATGGCGGCCGTCGTCGGTGTCGTGGGCTGGGTGGTCGGGCGGTCCGGCGTGAGCCTGGTCAGAGCGACCGGGCTGCCCAGCGAGGTCGTCGGGTTCACCCTGACGACGGCGATCTCGTCGCTGCCGGAGCTCATCGTCCTCATCGCCGCGGTGCGCATGGGCGCGCTCACCCTCGGCGTGGGCAACATCATCGGCGGCAACGTCTTCGACACCCTGATGATCGCGGTGGCCGACGTCGCCTACCCGGCGGGCTCGATCTACGCCGCGGCCGGCCCGTCCAGCCTCGTGCTGCTCGGGGGCACGGTGCTCATGACGACGCTGCTCGCCGGCGGGCTCGTCATGCGCGACCGCCGAGGGATCGGGTTCGAGGGCCTGAGCATGCTCCCGGTCTACGCCGCCACCGTCGCGCTGACCGCCGTCGTCGCGACGTGACGCGCGCGGTCCGCACCGGTCGCCCCCGGCGGCGGGGGTGGGCACGGGGCCGCTCGACCGGCAGAATCACGGTGGATGAGGTGGCTCGACCGCGTGCGACGACACGACCGCGACCTGGCGGCGTTGCGCCGGGCCGCCCGGGGCGCGCTCGTGCTGCCACTGGTCTTCTACCTCGGCCTGGAGGTCGTCGGCAACGAGTACCTCGGGCTGTTCGCGGCGTTCGGCGCGTTCGCGGTGCTGCTCCTCGCCGACTTCACCGGACCGATGCCGCAGCGGCTGCAGGCCCAGGCGGCGCTCGGAGCGGCCGGCGCCGTTCTCGTGTGCCTGGGGACGCTGACCTCCGCGCACCCCTGGCTGGCCGCGCTCGGGATGCTGGTGGTGGGTCTGCCGATCCTCTTCGCCGGCGTGGTCAGCTCGATCCTCGCGAGCGCGACCCCGGCGCTGCTGCTCGCCTACGTCCTGCCGGCCTGCCTGCCGGCGCCGGCGAGCGCGATCCCGGAGCGGCTCGCCGGCTGGGGCCTCGCCGCCGTGCTCGGCCTGCTCGCGGTCGGGCTGCTGTGGCCGACGCCGACCACCGACCCGCTGCGCGAGCCCGCGGCCCGCTGCCTGCGGACGACGGCGGCGCGGATCCGGGCGGACGTCGCCCTCGCGGCCGGCGGGCCGGGCGCGCCCCGCCTCGCGGAGCGTGAGCGCGCGGTCGCGGCCGCGGACGCGGCGGTCGAGCAGCTCCGGCTGACCTACCTCGCCGCCCCCTACCGGCCGACCGGGCTCAACACCGTCGACCGCACCCTGGTGCGGCTGGCCGACGAGCTCGAGTGGTTGGCCCAGGTGGCGGAGCAGGGGCGGCCCACCGCCAGGGCCGCCCACGACGTCGACCCGGAGGTCCACGCCGTCGAGCTCGCCGCCGCCGACGTGCTCGACCTGGCCGCCCGGGTGCTGCACGACCCCGGGTCCGGCAGTCGCGACCTCGAGGCCCGGGTCGCGGTGCTGCGGGCCGCCGTCGAGGCCCTGGACGACCACGTCGCCGGCGGGCCGGCCGGGCGCTCGACGCCCGCGGCGGCACGCTCACCGCGCTCGACCCGACGTTCCGCTCCCAGGAGCTCGCGTTCGCCGCCCGCGAGCTCGCGACGAACGTCGTGCTGACCTCTGCGCCTGGCGGCGGACCTGGACCGACCGGCTCCTGGGCCGTCGGCCCGCCGGGATCTCGTCCGGCTGGACGGCGGCGGTCGAGCGCGGCTCGGCGCACCTGCGGCTGCGCTCGGTCTGGCTGCAGAACAGCGTGCGCGGCGCCTTCGGGCTCGCGCTCGCGGTCCTCGTCGCCGACAGCGCCGGCGTCCAGCACGCGTTCTGGGTCGTCCTGGGCACGCTGTCGGTGCTGCGCTCCAACGCCCTCAGCACCGGGCAGCAGGTGCTGCGGGGCCTGCTCGGCACCGCAGTCGGGTTCGGGGTCGGCGGCCTGCTGGTGCAGCTGATCGGGACCGACGAGCCCGTGCTGTGGGCGGTGCTCCCGCTCACGGTGCTGGTGGCGGGCTTCCTCCCGGCGGCGATCTCCTTCGCGGCCGGCCAGGCGGCGTTCACGGTCCTGGTGATGATCCTGTTCAACCTGCTCCAGCCGGCCGGCTGGGAGGTCGGGCTGGTGCGGATCGAGGACGTCGCGATCGGCTGCGCCGTCAGCCTGCTCGTCGGGCTGCTGTTCTGGCCGCGCGGCGCCGGGGCCGCGCTGCGCCGCGCGATGGCCGGGGCGTACGGGGACGGCGTCCGCTACCTCGAGGCCGCCGTCGGCTACGGGACAACCTGCGCCGAGCGCGAACCGGCCGTCGCCCGACCACCCGCGCGCGAGGCCGCCGCTGCGTCCGCCTCCTCGCACCGCCTCGACGACGCCTACCGCACCTACCTCACCGAGCGCGGAGCCAAGCCCTCCTCGCTGGCGGACGTGACCAGCCTGGTCAACGGTGTGGTCGGCGTACGGCTGGTGGCCGACGCCGTCGTCGCGCTGTGGCAGCGTGACGGGAGCTCGGCGCTCGCGCCGCGACCGGCGGCCCGCCGCGCCGTCGACGACGCCGCGCACCGGGTGGTCGACTGGTACGACGCCCTGGCCCGCAGCCTCGTCGGCGAGGGCGCCGTCCCGGACCCGCTGCCTCCGAGCGCGTCACCGGAGCAGCTGGTGGACGCCCTGCGCGGGGACCTGACCGGCGAGGACCCCGGCCGCACCGCCACCGCGGCCCGGCTGGTGTGGACCCACGACTACCTCGACGCGGTGCGCCGCTACCAGCACGCGGTGGTCGAGCCGGCCCGCGAGGTGGTGTCGTCGGGACGGGGAGCGGCGACGTCGGACGGCACCGCCTGAGGTGGCGCCCCGCACGCCCGAGCACCCGCCGGGCCCCGGCACGACAGAAGGCCCGGACCTCCGTGCGGAGGTCCGGGCCTTCGTCGATGTCCTGAGACATCTGATCGTAGCGGGGGCAGGATTTGAACCTGCGACCTCTGGGTTATGAGCCCAGCGAGCTACCGAGCTGCTCCACCCCGCGTCGGTGATCACCACTCTACGTGAGGAGCGGGACCGGGCCAAATCGAGCCGGGGAGACCTGCGTCACGGCAGAGCGGGCGCCGTCTGCGCCGACGCGCGGACGGGCGGGACCACGTGCGTGGTCCCGCCCGTCCGCAGCCGTCGTGGACGGCCTCCGGTCGGCCGGCGTCAGCCCTCGGACGACGCCGCGTCGAGCTCCTCCTCGGCGGCGAGCGCCGACTCGAGCGCGGACTGCAGGCGCTCCTGCGCCTCGCCGTACGCCGCGAAGTCGCCCTCCGCGAGCGCCGCCTGGCCCTCCTCGATCGCCTGCTGCGCGGCGCGCAGCGACTCGTCGAGACGCGTGCGGGCCTCGCCGCTCGCGCCGCCGTCCGCCGGCGGTGCGATGTCCTCGGCGTCCGGCTCGGTCCCGGGGTCGGTGCCCGGGTCCCCGACGCCGGGCTCCTCGGCCCCGGTGTCCGGGTCGGCCGTCTCGCCCTCGGCGGGCTGGTCGGGCACCTCGGTGTCGACCCCGCCGTCGGCGTCGCCGGCGCTCGCGCCGGAGTCCCCGCCGAACACCTGGTCGAGCGCCTCGTCGAGCGTGTCGGCGAACCCGATCTCGTCGCCGAACGACACGAGCACCTTGCGCAGCAGCGGGAACTGCGTGCCCTGCGTCGACTGCACGTACACGGGCTGGACGTACAGTAGACCGCCACCGACCGGCAGCGTCAGCAGGTTGCCGTTGATGACGCTCGAGTCGCCCTGCCGCAGCAGGTTGAGCTCGGTCGACACCGTCGGGTTCGAGTCGAAGTTGTTCTGCACCTGGCCGGGGCCCGGCACGGTCGAGTTGCGCGGCAGCTCGAGCAGCCGCAGCGTCCCGTAGTCCTCCGCGCGCTCACCGTCCTGGTTCCCGGGCTCCGCGTCCACCGCGAGGAAGCCGGTGAGGATGTTGCGGTCGCTCTGGCCGCCCGGGATGAACGTCGACATGAGCGAGAACGTCGGGTCGTCCTGGCTCGGCATCTGCAACGTCAGGTAGTACGGCGGCTGGAGCGGTGCGACGCCGGTACCGGACGTCGACGCCGTCGGGTCCTCCGGCTGCGCCAGAAGTCCTGGCCGGAGAAGAACTGGCGCGCGTCGTCGACGTGGTAGCTCGCGAGCAGCGTGCGCTGGACCTTGAAGAGGTCCTCGGGGTAGCGCAGGTGGCTCATGAGGTCGCCGCTGATCTCCGAGATCGGCTGCACCGAGCTGGGGAAGACCTGCGTCCACGCCTGGAGGATCGGGTCCTCGGTGTCCCACGCGTACAGGTCGACCGACCCGTCGTACGCGTCCACCGTCGCCTTGACGGAGTTCCGGATGTAGTTGACCTCCTGGGGCGCGAGCGCCTCGACCGAGTTCTGCGCGACGAGCGAGTCGGCCGTCGACTCCTCGAGCGACTCCGACGTCGAGTACGGGTACCCGTTGCTCGTCGTGTAGCCGTCGACGATCCACTTGACCCGGCCGTCGACGACCGCCGGGTACACGCGGCCGTCGAGCGTCAGGTACGGCGCGACCTTCGCGACGCGGTCGCGCGGGCTGCGGTCGTACAGGATCTGCGACTCGGACGTCACGCGGTCGGAGAACAGGATCTGCTCGGAGCCGAACTTCAGCGCGTAGAGCGTCTTGTTGAGGAAGGTCCCGACGCTCGGCCCGGCCGCGAGGTCCTGCGTGGGGAACGTGTTGTTCACCTGGCCGCCCGCGTCGTCGACCGGGTAGTCGAGCTCCCACGGGTCCGTGCCCTCGGGCGACCCGACGATCGAGTACTCGGGCGCCTCGGGGCTGAAGTAGATGCGCGGCTCGTAACCGCCGGCGTCGGTGAAGGCGCCGGTCGAGGGGATGCTGCCCTCGTAGAACGCGGGGCGGCCGTCCGGGCCGATCTGGTTGCCGTACGCGGCGACCACGCCGAACCCGTGGGTGTAGACGGTGTGGTCGTTGACCCAGTTGCGCTGGTCGGCGCCGAGGCCGTCCTGGTTGAGCTCGCGCACCGCGATGACGGTGTCGCGGCTCTCGTCTCGATCGTGTACCGGTCGACGGACAGCGACTCCGAGAAGCCGTAGTACTGCTTGTTCTGCTGGAGCTGGCTGAACGACGGGCTGACGATCTCCGGGTCGAGCAGACGGATCGACGCCGTCGTGTCGGCGTCCTCGCGCAGCGCGCCCGCCTCGGCCTGCGTGCTCGCGTTGTACTGCTCGGTCCGCACGTCGTCGATGCCGTACGCGGCCTGCGTCGCGTCGATGTTGCGCTGGATGAACTCCTCCTCGAAGTCCTGCGCGTTCGGCGTGACCTGGAACCGCTGGACGACCGCGGGGTAGATCCCGCCGATCGCGATGGCGGAGACGACCATGAGCCCGACACCGATCGCCGGCAGGCGCCAGGTGCCCCGCACGGCCGCGACGACGAACAGGGCCGCGACGATGACGGCCACGCCGGTGAGGATGGCCTTGGACGGGATGACGGCGTTGACGTCGGCGTACGACGCGCCGTCGAACCGGTCGCCGGAGGAGGTGAGGATCGAGTACCGGTCGAGCCAGTAGTTCGCCGCGATGAGGAGCATGAGGACCGCGGCGACCACGGAGAGCTGGACGCGCGCGGCCGTGGTCGTGCGCGGACCGGCGTCCGCACCGCCGCCGATGCGCAGCCCGCCGTAGAGGTAGTGCGTCGCCACGGCGGCGATGCCCGAGATGATGACGGCCGCCATGAGGAAGCTGACGACGAAGCGCACCGCTGGCAGCGTGAAGACGTAGAAGGACAGGTCGATGCCCCACTGCGGGTCGCTCGTGCCGAACGGCACGGCGTTGAACGCGAGCAGGACGGTCTGCCACTGCGAGGCGGCGGCGGCGCCGGCGAAGAAGCCGACGAGCGCGGGCGCGACGATCATCACGACCTTGCGCAGCGGCTCGATCGCCTCGCGGTACTGGTCGAGCGTCGCCTGCTCCGGCGTCGACGGCGCGTAGATGGGCCGGGACCGGTAGGCCAGGGAGAACGACAGGAACACCAGTCCGCCCATGACGAGGAAGCCCCCGACGAAGAGCGCGATGCGCGTGCCCCACTGGGTCCACAGGACGCGTTCGAAGTCGAGCTGGGTGAACCAGAGGACCTCGGTCCAGAACTGGGCGAGCAGGAGGAGCAGGACCACGAGGACGCCGACGACGGCGATCGCGATCCCGATCGGGCTCCGGCGCCTGGCGGGCCGGTTCCCGGAGGACGGCCGGCGTGGCGCTGCGGCGAATGACACGGTGGGTATACCTCTTTGCGTCGTGACTCGGACGTGCGCGGGCGGCGACGGGTCTCGCCCACCGGTGACAACGCGCGCGCTCCCCTCAAGGTTCCCATGCCCGCGGGGGTCGCCGCTCTGGGACGATGGGCGCATGCCGAACGCCGACGACGCCCCGCGCCCCGGCGCGGACGAGGTCCCCCCGACGCACGCGCCCGACGGGCCGGGCCTGCCGCCCGCGCAGCGCACACTCGCCCTCGCGGTCCACGAGGTCGAGACGCACGCCGCGGCCGCGGGCTGGGACGCACCGCCGCGGCTCTTCGCGCTCGTGCGCACCGCGCGCGCCCTCGCGGACGACCCCTCGCTCGCGGACCGCCTGCCGCCCGACGCCCTCGCCGCGGCGACCCGCGGACCCGCACCACGTGCTGTCCGTGGAGCAGGAGGCTTCGTCGTCGACGGGGACCTCGAGGAGTCGCTCGCCCGCATCGCGTGGCCGGGCACGGTCGACGGGACGGCGCTCGTCGTCGAGCGCATCGTGCTGCCGCCGTCGGCGGAGGAGGGCGTTCCCGAGGACCAGGACGCGGCGCTGGACTACCTCGCGAACCACCCCGAGCGCCAGGACGTGCGCGTCGCGGTCGGCGTGCTGCGCGACGGCCGGAGTGGTGCGCCGTCCGCTCGCGCGCCCACGACGCCGCCGCCGACGTCGCGTCCGGGCCCGACCTGGTCCCGGGGCTCGTCACCGCGCTGCGCGCGACGCTCGAGGACTGAGCGCGGTCGCGCGGCGCGGGCGCGACCCGGACGTCCCGGGCGGCCGCGTCACGCGGCCGTCTCGCACGTGGGCAGGGTGTCGCCCTGCCCCGCGCCGATCGCCGTCATGGCGTCGCGCGCCTCGCCCAGGGTCGCCACGCGCACGACGTCGAGGCCCTCCGGGACGTTCCCCGCGACCTCCGGGCAGTTGCCCGCGGGCGCGAGGAACCACGTCGCACCGTCGCGCACGGCACCGTAGAGCTTCTGCTGGATCCCGCCGATCGGGCCGACGTCGCCCTCCACGCTCATCGTCCCCGTCCCGGCGATCGACACGCCGTCCGCCTCGTCCTCGGGCGTGAGCTGGTCGACGATGCCCAGCGCGAACATCATCCCCGCGCTCGGACCGCCGATGTCGTCGATCTGGATCGTCACGTCGACGGGGAAGTCGAACGCGGGGTCGATGAAGACGCCGAGCAGCGCGGTGTCGCCGCCGTCGCTCGTCGTCACCGTGAGGTCGGTCTCCTCGCCGTCCCGCACCACGCCGAGCGTCACGTCGTCGCCGGGCGGCACGTCCTCGAGCCCGGCGATGAGGTCGGCGTACGTCGGCACCGCGTCGCCGTCGAGGGAGACGATGACGTCGCCCGGCTCGACCACGCCCTCCGCCCCGGTCCCCGGGCTCGTCCCCTGCACGGTCAGCGTCGCCGGGACGTCGTAGCCGAGCTCCGTGAGCGCGGCCACGGTCGCGTTCTCCTGCGAGCTGATCATCTCCGCCTGGCTCTGCTCCTCCGTCTCCTCCTTGGAGCGGTCGCGGGGGAACACCTCCTCGACGGGGCGCACCGAGCGCGAGCCCGCGAGCCAGCCCTGCACGACCTGCGCCAGGTTCACCGGGTAGCCCGGCCCGCCGGCGACGGACACCGTCGTCAGCCGCAGCTCGCCCGTGGAGTCGTAGGTCTCCGCCCCGCTGACGGAGATGAGCGGCCGGCCGTCCTGCTCGCCCAGCGTGTCCTCCGTCGGTCCGGGCGCGCGCACCGCGTAGGGCGCGGGCAGCACCGCGAGGCCCGCCACGAGCAGCGTCGTGGCGAGCAGCGAGACGCCGAACGTCACGGAGCGCCGGGTGACGAGGGGTGCGGGCTCCTCCTCGGTCAGGAGGTCGTCGAAGGACGGGCGTTCGGTCACCTGCCCATCATCCCCGACGATCCTGGGATCTTCCCGGACGCCCGCCGAGGACGCCCCGGCGCGCTGCGCCGTGAGCGAACCCGCGGCGCGGAGGCCGCCCGGACCCGCTGCGGCGCAGCGATCGTGGTTACGGTGAAACCCGACGCCACCGTGAGGAGTTCTCCCATGAGCAGCCTGCCCCCCGACGACCGCACGCCCGGCCCCGACGACGCCGGCGGGGCCGACCGCGGCTTCGAGGAGCTGCTCCGGTCGATGCTCGGCGCGGACGCCGACGAGGCGCTGCGCGAGCTGCGCGCGCGGGGGTTCGACCCGCAGGCGCTCGCCGCGGCGGGCGGTCCCGCGGCGGCGGACCCGCAGCTGTTCCAGCACGTCCTCGCGCAGGTGCAGCGCCTGCTGGCGACCCCGACGGACGGCCCGGTCAACACGGACGTCTCGCACGACGTCGCGCGCCAGGTCGCCGTGGCGGAGGGCGACCCGACCGTGACGGGCGGGCAGCTGCGCGACGCGACCCAGGCCCTGTCGGTCGCGGAGCTGTGGCTCGACGTGGTCACCGACCTGCCGCCGTCCGGCGGCCGCGCGCACGCGTGGAGCCGGTCGGAGTGGGTCGAGCGGACACTGCCGGCGTGGAACGCGCTCGTCGCCCCCGTCGCGGCGTCCGTGGCCGACGCGCTCGCCACGGTGCTGCGCGACCAGCTCGGCGACCTGGGCGGCGAGGCGGGCGACGAGGTGGCGCCGCCCGTCGGTTTCGCGCTCCCCGGACTGCCCGGGGCCGGGCTCGGCGGTGACCCGGCCGCCCTCATGCGCCGGCTGGGGTCCGCCGTCTTCGGCATGCAGGTGGGGCAGGCGGCCGGGACGCTCTCGCGCGAGGTCTTCGGCGCGACCGACGTCGGGCTCCCGCTCCTCGACGAGCCGGCGACCGTGCTCCTGCCGACCAACGTCGCCGCGTTCTCCGAGGGGCTGGACGCGCCGGCGGAGGAGGTCCGGCACTTCCTCGCGCTGCGCGAGGCCGCGCACGCGCGGCTCTTCACGCACGTGGCGTGGCTCCGCGGGCACCTGCTCGGGCTCGTCGACGCGTACGCGCGCGGCATCACGATCGACCTGGACGCGCTCGAGTCCCAGCTCACCGACGTCGACCCGACGGACACGGCGGCGCTCCAGCGTGCGCTGTCCGGAGGCGTGTTCGGCCTGCAGAACACGCCTGAGCAGCAGGCGACGCTCCTGCGCCTCGAGACGACCCTGGCGCTCGTCGAGGGCTGGGTGGACGAGGTGACCGCGACCGCGGCGCTCCCCCACCTGCCGCACGCGGTGCCGTTGCGCGAGATGCTGCGCCGCCGACGTGCGGCGGGCGGTCCGGCCGAGCACACGTTCGCGTCCCTCGTCGGGCTCGAGCTGCGTCCTCGACGCTCGCGCGACGCGGCGGCGCTGTGGGCGCTCATCGCCGCGCAGTCCGGGCCCGACGGGCGCGACGGCGTCTGGGACCACCCCGACCTGCTGCCCGACGCGACCGACCTCGACGACCCCGCGGGCTACCGTGCCCGACGCGAGGCGGCGCGGGCCGAGGAGGCGGACGTCGACAGGGCGCTCGAGGAGATCTTCCGCACCGCGGGCGACGGCGAGGACCGCCCCGACGGCGAGGACGAGGGCGGCGGCGAGCGCCCCGGGCCGTCGGCCTAACCGGGCGGACGCCCCGGGCCGTCGGCCTCGTCGTCCGTGCCGACGACGTCGTCCACGTCGTCGTCGGTGACGTCCTGCTCGGCGTCGGCCGGCCCGGGGCCGGCCGCGCCCGCGGCCGTGTCGCGGGCGAACGACACGCCCTCGAGGAAGCCGCGCGCGCTCCGTGCGGGGGTAGGCGTCCAGGAGACGCCAGAAGTCCGGGCCGTGGCCGGCGTGCAGCAGGTGCGCGAGCTCGTGCAGCAGGACGTAGTCGAGCACCCACCCGGGCATGCCGCGCACCCGCGTCGAGATGCGGATCGACCCGTCGACGAGGGTGCACGAGCCCCAGCGCCGGTCCTGGTTGGCGGCCCAGCGCACGCTCGTCGGACGGGCACGCCCGTCGAGGTACTTGTCCGAGAGCTCGGCCGCGCGCCGGGCGAGCTGGTCGTCGGACGGCCGGCGGCGACGCTCGGAGTCGGCGAGGCGGTCCAGCATGCGCTGCACCCACTCGCGCTCCTGCGCGCGCGTGAACCGGGCCGGGATGGCGATGATCGTCCGGTCCCCGTCGCGGTACGCGCTCACGGTGCTCTTGCGCCGGCGGCTGCGCCGGACCTCCACGACCGTCTCTCGGACCACGCCAAGACCGTACTGGTTCTTGGCACGGGACGGCAGTCCCCACGCCGTCGGTGCCGGTCACGGCGCCGACATGCCGGGGCGCCACGCCGGCTTCGGGCGAAACCGGGTCAAGGGATCGTCATCCTCGGCCGTGCCGGGTGCCCCTGTGGACGACGCGGTCGTGCGTCCGGCGGCGTGCCACGCTGGCGCTGCGGCCCGAGCGGGCCCGACCGGCGACCCAGGAGGAACCGTGCCCGGACGACGCGTCCTGCGTCCCTCGACCCCCGTGCTGCGACGCGCGCCCGGTGAGGTCCAGTACGGCACCGACCCGCGCTGGGCGGTGCGGCTCGTCGGGCTGGACGCCGCGGAGGAGGCGTGGCTGCGCACGGTGTCCGGCCCCGTCAGGGCCGCCTCCGAGCACCCCGCCGTCCCCGCGGAGCGGCGTGCGAGGCTCGTGCAGGTGCTCGAGGACGCCCTCCTCCTCGTGCCCGCCCCGCCACGGCGCGCGACGACGACCGCTCCCGGCGGGGGCGAGGCCGATCTCGGGGTGCTGGCGGCGCTGCGGCCTGACGGAGCCGGGCACCGTGTTCTCGCCGCTCGCGCGAGGTCGGCGGTCGCGGTGGTGGGACTGGGACGGCTCGGGGCGACGCTCGCGACGACGCTCGCGACCGCGGGCGTGGGATCGGTCGGCCTGCACGACCCGTCGCCGGTGCTGGTGACGGACGTGGGCCTGGGCGCCTACCGCGTCCGTGACGTCGGGGCGCCCCGCGAGACGGCGCTCGCCCGGGCGATCGATGAGATCTCGCCCGACGTGCGGACCGGTGCCGCGGCCGCGTCCGCGCGGAGGGCCGGTGCGGCCGCCGAGCCGCCGGACGTGGTGGTCGTCGTCGAGCACCACGCGGCGGACCCGGCCCGCGTGCGAGAGCTCGTGGGCGACGGCGTCGCCCATCTCTCCGTGGTCGTGCGCGAGGCCGACGTGGTCGTCGGCCCGTTCGTGCGCCCGGGCCTCGACCCGTGCCTGACGTGCGTGGACCTGCACCGTGCGGACGTCGACCCGTGCTGGCCCCAGGTCGCGCGCCAGCTGCGCGAGCTCGCCGCCCCGCAGCACGAGGAGTCCGTGCTGGCGGGTGCCGCCGCGTCCCTCGCGGCCGCGCAGGTGCTGGCCGCCCTCGACGGGACCGTCCCGCGCACCACCGCGGCGTGCCTCGAGATCCCTGCTCCCGATGCCGTGCCGCGGTTGCGCGGGACGTCCCGCCACCCCCGGTGCGGATGCGCCGGACCGGCGAGCGCCGCCCCCGACGGGACGCCGCTGGCGGCCCGCACCTCAGGCGGCCGGGGCCGAGGCTGACGCCTCGTCGCCCGTCCGGTCCGCCTGACGATCCGCCTGGCGGGCCGCTTCCTCCGCCTGGCGGGCGAGCACCTCGGCCTTGCTCGGACGGCCCCGGCCGCGCTTGCGCGCGACGACGACCCCGTCGACGAAGACCTCGCCGCCCCAGACGCCCCAGGGCTCCCGGCGCTCGACGCGCCGGCGAGACAGCCCTCGACGAGCGGGCAGGTGCGGCACAGGGCCTTGGCCTGCTCGACCTCGGCGGCGCGCTCCGCGAACCAGAGCTCGGGGTCGTTGCTGCGGCACGGCAGGAGGCCCGCGACGAGACGGTCGAACTCGGCGGCGTCCTTCTCGCCCAGCGGCGTGGCGGGTTGGTGCGGCGCCCAGGGGCCGGATCCGCCCTGGGCCGTGATGTTGTCGAGCAGCGCGGTGAGCCGCACGATGTCCTCCAGTGATGTCCTGTCGTGGTGTGAACGTCGTCGTCACAGGACCCCGAGGACAGCGGTCCCGTCGGTGGAGACGGGAACCACCGGTGATCCTCATCGACAGTCGTGCCGGAAGACACGAAGGCCGCGGGTCCCAGATGGACTCCGCGGCCTGGAAGCTGCCGGTCGATCAGACCGGAGACGTCCTGGGAGCGGAGCCGGGTGCGGGGCGGTTGACGAAGGCGCCCCCGTGCGCACGCACACGGAAACGGAGCCCTCCTGGCGTGGCCGCGGTCGCGACCGCGAGATCCAGCAGGCTCGTCATCACGATCTGGTTCTTCATCTCGGCACCCACCCCCTCTCTCCGTTCGAGGACCCGCCTCTCGGCGCGCCCCACTCCATCAGGACTCGATGACCATATGCCGCCCCTCGGACGGCGCACAACATATTTACGAGACTTCTTCGGACGACGTCTCCCGGCTCCGTCCGGGGCGCCGGCCGGGCGGTCGTCAGGAGCCCGCCCGGGCGACGATGTCGAGGAGCGTCTCGCCGTACCGCTCGATCTTCGCCGGCCCGAGGCCGTTGATGCGCGCGAGCTCCGCGACGGTGCGGGGGCGGGTCTCCGCGATGGCGGCGAGCGTCGCGTCGACGAGCACCGTGAACGCCGGCTTGTCCGTCTCCTGCGCCACCTGCAGCCGCCACTCGCGCAGGCGGTCGAACAGCTCGCGGTCGTACTCGCCGGAGAGCTGCACCCGCGCCTGCCCCGGTCGCGGGCGACGGCCGCGGGACGAGGACGGGTCGTCGGGCCACAACCCGTCGAGGAACCGGGTGCGGCGCCGCGTCGCCCGGCCGCCCGGGTTGCGCGAGCGCGCGAACGAGACCTCGAGGTGCTCGCGGGCGCGCGTGATGCGACGTAGAGGAGCCGGCGTTCCTCTGCGACCGCCTCGTCCGTCTCGGCCAGCGAGATCGGCATGAGCCCCTCGCTCATCCCCGCGAGGAAGACGGCGTCCCACTCGAGGCCCTTCGCGGCGTGCAGGGAGGCGAGGGTCACGCCCTCCACGGTCGGGGCGTGCTGCGCCGCCGCGCGCTCCTCGAGCTCCGCGACGAACGCCGGGAGGGTCGTGGCGTCGGCTCCCAGCGCCCGCGCCGCCCCCGCGAGGTCGTCCGCCAGGGCGACGAGCGCCTGCATCGACTCCCAGCGCTCGCGCGCCGCACCCCGTGCGGCCGGCGGCTCGGGGGCCCAGCCGGCCGCGGCGAGCACGTCGCGCACCGTCTCCGGCATCGGGACGTCCGGGTCGGCCGAGCGCGCGGCCCCCCGCAGCAGCACGATCGCGTCGCGCACCTCCTTGCGCTGGAAGAAGCGCTCGCCGCCGCGCACGAGGTAGCCGATGCCTGCGTCCGCGAGCGCCGACTCGAACGCCTCGGACTGCGCGTTCGTGCGGTACAGGACGGCGATCTCGCTCGCCCGCGTCCCGGCGGCGAGCAGCCGCCCGACGCGCTCGGCGATGCCCTTCGCCTCCGCGTCGTCGTCGTCGTACGCCGTGAAGGAGACGGGCGGACCGGCCGGTCGCTGCGCGACGAGCTCGAGCGCCTGGTGCGCACCGCCGGCGCGACCGGCTCGGGCGAGGAGCTGGTTGGCGAGGTGGACCACCTGCGGCGTCGAGCGGTAGTCGCGCACGAGCCGGACGACCTGGGCGCCGGGATGCGTGCGGGAGAACGTCAGGAGGTGGTGCGGCGTGGCGCCCGTGAAGGAGTAGATCGTCTGCGACGGGTCGCCGACCACGCACAGCTCGTCGCGTCCCCCGAGCCACTGGTCGAGCACGAACTGCTGGAGGGGCGAGACGTCCTGGTACTCGTCGACCACGAAGTGGCGGTACTGGCGCCGCACCTCGTCCGCGACGCGCCCCTGCGTCGCGAGCATGTCGCCCAGCATGAGGAGCACGTCCTCGAAGTCGATGACGGAGCGCTCGGTCTTGACGTCCTCGTACGCCGTGATGAGCCGCGCGACGGTCTGGTGGTCGTAGCCCGCCGGCGGGTCGCGGTCGATCGCGGCGCACGCCCGCACGTAGTCGTCGGCCGTGACGAGCGAGACCTTCGCCCACTCGACCTCCGAGGACAGGTCGCGCACCGCGACCCGGTCCACGCCGACGCCGAGGCGCCGTGCCGCCTCGGCGACGGCCGACGCCTTGTGCTCGAGGATGCGGGGCGACGCGCCGCCCACCACCTTCGGCCAGAAGTACCCGAGCTGGCGCAGCGCCGCGGCGTGGAACGTGCGCGCCTGGACGCCCGTGGCGCCGAGCTCGCGCAGCCGGGTGCGCATCTCCCCCGCCGCCCGGGCGGTGAACGTCACCGCGAGCACCGACGTCGGCGTGTACGCGCCCGTGCGCACCCCGTACGCGATGCGGTGCGTGATCGCCCGCGTCTTGCCCGTGCCGGCGCCCGCGAGGACGCACACCGGCCCGTGGAGCGCGAGCGCGACGTCGCGCTGGTCGGGGTCGAGCGCGTCGAGGATCGCGTCGGCCGAGAGCAGGGTCGAGGTGGGCGCGGGGGCGGACGGGCGGGACGAGACCGGTGACGTGGACATCACCCGCGATTCTCGCAGCCCGGTCCCACACCCGGCACGCCGCGGGCACCGCCCGGGAACAACGGGCGGCGGATGCGGCGTTGACCGTCCGGTGCGAGGCTGCGACCGCAGCCCGACCCCGAGACCCCCGAGGAGACCTCCACGATGGCCACCGCCCCGACCACGCCCGCCGCCGGCTCGATCGTCATGTACTCGACGAGCTGGTGCGGCTACTGCCGCCGGCTCAAGACGCAGCTCGAGTCCGAGGGCATCGGGTACACCGAGGTGAACATCGAGGAGCACCCCGAGACGGCGGCGTTCGTCGAGCAGGTCAACGACGGCAACCAGACCGTGCCCACGGTCGTCTTCCCGGACGGCTCCGCCGCGACCAACCCGTCGCTCGCCGAGGTCAAGCAGCGCCTCACCGCCTGACGCCGCGGTCACGCGCCGGGAAGCGCCCCGCCGAACCACTCCTCCACCAGGGCGCGGGCCACGGACCCGCGCCCCGGCAGGAGGACCTCCCCCGACCGCACGTCCCGCTCGAGCCCGGCGCGCGTGAACCAGCGCGCGTCGGTGAGCTCGACGCCGTCGGGGTGCAGGTCCGCGGTCCGCGCGCGGGCGACGAACGCGACCATGAGCGAGGCGGGGAACGGCCACGGCTGGCTGCCGCGGTACTCGACCTCGCCGACCTCGACGCCGACCTCCTCGCGCACCTCGCGCCGCACGGCGTTCTCGAGCGACTCGCCCGGCTCGACGTAGCCGGCGAGCGTCGAGAACCGCCGGTCCGGCCAGTGCGCGGCGTGCCCGAGCAGCAGCATCTCCTCGGGCTCCTCGCGGACGACCGCCATGATGACCGCGGGGTCGGTGCGCGGGTAGAGCTCCGTGCCCTGCGCGACGCAGCGGCGCGTCCAGCCCGCGTTCTCGAGCGTCGTGGGCTCGCCGCAGCGCGGGCACCGCTCGTGGACGGCGTGCCACGCGGCGAGCGCGACGGCCTCGGTCGCCAGCGCGGCCGGTGCCGGGTCGAGGCGCGGGGACAGCTCGCGGAGACCGGCCCAGGTGTGCTCGCGGGCGAGCAGCGCGAGCGGACCGGCCGGGTCGACGCCCTCGATGTCGACGTCCTCGGCGTCGGCGTCGTCGGGCAGGACGAGCGCCAGGTACGACGTCGGCGTCCCGACCACGCCGGTCTCCTCCCCGAGGAACAGCCAGCGGGGCCGTTCCCCGTCGGCCGGCACGTCGGTGAGCGCCTCGGGCGGCAGCAGCTCGAGCCCGCCACCCGTGGCGACGGCGAGGCGGCCCCGGTGCACGAGGACGACCCGGGTCGTCGGCTCGTCGCGGAGCACGCGGACGAGGTGCGGCTCCGTCCGCCGGTGCGCCGCGCGGTCGAGGGCGGCCGTGTCGAGGGGCTGCGGCAGGGTGCGCGGGGCGCGGGTCACGGGGCTCACCCGTCGACCGTAGGCCACGGCGCCACGGGTCGCCGACGCGGCCCGGCGGACGGGCGGGCACGCGCCCCGAACGGCTACGTTGGGCACGTGCCTCGCTCTGCCCTCACCCTCGCCGCGCTCGCGACGGCCGCCCTGCCGGGCCTGGACGCGCGGTCGGCGCGGCCCGCCGCCGATCCCGGCGACTACGACGCCGCGGTCGTCACCGACGCGGACGGCGTGCGCTGGACGGTGCGTGCGCCGCGCAGCCTGCAGGCCGGTGCGGCGCTGGAGGCGGAGACCGAGCTGCTCGCGAGCCTCCAGGTCCACGTCGAGTCGGGTGCGCTGCCCTTCGCGGTCCCGCGTATCAGCGGGTCCGCGCCGCTGCCCGAGGGCGGCCGCGCCGTCGTGCACCCGGCGGTCGAGGGCGAGCCGCTCGACGTCGAGACGCTGCGCCCGGGCCCGGGCCTGGCCGCCGACCTCGGCCGCGCCGTCGCCTCGGTCCACGAGCTCCCGCGCGCGGTCGTCGACGACGCCGGCCTCCCCGCCTACGACGCGGAGACGTACCGCGCCCGCCGCATGGCCGAGCTCGACGAGGCGGCGGCCACGGGCAAGGTGCCGGCCTCGCTGCTGCGGCGCTGGGAGTCCGCGCTCGAGGACGTCTCGCTGTGGCGGTTCCAGCCCGTCGTCGTGCACGGCGACCTCGGCCCGGACCAGGTCCTCGTGTCCCGGGGCCGGGTCACGACCGTCACGGGCTGGTCGGACGCGCGCGTCGCGGACCCCGCGGACGACCTCGCCTGGCTCCTCGTCTCGGCGCCGCCCGAGGCCGTGGACTCCGTGATGGAGGCGTACCTGCTGCGGCGCACCGAGCTCACGGACCATCACCTGACCGAACGGGCGCTGCTGGTGGGCGAGCTCGCGCTCGCGCGCTGGCTGCTGCACGGCGTGCGGCACGGGCTGGACGACGTCATCGCCGACGCGCTGGACATGCTCGCCGACCTCGAGGAGGCCACGCGCGCGGCCGAGGACGACTGACGGTCCCGCCGTGCGCGCGTCAGCCGCGCAGGAGCGCCTCGATCTCCGCCTCGCCGAGCAGCCGCTCGGGGCGCACGGTCTCGTCGGAGGCCACGTGGTAGAAGGCCGCGTGCACCTTCTCCAGCGGGAGCCCGGACCACCGCGACCACGCGAGCCGGTACACCGCGAGCTGCACCTCCCGCGCACGGCGGGCCTGGGGGTCCGACGGCGCGCGCCCCGTCTTCCAGTCCACGACGACGACCGCGTCCGTCGCGCCGCCCGCGTGCTCCGGCAGCTCGGGGAACACGGCGTCGATGCGTGAGCGCAGGACCGTCGAGCCGACGGGCGTCTCGACGTCCACCTCGACCGCGACCGGCGTGCGCGCCGCCCACGACGACGCGAGGAACGTGCGCTGGAGCGCCTCCAGGTCCTGGTCGGGGTCGAGGTCCGCGTCGTCGGCGCCGGGGAGGTCCTCGACGTCGAGCAGCGACGAGCTGCGGAAGTACCGCTCGGCCCACAGGTGGAACCGGGTGCCGCGCCGGGCGTGCACCGTGGGTTCGCTCGGCACCGGGCGGCGCAGGTGCAGGGCGAACTCCGCCCGGTCGCTCGCGAGCCGCACGAGCCCGGAGGCCGACACGTGCGCCGGCAGCGCGACGTCCCGACCCGCACGGTCGGCGCGCTCGGCGAGGAGCACGCGCGCGAGCGCCACGAGGTCGCGTCCGTCCGCGTCCACGAGCACGCCCTCGCGCGCGGTGAGGCCCGGGTCCCGCGGCTCTTCGCCGGTTGTGCGGGACGCCCGCACGAGGTCGTCCCGCTCGGCCGCCGCACGGGCCACGCGGTCCGCCGTGGCGCGCAGGACGGCGCGTGCCGAGCCCGGCGCCAGGTCGTCGCCCGCCGGCCACGTCGCGGTGACCTCGACGTCCTCGAGCGGGTTCGGGGCACCGGGCTCGGGCGCGGCGGCCCAGTCGTCGGTCGAGACCGCTCCCGCCTCGGCGAGCTCGAGCAGGAACGGGGACAGCGACCGCGGGTTCGACCCGCCCTGCCACCACGCCGCCGTGAGGAGCAGCTCGCGGCGCGCACGGGTGAACGCGACGTAGGCCAGGCGGCGCTCCTCCGCGAGCTGGTGCTCGCCGCACTCGGCGCGGAACGCGTCGCGCCGCGCGACGAGGTCCTTCGTGTCGCTCGCGAGGTCGTAGCGGAACGCCGGGAGGTCGGCCGCGTCGCCGCGCAGCGGGTACGGCAGCTGCGCGACGTCCGTCAGCCAGCCGCTGTCCGCCCGCGTGCCCGACGCGTTCTGCGCGACCGTCGGGAAGACGCCGTCGACGAGCCCCGGCACGGCGACGACGTCCCACTCGAGCCCCTTGGCGGCGTGCGCGGTGATGACCTGGACGGCGTCCGGGTCGGGCTCGCGCACGGGCAGGTCGAGCCCGTTCTCCCGCGACGCCGCGACGCCCAGCCAGGCGAGGAACGCCCCGAGCGTCGCCACGTCGGCGGTCTGCGCGAAGGTCGCCGCGACGTCCCGCAGCGCGTCGAGGTGCTCGCGCGCGCGGTCGCTGACCGCGTCGGGGTCGGCCATCCCGGGGGTCGCGAGGAGCGTCGCGGTGGTCGCGGCCTCGACGTCGAGACCGAGCGCCCGCTCCGCCTCGACGACGAGCTCGGGCAGGGACAGGTACGTCAGCCCGCGCAGGCTGCGCAGGACGTCCGCGAGCGCGGCGAGCCGGTGGTGGGCGGCGGCGCCGAGCACGCGCCCGTCGGCGGCCGCCGCACCCGGTGCCGGCAGGTCGTCGAGCGCGTCGACGATCGAGCGGTGGTCGACGCGTCGCAACGACGGCGCCGTCGCCTCGGCGTCGGCCGGGACGCGCCGGTCGCGCGGGAGCCGTCCCGGTCCGCCGTCCAGCCGGGCGAGGTCCGCCGCGTGCGACCCCAGCGCGTGGAGGTCGGCCGCGCCGAGGTTGACGCGGGGCCCGGTGAGCAGCCGGACGAGCGCGTCGCCGCGGGACGGGTCGTGCACGGCCTCCAGCAGCGTGACGACGTCCACCACCTCGGGCGTCGTGAGCAGGCCGCCGAGACCGACGACCTCGACGGGCAGGCCGCGGCGGCGCAGCGCCACCTCCATGGCGGCGAACTGGCTGCGCTTGCGGCACAGCACGGCGGCCGTGACGCGTCCACCCGGCGCGCGCCCCGGACGCCAGCGCGCGGCGACGAAGTCGGCGACGGCGGCCGCCTCCTCGTCGGGCGTCGCCGCGACGTGGGCGGCCACCGACCCGGGGCCGGCGCCCGGGCGCAGCGCGAGGGGCGGGACCGCCACCGCGTCGCCGTGCCCGCCCGTCCCGGCCCGCAGCGGTGCGGACGTCACGTTGGCCGCGCCGAGCACCGCGGCGTCGTTGCGCCAGGACGTGGACAGGTAGTGCACGGCGGCACCGGCGCCGTCGGCCCGGCGGAACCGGTCCGGGAACCGCGCGAGGCCCCCGGCGCTCGCGCCGCGCCAGCCGTAGATCGACTGGTGCGGGTCGCCGACCGCGGTGACGGCGTGGCCGCCGCCGAACAGCCCGGCGAGGAGCTCGACCTGCGCGTGGGAGGTGTCCTGGTACTCGTCGAGCAGCACGACGCGGTACCGCGAGCGCTCCGTGGCCCCGACGACGGGCACCTCGCGCGCGAGCCGGGCGGCGAGCGCCACCTGGTCGCCGAAGTCGAGGGAGTCCGTGGCGCGCTTGCGACGCCGGTACTCGGCGACGACGTCGAGCAGGCGGACCCGTTCCGCGACGTCGCCGACGAGCTTGCCCACCTCCTTCGTCCGGGCCTTCTGGCGCGGCCCGAGCGGCAGCCCGTCGAGGGTCTCGGCGATCTCGGCGAGGCGGTCGCGCGCGTCGTGGGGCTCGAGCAGGTGCTCGCCGAGCGCGCCGGACAGGCCGAGCACGGCGGCGACGACCGTGCTCACCGCCCGGTCGGTGCCGAGGTCCTCGTCCCAGCTCTCGACGACCTCGGACGCGAGCTGCCACTGCTGCGCCTCGCCCAGGAGCCGGGCGCCGGGCTCGATCCCGACGCGCAGGCCGTGGTCCGCGACGAGCGAGGCCGCGTACGCGTTGTAGGTCGCGACGGTCGGGCGCTCGAGCAGCGTCAGGGCCGAGCCCGTGGTGCCTCGCGCCCGGCCGAGCTGGGCGAGCCGGGTCTGGACCCGCTCGGCGAGCTCGCCGGCGGCCTTGCGCGTGAACGTCAGCCCGAGGACGGCGTCCGGCGCGACGAGCTCGTTGGCGATGAGCCAGACCACCCGCGCGGCCATCGTCTCCGTCTTGCCGGAACCGGCGCCGGCCACCACGAGGGTCGGCTCGAGCGGCGCCTCGACGACCTCGACCTGCTCGGGGGTCGGCCGGGGCCGGCCGAGCAGGTCGGCGATGCGCGTGGCCGAGAGCGTCGGCGTGGGCGCCGCGTCCGCCGCGACCTCCGTCCCGAGCGCGGGCTGCGCGTCCTGCGGGAGCTCGAACAGCTCGCTGCTCATGCCACGACCTTCCTGCCCTCGGGCTGCACGGGGCACGAGCGCCGCACCGGGCACACCTCGCACAGCCCGTTCTGGCGTGCGGTGAACGTCGACGACGCCATCGTCGCCGCCGCGTCCTGCACGAGGTCGCGCGCCCAGCTCGAGCCGTCCGGGGCCGGGTCGAGGGCGGGCTGCGCGACGACGGCGTGCCCGACGTGCGTGCTGCCGACGTAGACGAGCTGCGCGCCGGCGCTGCGCGTCCCCTCGGGCAGGTCGAGACCGCCCGCCTCGACGGCGAGCTGGTACGCGCCGAGCTGCGGGTGCTCGGTCCCCTCGGCCTTCGTGGCCGTGCGGCGACCGGTCTTGAGGTCGACGACGCGGACCTTCCCCTCGCCGGCGTCCTCGACCCGGTCGATCGTGCCGCGCAGACGCGCACGGCCCACCGTCACGTCGAACGACGGCTCGACCAGCACCGCCTCGCCCGCGCCGGCGAGGTACGCGGCGAGCTTCTCCACCATCCGGTCGGCGCGGCGGCGGAGCTGGCGCGACGGCCATCCGTCGGGCAGGGCCAGCTCCGGCCAGCGCCGGTCGAGCTCGGCGCGCAGGTCCGTCAGCGAGCCCGACGGCGCGCTCTCCGCGATCGAGTGCACGAGCGTCCCGAGGCTCTGGTGGGCCGCGTCGGGCGCCGTCCCGCCCGCGGCCTCGAGCGACCAGCGCAGCGCGCACGTCGTCACGGTCTCGACCTTCGACGGCGAGACGGTGACCGTCTCGTCGTCGGACCGCAGCGGGGCCACGCTGGAGACCGGGGCGACGCCGTACCACGTCTCGGGCCGCGCCTCGGCGACGCCCTGCTCGCCGAGGTCCGCCAGCAGACGTGCGGCCTCGCGCGCCGCGACGCCGGCGTCCCCCCGTGCCGCGTCGGCGACGAGCGCCGACCGCGCGGCGGCGACGAGCCCGCGCAGGTCGAGGGGGGCACCGACCTGCACGTGCCGGCGCGCACCCTCGAGCGCACCCGGGATCCCGTCGTCCCCGTCGCCCGGACCGTCGCCGGGGTCCGTCGGCGGCACGACGAGGTCGCAGAAGACCGACGGCGAGTCCTCGCTGTCCTCGACCGCGGTGACCAGCAGCCGGCGCGCGGCCCGCGACGTCGCCACGACGAACGCCCGGAGCTCGTCGGCGAGCACCTGGCGCGCGCCTCGGGACCGACGCCCCGCGCGTCGTGCGAGCGGCCCGCGAGGAGCTCGACGAGCGCCTGCGACCCGAGCAGCGAGTCGCGCAGCCGCAGGTCGGGCCAGACGCCGTCCTGGACGCCCGCGACCACGACGACGTCCCACTCGCCCCCGGCGGCACCGGCCGGCGTGAGCGCGGCCACCGAGTCGGCACCGCTCCCCCGCGCCGCGAGCGAGTCCGCGGGGCAGGTCCGTGGGACGCGAGGTAGTCGACGAAGCGCCCGCCGGAGCACCGGGCATGCGGTCGACGAACGTCTCCGCGGCGCGGAACAGGGGACGCCGCGTCGAGGTCACGGTCGGCGCGCGCGCCCGCGGGGCCGCGTCGAGCGCGGCGGACCGCCACCGCTCGGCGAGGCCGGTCGACGCCCACACCGCCCACAGCACGGTCTGCGCGCTCGCCCCCGGCTCGGCCGCCGCGGCACGGCCGGCGGCCAGCGCACGCGCGACGACGCCGCCGGCCCGCGACGCACGACGGCGGGCAGGGTCGCCGCGCGGGCCGGGTCCTCGAGCAGCTCGACCAGCAGGGCGTCGGAGGACCTCCCGCCGCCCCCGTCGAGCTCCTCGGCGCGCAACGTGCGGCGCAGCCGGCGCAGCGCCACCACGTCCAGCCCGCCGAGCGGGGACGCAGCAGGAGCGCGGCCGTCACCGGGTCGAGGGCCGGTCCGTCGTCCGTCGGCGCGACGCACGTGCGCACCGCGGCGAGCAGCGGCGCCACGGCGGGCTCGTCGCGCAGCGGGACGTCGGACCCCAGCAGGGTGACCGGGACCGACGCGGCGACGAGCTCGCGCCGCAGGGCCGCGAGGCGGCCGCCCGTGCGCGCGACGACCGCCATGCGGTGCCACGGCGTCCCCCGCAGCAGGTGCTCGGCGCGCAGCTCGCGCGCCACGAACGCCGCTTCCTGGGCGGCCCCGGACAGGACCGCGACCTCGACCCCGACGCCCGCGTCGCGTCCCGCGGCCCGCGCGCGCCCGCCCCGCGGTGGACCGCCCCGGAGAGCGTGCCGACGTGCGCCGCGACCCGGCGCGTCACCGCCCGCAGCGCGTCGGGCTGCCGCCAGGCGGTGCCGAGGACCGCCACGCGCGCGCCGAGCTCTCCCCGCGCGCCCGGCCCGCGACGCCGGGGCGCGGAGGCGCGGCCCACGAGGCCGGGGCTCGCGCCGCGGAAGCCCTGGACCGCCGCGTCGGGGTCCGCCAGGAGCACGAGACGGGCGCGTCGTCCTGGAGGACGTGCAGGAGCCGCGCGGTCGCCACCGTCGCCTCCTGGTAGTCGTCGACGACGACGAGGTCCCAGCGGGGCCGCGGCACGTCCGGTACCTCGTCGTCCCAGCGAGCAGCGCCTCGGCGGCCTCGTCCACGACGACGGCGGGGTCGAGGCGCGCGCCGCGTCCGGCGTGCCGGCCCGCAGCGCCGTCACGTCGAGGTACTCCCCGTACAGCCTGTGCGCCCAGCACCCACTGGCCGCCTCCGTGCCGGCCGCCGAGCGCCTCGAGCTCGACAGGGGCGAGGCCGCGCTCCGCGGCCCGCATGAGCAGGTCGCGCAGCTCCTGGCGCAGCCCGCGCAGCCCCAGCACCTCCG
>NZ_MKKH01000018.1 GCF_001942335.1 Cellulosimicrobium sp. CUA-896 | reverse complement strand
TCGGTTCCACGCGCCGGGCGCGTCGCGCCGCGGCCTGGTCACGTTCACCGCCGTCCACGTCCACCCGCTGGTCGTCGCGGCGCTCGTGGGGCCTGCCGTGGTCGACGGCGCTCGTCACCTACGCGGGGATCCTCGGCGTGGTCGCCGTCGTCGCGCTGCTCGTGCCCCCTGCCGTGCGGGCGCCGTCGCGTTCGCGGGCGCCGCCGTCCTGGTCGCGCTGCTCGTCACGGTGCTCGCCCCCGAGCCGTGGGTGGCGTGGGTGGGGCCGCTCCTCGTGCTCAAGCTCGTCCTGTCCCACGCGCTCCCGCACGCGCCCGCGCCGGCGTGACTCAGTCCGGCACCTCCGGCACGCCCTGCGGCGCGAACTCCGAGAGCGTGAGCTCGGCCCCCTGCGGGTCGCGGACCACCGCCTCGCGGGTCCACTCCGTCTCGACCGTCGACACGATCGCGGCACCGGCGGACTCGGCCCGGGCCGCCGCGTCGTCGCGGTCCGCCACGGCGAACGTCACGGTGAACCGGGCCGGGCCCCCGTCCTTCTCCATCCCCGCGACGACGTCGGCGAAGCCCGGGGGCGCGAACGACTGACGCTCGTGGATGTCGGGGTCGACCGTGCGCGCGAGGTGCTCGCCGTACGCGTCCACGCGGACCATGCCCGCGCCGAGGTCGGGCTCGACCTCCCACCCGAGCAGCGGGCCGTAGAAGTGGAGGGCGTGCTCGGGGTCGGGGGTGCGGAGGATGCTGAAGTTCCACGCCCCCGGCTCGTTGACGCGCTGCGCGCCGAGGCGCTCTCCCGCCTGCCAGAGCCGGAAGGTCGCGCCCTGCGGGTCGCGCACGACGGCGACCTCGCCCGCGTCGCCCACCTCCGTCGGGCCGTCGAGGACGGCGCCGCCCAGGTCGGGCACCCCGCGCGCCGACGCGTGGACGTCGTCGACCGCCACGTACGTGGTCCACGTCGGCGTGCCGTCGGCCGCGCCGATCGCCGCGACCTCCTGCCCGCCGAGCTGCGCGACGACGTAGCGGCCGCCGGGCGTCGGGCGCTCCTCGAACGACCAGCCGAACAGGGCACCGTAGAACGCGAGCGCCGCGTCGACGTCGGGCTGCGCGGTGTCCACCCAGCACGGCACGCCGTGGGGGTAGGTCCGCGGCCGTGCCGCGGGAGAGCCGTCGCTCATCGCGCCTCCTTCGTGGACGCTCGTCGTGCGCCTACTCTTCGCCGGTCGGTCCGCGGGCGCAAGGGATCGGCCGGCGTCGTCGCCGCCGCGCGAGCGGGACCCCGTCGGCCTAGCGTCGAGGTCCGACGACACCTCACCGAGCTGGAGGACGACCATGTGGGCCTTCCTGGGACGCCGCGTGCGGACCCTCGTCATCGCCGTCGTGCTGATCCCCGTCGTGGGGTGGGTGGCGCGCAAGCTGGCCGACCGGCAGGAGTCGAAGCACGGCGGGCCGACGACGCTCTCGCGCGGGCTCCGGTCCGCCGACGGGCTCGTGCAGAAGGCACGCCGGCTCTTCTGACGACCCCCGTCACCGGCGCTCGGCGAGCGCCTGGTGCACGGAGGAGACGACGACGCTGCCCTCCCCCACCGCCGACGCGACGCGCTTGACCGAGCCGCGCCGCACGTCGCCGACGGCGAACAGCCCGCGCGCGGAGCTCTCGAGCGGCCAGGGCTCGCGCTCGTGCGGCCAGGCGCGCCGCCCGCCCTCGGCGAGCACCTCCCGCCCGGTCAGCACGTAGCCCCACGGGTCCCGCAGCACGTCCCCGGGCAGCCAGTCGGTGTGGGGGCGGGCGCCGATCGTGATGAACAGGGCGTTCGACGGCACGGTCGTCTCGTCGCCGGTCACCCGGTGGCGGAGCACGAGGTGGTCGAGCCGGCCGGCCGCGCCCCCGCCGCCGACGACCTTCGTCTCGGCGAGGATCGCGACCCCCGCGGCCGCGAGCTGGTCGACGAGGTACTGCGACATGCTCGCCGCGAGGTCGGGCCCGCGGACCACGAGGGACACGGACGCGGCGTACCGCGCGAGGTGCAGCGCCGCCTGCCCCGCGGAGTTGCCGCCCCCGACGACGTGCACGACCCGCCCGGCCTGCCCCTTCGCCTCCACGGCCGAGACTCCGTAGAACACGGCGGAGCCGACGAACGGGTCGAGGCCGGGCACCGCGAGCCGCCGGTAGGTGACGCCGTCGGCGAGCACGACGGTCCGGGCGCGCACCGTGCCGTCGCCCGCCACCCGCAGGACGAACCCGCCGGTCCCGCCCGCCGCCTCGCGCGGGTCCCGGGCCGCGTCGTCGTCCACCACCTCGAGGCCGACGGCCTCGCGCGTGTGCGCGAACTGCGCGCCGAACACCCAGGCCTGCTGGTACGCGCGGTCCGAGAGGTCCGCCCCGGAGACGCCGCGCGGGAAGCCGAGGTAGTTGCGGATCAGGGAGCTCGACCCCGCCTGCCCGCCGACGGCGTCGCGCTCGAGCACGAGCGTGCGCAGGCCCTCCGACGCCGCGTACACCGCCGCGGCGAGCCCGCCCGGGCCGGCCCCGACGATCGCGACATCCACGGGCTCGGCGGGCAGGTCCGTCGTGAACCCGTGGGCACGGGCGAGGTCGGTGTTCGTCGGGTCGACGAGCTCGCGCCCGTCGGCCAGCCGCACGACGGGCGCGCCCTGCCCCGGCGCGGACGCGAAGCGCAGCCCTGCCCGCGCGAGGAACCGACGGATGTCGTGCACGCGCGGCGCGGCGTCGTCACCCGTCACCACGACGTCGGCGCGGTCGCCGCCGCGCGCGGCCCGCTCCCAGTCGAGCAGGAACTCGGTGACCGCGCGGTGGAAGTACTCGTCGGGGGCGTGCCGCGGCCGCACGACGTAGTAGTCGACGAGCGTCGCGGCCATGAGCCCGAGCACGGCGTCGACCGTCTCCCGGTCGGTCCACGAGCCCCACTCGATGACGAGCGCGCGCCGGACGTCCGGGAACGCGCGCCGTGCCACGACGAACACCGAGTCGGTGCGCCCGACGGCGTCGCGGTCGTCGGACAGGACGAGCGCGACCTCGCGGCCGGCCGCCGCGGCCTCGCCGAGCAGCGTGACGGCCTCGGCGCCGTCGCGCGCGGCGACGACGTCGTAGTCGGGGGCGTAGCGGCGCTCGAGCTCGGCGACGAGGCGGGCGCGGGCGTCGTCCGCCGCGGCCGCGACGAGCACCAGGGGTGCCGCGACCGGGGTCTTCGGGGCGTGGTCCATGCGCACCTCCCGCCGGCTCTCGCACGGTACCACCGGCGCGTCGCAGCCGGTCCGGTGGACACTGCTGTGGCCCAGGTCACAGAATGCGAGGGTGGACCCGAGCAGCGGGAGCATCCGCACGCCCGACCAGCGGCTGCGCGTGTTCGTCAGCTCGACGCTCAAGGAGCTGGCCCCCGAGCGCCGGGCGGTCCGCGCTGCGGTCGAGCGCCTCCACCTCGCCCCCGTGATGTTCGAGCTCGGCGCACGCCCGCACCCGCCGCGGGCGCTCTACCGGTCCTACCTCGGCCAGAGCGACGTGTTCGTGGGGATCTACGGGGAGCGGTACGGGTGGGTGGCGCCGGGCGAGGACGTGTCCGGCCTCGAGGACGAGTACCGCCTGGCCCCGCCGAGCATGCCGCGCCTCGTCTACGTCAAGGAGACGGCGGGCGCGCGCGAGCCCCGCCTCGTCGAGCTGCTCGACCGGATCAAGGGCGACGACACGGCGTCCTACACCTCGTTCGCCGACGCGACGCGCTCGGTGAGCTCGTCGTCGCCGACCTCGCGGTGCTCCTCGCCGAGCGCTTCGACGCGAGCCGCGTGCCGCCACCGGCCCCGGCCGCCGCCACGGCGCCGCCCGGCGCGGCCCCGACCGCCGCCGACGAGGACCGCGCCGGGGAGGGAGAGGCCGAGGCGGGCCGCGTCGCCGGGGAACCCGGGGAGGACCACGCCGCGCTCCCGACGCCGCCGACGCCGCTCATCGGCCGCGAGCGCGAGGTGGCCGACGTCCTGCACCTGCTGGGCGCCGGCCCCGACCCCGTGGCCGGCACCGGCACCGCGCCGGGCACCGGCACGGCCGCACCGCCCGCGCGCATGCTGACGCTCACCGGGCCCGGCGGCATCGGCAAGAGCCGTCTCGCCCTGGAGGTGGCGGCCCGCCTGCGGCCGGCCTTCCCGGACGGGGTGCACTTCGTCGACCTCACGCCCGTGCACGACGCCGCGCTCGTCCCCGGCGCGGTCGCCCAGGCCCTCGGGGTGCGCGACACGGGCGACGGCCCGATCGCCGACAAGCTGGTCATGGCGCTGCGCGAGCGCCGGATGCTGCTCGTGCTGGACAACCTCGAGCAGGTGGTGGGCGCCGGGCCGTTCCTCGCGACCCTCCTCTCCGCCGCCCCGGGCCTCGTGCTGCTGCAGACCAGCCGCGTGCTGCTGCGCGTGTCGCCCGAGCACAGCTACGAGGTGGGACCGCTCGCGATGCCCGGCCGCCACGGGGACCTCGACGCCGCGCGGTCGGCCCCCGCCGTCGCGCTGTTCGTGGAGCGCGCCCGGGCCCTGCGGCCCGACTTCGACGTCACCGCCGTCAACGTCGACGCGGTCGTCGCGATCTGCGCCGCCCTCGACGCGGTGCCCCTCGCCATCGAGCTCGCGGCCGCGCGCGTGCGGGTCCTGCCGCCGGTGGCGATGCTCGCGCGGCTGGACCGGCGGCTGCCGCTCCTCACCGGCGGGGGCCGTGACCTGCCGGAGCGTCAGCAGACGCTGCGCCGCACGATCGAGTGGAGCGTCGACCTGCTCGACGACGACCAGCGCGCGCTGCTCACGACGCTCGGCGTGTTCGACGGTCCGTTCACGCTCGAGGCGGTGGAGGACGTGGGCGGGCCGGGCGGCGCCGGGACGGGCACCGACGCGGACGACGCCCTCTCGCTGCTCGGCGCGCTCGTCGACTCGAGCCTCGTGCGCCAGCGCGACGAGGAGGACGACCCGGAGGGCGTGCCGTCGTTCACGATGCTCGCAACCGTGCGCGAGCACGCCCGCGAGCGGCTGGAGGCCGACGGCCGGCTGGACGCGGTCCGCGACCGGCACGCCGAGCACTACGAGCGGCTCGGGCGCGAGGCCGGCCCGCTCCTGCTCGGCCCCGGCCTGCGCACCTGGAGCGCGCGGCTCGCGCTCGAGGACGCGGAGCTGCGCGCGACCGCGCGCCACCTGCTGGACCGCGGCGAGCTCGACCGGGCCGCCGCGTTCGCCTGGTCGTTGTACACGTACTGGTGGGTCGGCGGGCGGCTCGGCGAGGTGCGGCGCTGGATGGACGAGGTGCTGGCCGCGCCCGGCGACGTCGCCCCGCGCACGCGCGCGACGGCGCTGTACTTCACGCGGGCCATCACGTTCTGGCAGGACCCCGACGACCTGGTCGTGCCCGGGCTCACCGAGAGCGCGGAGATCTTCCGCGCCGAGCACGACCCGTGGGGCGAGGCGCTCGCGCTCGTGTCGCTCGCGCTCGCCCGGCTGACCGCCGCCACGCCCGACCCGGCGCGCGCCGCGGAGGCGCTCGGCACCGCGCTGGAGCTGTTCCGCGGTGCGGGCAGCCGGTGGGGCGAGGCGATGACGCTCGTGACGCAGGGCCGCGTGGCCATCCTCGAGGGACGCGTCCCCGAGGCCGCGGGCTGCTTCGAGGAGAGCCTCGCCGCGGCGCGGCAGGTCCACGACCCGCTCGGCGAGGCCATCGCGCTGCACCACCTCGGCTGGGCGCGGCTCCTGCTGGGCCGGGTGCGCGAGGCCGACGCGGACTTCCGCGAGAACCTGCGCCTGTCCGCGCGCCTGCGCCACGACGACGGCGTCGCGTACGGGCTGGAGGGGCTCGTCGCCGTCGCCGCCTCGACCGGCGACGTGGAGCGGGCGGGCACGCTGCTCGGTGCCGCCGAGGCCCTGCGCGAGCAGACCGGCCTCTACAACTCCCCGACGTCTCCTTCCACCTCCTCACCCTCGACCAGGTGCTCGACGACGAGGGCCGCGCCCGGCTCGAGACGGCCCGGGCCGCGGGGCGGGACCTGGCGGTCGCGGACGCGTCGCGCTCGCGCTGAGCACGACGGGCGAGCCGGCCGAGGCCGCCGGGGGCGCGTCGTGACGCGCTGGCGCGCGGTCCCGGGCGACGACCGGGTGCTGCCGTTCACGCTGGGCGTCTCCTGGCTCGTGCTGCCGTTCCTCCTCGTCGCGCTCGTGCTGCTCTACCTGCTGCCCGAGAGCACCGACCGGCTGTTCGCGTGGACGATCGAGCCGCCGCTGACCGCGATGTTCCTCGGCTCGGCGTACATGGGCGGCATCTGGTTCTTCACCCAGGTGGTGCGGCTGCGGCGCTGGCACCGGGTGCAGTACGGGTTCCCGGCGGTCGTGCTGTTCGCGATGCTGCTCGGCGCCGCGACGCTGCTGCACTGGGACCGGTTCCACCACGGGCACGTGTCGTTCGTCGCGTGGGCGGTCCTGTACGTCACGACGCCGTTCCTCGCCCTCGTCGCGCTGCTGCTCAACCGCTCGGCCGACCCGGGGGTCCCCGAGCAGCTCGACGTGCGCGTGCCGCGGCCGGTGCGGCTCGTGCTGGGGATCGGCGGGGGCGTGGCCCTGCTCGCCGGCCTGGTGCTGTTCGCCGTCCCGTCCGTCGGGATCGAGCTGTGGGCGTGGGAGCTCACGCCGCTCACGGCGCGGGTCGTCGGGGCCGTGCTCACGCTGCCGGGCGCCGTCGACCTGTGGCTCCTCGTCGACGACCGGTGGACCTCGTTCCGCTGGATGTTCCAGGCGCAGCTCGCGAGCCTCGCGCTCATCAACGCCGCCTGGATCGTCGAGCGCGACGACCTGCTGTGGGACCGGCCCCTCGCGTGGCTGTTCGCCGGCGGTGTCGCCGGCGCGCTCGTCGTCTACGCGGCGCTGTACCTGTGGGGCGAGCGCGCGCTGCGGGTGCGGCCCGGCTGACGGACAGGCGCCCCGGGCGACGATCGTGGCGCGACCGGGCCCCTCGGGTGCACACTCGTTCCTGCTGTGCTCATGGCCGACGCACAGGTCGGCGGTCGCGCAGCACGCGTCCGGCCGGCTCCCCGTCGACCGCACGGCACCGTCGCCCCGCGACGTGCGCCTCGTCGTCCGGCCCGACGACTCCCTCACCTCCCGCCCGGTCCCCGCGCGCCTCGCGCGCACTCGTGCGAGCCGGAGTCGTCGCCGAGACCGGGCGCTGCCGGATCCTGGAGCACCCATGAGACGAGTTCCCACCGTCCTGGCCGCAGCGGCGACGGCGCTGCTGCTGGCCGCCGCCCCCGCCACCGCGCACGGCGGTCGGCACGACCCCCGTCCCCCGACGGTCACCGACATCGCGACCGGCCTCGTCGGCCCGCTCAGCCTCGCCGTCGGGCCGCACGGCACCACGTACGTCGCGCAGAGCTTCGCCGGGCTCCTCACGGCCGTCGGCCGCGACGGCTCGCAGACCACCCTCTACGACTCGGGCGGGGCCGAGGTCGGCGGGGTCTCGTCCGACGGCCACCGGACGGTCACCTTCACCGAGACGGTCTCGGACCCGCCGGGCAGCCCGACGATCACCGCCTCGGGGGTCTGGACGCAGCGGCTCGACCGGCGCGGCGCAGCGAGCGGCGCACCGCGCCTGCTCGTGGACACGCTCGCGTACGAGCAGGCGAACAACCCCGACGGCGGCGTCACCTACGGGCTGCGCGACACCGACCCGGCGTGCGTCGCGCAGGTCCCCGCGGACGGCCCGATCCCCGCGCTGTACACGGGCGTCGTCGACTCCCACGCCTACGCGACCACGACGTCGCGCGGCACGACGTACGTCGCGGACGCCGGGGCGAACGCCGTCCTGTCGGTCGACCACCGCGGCAGGACCCGCACGGTCGCGGTGCTGCCCGCCCAGCCCGCGGTGATCACCGCGGAGGCGGCCGCCGGCGTCGGCTGGCCGGCGTGCGTCGTCGGGCAGACGTACTGGTTCGAGCCCGTCCCGACGGACGTCGAGGCCGGCCCGCGCGGGCAGCTCTACGTCTCCCTGCTGCCGGGCGGCCCCGAGGACGCGAGCCTCGGCGCGCGCGGCGCGTGTACACGGTGGACCCGTGGCGCGGGACGACGCGCCAGCTCGCGACGGGCTTCGTCGGCGCGACGGACCTCGCCGTCACCGACCGCGGGGACGTCTACGTCGCCGAGCTGTTCGGCGGCCGGATCTCCGAGGTGAAGCGCGGTGGTCCGCGGACCGTGGTCGAGGTGCCGCTGCCCGCCGCGGTCGAGCGGGACGGCCGCGGGCTGCTCGCGACGACGAACGCCCTCCCCGGCGAGGACGCGCCGCCCGACGGTCACCTCGTGCGGATCGACCTCGGCAAGCGCTGGGGCCACGGGGGCCGCTGAGCCGGGTGCCGAGCACGAGGTTCGTGCCGTTCTCACGCCGAGAACGACACGAACCTCGTGCTCGACGAGCCTCCGCGGGGCGCGGCAGACGTCCGCCGCGCGCCCGAGCGGTCAGACGTCCGCCGCGCGGCGCAGCGCGTCGAGGCTGGCGCGGACGTCGTCGTCGGTCGTCGCCCAGCTGCTCACGGAGATGCGCAGCACGGCCTCGTCGTGCCAGCGCGAGCCCGACATCCACGCCGTGCCGTCCGCGAGCACGCGCCGCACGACCTCCCGCGTCCGCGCGTCGTCCCCGAACGACGCGCACACCTGGGTGAAGACGACGTCGTGGAGCACGCGCGCGCCGTCGATCGTCGCCACCCCGTCGGCGAACGCGGTGGCGTGCCGCGCGAAGCCGTCGACGAGGTCGGCGACGCCCGAGCGCCCGAGCGCCCGCAGCACCGCCCACACCGGGAACGCGCGGCCGCGGCGCGAGAGCTCGGGCACCTTGTCCAGCGGGTCGCCGGCGTCGCTCTGGATGAGGTAGTCGCCGTGCATCCCCATCGCGGCGCGCAGCGGCGCCGGGTCGGCGACGATCGCGAGCCCGCAGTCGTACGGCACGTTGAGCGTCTTGTGCGCGTCGGTCGCCCACGAGTCGGCGCGCTCGTAGCCGGCCACGAGGTGCCGGTGCGCGGGCGACGCCGCCGCGAAGAGGCCGAACGCGCCGTCGACGTGCACCCACGCGCCGTGCCGGTGCGCGACGTCGACCGCCTCGGCGAACGGGTCGAACGCACCCGAGTGCACGTTGCCCGCCTGGAGGACGACGACCGTCGGGGCCGGCGCGTCGCCGGCCCTCGTCGCGCCCGGGCCGGCCTCGAGCGCCTCCGTGAGCGCCGCCGACGAGATCCGCCCCTGGTCGTCGGCGGCGACGACCTCCGGGGCACCGAGGCCGAGGTAGGACAGCGCGAGGTCGACCGACTCGTGGCGCTCGGCGCCCACGAGCACCCGCACGCGCGGCGCACCCGTCAGGCCGTCGCGGCGCACGTCCCAGCCCGCGCGGCGCAGCACCTGCGTCCGCGCGGCCGCCAGCGCCGTGAAGTTCGCGGTCGTCGCGCCGGTGACGAACCCGACGGCGCCGGTCGCGGGCAGCCCGAGGAGGTCGAGGAGCCACGCGCTCGTCACGTCCTCGACGGCGGTGTGGGCGGGCGTCACCGACCGCAGGGCCGAGTTCTGGTCCCACGCGCTCGTGAGCCAGTCCGCGGCGAGGGCGGCGGGGTGGCTCCCGCCGATGACCATGCCGTAGAAGCGGCCGGACGGCATCGCGGTGAGGCCCGGGCCGCACGCGGTGGCGAGGAGGTCGACGACGTCGCCGGCCGGTGTCGGGCCGTCGGGCAGGTCGGTGCCGAGGGAGTCGACGACGTCGTCGACGGTCGCCTGCGGGGGGACGGGCCGCGAGGCGAGGGCGTGCAGCCACGTCGTCGCGTGCCGGTGGGCGCGGTCCAGGGCCGTGTCGCGCTCGTCCATGCCGGGTCCTTCCCGAGGCCGTGCCCCCGTGGCGGACCGGCGTCCGTCCGCCCACCGTTCTCGAGGCGGCGGACGCCCGTCCACCCCGAAGAGACGCGCCCGGGCGCGCGGTGATACACGCGGTGGGGCTACGCCGGCCGCGCGGACCGGTGCTCAGTTCTTACGCCCAGGCAACGACCAGGCAACACGCGGTCCCTAGCGTCGGGCGGGCCAGGCTCCACCGACGGAAGGCCTCCCCCCGTGAGAACGTTCACCCTGACCCTTTCCGGGCGCGTCGTCGCGCTCGTCGTCGCCGTCGTGCTCGCGCTCGCGGCCGTCGTCGCGACCGTCGCGTACGGCGTCGCCGACGCGCGCGCCACCGCCGCCGCGGCGCGCGCCGCGGGCGCGCAGCCGCCCGTCCTCGCCGCGGGCGTGGCGACGGCGACGAACCCGCTCGGCATCGCCTCGTCCCGGTACGCGACCGCGACGGCGACGGCGAACGAGCCCGACGCGAAGCCGAAGGTCGTCGTCGTCGGCACCGGCGGGACGATCTCGGGCAAGGCCTCCGGCCGCGAGACCTTCACGAGCTACCGCTCCGGCTCCTACCTCATGGAGGACATGCTCGACGCGCTGCGGCCCGAGCTCGACGCCGTCGCCGACGTGTCGGCCGTGCAGTTCGGCAACGCCGGCTCGTCGGGCTACACGATCGCGCAGTTCCACGCCCTGACGCAGGAGGTCGAGAAGCAGCTCGAGACGGCGGACGCCGTCGTCGTGACCACGGGCACGGACACGCAGGAGGAGTTCGCCTACTGGCTCGACCTCACCGTCCAGTCGCGCAAGCCGGTCGTGACCACGGGCTCGATGCGTCCGTGGGGCGCCGCCGACAGCCCGGCGGAGGACCTGGTGTTCGGCACCGACGCGCCCGCGAACCTCTACAACGCGATCAAGGTCGCGGCGTCGCAGCAGACGTACTGCTTCGGCACCGTGCTCATGCTCAACGACGAGATCCAGGCGGCGCGCGAGGTCACGAAGACCAACTCGTACCGGACCGACACGTTCCAGTCGCGCGAGTACGGCGTGCTCGGCTGGATCGACGGCGACAGCATCACGCTGGGCCGCGCGCCCGCCCGCGTCACGACGTGCGACACCGAGGACTGGTTCACGCCGTTCGACCTCGACGACGTCGCGCCCGCGGACCTGCCGCGCACGGAGATCCTCGTGTCCTACCAGGAGGCCGGCGGCGAGGCCGTCACCGCGTTCGCGGACGCGGGCGTCGAGGGCATCGTCACCGCGGGCACCGGCGCGGGCGGCATCTCCCGGGCGATGAGCCAGGCGCGGTCGGCCGCGATCGGCGAGGGCGTGTGGTTCGTCTCGACGACGCGCACCGGCTCGGGCTCGTCGTACAGCGCGGGGAACGGGGTCATCGCGGGCGGCGACCTCACGGCGATCAAGGCGCGGCTGCTGCTCCTGCTCTCGCGCGCGTCACCGAGGACATCGACACCGCGCGCGGCTGGTTCGCGACGTACGGGACGCCGTCGTTCGACCAGTCCGAGACCGCCGAGACGGTGGGCGCGACGCCCGGCGCCACCGCGGTGCTGTTCTCCGGCACCGCGACGCCGGCGTGCAAGACGAAGAAGGCCGAGCTGACCGTCGCGATCACGAACGCCGACTCCGTGCCGATCGACGTGCGCGTCGACAGCCCCGCGGGCGGCTACAAGTTCAGCAAGATCCCGGCCGGGCAGACGGTGAAGCACACCATCCCGGCGAAGGTCGCCGAGCTCGCCGCGGGCGAGGCGAAGCTCACCGCCTACAAGAACGTCGACGGGCAGGGCATCCAGACGATCAGCACGGCGGCGTACCCCGCGACGAGCTGCGGGTGACGCGCTGACGCCGCTCCTGCGCTGACCCGCGGGCCGCCAACCCGCGGTCCCCCGGTCGCCGGGTCCCCCGGTCGCCGACCACGACGTTGCTGCCGATATCGCGCCGATACCGGCAGCAACGTCGTGCTCGGCGGGCACGGGCACCGTCACCGGCGGGGCCTGTGGATGACGCCGGCGACGGTCGCGCGCCCGTTGCTACGGTCACGGCGCGACGCGGGCACCCGGCCCGCGACGGACCGGATCGGGGGCGCGGTGGCGCACGTCGACGTCGACACGGAGGCCCTCGCGCTCGCGGCGGCACGCACGGCGGGCGCCGCGGGATCGCTGCTCGGCGTGGCCGGCCCGCAGGGCGACCCGTCGGGCGCGACGGGCGACGCGGCGCTCGGGGCGGCCGTCGCGGGGCTGCACGCCACGTGGGCGCCCGCGCACCGGGCGCTCCTCGCCGACCTCGACGCGCTCGCCGCCGCACTGCGGGGCGCGGCCGCGGTGCTCGACGGCGCGGAGTCCGCGACCGCAGGCCGGCTCGCCGAGCTGCTCGTCCCCGGCACGGCCGCGGGTCCGCTGCGGTCCCGGGCGGTGTGACGCCGTGAGCGAGCCCGAGCTCGGGCCTCTGAGCGGGGACCCGACGGCACTGTCCGCCGCGGCCGAGGCGTTCGGGCGCGCCCAGGCCGCGCTCGCGGCCGTGGGCGACGGGCTGGCGCCCGTGCGCGACGCGCTGGTCGGGCAGCGCAGCACCGCCGTGGCGCTCGCGCTCGGGCACGTCGACGACCTCGCGACGCGAGCCGGCACGCACGCTGCCCTGCTCGGGGTCGCCGCGCCCGCGCTGCGCACGTACGCCGACCGGCTCGCCGTCCGGCAGGCCGACGCGGCGGCGGCGGTGGTCCGGCGCGAGGCCGCGCTGGCCGAGGTGGAGCGCTGGACGCGGGAGGAGTGGGCCGCGCGCAGCGGGTCCGCCTGGGCCCCGCCGGGGGGCGGCGACCCGGCGGCGGACGAGCGTGCGCGCGTGGCCCGTCAGCGCGCCGACGCCGCGCGCGACGACGCCCGCCGTGCGGAGGACGAGTGGCGCCGGGCTCGCGACGCGAAGCGCGACGACGCGCCGGGCGGCGTCAGGTCACGGCGCTGCACGACGCCGGCGCGGTGCGGGCCTGGGTCGGCGCGGGCGGCGACCTCGCGTCGTTCCCGTCGTCGACCGCGGGCCTGGCCGCCGCCCGGCTGGTCGACACCGTCGTGGGCCGCGGCGTGCGCGGCGCGGCGCGCGAGGCGGCGGTCGCCGAGCTGGCCCGGCAGCTCGACAGAGCCGGCGACGACCCCGCCTTCTGGGCGGCCTTCTACCGCGAGACGAGCCCGGCGGACCTGTACGTCCTGCTCGGCGAGGACGGCGTCGCGGTCGACGTCGACGGGTCGGTGCTGGACCGCTCGTCGCCCGCCGGGGAGGCCGCCGCGGCGGTGCGGTCGAGCTTCGGTACGTGGACGGCGACCCTGACGCCCGCGGAGCAGGAGGCGCTGGGTGCACGGGTCGTCGACGACCTCGGGACGCGGACCATCCCGGTCGGGTGGTCGTCCACCGCGACGCTGCTCCTCGCCGGCGCGCACGTGCACCCCCGCGTGCACGCGGGCGCCGTCCGGAGGATCGAGGCGGTGCGCCGCGACCTCGCGGCTTACCCCGACCCGCTGACCCCGATCCCGTTCGAGCGGGACACGGCACACCTGACCGCCGCCGCCCTCGAAGGGATGGCCGCGTCGTCCGAGGAGTCGCTGCGCTTCCTCTCCGGCGACGGGGACGACAGCCTCGCCGCGGCGCGGTCCGCGCTGTGGTTCGGCACGCAGCCCGCGGGCGGGTGGGCGGACGGCGGCGACGGCGTGACGGCGCTGCTGCGGTCGGCCGTGCTCCACGGCGAGGCCGACGCCGACCACCAGCAAGCCTCTGCCCTCGTCCTGTCCCGGGCGACGGTCGAGCTCCCCGGCGGCCTGCTCGCGCACGACGGTCTGCTCGCGGCGCGGGGCCTCCTCCCGTTCGAGCTCTCGGAGACGGCGCAGCGCCGCCTCGCCGACGCGTACGTGCCCTACGTCGACGCGTTCGACCGCAACGTCAACTCCATGGACGACTTCCCTGCGGTCGGGACGTGGACGGCGCTGCCCGACGCTCACGACGCCGCCTTCCCGGGCATCGCCGGTCGTCACCTGCCGTACCTCGAACCGCAGAGCCTCAGCGACGTGCTGTCCGCCACGATGGCCGACGAGGCGGGGACGGCACGGTGGCAGCGCGAGATGCTCGAGCACTACGAGCGGTCGGCGCGCGCCGTCCTCGCGCCGGGCTCGGACGTCCGCGGGCGGGCGGAGACGATCTCCGTCGTCGACGCCTTCCTGCACGCCCACGACCACGCGGTGTCCGACGCGGCGTCATCGCCGGCAGCATGCACCGGGCGGCGCTCGAGCACGCGGAGGACGGGAACGCGCGGTACGAGGCCCAGGTGTCGACCCTCATGACGGCGCTCGGGCTCCTCGCCCCGACACGGGGAGCGTCGGCCGCCGCCGCTCCCGTGCTCACCGTCGCCGGCGACTACCTCGTGAGCCTCGACGGCCAGGTGCGGATGGCCGTCGACGAGGCGGCGGCGGAGGGTCACGCCGAGCAGGTCGTCCTGGCGAGCCGCGGACGGAGCCTCCTGCTGGCCGCGCTCGTCGAGGACGGCGTGGACCCCGGGGAGGCCGAGCGACTCGTCGCCGCCCGCCTCGCCCTCGACGACGGCACCTCCCGTGCCGCCTTCACGTCCGCGTTCAAGGAGGCCGCCGGACTCGCGGAGCCCACCGGCACGCCCGAGCTCGACCCCACCGCCACCGCCGATCCCTCCGAGCCGGAGAGCACCCTGTGAGATCGATCCTCGTCACACCCCTCGTCCGCATCCTCCTGGTCGCCCTCGCCCTCTCGGGCGTGCTCGCCGTGTCGCTCCTCGTCGGGCGGGCGCAGGCGGAGCATTCCCGGCTGCGCGCCGAGGAGGAGCTGCGGACGGACCTGCGGACCTGGCCGACGGCGCGCTGGAGCATCGGGCCCGACGCCTTCCCCGGCGAGGACGTCGTGGACCTCGAGCGCCCGCCGGTGCCGAAGGGCTCGCACCTGTCCGCGATCCGCGCGATACCCCTCGTCGATCCGCTGGGCAAGTACAGCGCGTTCCTGTACGAGCACGAGCTGGCGGTCGCCAACGACGACGGCGCGGTCGCCGACAGGTGGCTGCGCGTCGGGGAGGTCGACGTCCTGTCGAGCGTCGTGCAGACGACGCGGCACCCGACGCCGGACCCCTTCGTCGGGGAACGGGCACCGCAGCCTGAACGGGTCGACGCCGCCTACGAGTCGCTGTGCCACGACTTCCGAGGGATCGCGCGGCGACCGACGGTGCCGCCATGGTCAGGCTGGAGGGCGTCGACGACCTCTGCGAGGACGAACCCTGGCTCGCCGGCGTGCCGGTCCTCCCGGACGACGGGCCGGTGACCGCCACGGGCGTCCGCGGCGTCCAGATCGACGACGTCCACGTCGCCGACCTGCCCGGCGACCTTCCCGAGATCGAGGTCCCGCGGCGGACGACCCTGGTGACGACACGCGTCGAGGACGCGATGCTCCTCGTCGGCGTCAGCGGACCGCTGGACGCGGCGCAGGACGTCGACGCGGTCGCTCTCCTCGAGGCCCTCGCCGCCCAGGTGCGCGCCGACCCACCGACCTACGACGACTGAGCCGGACGCTCCGCAGCACACCCCGGCCCGCCGGGGTCACAGCGCGTCGAGCAGACCCCGCATCCGGTCGATCTCCGCGCCCTGACCCGCCGCGGTGTCGGCGGCGATCTCGAGCGCGTACGTGTCCTGCCCGTCGACGAGCACGACGTCGGCCATGTCGAGCGCGCCCTGGTGGTGCTGGATCATCCCCTCGAGGAAGAGCCGGTCGAACTCCGCGCCGGTCGCGCCCTCGAGCGCCGCCATCTGGTCCGCGCTGAGCATGCCCGCCATGCCGCCCGCGCCGTGGTCGTGCCCGGCGTCGGGGACGCGCGGCCCGGTGCCGTCGAGGGCCTCCGCCTCGGCGGGCACCGGCAGCTCGCGCTCCTGGAGCCACGCCGCGAGGGCGTGGATCTCCGGTCCCTGCGCCGCGGCGATCCGCTCGGCGAGCGCGACGACGTCGGGCGACTCGGCACGGTCGGGCGCGAGCGCCGCCATCTCGAGCGCCTGCAGGTGGTGCCCGATCATGTCGGTCACGAACGCGACGTCGGCCGGGTTCCACTCCCCCGGGTCGGCCGGCCCGGCGAAGTCCTCGGGCGCCGTCGTGCGCGCGGTCTCGCCCGGCTGCCCCGGCTGCACGACGACGCTCGACGGCGTCGCGGTCGCCTCGTCGTCACCGGTGCACGCGACGGCCCCGAGCAGCGTGGCGACGACGACGGCGCCGGTCAGTGCGCGGTCGCGGCGAGCACGCCGCGGATTACCACCAGGAAAACTCTCCACGCCGCCTGTTCCCTCCGTGTAAAAGGTCACGAAAGATGCCCGATATGGGTAGCCGGGTGCGGTATCTCCCGACAGAATTCGGGCACCCTACCAAGGAGGTGTTTCCCCCGTGCATCGATCGACGCACAGGCAACGGAGCCGGGGCCTGGTCGCCTCAGCACTGGCCGCGGGACTCGCGGTCTCGTCCCTCGCCGTCGCGGCACCGGCGCTCGCCGAACCGTCCGACGGCTCCCCCGAGGCGGTCGCGGACCTCGTCGACCTGCCCGCGCAGCGCCTCGCGCCGCTCGCCGTCGAGGACCCCGTCCTCGGGGTCGGCGAGATCGCGAGCAGCCCCAACCTCGAGCTGGTCGCCACCATCCCCAAGAACGGCGCCTTCGCGCCGGAGGGCCAGTACAGCTCCGACCTCGCGTTCCAGGGGCGGTACGCGTTCGCCGGCAACTACGGCGGTTTCACCGTCTACGACGTCTCGGACCCCACGAACCCCGCGCAGGTCGCGCAGGTCGTGTGCCCCGGCTCGCAGAACGACATCTCCGTGCACGGGAACCTCCTCGTCCTCAGCACCGACTCCTCCCGCAGCACCGACTCCTGCGACAACGTCGCGCAGAGCGCCACGGTGAAGGAGTCGTGGGAGGGCATCAAGGTCTTCGACATCTCCGAGCCGACGTCGCCGCAGTACGTCGCGTCGGTCGAGACGCAGTGCGGCTCCCACACGCACTCCCTCGCGCCGAGCAAGGACGGCGAGGACCTGTTCGTCTACGTCTCCTCCTACAGCCCGAACCGGTCGTTCCCCGACTGCCAGCCGCCGCACGACCTCATCAGCGTGGTGCAGATCCCGCTCGACGACCCGGCGTCGTCGGCCGTCGTGTCGACGCCCGTCCTCTTCCCGGACGGCGGCAACCCGGGGGGCAACGGCTCGAGCACGACGTCCGGCTGCCACGACATCACGACCTACCCGTCGAAGGACCTCGCGGCGGGCGCGTGCATGGGCGACGGCATCCTCATGGACATCACCGACCGCGCGCACCCCGTGGTGACCGAGGTCGTGCGCGACACGGAGAACTTCGCGTTCTGGCACTCGGCGACGTTCAACAACGCCGGCACGAAGGTCGTCTTCACCGACGAGCTCGGCGGCGGCGGCGCGCCCACGTGCAACGCGACGGTCGGCCCGGAGAAGGGCGCCGACGCGATCTACGACATCGTCGACGGCGAGCTCGTCTTCGCCAGCTACTACAAGATCAGCCGGGAGCAGGCGCCGACGGAGAACTGCGTCGCGCACAACGGCTCGCTGATCCCCGTGCCCGGCCGCGACATCATGGTCCAGGCCTGGTACCAGGGCGGCATCTCGGTGTGGGACTTCACGGACTCGGCGAACCCGGTCGAGATCGCGTGGTTCGACCGCGGTCCGCTGTCGAGCGAGCGGCTGATCCTCGGCGGGTCGTGGTCGGCCTACTGGTACAACGGCGCGATCATCTCGAACGACATCCAGCAGGGCCTCGACGTGCTCCTGCTGGACGACCCGGCGACGAACGCCGCGAAGTCGGTCCTCACGGACGAGTTCAACCCGCAGGCGCAGCCGACGTACGTCGAGCCGGCCGCGTGGTCGAAGGGCACCACGTACCAGGGTGGCGCGACGGTCACGTACGCGGGCGCGTCTGGCGGGCCCAGTGGTGGACGACGGGCCAGGTGCCCGGCGCCGACCCGTGGGGCCCGTGGGAGGAGATCGCGGGCGTCGACTCCGAGGCGTCGGCGCGTGGAAGCCGTCGCGCGTCTACGTCCAGGGCGACGTCGTCGTCCACGACGGCACCGAGTACACCGCGAAGTGGTGGACCCGGAACCAGGAGCCCGGCGACCGCTGGGGCCCGTGGGAGCCGTCGTCCTGACGCCGACCCCCTGAGGTCGGGCGTCTCGACCGAGCATGCGGGCGTGGCCCGTCCGGTTCTCCGGGCGGGCCACGACCGCGTGGCCGGCGGGTCGGGGTCGTGCCGGGAGAAGGGGTCGAGGCGGTGTGCGGCCGTAGGCTCGTCCTCGTGGCCTCCCCGTCCTCCCCGCTGCCCGACGACGCGCGCTGCCCCTGCCTGTCGGGCGACACCTACGGGGAGTGCTGCGGGCGGTACCACGCGGCGCTGCGGGCGCCCGGCGGCACGGCGTCCGGGTCCGCGCCGTCCGTGGCCCCGACGGCGGAGGCGCTCATGCGCTCGCGGTACAGCGCGTTCGTCGTCGGCGACGCCGACTACCTGCGCGCGACGTGGCACCCGTCGACCCGGCCGGAGACGCTGGACCTCGACGACGACGTGGAGTGGCGGCGCCTCGACGTGGTCCGCACCGCGGCGGGCGGCCCGTTCGACGACACGGGTGTCGTCGAGTTCGTCGCGCACCACCGCTCGCGCGCGCACCCGTCCGACCGCGGCCACCTGCACGAGGTGAGCCGGTTCGTCCGCGAGGACGGCCGCTGGCTCTATGTCGACGGCTCGCTCGACGGCACGGACGGCTGAGCGCCCGTCACCCCGCAGACGCGTCGAGGGCTGCGAGCACCTGGTCCCGGCCCGGCACCGCGTCCTGCGCTCCCGGCCGCGTGACGGCGAGCGCCCCGGCGGTCCCCGCCACCCTGGCCGCGGCGACGAGGTCCGTCCCGCGGGCCAGCTCCGCGGCGAGCACCCCGCAGAAGGTGTCCCCCGCGCCGGTCGTGTCGACGACGTCGACGCGGCGGCCGGCCAGCCGCACCGGCTCCTCGCCGCGACGGGCGACGAGGCAGCCGTCGCCGCCGAGCGTCACGACGACCGCGGACACCCGCGTGAGCAGGGAGGCCGCGAGGCCGTCCGGGGCGGCGTCGGATCCCGCCCCGGCGAGGTCGGCGGCCTCGTGCTCGTTGACGACGAGGACGTCGATCTCACGCCACAGCTCGTCGGGCAGCTCGCGCGACGGCGCGGCATTGAGCACGAACAGGACACCGCGACGGCGCGCCCGGGCAGCCGCGACGACCGTCCCGACCGGGATCTCGAGCTGCGCGAGGACCACGTCGGCCTCGGCGAGGAGCCGGCGCTCGGCGTCGTCCACGACGACCCGCCCGTTGGCGCCCGGCGCGACGACGATCGCGTTCTCGCCGCCGGGCGAGACCGTGATGAGCGCCGTCCCGGACGCGCCGGGGACCGTGCGGACCGCGTCCGTGCCGACCCCCGCCCGGTCGAGCGAGGCCCGGAGCAGGCGCGCGCCGTCGTCGTCCCCGAGCGCCCCGACGAAAGCGGTCACGGCGCCGCCCGCGAGCGCCGACGCGACCGCCTGGTTCGCGCCCTTGCCGCCGGGCGCCCGGCGCAGCTCCCCGCCGAGCACCGTCTCGCCGCCGTGGGGGTGGCGCGGGACGTCGACGACCACGTCGACGTTCGCGCTCCCGACGACGACGACGCGGCCGTCGCCGGTCGGACGACCCGCCCCGGCGTGCGTCCCGTCCGTCCCGGCGCGCGTCCCGTCCGTCTCCAGCTCCACGCCGTCCATCCTGCCTCGAACCTGCCTCGTACCTGCCTCGTACCTGCCTCGGCCCGCGCCGGTCAGCGGTGCGCGGCCACGGCGTCGTCGATGCGCGCCCGGGTGTCCGCGTCGACGGCGGGCAGGGACATGCGCGAGGCCCACGTCGCGCCGTCGCGCGCGGCCATGGCGGCCTTGAGCCGCGGGATGGTCGGGCCGACGAGCGGCACGATCTCCTGCACCGTGCGCTGCAGCGCTTCGGCGGCCGCGTCGCCCGCGTCCAGGGCCGCGGCGAGCGCGGCGAACGTCTCGGGGAACGCGCTCGAGACGCCGGAGACGACGCCGGTGCCGCCGGCGGCGAGGACGGCCGGCAGCGTCGAGTCGTCGCCGGAGTACAGCTGCTGGCCGTCGCGCAGCACGGCGGCGTACTCGGGCAGGCGCGCGGCGGCGCCGCCGGACAGCTTGACGCCGACGAGTCCGGGCAGCTCGAGGACCCGGCGCAGCGTCTCGGGCGACACCTCGGAGCCGGTCCGCTCCGGGAAGAGGTAGGCGTACACCTCGGCCCCGGGGTGGGCCTGCGTGAGCGCGCGGAAGAACTCGACGACCCCGTCGTCGTCGGTGGGCAGGTAGTACGGCGTGAGCAGCGCGAAGCGCGTGATCCCCAGCTCGGCGGTCGCGGCCGCGAGGCGCAGGACCTGCCGCGTGCTGCCGTGGCCGAGGTGCGCGATGACGCGCTCCGCGCCGAGCACGTCGACGGCGCGGCGGAACAGCTCGACCCGCTCGTCGTCCTCGAGCGCGGGGAACTCCCCCGTCGTGCCGGCGACGAGCGCGCCGCCGACGTGCGGGGCGATCGCGGCGAGCGCCTTCTCGTACGTCCCGAGGTCGAGCTCGCCGTCGGTGGTGAACGGGACGGGGACGGCGCTGACGATGCGTGCGGTCATGATGTCCTTCCGGTGGGCCCCGGCCGTGGGCGCGGGACGTCGTGGTGCGGGTCTGCTGGAGGGGGCGGATCGGCCGGACGGCGTCGGCGACGCCGGGCGGTCAGGCGGAGCGGAGCAGGTCGAGCGGGACGCGCGCCTCGACGACCCCGCGGCGCTGCCAGGTGTAGGTGACGAGCAGGGCGTCGCGCTGGAGCACGGCGGCCGGGTAGGAGTACTCCCCCACCCCGGCGGTCTCGACGCCCTCGTCCGCGGGGGCGAAGGCGGCGACGCCCTGCGGGGGCAGCGCCGGGACGAGCAACGGGTCGTCGTCGACCGGGGTGCGGCCGTCCTCGACCGTCGCGGCGTGGCGCCAGGTGCGGCCGTCGTCGTCGGACACGGACACGACGAGCGGGCAGCGCGCGGCCCAGTCCCCGGACACCGGGTTGTGGACGCACGCGACGCGGCCGCCCGGCAGCGCGACGGCGGTGAGGCCCGAGTTGTTGTTCGGCAGGTCCGCGGGTTCGGCGGTGGACCACGTCCGCCCGCCGTCGGCGGACGACGAGCGCAGCGCGTGCCCTCCGTGCTGCGCAGCAGCGCGTGCACGGTCCCGTCGGCACCGGCCCAGAGCGCGGGCTGGATCGCGCCGGCGCCCCGCATGCCGGCGCGGTCGAGCGGGATCGGGGTCTTCTCCCAGGTGCGGCCCGCGTCGGTCGAGCGGTCGACGAACGGCGCCCACTCGGGCCGCTCGCCCCAGCGCTCGGTCGACCCGGGGGCGAGCCACGCGCCGTCGGGCAGCAGGAGCGGCGGGTTCTTCACGGGACCGCGCCCGCCCGCGTCGCCCGGGACGAGCTCACGGGCGTCGGTCCACGTGCGCCCGCCGTCGGTCGAGCGGGCCACCCACGTCGACCACGCGGAGATCCGCGGGCCGCGCTTGGCGAAGAGCCAGACCGCGCCGTCGGGGCCGTGCGCGAGCACGGGGTTCCAGTGCGGGACGTCGGCGTCGAGCACGACCTGCGGCTCGTCCCACGCGCCGTCCGGCGCCCGGCGGGCGAGGCGCACGCGCGTGTCCGCGGCGCCCTCGCGCGTGCCCGCGAACCAAGCCACGAGCACGTCGCCGCCGACGACGAGCACCGACGAGGCGTGCGCCTGGAACCGCTCGGGCCCGTCGACGTGCACCCAGCGGCGCCGCACGCGGCGGTCGACGGCGGGCGCCGCGGCGGCGGCGGTCACCGCGCGCTCCCGCTCGTCGCCTTCTCGAGCTCCGCCTCACGGGCGGCGCGCTCGCGGCGCGCCGTGCGGGCCCGGGCGACGATCGGGGTCGCGAGGCCGACGAGCGCGAGCACGAGGAGCACGGCCGCGATGGGCTGGGTGACGAGCACCGCCGGGCCGTCGATGAGCAGGGCGCGGCGCAGGTTCGCCTCGGCGAGCGGGCCGAGGAGCAGCCCGAGCACGACCGGCCCGGCCGGGAAGCCGGTGCGCTTCATGATCACGCCGACCACGCCGGAGACGAGCATGACCCACACCGTGTACATGTTGTTCGTCGTCGTGTACGTGCCGACGACGCAGAACACGAGGATGCCCGCCCACAGGTAGTGGTTCGGCAGGTCGAGCAGCTTCACCATGCCGCGCATGCGCACGAGGCTGATCCCGAGGGACAGCACGGTGGCGACGATCATGATGGTCGCGATGGTCACGACCAGGTCGGGGTTGTTGCTGAACAGCGACGGCCCCGGCTGCAGGCCCCAGATGACCATCGAGCCGACCATGACGGCCATGACGGAGTCGCCCGGGATGCCGAGCGCCATCGTCGTGGTGAGGGACCCGCCGAGGGTCGCGCTCGAGGAGGTGTCCGCCGCGGCGAGACCCTCGACCGAGCCCTTGCCGAACTTCTCCGGCTCCTTCGACATCCGCTTGGCGCGGTCCCAGCCGATGAGGCCGGCGATGTCGCCGCCCGCGGCGGGCACGACGCCGACGACCGTGCCGATGACGGAGCCGAGCGCGAACGGCTTGCCCATCTGCTTGAGCTCGCCGCGCGTGGGCCGCCACCGGCCGAGCGACGAGATCGGCTTCACGACGTGCGCCCGGTGCGTGAGGATCTGGTCGAAGAGCTCGGCGATGCCGAACAGGCCGATGATCACGGCGATGAACGGCAGGCCCGAGTTGAGGTCGTTGACGCCGAAGACGAAGCGCCCGTCGCCCGTGATGGGGTCGCGGCCGATCGTCGCGATCGCGAGACCGACGATGCCGGCGATGACGCCCTTGAGGATCGAGCGCGACGAGATGGAGATCATCACCGTCAGGCCGAACACGACGAGGGCGAACATCTCGGCGGGCCCGAACTCGAGTGCGAGCTGCGCGATGGGGCGGGCCGCGACGAGGAAGACGGCCATGACACGAGGATGCCGCCGGTGGTGACGAGCGAGGACGCGACGAGCGCGAACCCGGCCTTGCCCTGCTTCGCCAACGGATAGCCGTCGAGCGTCGTCGCGATCGCCGCCGGTGTGCCGGGGGTGTTGACGAGGATCGAGGGGATGCGGTCGCCGTAGTTCGCGCCCACGTAGATGGTGAGCAGCACCGCGAGGCCCTGCACGGGCTCGAGCGTGAGGGTGAAGCCGGCCGCGAGCGCGACCGCCATCGACCCGGTGACGCCGGGGAACGCCCCGACGAGGGTGCCGACGAGCAGGCCGGCGAGGAGGCAGACGAGGACCGTCGGGTCGAGCAGCGGGGACAGTCCGTCGAGGACGACGTTCACAGCGGCACCTCGAGAAGCGTGTGGAAGAGCAGGTAGATCCCCGCGGTCGTCAGCAGCGGGAAGAGGACGAGCGTCCGCCAGCCGCGGGCGCGAACAGGACGACGGCGGCGAGCAGGAAGACGGGCGTCGCGACGAGGAACCCGACGAGCGGCCACAGCACGAGGTACCCGGCCGCGAGCGCGACCGTCGCGACGAGCCGCACGACGCCCGAGCGGGTCGTCGCCTCGAGGTCGCCCCGGTCCGACGGCCGCACGACCGCCACGACGAGGAGCGCGACGGCGAGCGCCGCGCCGACGGTCCCGAGCAGCTCGGGCCACCAGCGCGGGTCGATGCCCCCCGTCTCGGCCCGCACCTCGATGCGGCGCGCGAGGAACGCGAGGGTGCCGAGGACCGCCAGCGCGACGAGCGCCGACCCGACCTCGAGACGCCGCGACGGACGCGCCGCCGGGACGGCGTCGTCGTCCCGGGTCGCGGCGTCGGACGAGCTCGCGTCGGTCGTCGCGGCATCCACCAGATCGGCGTCGGTCGGCCCGCCGGTCGTGGCGGCGTCGGCCGCGGCGCCCTCGGCGGGGGCCGCCGCCCCGTCCGCACGGGACGGGGCGGCGGCACCGCGGGTGCTGCGTGCGATCTTCATCAGTCGTCCCCGAGCAGCGTCCCGAACCGGTCGTACTCGCTGTTGACGAAGTCGGTGAACTCGTCCGCGGTCTTGTAGACCGGCAGGTTGCCGGACTTCGTCACGGTGTCGACGAAGCCGTCGGACGTCGCGGCCTCCTCGATCGCCGACTCGAGCGTGGAGCGCACCTCGTCCGGCAGGCCCGCGGGCGCGTAGATGCCGCCCCAGCCACCGAACTCGAGGTCGTAGCCGGCGTCCGCGGCCGTCGGGACGTCGGGCAGGTCGGGGTACGCCTCGTCGTGGAACACGGCGAGCGCCTTGACCTGACCCTCCTCGACCGCGGCCGACACCTCGCCGGCACCGGCCACGGCGGCGTCCACCTGGCCGCCGACCGCGGCCGCGAGCGCCGGGGCGCCGCCGTCGAAGGGCACGGGGCTGAGCTGAGCGCCCGTCTCCGCGGCGAGGCCGAGCGCCGCGGCCTCCCAGATGGAGCCCGCGCCGGAGTTGGCGACGGACAGCGTGCTCGACTGCGCGGCGTCGACGAAGTCCTCGAGGGTGTCGTACGGGCTGTCGGTCGGGACGACGAGCACGCCCGGGGCGAGCATGATCTGGCCGAGGAAGTCGTAGTCGGCCGGGTCGACGTCGAAGCCCGTGTGACCGAGCATCGCGATCTCCACGGGGGAGAACCCGATGGTGTAGCCGTCCGGCTCCTGCCCGGCGACGTACTGCATCGCCGTCGAGCCGGAGGCGCCGGGGCGGTTCTCCACGACGATCGACTGCCCGAGGATCGGCTCGAGCTCGGACGCGAGGGCGCGCGACGTGAGGTCGGAGCCGCCGCCGGCCGCGGCCTGGACGATCAGGGTGATGTCGTCCGTGGGGAACTCCTCGCCGCCTCCGCCGCCGGAGCCGGTGCCGCCGTCGGAGCAGGCGGCGAGCGCGAGGCCGGAGGCCGCGAGGGCGGCGCCGAGGGCGAGCGAGCGGGTGGTGCGTCGGGTCATGGTCGTAACAACTCCCTTGTCGGTACTCGGGTGGAGCGGGGGTACGGGTCGTGCGGGTCGGTGCGGCGCCCGGCGATGGGCGTCGGGACGGGGGCGTCGGGACGGGGGCGTCTCAGACGGGCGCGCCGTCGTCGCCCTGGGCGGTGGCCACGAAGCGCGAGTACGCGGCGAGCATGCGGCGGTGCGACCCGTCGAGGTGCGCGTCGAGCAGGGCCACGGCCTGCTGCTGGTCGCCGTCGCGGATCACGCGCAGCAGCTCGGCGTGGTCGTCGAGCGTGGGCGCGAGGTCCTGGTCCTCCGCGTTGGTCACCGTGAGCATCCCGGCGAACGTCGGGCGGTACTGCTGCCAGATCGTCTCGAGACGCCGGTGGCCGGACGCGGCGTAGAACGCGGTGTGGAAGTCGAGGTCGGCGGTCGCGAACGCGGCGGGGTCCTGCGCCGTCGCGGCCGCGGCCATGCGGTCGAGCGCGGCCTCGGCCGCGGCGTGGTCGACACCGGGCTCGCCCATGCACAGCCGCACGGCCTCGAGCTCGAGCAGCCGCCGCAGCACGTACAGCTCCTCGATGTCGTCGAGCGTGAGGCCGATGACGAAGACGCCGCGGCGGCGGGACTCGACGAGGCCCTCGGTCTCGAGCTGGCGCAGGGCGTCGCGCACCGGGCCGCGGCTGACGTCGAAGGTCCGCGAGAGCTGGGCCTCGACGAGGTGGGTGCCCGGGCGGAGCTCGCCGGTGATGATGAGACGGCGCAGGTGGTCGACGACGTGCTGCCCGAGCGCGGGAGCCGGCCGCACGCTGAGCGCGGTGCGCCCTCGCTGGCCGTCGGTGATGCTCACGTGGACCTCCTCGTCCGTGGTGTAATCGATTACTGCTAACGGTTGACCGTCAACATAAGCCCATGCACGCCGGGTGCGCAACACTCCTGGTCATCGCCGGTGCGTCGCCCCCGCGCCGTGCAGCAGACTGGGCGCCACCCCGACCCCAGGAGGTCCCGTGACCCGGATCGTCGACGTCGCCCGGCAGGCCGGCGTCTCGACCGCGACCGTCTCGCGCGTGCTCAACGGCAAGACCGTCCGCCCGGAGCTGGCCACGGCGGTGCACGCGGCGGTCGCCGAGCTCGGCTACGTGCCCGACCGCACGGCCCGGTCCCTGCGCCGCCGGTCGAGCGACGTCGTCGCGCTCGTGCTGCCCGACGTCGAGAACCCGTTCTTCACCGCCGTCGCGCGCGGCGTCGAGGACGTCGCCCAGCAGGCGGGCTACTCCGTCGTGCTGTGCAACACCGACGACGACCCGGCCAAGGAGGCGCGCTACCTCGACGTCGCCGAGCACGAGAACATGGCCGGCGTCCTCATCGCCGCCGCGCCCGGCGCCCCACCGCTCGGCAACCTCCTCGCCCGCGGTCGCGCCGTCGTGGCGCTCGACCGCGCGGTCCGCGACGACGTCGACCAGGTCACCTTCGACAACGCCGCCCTGGGGCGTCGCGCGACGCGCTCGCTCCTGGACCGCGGGTTCCGGCGCATCGCCTGCGTGACCGGGCCGCGCGAGACCAGCACCGCCGCGCAGCGCGCCGAGGGCTGGCGCGCCGCGCTCGCCGAGGAGGGGCTCGACGCGCCGGACGAGCTCCTGATCCACGCCAACTTCCGCGTCGACGGCGGCTACGCCGCGACGGCGGGGCTGCTCGACGCCGCTGGCGCCCCGGACGCCGTCCTCGCCACGAACAACCTCGTGGGGGTCGGCGCGCTGCGCGCCCTCGCCGACCGTCGCGTCCCGCTCGCCGGGTCCGCCGACGACCGCGGCACCGCCACGGGGTCCGCGGCCACGGGCGTGGGGATCGTGGGCGACCTGCCGTTCGCGACGTCGCGCACCGACCAGGTCGCCCTGCTCCCCCTCAACCCGCGCGGGCTCGGCGTCACGGCCGCCGAGATGCTGCTCGAACGCCTCGACGGCCTGGACTCCCCCGCGCGCCACGTCGTCCTCGACGGCACGCCCGCCGCGGACGCGGGGCGGGTACCCGCCTGACGCCACGCCCGTCGCGCCGTCGGCCCGCCAGTCCGCCGAGGACTTGATTCTGTAATCGATTACTGACACCCTCGCCGCATGCCCACCCTCGCTTACGTCGGCGTCGACGTCGGGACCTCGAGCACCAAGGGCGTGCTGGTCGGCCCCGACGGCGCGATCCTGCGCAGCGCCACGCGTGCCCACGCCGTGCAGCGCCCCGCGCCCGGCCACGTCGAGATGGACGCGCGCGTCTGGTGGGACGAGCTCGTCGCGATCGTCACCCTGCTCACGGACGACCTCGCGCCCGGTGCCGCCCGCGGCGCCGACGTCCCGGGCGACCTCGAGGTCGCCGCGCTCGGCGTCTCCGGCATGGGACCGTGCGTCCTGCTCGCCGACGAGGCGGGCGAGCCCGTGCGGCCGGCGATCCTCTACGGCGTCGACACCCGCGCCACGCGGCAGATCGCGGAGCTCGACGCCGCGCTCGGCCGGGACACCGTCCTCGACCGCTGCGGCTCGGCCCTCTCCTCGCAGGCGGCGGGGCCGAAGATCGCCTGGGTCCGCGAGCACGAGCCCGACGTCTGGGCACGCGCCCGACGCCTGTTCATGCCGGCGTCCTACCTGGCGTTCCGGCTCACCGGCGCCTACGTGCTCGACCACCACTCGGCGTCGCAGTCGACCCCGCTGTACGACCCGCGCACCCACGCGTGGATCGACGACTGGGCGGACCTCGTCGCGCCGGGGCTCGAGCTGCCCGCGCTGCGGTGGGCGGGCGAGGCCGCCGGCGTGACGCGCGAGCCGCTCGGCGGCGTCCCGGCCGGCACGCCCGTGACCACCGGCACGATCGACGCCTGGTCCGAGGCCGTCAGCGTCGACGCGCACCGCGTCGGCGACCTCATGGTCATGTACGGCACGACGACGTTCCTCGTCGCCACCGTCGCCGAGCCGCTGCGCAGCGAGACGATGTGGGGCACGGTCGGCGCCTACCCGGGCACCCACAACCTCGCCGGCGGCACCGCGACGTCGGGCGCGATCACGTCCTGGCTGCGCGAGCTCACCGGCGCCGACTACCCGGACCTCCTCGCCGAGGCCGCGGCGTCGGGCCCCGGCGCGCAGGGGCTGCTCATGCTCCCGTACCTCGCCGGCGAGCGGACGCCGGTCCAGGACCCGCACGCGCGCGGCGTCGTCGCGGGCCTCACGCTCGAGCACACGCGCGGCGACCTGTACCGCGCGGCGCTCGAGGCCACCGCGTTCGCCGTGCGGCACAACCTGGAGACCATGCGCGACGCCGGTGCCGAGATCACGCGTGCCGTCGCCGTCGGGGGCGGCACGCAGGGCGACCTGTGGACGCAGATCGTCTCCGACGTCACCGGCCTCCCGCAGGCCGTCCCCGCCCGGACCATCGGCGCGAGCTACGGCGCCGCGATGCTCGCGGCGGGGATCGCCCACGAGCACGGGCACCTGGTCGACGTCGCGGCCTGGAACCCGCCCGTGCGCGTCGTCGAGCCCGACCCGGCGCTGCGCGCCACCTACGACGAGCTGTACGCCCTGTACCGGGACCTGTACCCGGCGAGCCGCGCCGTCGTGCACGCCCTCACCCACCGCACCGAAGGAGCACCCGCATGACCGAGGCACCCGCCTACGCGGTCCCCGCGCTCGCCGAGCCGGCCCCCGCGCCCGAGAACACCGTCTACCTCGTCGCGTCGGGCGACCTGCGCGAGTCCGCGAACGTCGCCGGCTGGCCCACCCAGGTCGAGCTCGAGCGCGTCCTCACCGACGCGTTCGCCGCGAACGGCTGGAAGGTCGTGCGCGCCAACGAGGTCGACCCGGCGACCGGGCACGGCTTCATCAGCTCCCAGCGCATGGGCCTCGACGTGTTCGCGACGATCCCCCCGGACGCCCCGCTCGTCGTCGCCGAGGCCGTCTGGCAGTACAGCCACCACGTCCTCGCGGGCCTGCGGACCCACCGTGGCCCGATCCTCACGGCCGCGAACTTCGCGGGCGACTGGCCCGGCCTCGTCGGGCTGCTCGGCCTCAACGCCGGCCTGACGAAGATGGGCCGGGACTACTCGACCGTGTGGACGGTCGACGGCACGGACGCGTGGTTCCAGGACGCGGTCCGCTCCTGGGTGACGACCGGCCGCATCGAGCACGACGCCTCGCACGTCCACCCGCTGCCGGAGCTCCCGGCGACCCCGGAGAAGGAGCTCGGCGACGCGCTCGCCGCCCAGCTGCTGCGCGAGAAGGCGATCATCGGCGTCTTCGACGAGGGCTGCATGGGCATGTACAACGCGATCTTCGACGACGAGCTGCTCAACGGCATCGGCATCTACAAGGAGCGGCTGTCGCAGTCCGCGCTGTGGGCGGAGATGCAGCGCGTGTCCGACGCCGAGGCCGACGAGGTCCAGCGCTGGCTCGAGGACGCGGGCATGACGTTCCGCCTCGGCACCGACGAGGCGACCGAGCTCACGCCGGCCCAGCTGCGCTGGCAGCACAAGATGTACGTCGCGGCGCTGCGCATCTCCGACGACTTCGGCCTCGACGCCGTCGGCATCCAGTACCAGCAGGGCCTCAAGGACCTGTCCCCCGCGTCCGACCTCGCCGAGGGCCTGCTCAACAACGTCCAGCGCCCGCCGGTCCGCTCGCGCGACGGCGCGCGCGTCCTGTGGGAGGGCGAGGCGTTCCCGCACTTCAACGAGGCCGACGAGGGCGTCGCGGTCGACGCGCTCGTCACGAACCGCGTGTGGACCGCGATGGGTCTCGACCCGGCCACGACCCTGCACGACGTGCGCTGGGGCGAGGAGCACGACGGCAGTTCGTGTGGGTCTTCGAGATCTCCGGCTCCGTCCCGCCGTCGCACCTCGAGGGCGGCTACGCCGGCGCCGAGGGCTGGCGCCAGGACCCGGTGTTCTTCCCGGCGGGCGGGTCGACGATCAACGGCGTGTCGAAGCCGGGCGAGATCGTGTGGTCGCGCGTGTACATCGCCGACGGGATCCTCCAGGTCGACCTCGGCCGCGCGAGCGTCGTGGCGCTCCCGGAGGAGGAGACGCGCCGCCGCAAGGAGGCGACGAACCCCGAGTGGCCGATCATGCACGCCGTGCTGCACGGCGTGAGCCGCGACCAGTTCATGGCCCGCCACAAGGCGAACCACCTCAACGTCGCCTACGCGCCCGACGCCGCGACGGCCGACCGCGCGCTGACCGCCAAGGCCGCGTTCTTCGCCGGCCTCGGCATGCCCGTCCACCTCTGCGGGGACACCGCCCTGTCCCGCTGAGGTGGTCCGACGAACCCCGGGTTGCACGCCGATCCACCGCCCGGACGGCGTGTAACCCGGGGTTCGGCACGTCCAGCCGCCGGCAACCCGGGGTTCGGCGCCTCCGGGCGGCCGGACGCGCGCTCAGCCCGCGACGCGCGGACCGCGCCGGGCCCCGACGACGGCGAGGACGGCTGCCGCCGCGAGCGCCCCGAGCAGCGCGCCGCCGGTGTTGAGGACGACGTCCTGCACGGTCGGGACGCGGCCCGGCAGCACGTTCTGGGTGAGCTCGATCGCCGCCGAGAGCGCCGCGCCCGCGAGCGTGACGAGGCCGACGGCGCGCCAGGTCCCCGGCACCGTGCCCCACCGGCGCCTCGCCGCCCCGCGCAGCAGCGGCAGCCCGAGCGCGCCGAACGGCAGGAACATCACGACGTTCGCGGACGCCTCGAGTACCGGGAGCGTCAGGGGGATGCCGAGCCCGCGAAGCACGTCGAGGGTCGCGGTGGCCCAGCCGGGCGCGGCGGTGGACTGCGGCGAGGGCCAGAGCGTCACGACGAGGACGGCGGCGAGGTAGGCGGCGAACGTCCACGTCAGCAGGCGCATCGGGCCAGCGTAGGGCGGCGCCCGGTGCGGCGTCCGGTCCGGTATCGCCGCCCCGCCGGACGATCACGGACTCTCCACCGGCCCCGCCCTTCGACGCGCGGATGCGGGCGAGGCTCGGTTCACTGGGCGCCATGGTCACCGTCGGCTTCCACGCCTCCCACGAACAGATCCCGCCCGGGCCGCTCCTCGACGCCGCGCGACGCGCGCAGGAGGTCGGGTTCGACGCCGCGATGTGCTCCGACCACCTCGCGCCGTGGAGCGCGCGGCAGGGCGAGTCCGGCTTCGCCTGGTCCTGGCTCGGCGCCGCGCTCGCGACGACGTCGCTCCCCTTCGGGGTCGTCACCGCACCGGGGCAGCGGTACCACCCCGTGATCCTCGCGCAGGCGATCGCGACGCTCGGCGCGATGTTCCCCGGGCGGTTCTGGGCCGCGCTCGGCTCGGGCGAGGCGATGAACGAGCACGTGACGGGCGACCGGTGGCCGACGAAGGCGGAGCGCGACGACCGGCTGCGCGAGTGCGTCGACGTCATCCGTGCGCTGCTCGCGGGCGAGGAGGTCACGCACCACGGCCGGGTCACCGTGGACCGGGCGCGCGTGTGGTCGCTGCCCGACGTCGCGCCGCGCCTCGTCGGTCCGGCCGTCACCCCGGCGACCGCCCGGCGGCACGCCGACTGGGCGGACGGCCTCGCCACCGTGAACCAGCCGGTCGAGTCGCTGCGTCGCGTCGTCGGGGAGTACCGCGACGCGGGTGGGCGCGGGCCGCTCGCGCTCCAGGTGCACGTCGCGTGGGCCGACGACGACGAGGCGGCGTTCGCCGTCGCGCAGGACCAGTGGCGCTCGAACCTGCTGCCGCCGAGCGTGAGCTGGCACCTGGAGACGCCCGAGCAGTACGACGCGGTCGCGGACCTCGTGCGGCCCGAGGAGGTGCGCGGCACGGTGCTCGTCGAGCACGACGCGCAGCGGTTCGCCGACCGCGTCGCCGAGATGGTCGCGTGCGGGTTCGACGAGGTCTACCTGCACCACGTCGGGCAGCAGCAGGACGCGTTCCTCGACGCGGCCGGCGCCGAGCTCCTGCCGCGTCTGCGCGAGGCGTGCGGGGGTGCCGCGTGAGGATCCGCGACACCGGCGACCTGTGGTGGAAGAACGCCGTCGTCTACTGCCTCGACGTCGAGACCTTCATGGACTGGGACGACGACGCGTCGGCGACTTCCCGGGCCTCGTCCAGCGCATCGACCACCTCGCCGACCTCGGCGTCACGTGCCTGTGGCTCATGCCGTTCTACCCGACGGCCGATCGCGACGACGGCTACGACATCACCGACTTCCTCGGCGTCGACCCGCGCCTGGGCGACCTCGGCGACGTCGTCGAGCTCGTGCGCACGGCGCGCGACCGCGGCATCCGCGTCATCGTCGACCTCGTCGTCAACCACACGTCCGACAAGCACCCGTGGTTCCGCTCCGCGCGCCGCTCGACGGACGACGTCTTCCGCGACTTCTACGTCTGGCGCTCCGACGAGCCGCCGCCCACCGGGGACCAGGTCGTCTTCCCCGACCAGGAGCAGGGCATCTGGACGCGCGACGAGAAGACCGGCGAGTGGTACCGGCACCGGTTCTACCGCCACCAGCCCGACCTCAACACGGCGAACCCGCAGGTGCGCGACGCCATCGCGAAGACCGTCGGGTTCTGGCTCGAGCTCGGCATCTCGGGGTTCCGGGTCGACGCCGTGCCGTACGCGCTGACCGACGCCGCGGCGAACCCGGACGACGAGATCGACGACCCGCACGACCTGCTGCGCGTCCTGCGCGCGTTCGTCGGGCGGCGCTCGGGCGACGCGATCCTCATGGGCGAGGTCAACCTGCCGTACCAGGAGCAGGCGCTCTACTTCGGCGACGGCGACCCCGGCGACGCCGACCCGGGCGGGGTGACGAGCACCGAGCTCACCCTCCAGTTCGACTTCAACGGGATGCAGGCGCTCTACCTGTCGCTGGCCCGGCACGACGCCGGCCCGCTCGCCGGGGCGCTGCGGGCGCGCCCGCCCATCCCCCACGACACGCAGTGGGCGACGTTCGTGCGCAACCACGACGAGCTGACGCTCGACAAGCTGACCGACGACGAGCGCGCCGAGGTCTTCGCCGCGTTCGGTCCCGAGGAGCACATGCAGCTCTACGGGCGCGGCCTGCGCCGTCGGCTCCCCCCGATGCTGGGCGGCGAGCCGCGCCGCGTGCGGATGGTCTACTCGCTGCTGTTCAGCCTGCCCGGGACGCCCGTGCTGTTCTACGGCGAGGAGATCGGCATGGGCGAGAACCTCGACGTGCCGGGGCGGCTCGCCGTCCGCACGCCCATGCAGTGGTCGTCGAGGGCGAACGGCGGCTTCTCGCGCGCGCCGGCGCGCCGCCTGGCCGCGCCGCTGCCCGGCGACGGGTACGCGCCCGAGCACGTCAACGTCGCCGACCAGCGGCGCGACCCGGACTCGCTCCTGACCTTCGTGCGGATGCTCGCGCACCGCTACCGCGAGTGCCCGGAGCTCGGCTGGGGCGACCCGGAGGTCCTCGATCAGCCGAACCCCGCGGTCCTCGCGCTGCGCACCACGTGGGACGACGCCTCGATGGTCACGCTCCACAACCTCTCCCCCGACCCGGCGGTCGTCAGCGTGACCCTCGACGACCTGCCCGAGGACGCACGTCTCGTCGACGTCCTCGACGCGCAGGACGTCGAGCCCGCCCCGGACGGGTCCGCCGAGGTGCGGCTCGACGGCTACGGGTTCCGGTGGCTGCGCATCACGCACCCCGGGTCGCGCCGGCTGCTGTGAGCCCCGCCCGCGGGGACCCGCCCGCGGGGCCTCACCGCCCGGGCGTCGGCTCGTCCGGTCCGACGGGCGGGCCAGGGGAGGACGGCCGGTCCGGGTCGAGCGGGTCGTCGGTCCGCGGCTCGTGCGGCGACGTGGACGGGTCGGGCGGCGGGCCGGGCGACGCCGGCTGCTCGGGCTCCGGCTCGCCGGGACGCACCGGCTCGACCGGACCGGTCGGCTCCGCGGGGCCGGCCGGGTCGCTCGGCTCGCCCTGGTTCGCGAACCTGTCGCGCTCGTCGCGCGGCAGCCCCGAGAAGTTCGGCTCGTCGGGCACGGCGCCCGGGTCGGGGATCGTGGACATGGCTGACACCTCCGGCCTGGTCGTCGACGCCGTCGTCGGCGTCGTCCCCCTCGACGCTAGTCCCGTGCTCCGCATCCCGCCCGCGGCAGGGCCCACCCGGGGTGGCCGGCACGGCGACCGTCCTACCCTGAGCACGTGACCACGTTCGCCTCGGACAACTACGCGCCCGCCCACCCCGACGTCCTCGCCGCCCTCGCCGCCGCGAGCGCCGGCCACGAGATCTCCTACGGGGAGGACCCATGGACCGCCCGGCTGCAGGACGTCGTGCGGGACCGCTTCGGGCCGGACGCCGCGGCGTACCCGGTGCTCACGGGCACGGGGGCGAACGTCGTCGCGCTCATGGCGATGCTGCCGCGCTGGGGCGCGGTGGTCGCGACGGAGCACGCGCACCTCAACACGGACGAGAACGGCGCGCCCGAACGGGTGGGCGGCGTCAAGGTGCTCACCGTGCCGGCGCCCGACGGCAGGCTCACGCCCGCGGCGGTCGAGCGGTTCGCGGGCGACCTCGGCGACCCGCACCGTGCGCAGCCGCTCGTCGTGTCGCTGACGCAGGCGACGGAGCTCGGCACGGTCTACACGCCCGCGGAGATCCGCGCGGTGGCCGACGCCGCGCACGCCCACGGCATGCGCGTGCACCTCGACGGGTCGCGGCTCGCGAACGCCGCGGCGGCGCTCGACGTGCCGCTGCGTGCGTTGACCACCGACGCCGGTGTCGACGTGCTCTCGTTCGGCGGCACGAAGAACGGTCTGGCGCTCGGGGAGGCCGTGATCGTGCTCGACCCGTCGGCGGTCGACGGCGTGGAGTTCGTCCGCAAGGCGACGATGCAGCTCGCGTCGAAGATGCGGTACGTCTCCGCCCAACTCCTGGCCCTCTTCGAGCCGGTGGGCGACCCGGTCGCTGACGTCGATGAGCTCTCCGCCGCGGACGAGCTGTGGCGGCGCAACGCGCGGCACGCGAACGCGATGGCGGCCCGGCTGCGGGCGGGCCTCGAGGAGTCCGCCGGCTCGGCGGGCCCGGGCGTCGCGTTCACGCAGCCGACGCAGGCGAACGCCGTGTTCGCGACCCTGCCGCGCGCCGTCGTGCAGCGCCTGCGCGAGCGGCACCGGTTCTACGACTGGGCGCCCGGCGAGACGCCCGACCGCGTCGAGGTCCGCTGGATGTGCGCGTGGGACACCACGGTGGCGGACGTCGACGAGTTCGCCGCCGACGTCCGCGGCGCGCTGGCCGAGATCGCCCCCTCCGCCGCGAGGTAGTTGCTCCAGGTCGCGAGGGCACGTCGCGAGATAGAGCCCGCGGTCGCGAGGTAGCACCCGCGGACCTCTACCTCGCGACCGGAGCCTCTATCTCGCGGGGTGCGGTCCCGGCGGCAGGGCCTCGCCGACGGCGCGCGCCACCTCGGGGACCGCGAGGTACCCGGCGGGCACGCGACCGTCGAGCAGGACCGCGGCCGCGTGGTGGCCGGGCGCCCGGTTCTCGACGACGAGGTCCTCGATCCCCGGCGACACCGGCTCGAGCGGGAACGCCCCGGGCCCGAGGTCGTGCAGCGCCAGGGCGTCGCGGCGGTCGCGCGCCGCGACCCATCGGCGGACCGGTGCGGGCACGCGCAACGGCGCCCGGGCCTCGAGCACGTCGCGCACGGCACGGATCGCGAGCGGCGACCCGAGCGTGAGGAGCAGCGGCACGTCCCAGCGCCCGGCGTGCGGGGCGCGCTCGCGCAGCACGGAGTACGCGACGACGGAGCCGAGCGAGTGGGCGACGACGACGGCAGGCTCGTCCGTCGGCAGCGCGGCGGCCAGCGCGTCGTCGACGACGCGCGCCACCTCGGGGTCGTGCACGTAGGCCCACACGTCGCGGACGAGGAGGAGCAGCACCGCGCCGCTCAGCCGGGGCACGTACCGGTCGAGCGCGGACAGCAGGGCGTTCGCCACGCGGCCGAGGTCGAGGCCGAGGCCGAGGTCGCCCACGCCCCGCGCGGCGACCGCGTCCGGCGGCACCGCCGCGGCGTCGACGCCCGCACCCCGCAGGACCTCGCGCGCGACGGCGACGAGGAAGGCGAGCTCGTCGCCCGTCATCGCACCGACCTGCGCCTCGGTGTCCGCGCCGACGACCGCGTGCACCGTGACCGGCGGCGCGGTGTCGTCGCCACCGGTGAGCGCCGCGAGGGTGTCGCCGTAGAAGACGAAGGAGGCGTCGTCGTCGGCCAGGTCCCGCGGCGACCCGGCAGCGTCGAGACCCGCACGCAGCACCGCGAGCCACGTCCGCTCCAGCTCCTGCGGCACGAGACCGGCATTGTCACGGCCGTGGACGAGGACGAGTCGGGTCACGCGGGCGAACCTAGCGGGGCGTGTGACCCGCCGCACGGCCGCCCGTTGTGCCGCGCGCCGCCGGACGGTCTACGGTCGCTCCAGGCCCCACCCCCCAGGAGGTACCGATGACCGGTCACACCACGACCTGCACCGTCCACGTCGCGCGCCCGCCGGAGGTCGTGTGGTCGCAGATGGTCCACCCCGGCGCGCGCTGGATGCTCGGCATGAACGTCGAGACGGACTACCGGCCGGGCAGCCCCGTGACGTTCGAGGGCCACTACATGGGCCGTGAGTTCGCCGACTGGGGCACGGTCGTGGAGGTCGACCGCCCGCGGCTGCTGCGGTTCACGCACTTCTCCCCGACCATGGACCTGCCCGACGTCCCCGAGAACTACCACGACATCTCGATCACCCTCGAGCCGGACGACGCCGGCACGACGGTGCACGTGCTCGAGGAGAACATCGAGACGGCCGACCGGGCGCAGCGCGCCCACGACCTGTGGTGCAAGGCGCTCGCGACGCTCGCCGGGCACGACTGACCGGAGGGCCCCGGGGCCGCTCCGTGACCCGCTACGGTGTGGGGCGGAGGTGTTCCTGTGGGCAGCCGAGCGCGGACGACGTGGGTCGTCGTCGCCGTCGTGACCACGGTCGCCGCGCTGGTCGCCGTCGGGTGGTACGCCCTGCGGCCCGCGAGCCCCGGGTCCGCGCCCACGCCGGGCGCGTCGAGCCCTGACGCTCCCCCTTCGCCCTCCGCGCCGGCGCCCTCGCCGTCCACGCCGCCGCCTGACCCGCTCGCCGGGTGGACGCTCGAGCAGAAGGTCGGCCAGCTCCTCATGGTCGGCGTCGACGTGGGCGCGCCGCAGCAGGTGAGCTACGACGCGGTGTCGCAGCTGCACGTGGGGAACGTGTTCCTCGCCGGCCGGTCGCAGGCGGGCACGGGGCCGACGGCGGACCTCGTCGCCGGGTTCACGGCGCTCGTCTCCGCCGACTCGACGCGAGGGACGCCGCTGTTCGTCGCGACGGACCAGGAGGGCGGGTTCGTCCAGGTGCTGCGCGGCCCCGGGTTCTCCGACGTCCCGACGGCGCTCGACCAGTCGCGGCTCGACCCCGCCGCGCTGCAGCAGGACGCCACCACGTGGGGCTCCGAGCTCGCCGCGGCCGGCGTGAACCTCAACCTCGCGCCGGTGATGGACCTCGTGCCCGAGGCGTCGGCCGGGCAGAACCCGCCGATCGGGTACTTCCGGCGGAGCTACGGCTTCACGCCGGACGTCGTGGCGTCGCACGCGAACGCGTTCAGCGCCGGGATGGAGGCCGCGGGCGTCGACGTGACGATCAAGCACTTCCCCGGCCTCGGCCGCGTCACCGCCAACACGGACACGACCACGGGCGTCACCGACTCCGTCACGACGCGCGACGACGCGTCCGTGCAGGTGTTCGCGTCCGGCATCGAGGCCGGCGCGGCGTTCGTCATGACGTCGACCGCGGTCTACACGCAGATCGACCCGGACCTGCCCGCCGCGTTCTCCCCCGTCGTCGTCGACGGCATGCTGCGCAGGGACCTCGGGTTCGACGGCGTCGTGGTCACGGACGACGTCTCGGCGGCCGCGCAGGTGCAGCCCTGGTCACCGGCGGACCGCGCCGTCCTGACGATCGAGGCGGGCGGCGACATGGTCCTGGCCTCGGCCGACCCGTCGGTCGTGCCGGAGATGGCGACCGCGCTCGTCGAGCGCGCGGCGCAGGACGACGCGTTCGCGGCGAAGGTCGACGCTGCGGTGCTGCGGGTCCTCGCCGCCAAGGAGCGCCTGCGCTGACTCATCCGCCGCGAGTCTCAGTGGCCGCCGTTGGCGAGGAACACGATCCCGCCCGCGACGGCGAGCACGACGACGAGGAAGCAGACGCCGCCCGCGATGAGCCGCGCGATCGTGGGGCGCTCGACCGTCACGACGTCGCCCGACGGCGTGAGCTGGGCGCCGTCGGCGTCGACCGCGGCGGGCGTGGTGCGTCCGGCCGCGAGGCGGACGCCCAGCGCGAACAGGGCCGGCAGGCCGGCGCCGACGATCAGGCCCGCGACGACGACCTTGAGCAGGGAGTCGATCTCGATGAAGGACACGAGGGTTCCTCTCAGACGCCGGCGCGCTGGCGCGCGCGCTGCTGGTCGGCGGACGGTGCCGCGGTGACCGCACCGGCCTCGGGCGAGGCGGTGGCGGCGACGGCGGGGGTGGCGGCGGCGTCGGCGAGCGCGGGCTCGGCGTCGGCGGACGGGGCGGTGCCGGGCTCCCACTCGTCGTTGACGTTCCGGTGGTCGACGGGCTTGCGGCGCGACGCGACCCAGATCGCGACGGACGTGGCGATGAGGATGGCGAACACGGCCACGGTGCCGAGCGCACCGCCGATGCCGGCCTGGATCCAGTAGCACACCGCGCCGACGAGGCCGGCGGCCGGCAGGGTCAGGCCCCACGCGGCGAGCATGCGGCCGGCGACGCCCCAGCGCACCTTCGCGCCCGGCATCCCGACGCCCGAGCCGAGGATCGAGCCGGTGGCGACGTGCGTCGTCGACAGCGAGAAGCCGAAGAAGCCGGACAGCAGGATGACGGCCGCGGACGACGTCTCCGCCGACATGCCCTGGCGCGTGTCGATCTCGACGAGGCCCTTGCCGAGCGTGCGGATGATGCGCCAGCCGCCGAGGTACGTGCCCAGCGCCATGAAGAGCGCGCACGACAGGATCACCCAGAACGGGACGCTGGAGTCGGCCGGGACGGCGCCGCCCGCGATGAGCGCGAGCAGGATGATGCCCATCGACTTCTGGGCGTCGTTCGTCCCGTGGGCCAGCGAGACGAGCGAGGCGGAGCCCACCTGGCCCCAGCGGAACGCGCGGGTGCTCGTGCTCTCGGGGACCTTGCGCGTCTGACGCGCCACGAGCCACGTGCCGGCCGCGGCCACGCCGATCGCCACCAGGGGCGCCAGCAGGGCGGGGATCAGCACCTTCGCGGCGACGCCGGTCCAGATGACGCCCGAGGTACCGACGGCGGCGAGCACCGAGCCCACCACGCCGCCGACGAGGGCGTGCGACGAGCTCGACGGCAGGCCGAGCAACCAGGTCAGCAGGTTCCAGGTGATGCCGCCGACGAGGCCGGCCAGTACCACCTCGAGGGTGATCACCTGGGCGTCGACGAGGCCCTTCGCGATCGTCGCGGCGACCGCGAGCGACAGGAAGGCGCCGACGAGGTTGAGCACGGCGGAGAGGGCGACGGCGGTCTTGGGCTTGAGGGCGCGCGTGGCGATGGAGGTGGCCATCGCGTTGCCCGTGTCGTGGAAGCCGTTCGTGAAGTCGAAGGCCAGTGCGGTCACGACGACGAGCACCAGCAGGAGCGTCTCGGTCACGTCCTCCATGGTGGGGGCAGCCGGAGACCCCTCTCGACCATCCTGTGGATTCTTCTGCCAGTGTTCATCGTCAGTTCACCGAGCGTTCGAAGCGGTGTTCGAACGCTCCTCGGGGACCTCGGCGAGGCCGAGCACGTCGAGCACCCAGGCGTCCTCGTAGGCGACCTCGCGCCAGCCCTCGTACCGTCCCGAGACGCCGCCGTGCCCAGCGTTCATCTCGATCTTCAGCAGCGCCGGCGCGCCGGCCGCCCGCAGCCGCGCGACCCACTTCGCGGGCTCGACGTAGAGCACGCGCGTGTCGTTGAGGCTCGTCACGGCGAGGACGCGCGGGTAGTGCGACGCGTCCTCGGGCACGTTCTCGTACGGCGTGTACACGCGCATGTACCGGTAGACGTCCGGGTCGTGCAGCGGGTCGCCCCACTCGTCCCACTCCACGACCGTGAGCGGCAGGGACGGGTCGAGGATCGAGGTCAGCGCGTCGACGAACGGCACCTGCGCGAGGACGCCGGCGAACAGCTCGGGCGCGAGGTTGGTCACCGCGCCCATGAGCAGGCCGCCCGCCGACCCGCCCTGCGCGACCATCCGCTCGGGGCTCGTCCAACCGGCCTCGACGAGGTGGCGTGCGACCGCGACGAAGTCGGTGAACGAGTTCTGCTTGGCGAGGGTCTTGCCCTCGTCGTACCAGGCGCGGCCCATCTCACCGCCCCCGCGCACGTGCGCGACGGCGAACACCACGCCCCGGTCGAGGAGCGACAGCCGCGAGGCGGAGAACGCCGGGTCGATGCTGATCTCGTACGACCCGTACCCGTACAGCAGCAGCGGCGCGGGCTCGGCGCCGGTCCCCGTCGCGTCGAGCCCGAGCGCGTCCCGGCGCCACACGAGCGAGATCGGCACCTGGGTGCCGTCCTCCGCCGTCGCCCAGTCGCGGCGCTGCACGTAGTGGGCCGGGTCGTACCCGCCGAGCACCGGCTGGCGCTTGAGGAGGGTCAGCGCGCCGGTCTCGACGCGCAGGTCGTAGACCGTCGCCGGCGTGACGAAGCTCGTGCACGAGAGCCGGACCGTCGGCGGGTCCCACTCCGGGTTCGGCCCGAGCCCGGCGGTGTACAGCGGTTCGTCGAACGCGACCTCCTGCACGTGCCACGGCTCGCCCGGCGCGGCGGTGTCGCCCGTGCGGATCGGCGTCGGCAGTCCCACCGGGCGCGGCGCCACCTCCGTCGCCAGGTCGACGACCCCGACCCGGGACAGCGCCTCGCGCCGGTACGACAGCACGAGGTGGCCCGCGAACGCGTCCACGGCCTCCAGCCGCGTCGCCGGGTCGTGCGGCACGACGACGAACGCGCCCGCCGGCCCGATCGCGGCGGTCTCGGCGTCGTCAGGGTCGGGCAGCACGTCCACGCCGTCCGTCCCCGGCACGTCGACCACGGCGAGCTCGAAGTTCTCCGCGCCGTCGTTGTGCAGCACGAGCAGCACGTCGACCGCAGAGCCGGCCCCGGAGCCGACCGCGGAGTCGGACGCGGAGTCGGCCGCGCGGTCGCCGGGGAGCCAGGCGGCCGGGACGACCGCGTGCTCGACCGTGTACTCGACGCCCTCGCGCCGCGGCCACACCACGCGCGCCGGCGCCGTCGGGTCGGCGGCGTCGACCAGCCACGTCTCCGAGGTCACCTTCGACCCCACGTCGATCTGCACGAACCGTCGCGACCGCGACACCCCCACCCCGACCCAGTACCGCTCGTCCGGCTCCTCGAGCACGACGACGTCCTGCTCCGCCGGGGTGCCGACCTCGTGGCGCCACACGCGCCAGGGCCGCCACGCGTCGTCGACCGTGGTGTAGAAGACGAACCGCCCGTCCGGGGAGAAGACGGCGCCGGGGAACGTCCCGGGGACGACGTCCGGCAGGTCCTGCCCCGAGACGAGGTCGCGCACGCGCAGTGTGTAGCGCTCGTCGCCGACGACGTCCGTCGCGTACACGAGCAGACGCCCGTCCTCGGACACGTCGAACGCGCCGAGCGAGAAGAAGTCGTGGCCCTCCGCCTCGACGTTGTCGTCGAGCAGCACCTGCTCCCCCGGCACGGGGACGCCCGGCTCGAGCACCGGCGGGACCCACGCCGAGGGCGCGTCCGCGCCGAGCGAGTCGTCGACGGGCGAGCGGGCGTGGATCGGGTACTGCTTCCCCTCGACCGTGCGCGCGTAGTACCAGTGGCGGCCCTGGCGCACCGGCACGGACAGGTCCGTCTCGAGCGTGCGGCCCTTGATCTCGTCGAAGATCCGCTGCCGCAGCCCCGCGAGGTGCGCGAGCCGCGCCTCGGTGTACGCGTTCTCGGCCTCGAGGTGGGCGAGGACCTCCGGCGACTCCTTGTCGCGCAGCCACTCGTAGTCGTCGGTGACGGTGTCGCGTGGTGCGTGCGCGTCGTCGGGCGCCGTGGCGCGACGGGGCGGGCGGGAGGGCCGTGACGTCGTCGGGCATCCGGCCAGCGTAGTCCCGGACGGGGCGCGTGCGACGGGGCGGGCGCCGTGGGCGACGGCCGGGTGACGGGTCGCTGAACAGTGGCCGAACATCGGCGTGGACCGCCCTCCGACCCCTCCCGCGCGAGCCCCGGCGGCCGCGACACTGTGCGCGTGCACGACGCCATCACGCAGCTCGCGCGCCGGACGACGGGCCGCGCGACGGCCGACCGGACCGGTCTCGTCGGCCGGCTGGCACGGCCGGTCCTGGTCGTCGGCTCGTCCATCCCCGTCGGTCAGCTCGAGGTCGTGTTCCGCAGCCCCGACGTCGACTGCGTCGTCGTGGAGGACGACGACGGCGCCGACCGGCTCGGCATCGTCATGCGGGCGGCGCTCACGTCGGCCCTGACCGGGCGCCTCGGCTACGGCCGTGCCGTGCTCGAGCGCCGGCCGGCGTCGACCGTGACGGACTGGTCGCCCCTCGTCGTCGACCGCGCGACGACGGTCTCCGAGGCCGCGACGCACGCGATGGGCCGACCGGGGACGCGGCGCTACGACGACGTCCTCGTCGCCGGGGCCGGCCGTTGGAGCAGCGTGAGCACGGCCGACCTCATGCGCTCCCTGGTGAGCACGCTCGCCACCCAGGCGACGCGCGACCACCTCACCGGGCTCGCGACCCGGCGCACGACCTGGCACCTGCTCGCGCAGCGTGCCGGCTCGTCGCCGGCAGCGGCACGCGCGTCGCCCTGGTGCTGCTCGACGTCCGCGGCATGGGCGCGGTCAACGCCCGCCACGGCCAGGCGGCCGGCGACGCCGTCCTCGTCGAGCTCGCCGAGCGGCTCGCCGCGGCCCTCCCGCGCGGGTGCGAGGCCGGGCGCGTCGACGGCGACCGGTTCGCCGTCCTCGCCACGCTCCCCGCCATGGACGACATCCAGGCCGCCGCGTCCGTCGAGGCCCTGCGTGCCGAGGTCGTCGGCCACCTGGCCGCGCCGTCCGGCGCGCTCCCGCCGGACGCCTGGCCCGCCGTCGACACCGCGACCGTCTGGTCCGTCGCCGGTGCCGCCGACGCGGACGAGCTCGTCCGGGAGGTGGAGCACCGCCTCGCCGCCGCACGGTCCGCGGTGCCGGACCCGTACCTCACCGCCTGACGCGGGCTGCGTCGCGACGCGCCCGGCCGCACGCGTCGTCGCGGTCCGGGCCCGGCGGGTCACCCGAGCCGGGACACCGAGGCGTCCTCCACCACGAGGAGCGCCCCCTGCACCGCGAGCGGCCAGGCGTTCGCGGCGAGATCGGTCCGCCAGACGACGTCGCCGTCGGTCAGGTCGACCGCGACGAGCTGCTGGTCGCGGCCCGACCAGTCCTGCGTCGCGACGATCAGGTGCTCGCCGTCGGTGAAGGTGTTCGCGAAGCTGTAGGCGCCCGCGTCGTCCGTGACGTCAGGATCGCGCAGGCCGGCGCTCCCGAGCGTCCACCGCTCGCTCCCGGTGCTGACGTCGAGCGCGGTGAGCTCCCCCGCCGTCGCCGTGACGACGACGCCCCCGGCCACCGCGAGCACCTCCTCGGGCGCCCCCGTCCCGGACCCGGACCACCGCTCCGCGCCGTCGGCCCCGTACGCGGCGAGCCCGCCGTCGGCACGCACGAGGCGCAGGCCGAGCTCGCGTCCGTCCGACGCGCGCGGGAGCAGGAGCGGCCCCGGGGTCTCCCAGCGCACCGACCCGTCCGGCGCGAGCACGACGGAGCGCTCCTCGGTCGGGAACGCGCTGGAGTAGCCCCAGCTCATCTGGCCGGACGCGTCGCGGTACAGCGCACCGTCCGGCAGACGCAGGACGCCGTCCGCCGGCAGCTCCGGGTCGTCGAGCCGCGCGCCGCCCGGACCGAACCACGCCGACACGCCGCAACCGTCCACCTGGACCAGGTCGTCCACGACGGCCGTCCACAGGCGCTCGACGTCGGCCAGCATCCGCGAGCCGCCGTCGCCGTCGTCGACCCACCCGATGCAGTTCCAGCCCAGGCCGTCGGTGAAGGGCAGCTCGTGGCGCCAGCGCTCCTCGCCGGTGAGCGCGTCCTCGAGCACGACGACGACGTCGCGCCCCGGCGGGACGTCCTCGGGCTCGCCGCTCCTCGGGTCCTCCTCCAGCTCGGTCCCGTGCCCGGCGGGGACCTCCCCGACGCGCAGCGCGCGCACGAGCGAGCCGTCCGGCCCGGGCACCGCCCAGCCGTCGGCCGCGTCGAGGTCGCGCCGTCCGAGGACCTCGCCGTCCGCATCGAGGACCACGACCGAGCGCGCGACCGTCGGCGTCACCGGGGACACGTCGGCCGGCGCCGTGAGCTGGTCCGGGGCGCCGACCAGGCACACGAGCTCGTCGCCCGGCGCGGACCCGAACCCGTACGCGTACCCGAGCACCACGCCGCACGACACGGACGGCCCGACGTCCGTGCGCCAGCGCTCCTCGCCCGTCGCGAGTCGTGCGCGACGACGTCGTGGCCCTCGACCGTGACGACCGCCCCCGCGACGAGCTCGAGCGCGCCCGGCACGACGCCGTCGACCGACCACACCTCCTGCGGGGCGGAGATCATCGGCGCAACTCCGCCCGGGGACTCGCGCAGCCGCGCGAGGTCCGCGCTCGACTGCGCCGCGTCCACCGTCGCCATGCCGCCGAGCACGACCGCGAGCCCCACGACCGACGCCGCGACGACGCGCCGCCGACGACGGCGGGCCGCCGCGCGCCCGGGACCCCCGTCGCGCCGGGCCGTCCGGGCGCCGTCGCCGAGGTCGTGGGTATCGCGGTCATGGATGTCGAGTGCCTCGACCGGGATGTCCGTAGCGCCGGGGCGTCGGTTGTCGGGACGTCGACCGGGCTGCGGCTCGTCGCGGCGCGCGTCGGGCGGCGCGGTCAGGTCGAGGACCGGGTCCACGTCGACGTCGTCCGCCAGCCCGTCGTCGACGAGCTCGAACGTGTGGCGGTCGGCCTTGGCCGCGCGGCGTCGCAGGGGCACCCCCCGATCGTAGGCGTCGATCGCGCGGATCACGCCACGCCGAGGTACGCCTCCTTGATGCTCGAGTCGGCCAGCAGCTCGCGGCCGCCGCCCGTGCGCACGACCTCGCCGGTCTCCAGCACGTACGCGCGGTGCGACCGCGACAGCGCCTGCTGCGCGTTCTGCTCGACGAGCAGCACGGTCGTCCCCTGCGCGTTGATCTCCGAGACGATCCGGAAGATCTGCTGGATGACCATCGGGGCGAGCCCCATCGACGGCTCGTCGAGCAGGAGCAGGCGGGGCCGGGCCATGAGGGCGCGTCCGATGGCGAGCATCTGCTGCTCCCCGCCCGACATCGTGCCGCCGACCTGGTCCTTGCGCTCCGCGAGGCGCGGGAACAGCTCGAAGACCCGGTCGAGCGTCTCGTCGTGCTCGGCCCTCGACTCGAAGGTCCGCGCGTACGCGCCCATCTCGAGGTTCTCGATCACGGTCATCCCGGGGAAGATGCCGCGACCCTCCGGCGCCTGGACGATGCCCTCGAGCACGCGCAGGTGCGGCTTCATCCGCGTGATGTCCTTGCCGTCGAACAGCACGCGGCCCCGCGCGAGGGGGCGGATGCCGGAGATCGCGCGCATCGTCGTCGTCTTGCCCGCGCCGTTGGCACCGATGAGCGTGACGAGCTCGCCCTCCTCCACGGTGATCGAGATGCCGCGCACGGCCTCGATGCGCCCGTAGGCGACCGTCATGTCCTGCAGCTCAAGCAGAGGCATCGCCGCCGCCTCCTTCGCTCGTGGTGCCCGTCCCGGCGGGCGGCTGCTCCTCGTCCGGCACGCCGAGGTACGCGGCGACCACCTTCGGGTCGTTCGTCACCTCGTCGGGCGTGCCGTCGGCGATGACGCGCCCGAACTCGAGCACGACGATCCGGTCGGTCACGCCACGCACGAGGCGCATGTCGTGCTCGATGAGCAGCACGGTGTACCCGTCGTCGCGGATGTGGCGGATGAGGTCCATGAGGGCCTCCTTCTCCGCCGGGTTGAACCCCGCCGCCGGCTCGTCCAGGCAGAGCAGCTTGGGCTCGGTGGCGAGCGCACGGGCGATCTCCAGACGGCGCTGGTCGCCGTACGAGAGGTTGCGCGCCTTCTCCGTGGCGCGGCCCCCGACCCCGACGAACTCGAGCAGCGCCATGCCGCGGTCGATCGCGTCGCGCTCCTCGCGCCGGTGGCGCGGGAGCCGGAAGAGCGCGCCCGGCACGGAGGTGCGGTGCCGCGCGTCCGTGCCGACCACGACGTTCTCGAGCGCCGTCATCTCGTTGAACAGGCGGATGTTCTGGAACGTGCGGGCGATGCCGCGCTGCGTGATCTGGTACCGCTTGAGCTTGCCCACCGGGGCGCCGTCGAACACGACCTGGCCCCTGGTGGGCCGGTAGACGCCCGTCATGGCGTTGAACGCGGTCGTCTTGCCGGCCCCGTTCGGGCCGATCAGACCCAGGATCTCCCCGCGCCGGATCTCGAAGGTGACGTCGTCGAGCGCGGTGAGGCCGCCGAACTGCATCGTCACGTGGTCCATCTGCAGCAGCGGCTCGCCGACGCGCGCGTGGACGGCACGGTCGGGCGCGACCATCGCGTCGACGAGCTCGGGGTTGGCGAGCTCGGGACGCACCGCCTCGACGTCGACCACGGCCGGCTCGTTCAGGACGGCGCCGGGCATGTAGCGGTCGGCGCGCGAGGACTCCGCGCGGCCCGACGCGGCGAGGTGCTCGTCGCCGTGCTCGCCGCCCGCCCCGATGCCGCCGGGGTCGTGGGTGCTCATCGGGTCTCCTCCCCGGTGGTCGTGGCCGCGTCGCTCCTGCGGGTGGCGGCCTGCGCCGCCCGGCGCGCGGCCACGTAGAGCTCGCGGCCGTAGGCGAGCAGCTTCTGCCGGACGGGGATCAACCCCTGCGGGCGGAAGATCATGAGGACCACGAGCGCGAGACCGAAGAACAGGTAGCGGTAGCTCGCGATCTCGTTGCCGTCGATCGGGATGCCGAACAGCTCGGTGCGGCCGAGGAAGAAGTTCGGCACGTACACGATGATGAACGCCCCCAGGATGACCCCGAGCTTGTTGCCCTGTCCGCCGAGCACGACGCGCACAGGAAGAGCACCGAGTTGATGACGTTGAAGTTGGTCGGGATGACGAACTGCACCTGACCCGCGTAGAGCGCGCCGGCCACGCCGCCGATCGAGGCGCCGATGACGAACGCCCACAGCTTGAACCGGAACGTGGGGACTCCCATGATCTCGGCGGCGTCCTCGTCCTCGCGGATGGCGACCCACGCGCGCCCGACGCGCGAGCGCTCGAGGTTCCCGACGAAGAGCAGCGAGATGATGATGAACAGCAGGCTGACCCAGTACCACCACACGCCGGAGTTGAGCGTGCCGCTCGCGTTGCCCGCGGAGAACACGCCGTTCGGCAGGTCCTCCGTGACGCCCAGCCGCGGGTACGCGACGCCGCGCAGGCCCTGACCGCCGCCGGTGAGCTCGTCGAGGTTGTCGGCGAGCAGGCGGACGATCTCACCGAAGCCCAGGGTGACGATCGCGAGGTAGTCCCCGCGCAGCCGCAGCGTCGGCGAGCCCAGGATGAGGCCGGAGATCGCCGTGATCGCGACGGCGACCGGCAGGGCCGCGAGCCACGCCCACTCGCGCGCGAGCCACTCGTCGGTCTGGTTCCACGGGCTGTCCGGGCTCGTGAGGATCGCGACCGTGTACGCGCCGATGGCGTAGAAGCCCACGTACCCGAGGTCGAGCAGGCCGGCCTGGCCCACGACGACGTTGAGCCCGATGGCGATGAGCGCGATCATGCCGAACTGCGCCATCACGCCGCCGAAGTTCGTGCCGACGGTCGTCAGGACCGGGATGTTCAGGATCGGCACGAGCGCGACGAAGAGGATGAACGGCACCCCGACGAGCCACTGCGTCGGGCGCGCGAGGGCGCCCCACCACAGGCGCAGCCGGTCGCCGACGCCGCCGTGCGGCCGGTCCTTGGTCCTGACGCGGCCCGCGGGCGGGAGGGTGGGCCGCGGCGCGCCGCCGGCCGGCTGGGGTGCGGGTGTCGACGTGCTCATGCGCGGGCCCTCCCCAGCGACTCCCCGAGGATGCCCGTCGGCGGAACATCAGGACGACGATCAGCAGGGCGAACGCCACGACGTCGCGCCACTCCGTGCCGAACACGACCTGGCCGTAGTTCTCCATGACGCCGAGCAGCAGACCGCCGAGCAGCGCACCGCGCAGGTTGCCGATGCCGCCGAGCACCGCGGCGGAGAACGCCTTGATGCCGAGGATGAACCCGCCCGAGTAGATGATCCCGTTCGGCACGCGCAGCGTGTAGAGCAGCGCCGCGGCGCCGGCCAGGATGCCGCCGATGAGGAACGTCAGCATGATGACGCGCTCGCGCGAGACGCCCATGAGCGTCGCCGTCACCGGGTCCTGCGCGACGGCGCGGATGCCGCGCCCGAACTTGGTGCGGTTGATGAACAGGTCCGTCGCGAGGGCGAGGACCAGCGCCGACAGGATGATGACGAGCGTGACGTTCGTGACCGGTGCTCCGCCGATCGTGAACTGCACCTCCGGCTGCACCAGCCGGATCGGCTGCTCTGCGTTGACGCCGCCGAGCTCGCCGCCCGTGAGCCGCGGGAGCACGAAGTGCACGAACTCCTGGAGCACGAACGACATGCCGATCGCGGTGATGAGGAAGACGAGCGCCGGGGCGCCGCGCCGGCGCAGCGGCCGGTAGGCCACGCGCTCGAGCCCGACGGCGGCGCCTCCCGCCACCGCCATGCCGCCGAGCATCGCGACGCCGAGGTAGAAGACGGTCAGGCCGATCCCCATGTCCCAGGCGTCGCCCATCGGGTAGAACCCGAGGAGCAGGAGCGTGGCGTACTGCCCGAACATGCCGAGCATGAAGACCTCGGAGTGGGCGAAGTTGATGAGCCGCAGCACGCCGTAGACGAGCGTGTAGCCGACGGCCACCAGCGCGTAGATCGCGCCGTACGTGAGGCCCTCGATGGTGAGGCCCCAGAAGTTGCGCCCGAGGGCGGCGAGGTCGAAGTCGATGAGCGACTGGTGGACGAGAGGGCCGGCGGTCGCGCTGGTGAGCAGCGCGTCAGCAAGGGCGGGCATGACGCTCCTTGGTGTTCAGGTGCTGGGTCGCGAGGTTCGTGGTCCGCGACGGGACGCCCCGCCCGCACTCTCGCGCCCGGTGGCGCGGGGCAGGGGCGGGGCGTCGTCGTCGGGGAGCTACTGGACCTCGTAGATCCAGATGAGCGCCGCGGAGAGCTCGCCCGTGTCGTCCCACTCGTAGGTGCGGGCCAGGCCCTCACCGGAGTAGTTCGCGACGTAGTCGATCATCGCGGCGCGGTCCGTCACGCCCGACGCGATGCCGGAGAGCATGATCGTCGCGAGGTCGTAGCCCTCGACCGAGTACACGCCCGGGGCCTGGCCGTTCGTCTCCTCGTAGGTCGCCGCGAACTCGTCCGGCGCAGGACCGCACGGGCAGGACAGGATCGCGCCCTCGGACGAGCCGCCGGCCTGCGAGACGAACTGCGGGTCGTTCGTGCCGTCCGCCGAGACGAACGGGATCTCGACGCCGCCGTCGCGCAGCTGCTGGACGAACGGCGCCGCCTCGGCGTAGTACCCGGCGTAGAACACCGCGTCCGCGTCGGCGCCCGAGATGATCTGGACGGCGGCGGAGAAGTCCTTGTCGCCCGTCTTGACCTCGGCCGCGCAGTCCGCGTTCGCGGCGTCGCCGAGCCCGGAGGTGATCTGCTCCGCGAGACCGATGCCGTAGTCCGAGTTGTCGGTGACGACGCAGACGCTCTCGGTACCCGAGGGTGTCCGTCATGTACATCGCGACCGCCGGGCCCTGGACCGCGTCGTTGGCCAGGCCACGGTAGAAGTTGGTCCAGCCGTTCGCCGTGAGGTCGGGGTTCGTCGCGGAGGCCGTGAGCGAGAGCAGGCCCGCCTGGTTGAAGACGTCGCCGGTGGCGGCGGTCTCGCCCGAGAACGCCGGGCCGAGCAGGCCGATGACGCTCGCGTCGCCGACGATCTGCGGCGCCACCTGGGTGGCCTTCTGCGGGTCGCCCTCGGTGTCGAACTGCTTGATCTCCACCTGGCAGCCGGGTTCGCCCCGTTGACGCGTCGACCGCGACCTGCGCGCCGTAGAGGATGTTGAGGCCGAGCGCGGCGTTCGGGCCCGTGAGGGCACCGGCCATCGCGATCGACGTGCCCTCGGCGCACTCGGCGCTGCCGTCACCCGCGGGGTCGGCGGCGTCGCCCGTCTCCTGCGCCGGCACCTCCGCCCCCTCCGCGTCGATCTGGACGGACGGGACGATGCTCAGCTCCCCGCCCCCCGAGTCGCCGGTCTCCGTCGAGGTGCCGGTCGTCTCCTCGTCGCCGCCGCCCTGGGACTGGGGTCCGCAGGCGGTCAGGACGAGCGTGGCCGCCAGGAGCAGAGCCGCACCTCCGCTCGCCCGCCGTGCTGTGCGATGCATGCCAACCTCCGTGGTCCAGATCCCCCGCGACGAGGGCCGTCTGCCCTCTCCGCGTTCGATCGCCGAAATCACCGTCGAAATCGCGTGCTGAATAGTGACACAGGTCACCGTGTGCTGGTACCCACCTCGCGCACGCGCTCCCGGTGGTCCCCGCGGCATCCCGAGGACCACCGGCCCACAAATCCGCGAGAAGGGGCGCTTCCGCGTTCTGGGGTGACGCGAACGTAGGCCGGACGAGTTTCGCGAACCGGCCACAGTTGTTACCGACCTGTAACGCACTGGTCTCGTTTCCACGGCGGAGTTGGTACGGATGTTCTGATACGGGGGCGACGTCCGTCCCCGCGGCGCCGACCCGGGCGAGGTTCGGGCCCCGGCGCAGGCCCGGCCCGAGACGACCACGAGCATGACCACGAGCACGAGCGCGGCGTACGGTGCCGGGGTGCCCCTCGCCTCCGCCCTGCTCCGCACGCGGTGGCTCGTGCGCGCACCCGTCGCCCTCTTCCGGGCCGGCCTCGGCGGGCTCCTCGGCCACCGCCTCCTCCTCCTCGTGCACCGCGGGCGGTCGAGCGGAGAGGCGCGGTTCGTCGTCCTCGAGGTCGTCGACCGCCCCGCTCCCGACCGGTTCGTCGTCGTCGCGGGTCTGGGACCGCGCTCGCAGTGGTACCGGAACCTCGTCGCCGAGCCGCGCGTCCTCATCCGGACGGGTGCGCGCCGCGCCGCCCGGGCGCGGGCCACGACGCTCTCCCCGGACGACGGCGCCCGCCTCCTCGACGACTACGGGGCGCGCTCGCCGCGAGCCTGGTCCACGCTCGAGCCCGTCCTGCGCGAGTGGGCGGAACCTCTCGCCGCGTCGCACGGCGTCGACGACTGGCACCACGTGGTCCCGGTGGTCGAGCTCGCCGTCGTCCGCTGACCCGCAGCCGCAGCTCGGCCGACGGGACGCTGGGGCGGGATGACGGCGCGACGACGGGGCACGACGGGGCACGACGGGGCACGACGACGAGATAAACCACTGCGTCCGCGGTCCGTCCACAGATCCGTAGCCAGGAACCGGCCCAGCCTGTACCGTGTTCCCCGAGATTGCAGTGCCTCGCTTGTCCTCGCGCTGAGGTGACACCCTCGGGTGCACCCCGGCGGACCTTGTTACCCCAAGAGTTGACGACGAACACCGTGATGTACGCCCCCGCGACCGTGGGGGGTGAAGGTTGACACTCTTGAAGGAGTAACCATGGCTACCGGAACCGTGAAGTGGTTCAACAGCGAGAAGGGCTACGGCTTCATCGCCCCCGAGGACGGCTCGGCCGACGTGTTCGCGCACTACTCCGCGATCCAGTCGCAGGGCTTCCGCACGCTGGAGGAGAACCAGCGCGTCGAGTTCGACGTGACGCAGGGCCCCAAGGGCCCGCAGGCGGAGAACATCCGCGCCCTCTGATCTCGACGGTCGCCGGCCAGCCCGGCGCGTCCGATTTTCTCCGAGCGCCCCTCGACCGTGACGGTCGAGGGCGCTCGTGCGTCCAGGCCCGACTCGGCGCAGGTCGCCCGACCCGCCGCCACACCGCATCCGCCGAACCCCGGGTCGCGCACCCATCGGGCTCACGATCGGTCGACAGGCCGGGGTTCGCAACCGCCCGGCGCCGAACCCTGGGTTGCGCGTCACGCTGGCCGCTCGGTGGCGCTCAGGCCCGGGTTCGGCACCTCCGGGCGTCGAACCCTGGCCTGTGCGTCACACAGGCCGCTCGGTAACGCACAACCTCGGGTTCGGCGAGGAACCGGCGACCCGTGGCGGTCGTTGCACGGGAGAGGTCGTCGACCACGCGGGCAGCGCGGCGCCGACCGGGACCGTCCCCACGACCAGACCGCCACACCCCCGGAGGAGAACCATGGGATTCCTCGACCGACTTCTCGGCCGCGAGCCGCGCGACCCGCAGGGCGCTCCGCACGGGCAGGCGGGCCACGGGCAGACCGGTCCGCACACCGGCTACGGGCAGAACGCACCGCAGCCGACGCAGTACCCCGCCGCGTACCCGACGCCCGGGGCCGCGCCGGCGTACGGCACCCAGGACGCGCCCGACCCGTCGCAGCAGGGCTCGTTCCGGCAGCGGACCCCGGACGAGATCGCGGTCGACCGCTACCGGTACATGCTGCGCACCGCGCCGCCGGACGCCGTCGAGCAGGCGCACGCCGAGGCCTTCGCGCGCCTGACCCCGGAGCAGCGGCGCCAGGTCCTCGCCGAGCTCGGTCAGTCCGTGCCGGCCTCCGAGCGCGCGGCGACGGATGCGCCGCAGGACCTCGCCCGCATGGCGACACGTGCCGAGATGCGCCAGCCCGGCACGTTGGAGCGGTCCTTCGGCGGGCGCGGCGGAGCGCCCGGCTTCGGCTCGATGGTGGGGTCGAGCCTGCTCGGGACGGTCGCCGGCGTGGTCATCGGCTCCGCCGTCGCGAACGCGCTCTTCGGCCCCGCGTTCGGCGACCCGACGCAGCCCGCCGCGGAGGACGCCGCAGCCGGGGGCGAGGACCCGGGGGCGGCGGGTGGCGGCGAGGAGGGCGGCGGGGACGCCGGTGCCGAGCCGGGCGGCTCCGAGGCCGGGGACGCCGGCATGACCGAGGCCGGCGCCGCCGACGGCGGTGACGGCGGGTTCGGCGACTTCGGCGGGTTCGACGACTTCGGGGGCGGGTTCGGGGAGTTCTGAGAGCCGGCGCCGCCGGAGGATGTCACGGCGACGGCCTCGCCCCCGTTCAGGCCGGCGTCGGCCCCGTTCGGGCCGGCGTCGGCGGGGAGCAGAGCCCGAGGAACGCGCCGAGCTCCTCGAGCCCGCGCGGCGTCCCGGGGAGGTGGTCGGTGAGGCCGGGTGCGCGCACCACCACGGCGGCCCACCGGGCGCGGGACACGGCGACCGTGACGCGCTGGCGCGAGAGGAGGAACCCGAGACCGCGCGACACGTCGCGACCGGACGACGCCGCCAGCGTCACGACGACGACGGCGGCCTCCCTGCCCTGGAGGCCGTCGACCGTCCCGACCTCCACGTCGGGGTGGCCCGCCGCCGCGAGGGCGGAGCGCACCTCCCAGACGTGGGCGTTGTAGGGCGCCACGACGAGGACGTCCCGCGGGCCGAGCGGCCTGACGTCACCGTGCTCGTCGGTCCAGGCCCGGCCGAGGAACCGCTCGACCTGCCGGACGACCTCGGCGGCCTCCTCCGCGGACCGCACGGCGTTGCCCGTGTGCTCGACGAGCACCTGCTCGATCCCCGGGGCCACGCCGTCCAGGTGCCGGGCGGCGGCGACGGGGTGCGCACCGAGCCGGTCCTCGTAGGACAGCCTCGACACCGCCGCCGCGAGGTGCGGGTGCATGCGCCGGGAGAGCGGCAGGAAGTAGCCGAGCGAGTCGACGAGCACGCCGTGGTCGTCCGCGAGCCACCCGAGCGCCGACCGGTCCACGGGCTCGGGGTGCGCGCCCTGGCTGACCTGCGGGAGCTGCTGCGGGTCGCCGAGCAGGAGCAGCCGCCGTGCCGCGCGCCCGACGGCGATCGTGCTCGCGAGCGAGAACTGGCCGGCCTCGTCGACGACGAGCAGGTCGAGCGTGCGTTCCGGGAGCCGTCCGGCGGCGAAGTCCCACGCCGTCCCGCCGACGACCCGTGGGCCGGGCTCGGTGGCGAACGCCGCGAGCGCCGCGCCGTCGAGCTCCGCGCACACGGCGGTCGGTGACGGGCCGTCGCCGGCCCGCTTCTTCGCGACGAGGTCGGCGGGCACCCCCGCGGTGCCGACCACCGCACGCAGCATGTTCTCCACGGCGGCGTGGGACTGCGCCACGACGCCGACCTTCCAGCCCTGCCGCACGAGGCGGGCGACGACGTGCGAGCCGACGTACGTCTTGCCGGTGCCGGGCGGGCCCTGGACGGCGACGTAGGAGTCGTCGAGCCGCTCGACGGCGGCGGCGATCGGGCCGACGAGGTCGTCGCCGTCCGGACGGGGCAGACCTGCCTCGTCGTCGTGCTCCCCCGTCGTGGGCGCGCGTCCCGCGGCGGACGCAGTCGCGGTGCGCGGCGCAGCAGGATGTCGCTCACCGCGTCGCGGGGCAGCTCCCCCACGGCCCGCCAGCTCTCGAGGGCCTCCCGCGCCGCCGCCGCGACCGCGGTCTCGAGCGGCTTGGTCCCGGGACCGGGTGCGGGTGTCAGCGCGAGCGGGAGGGCGTCGAAGGTCTCCGCGCCGCGCGGCAGCTGCTCGCGCACGACCAGGACGTCGCGCGCGCCGGCCGGCGTCTCGCGGCGCTCGGCGCCGACGATCGTCGCGCCGGTGAGCCAGCCACGCGCGCCGTCGGCGGACGTCCTCGCGCACGGCGGCAGCGGCGGGTCGTACAGCACGTACGGCGTCGTCCCCGTGCGCAGGTCGGTGCCCTCGGGCAGCCGTCCGACGAGCTCGAGCCGCCGCGACCACGTCTGCCGGCCCGGCTCGACCTCCCAGGTGGTGGCGACGACCGCCGTCTCGACGAGGAACGCGTTCCGACGTCCGAGCCACTCGTCGACGGGCAGCGCGAGCCGCGAGTAGTGCTCGTGCCAGAACGGCTTCGCCTCGCGGCGGTGGTACCCGACGGCCGCCCCGTACATCGCGAGCGCCTGCGCGGCCGCGCTCCGCCCGGCCCGGTCCTCCCCGACGACCTCCCGGATCTCGGCCTCCAGCGCGAGCGCGACCTCCCGCTCGCTCGGGATGACCTCCCCCTGCCCCGAGGACAGGTCGACGGCGCGCGCACCCGCCGACCCCGCACCCGCCCCGACCACATCACCGGAACCGGACGCGGCGACGGCGACGGCCCCCCGCAACCACTCGAGCAGCCGCAGCGTCGAGACGCAGTCGTACCGGTTGTAGTCCGCGATGCCCTGGAGGAGCTCGTCGGCCTCCGTGTCCCGGCCGGCGTCGCGCAGGTCCGTGTACTCGGCGTACGCGACGACGGACGCGGCGGCGTCCTGCACGTCGCCGGTGCGCAGGTCGTCGCCCATGTACAGCGGCTCGAGCTTCTTGATGGACCGTGAGCGGTCGGAGACGCGCAGCGCTCGGCGCACGACGCGTAGAGGTCGAGCGAGCACGCCGTCGCGCAGCAGGTCGTCGACCTCCTCCTCGTACACCCCCGTGCCGTGCGGCGATGGCGAGCAGGTGCGTCCTCTCGTACGCGGCGTAGTGGTAGACGTGCAGGCCGGGGGTGCTCGCGGCGGCGCGCGTCACGTGGTCGACGAACGCGACGAGGGCGTCACGCTCGGCGGCGAGGTCGTGGGCCC
>NZ_MKKH01000017.1 GCF_001942335.1 Cellulosimicrobium sp. CUA-896 | reverse complement strand
ACCAGCGGCTTCCCGCTCCTGCACGTCGGTCCGGGCGCGTCGACGAGCCCGGCCTCTGGCTCGTCCCGCTGCCCGACGGCGCGGCCCCGCCCGACCGGCACGGCCTGCCCGACCTGGTGCTCTACGTGGACCACGTCGACGCGACGCTCGACCGCCTGGCCGGGCTCGGCGTCGAGCCGTTCGAGGGACCGGACACCGACGCCGCGTCGGGCGACCGTTCCGCGCACGTGCACGACCCCGACGGCCACCACGTCATCCTCGTCCGCCTGGGCGGCACGCGGTCCTGACGCGCCACGACGTGCGCACCGGCCCGGCCTCAGACGACGCCGGAGCGGTGGCCGTACCGGGTCGTGCGGGCGGGTCGCGCGGGCGGGTCGAGCGGGCGGTGGCGGCGATCTCGGTGGACCTGCACGCCTTTCGGGGGCACCATGGTGCGGTCGGTCGACACGTCGGCCACCCGTCGCGAGCTAGCGCTCGCCGGACGGTCCGGGAACGAGGAGACAGCGGATGCAGTGCGTCGCCGCAGGGTGCGAGGTGGCCGTCACGGCCTGCTCGGGCGACCCCGCGCGCCGCGCACCGTCCCGCATCGCCGACCGCTGACCGCGGCCCCGGCGGAGTCGTCGACGGGCCGCGGCACCCGTCCGCCACGCCGCCCCCGTCGCGCCGCAGCCCTCACGACCCGTGGCTCTGCCACCGGTCCCCCGGGCCAGCGCGCGCCGTCGTGCACCCGTGCCCGGGGCCTGCACCGCAGGCCCGACGGCGCCCGCCGGCGACGCCGCGCACGTCGTCCCGCGTCGGTCGGCGGCCTCGACCGACCCCCGGAAGCAGAACCATGAATCCCCTGACCGAGAAGCAGATCCGCGCGTCCTTCGTCAACGCCTCGCGCCGCGAGGCCGCCCAGGCGACGCTCCCCGACCTCGAGGCGCTCGACTGGGACCGCCTCGACTACCTCGGGTGGCGCGACCGCAAGGCCCCGCTGTCGGCGTACGCCGTCGTCCCGGTGGACGGCGAGCCCGTCGGCGTCCTGCTGCGCTCCACCGACGCGAAGTCGGGCGGGCGACGTCGGCGCGCCCTGTGCGCGTGGTGCGAGGACGTCGTCGTGACCGAGGACGTCAGCCTCTACGTCGCGCGCCGCGCCGGGGCGTCCGGCCGCCGCGGCAACACCGTCGGCACGCTGATCTGCACCGACTTCCGCTGCTCGGCGAACGTGCGCCGCACCCCGACCCGCACCGAGCTCGGCGACGACGACTCGATGCGCGACACGATCGTCGAGCTCCGCATCGACGGCCTCCGTGACCGCTCCTCCCGCTTCGTCACCGAGGTCCTCCGCGACGCCTGACCGCCACGAAGTAGAGCCTCCGGCGCCGAGGTAGAGCCCCCAGGGCTCTACCTCGGCACCGGCAAGCTCTATCTCGCCGACCGCTGCCCTCGCCGGCCCGGGCTCTACCCCGCGGACGACGGAGGCGACGCGGACACGGAGGGCGAGGGTTCCGCGGGGGTGGGGCGGGTCGTGGCGGGGCTGGCGGGAGGCCGCGAGGAACGAGCGGCCGGATGGTAGACCCGCCCCGCCCCCGCGGAGCCGTCGACCGGACCCGACCCCGCGACGCCACCCGGCCCCGAGGCACCACCGGCCGACGAGGACCTGCGACCGCCGGGCCACCAGTTCCACCGCCCCAGCAACCGCATCGTCGCGGGCAGCAGCAGCCCGCGTACGACGGTGACGTCGAGCAGGACGGCGACGGCCATCCCGATGCCGACCTCCTTCATGGCGACGAGGTCGCCGATGGCGAAGCCGAGGAACACGACGGTGATGGCGACGGCGGCGGTGGTGACGACAGGCCCGGTGACGGTGATGCCGCGCAGGACGGCGCGGTCGTTGGCGAGGCGTGGGTCCTCGTCGGGGTCGCGCTGCCGCCACTCCTCGGCGATGCGGGCGAGGAGGAAGACCTCGTAGTCCATCGACAGCCCGAACACGAGCAGGCACAGCAGGAGCGGCGTGGTGACGTCGAGCGCGCCCCAGGACTCGAAGCCGAGCAGGCTCTCGCCCCAGCCCCAGGCGAACAGGGCGGTGAGCACGCCGAGCGTGGCGCCGATGGTGAGGAGGTTGAGCAGGAGCGCCTTGACCGGCACGACGACGGACCGGGTGAGCGCGAGGAGCAGGAGGAACGTCGCGGCGACGACGACGCCGAGCGCGAGCGGGAGGCGGTCGAGGAGCTGGTCCTGGGTGTCGACGACGTCGGCGGCGGGCCCGGCGACCTGCACGACGACCTGGCCGTCGTCGGTGCGGGGGTCGCCGCTCGTCCCGTCGGCCCCGGTGCCGAAGTGCGCTTCCCGGAGCTCGCGGACGTCGCGCACGATCTGCTGGGCCTGGGCGCCGGTCGCCTCGCCCTCGGGCTCGAGCTCGACGACGGTGGTGTCGGTCGCGACGACGTCGAGGTCGAGCCCGGCGTCGGCGACCCCGGGCAGGGCGGCCGCCTCGTCGAGGAACGCCTGGACGCGTTCGTCCTCCACGGGCGCGTCGACGATGACGACGACGGGCTCGATGCCGAGGTCGCTGAAGCCGGTGGTGAGCGCCTCGTACGCGCGCCGTTCCTCGGCGTCGACGGGCAGGGACCGGACCTCGGAGCTGCCGAGGGTGAGGGAGCCGAGCGGCGCGGCGAGGACGAGCAGGACGCCGGTGGCCGCGACGGCGACGACGCCGGCGTGCCGCTGGGCGACGCGGGCGAGCCGGCCGAGCAGCCCGGGCGGTGCCGCGCCCGCCGCGGGCCGCGTCCAGGGCCGGGACCAGGTCCGCGTCCCGGCCGCCGGGACGTGCCGGTGCCACACGGCGACGAGCGCGGGCACGAGCGTGAGCCCGGCGAGGGTCGCGAGGAGCACGACGACGGCGCCGCCGACGGCCATCCCGGACAGGAGCGGGTCGCCGAGGAGCAGCAGGCCCGCGAGCGCGATGCCCACCGCGAGCCCGGACACGAGCACGGCCCGGCCCGCACCGGCGACGGCGCGGCCCAGGACCTCCTCGACCGGGGCGCCGGGCGTGCGCTCGCGCTCCTCGCGGAACCGCGCGACGACGAGGAGGCCGTAGTCGACGGAGAGGCCGAGCCCGAGCAGTGTGACGACGTTGACCGCGAACTCGTTGACCGGCACGACGCCGAGCAGGCCCGTGAGGGCGAGCAGCGCGGCCGCGATGGTGCCGAGCGCGGCGAGCACCGGCACCAGCCCGGCGCGCAGACCCCCGAGGACGACGACGAGGAGCACGAGCAGCACGGCGACCGCGATGCCCTCGCCGACGGCGGCGTCGGTCACGGCACGCTCGACGAACGCTTCCTCGGCGAGCAGCTCGCCGCCGACGAGCACCTCGGGCGCGGCCACGGTGCGCAACGCGTCGGCGACGCGGTGGGCGGTGGCGAGCGCCGCGTCGTCGTCCAGGGCGGGGTCCAGCTCGACGGTGACGAGCGAGCTCTGCCCGTCGTCACCGATGAGTCCTCCGGCGGTGTACGCGTCGTAGACCTCGACGACGCCGGGCATCGCCCGGACCTCGATCATGACCGCGGTCGCGTCCTCGACGAGGCCGGGGTCGAAGAAGTCGCGTCCGGCGATCACCGCGGACACGATCTCGCCCCCGGGGCCCTCGCCCGGCGGCGTGGCCAGCTCGTCGTGCCAGCGCGCGGCGAGCTCGGCCTCGCTGCCGGGCGGGGCGTCGGGGACGTCCTGCGTGCGGTCGAACACCGCGCCGCCGAGCACCGCCCCGGCGAGCGTCAGGGCCAGCCAGAGGGCGAGCACGACCACGCGTCGTCGGGCCACGGCGCGGCCGAGCCGTTCCAGCATCGGTGACGTCCTCCTCGTCGAGGTGCGCGACCGGCCCGTGCGGACCGGTCGCGGAACCAGGTGAGCCTACGTCCTGGCGGGAGCGTCGTCGGACCACCGCTCCCGTCCACGGACGTCGGGGGCCCCGCACCCGGCGCGGACGCCGGGCGCGAGGCCCCCTGGTGCGGACGTCAGCCGCAGCTGGTCGCGTCGTACGGCAGCTCGAGCGCCGCCGTCCGACCGTCACCGGACGCGGTCACCTGGGCCGCTCCGGCGTCCACCGACGTCGCCCGCGCGGGGAACGCCTGGTAGGCCGACTTCCCGGGCTCGACGCCCTCGACCACCTTCTCGCCGAACGGCGTGGTGAGCGTGACGTCGGCCGGCACCGTGTCGGCGTTGGTCGCGCGGACCGCGACGTACGCCTTGCCGGCGAGGCACCGCACCTGGACCGTCGCGTCGACGGCCAGCTCCTCGGCCGCCGTGAGGTCCTTGACCCGGATGTTGCGGTACGAGACCGCCTCGCCCGCGCCGTGGTTCTGGATGCCGATGAACCCGCTCGACAGGTCGCGCGCCGGGTCGGTGCTCGTGAAGTCGTTGACGAGCACGTCGTTGAGGTAGATCCGGATGCGGTCTCCCTCGACGCGGATGTCGTACGCGTTCCACTGCCCGACCGGGTTGAGCGCCTCGTCCACGGCGTCGAGGTCGGCGCCCTGGAACGTGTAGATCGCACCGGTCGTGCGGTCGTCGGCGTCCGTGGCGTCGATCTGGATCTCGTAGCCCTGGTTCACGGCGACCCACGGGTCGTCGCCCGGGTTCGGGAACCCGACGAAGACGCCGCCGTTGTCGTCCTTGACGAGCTTCCAGTCGAGCTTGAGCGAGTACGCGTCGCCCAGCTCCTCCTGGGTGTACCAGAGCAGGCCCATGCCGCCCTCGCCGCGGATGGTGCAGTCGTCCTGGCGGCCGAAGCCACCCGGACCGGCCATGCGCCAGCCCTCGTTGAGGCTCTCGAGCGTGCCGTCGAAGAGGGCGGTGTAGCCGTCCTCGACGTCGGCCGGGGTGCAGATGTCCGTCGTGTCGCCGACGGACAGCACGTCGAGGTTCACGTTGCCCTCGTCGCCCTCGTCCTGCTGGACGCGATGGTGTTGACGCCGGCCTGGAGCTCGACGTCACGCGTGGCGGTGCCCCACGTCTTCCAGTCGCCGGTCGTGGGCAGCGTCCACGGCCCGATCTTCTCGCCGTTGACGTAGAGGGACACGTCCTTGTCGCGCAGCTCCGGGAACGGGTGGATGCCGTTCGCGTAGCGCAGGTGGATCGGGTACGTGCCCGCCTCGTCGACGTCCACGGAGAACTGCCGGCCGCTGCCGGTGGCCTGCATGTTCGCGGCGAAGCCGGAGCCGGAGTAGTTGCTGTGGTCGAACGCGATGGTCGACGCGCCGAGCGGCTGCGCCGTCTCGGCCTCGTACCATCCGCGCTCGGCGGGGGCGACGTAGCCCGGGACCGAGTTCATCGTGTACCACGCCTCGGTGCTGAGGAGCTCCGCACCACCCGTGGAGGCGAACGGACGCGGCGAGCGCAGGTGCACCACGTAGCCGGGCTTGAGGCCGTCGACCGTGAGGGTCACGGTGGTGCGGTCCTCGGACACGGTGGCGTCCGTGACGAACAGCGGCTGCTCGTCGACCTTCGGGCCGCCGTACTGCTGCGTCGGCACGTAGGTCCACTGCTTGAGCTGGTAGGCGTCGGCCAGGTTCGCGACGACCTCGTCGGAGACGGGGTCGGTGTACTCGATCTCGAAGCCGCCCTCGACGAGCCGCATCTCCTTCATGTCGAAGGAGTCCTCGGCCACGGGGACGAGCTTCTGCAGGCCGTACCGGAGCTTGCCGGACTCGCCCCAGTTGCCGCCCTCACCGGTGCCGCCGACGTACAGCGCGCCGTCGGGGCCGTAGAGGATGCGGTTGGCGCCGACCTCGAGGCCCGCGGTGTGGCGGAAGACCGCGCCCTGGTACTCGCCGTCGACCTTCTCGAGGAACGCGCGCTGGATGCCGCCGTAGGTGACGTCGCCGAGGAGCATCTGCCCCGCGAACTCGCCGTCCTCGACGAGGATCGGGTTGCCCGGGGAGTTGGCGATCTCGTTCTGCGGCAGCCACAGGGCCGGCTGGCTCACCGGCTGGTCGTCGAACGGACCGGCCGGGTTCGTGTAGTGGTTGTAGAAGTGGTCCGGCTGGATGTGGATGAGCTTGTTGGCCGGGAGCCACGCGCCTGGTTGTCCGTGGCGAACAGGTCGCCCTCGGGACCGAAGCCGATGCCGTTGGGGGTGCGCAGGCCGCCCGCGACGTACGTGACCTCGCCGGTCTCGCGGTCGATCTTGATCGACGTGCCGCGGTTCTCGCCCGGCTGCGGGTTCGTCGTCGCGCCGCCGTTGTCGATGGCGACGGACAGGTTGACGTAGAAGTAGTCCTCGTCGTGGACGAGGCCGAACGCGAACTCGTGGAAGTTGCCGCCGTCGGGCCACTCCGCGATCTTCGTGTGGACGTCGTAGAACCCGTCGCCGTCGGGGTCGGTGAGCTGCGTGAGCTGGTACCGCTCCGAGACGAAGATCGAGTCCTCGATGACCTGGATGCCCATGGGGTTGAGGAGCTCGTCGGCGACCTTCGTCACCGTGACGTCCTCGGGGCCGTCGGCCTCGACGGCACGTCGAGGAAGTAGACCTCGCCCGACGTGGGGTCCGGGCGCCAGCCGCCGGAGCTGACCTCGCCCGTCGTGACGACGGCGAGCTGCTCGTCCGGGGTGAACGCGAGGCCGGAGACCTTGGGCTCGAAGCCCTCGGGGCGCAGGTCGACGAGCTCGTAGTTCGGGTTCACCGAGTCGAGGCGCAGTCCGTCGCCCGCGGAGTCGGTGTCGCCCTCGCAGTACTTGTAGCCCGGGGCGGTGACGCGCACGACGCCCGCCTCGGTGCTGAGCGCCGACTCCGGGACCAGCTCGAAGGTCGAGCTGCCGGGCGCCTTCCACTCGAGGTGGAGCTCCTGGCCGCCGCCGGCCTCGAAGAACTCGACGAACAGCGCGTGCGTGCCCGCCGTGAGCGTCGTCGTGCCCTCCTTGGGCTCGGCGCCGTGCAGACCGTCGTGGTCGACGACGAGCTGGTCGTCGATGCTCAGCCGCGAGCCGTCGTCGCTCGTGAGCCGGAACGTGTACTCCCCGTCGGTGGGCACCGCGAGGTTCGCGATCACGTGCGAGACGAAGTTGTCCTCCGCGCCGAACTGCTCCGCGGTGTCCCAGCTGATCGTGGGCATGAGCTTGTCGACGTTGGGGGTCTGGCCGGACTTGAGCGTGCAGATCGCGTCCTGGCCCTGAGCGAGCTGGAAGGTGCGCAGCGTGACACCGGGCTCCTGCTCGGGGAGGTCCGCGGCCGCGGGGACGGCCCAGCCACCGACGGCGACGACGGCGCCGAGCGTCACGGCGGCGATGCCGCGGCGCCTGGTCACGGATCGCCTCGGGTCGCTGGGCGGGCGTGGGGTACGTACGAGCATCCTTGCTCCCTTGATCGTTCACCGCGTCGAGAGGATGCCCCTGCCGTCCCCGTCGACTGACAACGCTGGACAGGCTAACCGCGGTTGTGCCGCGATGTCTACAACTTCGGATCGGCGCCCGACAAAAGTGGCATGCGGGACGCGCGGCCCGGCGGCGGTGGCTATCGTCGCCCCATGAGCGCGCGGCACGCCGAGACCAGCCCGGCCAGCATGACACGGCCGGAGGCCCGTCCGTTCGCCCAGGTGGACGTCTTCACCCGCACCGCGACGCGGGGCAACCCGGTCGCCGTCGTGCTCGACGGCGAGGGCCTCGACGAGGCGCAGATGGCCGCGTTCGCGCGCTGGACCAACCTCTCCGAGACGACCTTCGTCCTGCCGCCCACGGAGCAGGGCGCGGCGGACGGCGCCGACTACCGGCTGCGCATCTTCACCCCCGCGGGAGAGCTGCCGTTCGCCGGGCACCCCACCCTGGGGTCCTGCCACGCCTGGCTCCAGGCCGGCGGGGCGTCGCGCGAGGACGGGGTCGTCGTGCAGGAGTGCGGCGTCGGGCTCGTGCGGATCCGCCGTGAGGGCGACGGCTCCCGGCTCACGTTCGCGGCTCCCGACCCGATCACCGAGACCCCGCTCGACGCGGACGAGCTGGAGGCGGTCGTCGCCGCGCTCGGCGTGCCCGCGGACGCGGTCCTCGACCACCGCCTGCTCGACAACGGTCCCGGCTGGCGCGTCCTGCTGCTCGACTCCGCGGAGCGGGTCGCGGGCATCTCCCCCGACTTCACGAGGCTGCGCGTCTCGCACCCCGACCTCTCCGTCGGCGTCGCCGGTCTCTACCCGGACGGCACGCCGGGACCGGACGGTGCCGCCGTCGAGGTGCGCGGTTTCGCGCTCGGCATGGGGATCCCGGAGGATCCCGTGACGGGGAGCCTCCAGGCGGTCGTCGGTCAGTGGCTGACGGGCGACGGGCGGCTGCCCGGGCGGTACGTCGCCGCGCAGGGCGCCGCGCTCGGCCGGGCGGGGCGCGTGCACGTCGCGCGCGACGCCGCGGGCACCGTGTGGGTCGGCGGGGACAGCGTGACGGTCGTCGCGGGCACGGTGCGCCTCTGAGACGGCAGGGCCCCGCGCGGCACCGTCAGTCGATCGGGAAGGTCACCCAGATGTTCTTGGTCTCCTCCGTCGAGTACCAGCCGACGTCGAGCGACAGCGTGCGCGCGAGGTGGAGCCCCAGGCCGCCCGCGCCGGGGATGCGCTCGCCCGCGTAGACCGGTGCCGACCCGCGGTCGTGGTCCGCGACCTCGAGCAGCCAGCACGAGTGGTCCCGCATGAGGCGCACGATGGTCGGCGGGTGGCCGTGCTCGAGCGCGTTCGTCGCGAGCTCGGACGCCACGAGCACGAGCTTCTCGGGCGTCGCGCCGAGCCCCTCGTCCGGCGCCGCGGTCCCCGTGCGCAGGATCGCTCCGAGTCCGGAGCGCAGGGCGCTCAGCTCCTCGACCCCGTCGAGCGACCACTGCTCGACGGGGTGGAAGCGCTCGGGCGGTCGCGAGAAGGGCAGCCCGGCATCGGTGGCAGGCACGTCGATCGAGACGTCCTCGGACGGGGTCACGGGCGCTCTCCTTCACGGCCGCGGTGGCGGCCTGCTGCAAGACGGGACCGGGCGTGGACCGGCCCGTACGAGACTGGCACGCGGACCGTCGGACCGCACCCGCAACCGCGACACCCGACGACCGCGCGCGGCCCCGCGCCGCGACGTCGTCGTCGGCCGGATTCGACGCCGGGCCCTGCTGCGGCAACGATGGAGACGGTCCGGGCGTGCGACCGGGAGGACGGAGAACCACGAGCGTGAGCGATCGCCGAGACGTCGAGCCGGTCCCGCCCGCCGGGGCGGTGCTGGTCCTCGACCTGACGCGCGACGCCGTCGTGCACCAGGACGAGCGGGCCCGCCGCTTCGCCCACGGGGTGTCCGCACCGGCACCCGCACTCGACTGGGCCCGCGCCGCGGACCTGCGCCACGCCGACGACGGCACCCCGGTCGACCTGCGCAAGGTGGCGACGGGACCGGCCGAGGGCATCCCCGTGGTCGCCGCCGCGCCCGACGGCGTCGCCGACACCGTGCGCTGCCTGCTCACCAGCACCGGGCCGGCGGGCGGGGACGGCACCCTCGCCGTCGTCGTGATCGAGCCGGTCGGCGCCGGGACGCTCGAGCGTCGCGCCGTCCTGGCGAGCGACCTGTCGTTCACGATCGCGGACGCACGGCTCCCCGACGTCCCGCTCGTGTGGGTCAACCCGGCGTTCACCGCGACGACCGGGTACACCGAGGAGGACGTCCTCGGGCACAACTGCCGGTTCCTCCAGGGCCCGGGCACCGACCTCGCAGCCGTGGACCGGGTCCGGGACGGCCTGCGCGCCCGGACCACGATCGGCGAGACGCTCCTCAACTACCGCAAGGACGGCACGCCGTTCTGGAACCAGCTCGTCATCTCCCCGATCACGGACGCGCGCGGCGACGTCACGCACTTCGTCGGCGTCCAGGCCGACGTGACGGCGCGCGTCGAGAGCGAGCAGGTCCGCGACCGCCAGCTCGACGACGCCCGGTCGTCGAACCGACGGCTGAGCGCCGCCATGGGCATCACGCAGCGCCTCACGCAGATCCTCGACGTGGACGACCAGCTCGAGGAGGCGGCCTGCGAGCTCGCGACGACGTTCGGCGGCTGGGCGGTGCTCATCACCTTCCCGGGCGGCCGGTCGCGGTCCGACGTGGCGACGACCGACCCCACCCTGCGCGACGCCGCGCGCCTGCTGTCGCGGGACGCCGGCTGGGCGGACCGCTCGCTCGCGGCGGTCGACGCTCTCGCGGGCGGGTCGAGCTACTCCGAGCCGTTCGACATCACGCCCGAGATGGTCTCCTCGTACGCCAGCCCTGCCCAGCGCGACGCGATGCACGCGCTCGGTCTCGGCTCGGCGATGACGGTCCCGCTGCGCGCGCGGGGCACGATCACCGGGGTCGCCGCCGTCATCAGTCCCGACGCCGGCGCGTTCGACGGCGAGGACGCGGTCATGCTCGAGGACCTCGGCCAGCGCCTCGGGCTGATCCTCGACAACGCACGGCTCTACGCGGCCGAGCGCGAGGCGGCGCGCGCCCTGCAGGAGCGGATGCTCCCGACGATCGACGACGTGGAGGGCCTCGACGTCGCGGTGACGTACCGCCCCGCCTCGGACGGGAAGCAGGCCAGCGCCTCCGTGGGTGGGGACTGGTTCGACGTCCTCGCGCGCCCGGACGGCACCGTCGCGCTCGTCGTGGGCGACGTCGTGGGGCACGACATGCACGCGGCCGCGTCGATGGGGCAGCTGCGCTCCGTCCTGCGCGCGGTCGCCTGGGACCTCGAGGACCCGGCCGCGGTCCTCGCGCGCGTGAACCACCTCGTCACGGTGCTCGCGCTCGCCGACATCGCGACGTGCGCCTTCGCGTCCCTGGGGCCCGCCGCACCCGACGGGACCCGTCGGCTCGCGTACTCCCGGGCAGGCCACCTGCCGCCGCTCCTGCTGCGCCCCGACGGCGCCGTGACGGTGCTCGACGGCGCGCTGACGACACCGGTCGGCGTGCCCGACCTCGACGACGTGACGTCGAACGAGGTCGAGCTCCCCGCGGGGTCCGTCGTCGTGCTGTACACCGACGGTCTGGTGGAGTCCCGTGCCCGGGACCAGCGCGCCGGGATCGCGACCGTCGTGCGGGCGCTCGAGGCGGCCCCACAGGACCTCGACGCGGCCGGCGTGCGCGACCTCGTGCTCGCCGCCGCGCGCACGGACCACCAGGAGGACGACCTCTGCGTCCTCGTGGTGCGCACGTAGCGCCGGCCGCGCGCTCAGCGGCCCAGGAGCCGGAGCGAGAGCTGCCACAGCCTGTCGGCCCCCTCGGGGTCGAGCGCGTAGCGCGCCACGCTCCCGGTGAGCGCCTGCGGGTCCGCGGGTCGCTCGTCGACGGTCCGGGCCTCCTGGCAGTCGTCGAGGTAGCGTCCGCCGATGCCGTCGAGCAACGGCGAGACGGCCGCGAAGACCGTGGTCGCCGCGCCCTGCCGGACCGTCTTGCGCTGCTCGGGAGGAGTGGAGAGACGCCCGCCGACATGGCGCTGCAGGTCGGTCGCGATCGCGCCGGGGTTCACCGCGTTGACGGTGATCCCGTCCTCGTGCCACCGGCTGCTGGCGCCGACGGCGAACAGGACCTGGGCGGTCTTGGACTGCGCGTAGGCGCTCAGCGGGTCGTAGGGCCGGAAGCGGTAGTCGACGTCGTCGTGGACGACGGGACCGAACAGGTGGCCGGACGAGCTGAGCACGACGACCCGGGCGCCCCCGGCCGCCGCGAGCGCCCCGTGCAGGCGGGTGGTCAGGTCGACGTGCCCCAGGTGGTTGGTCGCGAGCTGCATCTCGTGCCCCGAGGCGTCGCGGGTGAGCTCCGGGATCATCATCACCCCGGCGTTGTTGACGAGCAGGTGGAGGGGCCCCGTCCACGCGTCGGCGAACGCGGCGACGGAGCGCCGGTCGGTGAGCTCGAGCGGCGCGGCGCGCACCAGGGGGTTGCCGGTGTCGTCGCGGATCTGCTCGGCGACGCGGGTCGCGGCGTCGACCCGGCGCGCGGCGATGGTGACGTCGGCGCCCCGGCGCGCCAGGGTCCGCGCCGTCTCGACGCCGATGCCCGACGCCGCGCCCGTGACGATCGCGCGCGTGCCGGTGAGGTCGACGCCCTCGCTGACGTCGTCGGCGGTGGCGTGGCGGTCGAACGGTGAGGTGAGGAGGGTGGTCATGCCGTCCCGACCACGCGGCAGGTCGGGACGTGACACACCGGCCTAGCGACGCTCCCGGTCGACCAGGGCGGGGTGGCGCGGGTCGTCGAGGCGCACGACGACGTCCGCCGTCCGCTCGGGGTCCGTCTCGGCCGCGTACCGCGCGTACGCGGCGAGCGTCCACGCGTCGTCGGGCCCGGTGCGGCGCTCGGTCGTCGCCGCACGCAGCGCGAGGTGCACGGTGAGGTCGAGCGGCAGTCCCCGACCGAGCGCGAGCGAGCCGTCGAGCACGACGACGAGCCCCGGCTCCGCGGTCGCGTACGGCGCCCGGGTCGCGCGGTCGGTGACGGGGTCGCGCAGGCTCGGCAGGTAGCGCCCGGTCCCACCGGGCCCGACGCGTCGAGCACCTCGCGACGCAGGCCCGCGACGTCGATGCGCTCGTCGAGGAGCGCGTCGGGGTCGGTGCGCCCGCGCTCGAGGCGCAGCGACGCCGGGCGCAGAAGTCGTGCACGTGGATCCGGGCGACCGGACGGCCGGCAGCGCGCAGCGGGTCGACGAGCGCGTCCGCGAGCGCCTCGGGGTGCGTCGTCGGGTGCCCGTCGACGAGGACGCGCAGCGCGTGCCCCGGCGCCGGCCGCGCGAGGACGCGACCGACGACCCGGTCGACGAGCACCTGCTCGGTCACCGGCTCGACGCGCACCCGGCCAGCATCGCACCTCCTGGTGCCGGTGGGCGGCGGGAGCCGGCCGGCCCCGCGCGGCCCTACGCCGGCCGGCGCGGGACGGTGACGACCCAGAGGAAGTCGACGGCGTCCGAGGCGGTCCCGAACGTGACGGGCGACGTGCTCGGGAGCGTCGCCGACGCGCCCTCCGTGACGCGCAGGTCGGCGACGGCCGAGGTGGCACGGAGCACGCCCTGCAGGACGGTCACCATCGAGTCGGGGGCGTCCGCCGGGGCCGACCGGTAGGTGTCGCTCCCGGTGATGTGCCACTTCCACAGCTCCACCGACGTGTGGCTCGTCTCGACACCGTTGAGGAGGTAGGCCCAGCTCCCGGCCGGCGTCGACCACATCTCGACCCCGTCCGGCGAGGTCTCGTCCAGCACGCCGACGAGGGCCGAGAAGGTGGTCCCGAGCGCGGACGCGACCTTGTCGACCGTCGCGAGGCTGGGTTCGCCTGCCCGAGCTCGATCTGGGTGAGCATCCGCCGGCTGACGTCGCTGAGCGAGGCGAGCCTCGTGACGCTCAGGCCGGCGCTCGTCCGGGCCGCGCGGATGCGCCGGCCCACCAGCACCGCCACGTCGGGTCGTAGCCGCTCGACCACATGCCCTCGCTTCGTCGTCACGTGCACGATGGGGTGAGCAATATACTGCTCACCCCGGCGTCTCACCCCGGCGTCCGACGACGCCCGGCAGTCGCCCCGACCGTACCTGCTGGTCCCCGAGACGAGGTGAGGCGCTCTTGGCACCGACCCGCGCGCCCGCGCCGGCCTCCGCGGTGAGCACGTCCCGCGCCCGGCTCGACGTGCTGCGGTGGCAGGCCGGGTACGGCATGTTCGGCGTGCCTCAGGCCGCCGCCCCGATCGCGTTCGCGCTCGTCGCCCTGCCCCTCACCGGCACGGCGAGCTCCGGCGCCGCCCTGGTCCTCGCGATGACGGCCGCCCAGGTCCTCGGCGCCGTCCCGGTCTCGCGCCTGGGGCGCCGGTGGAACGGCGTGCGCTTCCTGCGCGCGCTCATCGCGGTCCGCACCGTCGCGCTCGCCGCCGTGACGGTGCTGGCGGCGGCGACGGCTCCGTTCGCGCTGCTCGTGGTCGCCGTGCTCGCCGCCGGCGCCGTCAACGGCGCCGCGTACGGGTACCAACGGCTCCTGCTCAACCACCTCGTCGAGCCGCGCAGCCTGCCGCGCGCGCTGGGCGTGGCCGCGACGCTGAACGAGGTCACGTTCGCGCTCGCTCCCGTGCTCGCGTCCGTGGTCGGTTCGGTGTCCCCCGTGTGGGCCATGGCGGCGGTCACGGTCCTCGGGGTCGGGCCGATGCTCCTCATGCCGAGCATCCCCAAGGCTCACGGCCTCGAGGTCGGCGGGACGTCGCGGACACGTCGGCGCGTGCCGCGCGCGGTGCTCGTGTGGCTGTGCTGCGCGGGGGCGACCGGAGGAGCAGTCGCCGCGGTGGAGGTCGGAGCCGTGTCCTTCGCGCTGTCCTTCGGGCTCGAGCCGTCCTGGGCCTTCCTCTTCGCGCTCGCGCTGTGCGCGGGCTCGGTGCTCGGCGGGATCTGGGTCAGCGTCCGCAACCGCATGCCGTCCGGGCGGAGGGTCGTCGGCTTCCTCGCCGCCACCACCGCGGGGTCCGGCGCGACCCTCGCCGGCGGGCACCTGGCGCTCACCCTCGCCGGTGCCACCGTCATCGGGCTCTTCCTCCCGATGCTGGGGACGTACTACTCCCTCGTCCTCGACCGCCTCGCCCCGCCCGGTCGACGCGCGGAGATGTTCGCCCTCCTGCGCACGTCGAGCTCGCTGGGCGTCATCGCCGTCAGCGGCCTCCTCGCCGCGTTCGGCCTCCGCGCCGCGCTGCTCGGTGGCTTCGCCCTCCTGGTGCTCGCGTCCGCGCTCGCCACGCTCCACGTCGCGCGCCGCCACGACGCCTGACGGCGGGGCCCGACCGCGACGTCAGGCCCGGGCGCCGTCCAGCGGGACGAGGCGCGCGAGCTGCGTGACGTGCCGCGGCTCGAGCTCGGCGATGCTCGTGACCTGGAGCAGCTTCATGGTGCGCTCGACCTGCTCGGTGAGGATCTGGATCGTGCGGTCGACGCCGGCCCGGCCGCCCGCCATGAGGCCGTAGAGGTACGCGCGGCCGATCAGCGTGAACCGGGCGCCGAGCGCGCACGCCGCGACGACGTCCGCGCCGTTCATGATGCCCGTGTCGACCATGACCTCGACGTCCGCGCCGACCTCGCGCACGACGCGCGGCAGGAGGTGGAACGGGACGGGCGCCCGGTCGAGCTGGCGGCCGCCGTGGTTGGACAGGACGATCCCGTCGACGCCGAGGCCGGCGAGGCGCTTCGCGTCCTCGACGTTCTGCACCCCCTTGACGACGAGCTTCCCGGGCCAGATCTCACGGATGGCGTCGAGGTCCGCGAAGCCGATGGACGGGTCCATCGCGGAGTCGAGGAGCTCGCCGACCGTGCCGCCCGTGGAGGTGAGCGACGCGAACTCGAGCTTGGGCGTCGTGAGGAAGTCGAACCACCACCACGGCCGCGGGATCGCGTCCGCGATCGTGCGCAGCGTCAGCTGCGGCGGGATGGAGAAGCCGTTGCGCTTGTCGCGCAGGCGCGCGCCGGCGACCGGGGTGTCGACGGTGAACATCAGCGTGTCGAAGCCGGCCGCGGCCGCGCGCTCCGCGAGCGCGAAGGAGATCTCGCGCTGCCGCATCACGTAGAGCTGGAACCAGTTGCGCCCGTGCGGGTTCGCGGCCCTGACGCCCTCGATCGACGTCGTGCCGAGCGTCGAGAGCGTGAACGGGATGCCCGCCGCCCCCGCCGCGCCCGCGCCCGCGGTCTCGCCCTCGGTCTGCATGAGCCGCGTGAACCCGGTCGGCGCGATGCCGAACGGCAGCGCCGACGGCCCGCCCAGCACGGTCGTGGACGTGTCGACCGTGGAGACGTCGCGCAGGATCGACGGGTGGAACTCGACGTCGAGGAACGCCTGGCGGGCGCGGGCGAGCGAGATCTCGTTCTCCGCGGCGCCTCGGTGTACTCGAACGCCGCGCGCGGGGTGCGGCGCCTCGCGACCGCGCGCAGGTCCTCGATGGTCAGGGCGGCGTCCAGGCGGCGGCGCAGCGGGTCGAGCTGCGGCTTCTTCAGGCGCACGAGCTCGAGGAGGTCGCGCGGGTCGGGGAGCTGTCGGGCGGTCACCGGTCACCTCGGGGGTCGAGTCGGACGGGGGCGAAGGAGGAGGCGACGAGCGCGCGCAGGTCGTCGAGGCCGCCGCTGACGAGGCCCGCGGCACGGGCCTGGACCAGCACGTTACCGATCGCCGTCGCCTCGACGGGACCGGCGAGCACGGGCAGGCCGGACCGGTCGGCCGTCGCCTGGCAGAGCAGCGTGTTCTGCGCTCCCCCGCCGACGACGTGGATCGCGGAGACCCTGCGGCCCGCGAGACGGGCGGCGGTGCGGACGGCGTCGGCGAACCCCTGGGCGAGGCTCTCGACGATGCTGCGGACGACCTCCCCGCGCGTCGCGGGGACAGGCTGGTCGTGCTCGCGGCACCAGTCGGCGATGCGTGCGGGGATGTCGCCGGGCGGCAGGAACCGGGGGTCGTCGACGTCGAACACGGCGACGGGGGTCGTGACGGCGGCGGCCTCGCCCAGCAGCTCCTGGAGCGAGCTCGAGCGCTGGGACGCCGTCGCGCCGCGGTCCCACGTGCGGATCGACTCCGAGAGCAGCCACAGGCCCATGACGTTGTGCAGGAAGCGGGTGCGGCCGTCGACGCCGCCCTCGTTCGTGAACCCGGCGGCGCGCGACTCCTGGGTGAGCACCGGGGCGTCGAGCTCGAGACCGACGAGCCCCCACGTGCCGCACGAGACGTACGCGACGTCGGGCTCGGTGCTCGGCACCGCGACGACCGCGGAGGCCGTGTCGTGGGACCCCACCGCGACCACGGGCACGTCCCGTCCGACGACGGCGGCGACCTCGGGCGCCATCCGCCCGAGCGCGGTGCCGGGGTCGACGAGCGGGGCCAGGACCCGCGCCGGGATGCCCACGAGCTCCGCGAGCTCGAGGTCCCACTCGCCCGTGCGCGGGTCGAGCAGGCCCGTGGTCGAGGCGTTCGTGCGCTCCGTCGCCTCGGTGCCGGTGAGCCAGTACGCGAGCAGGTCCGGCACGAGGAGCATCCGGTCCGCGAGGTCGAGGACCGGGCCCTCCGTGGCGAGCTGGAAGACCGTGTTGAACGGCAGGTGCTGCAGACCGTTGCGCTCGTACAGCCTCTCGGGGCCGAGCACCCCGTGCACCCGCTCCACGCCGGCCGCCGTGCGGTCGTCGCGGTAGTGGAACGGCACGCCGAGGAGGCGCCCGTCGCGCAGCAGCCCGTAGTCGACCGCCCAGGAGTCGATGCCGACGCTCGCGAGCTGCGCGGACGTCTCGCGCTCGGCCGCCGCGACGCCGTCGAGCACCTGCCGGTACAGCTCGAGCAGGTTCCAGTGCAGGCCGTCGCGCGTGCGCACGGGCTCGTTGACGAAGCGCGCGACGTGACGCAGCCGCAGGGCGCCGCCGTCGACGTGCCCGACGATGACCCGCCCGCTCGTCGCGCCCAGGTCGACGGCGGCGACGTCCCGGCTCGCGTCACCGGAGGAACGCCGCGGCCACGCCCGAGTCGACGGGGACGTGCAGGCCGGTGGTCTGGACGAGGTCCGGCCCGGTGAGGGCGAGGACCGCGGCCGCGACGTGCTCGGGGAGCACCTCGCGCTTGAGCAGCGTGCGCTGGGCGTAGAACGCGCCCAGGTCCTTCTCCTCCACGCCGTAGACCGCCGCCCGCTGGGCGCCCCAGCCGCCGGCGAAGATCCCGGAGCCGCGCACGACCCCGTCGGGGTTGACGCCGTTGACGCGGATCTGGTGCTCGCCGAGCTCGGCCGCGAGCAGGCGCACCTGGTGCGCCTGGTCCGCCTTCGTCGCGGAGTAGGCGATGTTGTTCGGGCCGGCGAAGAGCGAGTTCTTCGACGCGATGTAGACGATGTCGCCGCCCATGCCCTGCGCGATCATCGCGCGCGCGGCCTCGCGCGCGACGAGGAACGAGCCCTTCGCCATGACGTCGTGCTGGAGGTCCCAGTCCGCCTCGGTCGTCTCGAGCAGCGGCTTGGAGATCGACAGGCCGGCGTTGTTGACGACGAGGTCGACCCCGCCGAAGGCGAGCGCCGCGGCGTCGACCATCGCGGCGACGTCGGACGACGACGTGACGTCCCCGCCCACGGCGACCGCGACGTCCGGCCCGCCGAGGGCCTCGGCGACCTCGCGCGCCCCGTCGAGGTTGCGGTCCGCGACGACGACGCACGCGCCCTCGGCGGCGAGCCGCTCCGCGATGGCCTTGCCGATGCCGGACCCGCCGCCGGTGACGAGCGCGACGCGCGTCGCCAGCGTCTTCGGCGCCGGCATCCGCCGGAGCTTGGCCTCCTCGAGCGCCCAGTACTCGATGCGGAACTTCTCGGACTCCTCGATGGGCGCGTACGTGCTGATCGCCTCGGCGCCGCGCATCACGTTGATCGCGTTGACGTAGAACTCGCCCGCGACGCGCGCGGTCTGCTTGTTCCGGCCGAACGAGAACATGCCGACGCCCGGGACGAGCACGACCGCCGGGTCGGCGCCGCGGATCGCGGGGCTGTCCGGCGTCGCGTGCCGGTCGTAGTACGCGCGGTACGCCTCGCGGTACGCCGTGTGCGCCTCGCGCAGTGCCGCGACCGTGTCCTCGACCGACGCGTCGGCCGGGACGTCGACGACGAGCGGGCTGACCTTGGTGCGCAGGAAGTGGTCGGGGCAGCTCGTGCCGAGCGCGGCGAGCAGCGCGAGCTTCTCGCGGGCCAGGAAGTCGAGCACGACGTCGGAGTCCGTGAAGTGCCCGACCTGCGGCGCGTCGGTCGACGCCAGGCCGCGGATCGTCGGCGCGAGCGCGGCGGCCTTGGCGCGGCGCTCGGCCTCGGGCAGGGCCTCGTGGCCAGGGCGCACGGCGCCGAAGGGGTGCTCGGCGAGCTCCGCCGTCCGGCGCGCGATGAACTCCTCCGCCGTGCGGACGATCCGCAGCGAGCGCTCCTCGGCCTCGGCCGAGGTGTCGCCCCAGGCCGTGATGCCGTGCCCGCCGAGGACGCAGCCGATCGCCTGCGGGTTGTCGGCCTTGATGGCGGCGATGTCGAGCCCGAGCTGGAAGCCGGGCCGGCGCCACGGCACCCACACGACCTCGTCGCCGAACACCTCGCGGGTCAGCGCCTCGCCGTCGGCCGCGGTCGCGAGGGCGATGCCCGCGTCCGGGTGCAGGTGGTCGACGTGCACGGCGTCGACCAGGCCGTGCATGGCCGTGTCGATCGACGGCGCGGCGCCGCCCTTGCCGTGCAGGCAGTAGTCGAACGCCGCGACCATCTCGTCCTCGCGCTCGACGCCCGGGTAGACGCCGGTCAGCGCGCGCAGGCGGTCGAGGCGCAGCACCGCGAGGTTCTTCTCGGTCAGCGTGCCGAGGTCGCCGCCGGAGCCCTTGACCCACAGCAGCTCGACGTCCTCGCCCGTCACCGGATCCGTCGCCGTGCCCTTCGCGGACGTGTTGCCGCCCGCGTAGTTCGTCACGCGCGGGTCGGAGCCGAGCCGGTTCGAGCGCGCGACGAGGTCGGCGACCGTCCCGGCCGCGGAGGTCGACGTGGTCGTGCCGGTCATCTCAGGCTCCCCATCCGGCCTGCGTGCCACCGACACGCTCGGCCACGATCGTCTCGGTGTAGCCCGACGCCGCGAACGCGGCCATCGGGTCGGGCGCGAGGCCCTGCTCGGTGCGCAGGTCCGCGAGCAGCGGCCGCACGTCCGTGCTGTACGCGTCCATGAGGACGCCGTTCGCCGTGAGGACGTCACCGGAGACCTGCGCGGCCTCGAGCGCCTCGACGTCCACGAGCAGCGCCTTCGCCGTCGCCTCCTGGACGTTCATCACGGACCGGATCTGGCCCGGGATCTTCGCCTCGACGTTGTGGCACTGGTCGAGCATGAAGTTCACGCCGCTGTCCGGGGCCAGCGCCCCGGCCTGGACGATCTCGTGCATGATCCGGAAGAGCTGGAACGGGTCCGCCGCGCCGGCCATGAGGTCGTCGTCGGCGTAGAACCGCGAGTTGAAGTCGAACGCCCCGAGCCGGCCCTGGCGCAGGAGCTGGGCGACGATGAACTCGATGTTCGTCCCGGGCGCGTGGTGGCCCGTGTCGAGCACGACCTTCGCCCGGTCCCCCAGCGCGAGGCAGTGCAGCAGCGACGTGCCCCAGTCCGGGATGTCGGTCGCGTAGAACGCGGGCTCGAAGAACTTGTACTCGAGCACGAGCCGGTTCTCCGGGTGCGCGGCCGTGAGCGCGGCGTAGACCTCCGCGAGGGAGTCCGCGAGACGGTCCTGGCGCGCGCGGATCGAGTCCTGGCCGGGGTAGTTGATGCCGTCCGGGAGCCACAGCTTGAGCTCGCGCGAGCCCGTCGCCGCCATGACGTCGATGCACTGGAGGTGGTGCGCGACCGCCTTCTTGCGCACGACCGGGTCCGGGTGCGTGAGCGAGCCCAGCTTGTAGTCGTCGTCCTGGAACAGGTTCGAGTTGATCATGCCGATCGACACGCCGAGCTCCGCCGCGTGACGCGACAGGTCCGCGTAGTCGTCGACCAGGTCCCACGGGATGTGCAGCGACACGCGCGGCGCGACGCCGGTGTAGCGGTGCACCTGCGCCGCGTCCGCGATCTTCTCGTACGGGTCGCGCGGCACGCCCGGCTGGGCGAACACCTTGAACCGCGTCCCCGAGTTCCCGAACGCCCAGGACGGCAGCTCGATCGTCTGCTGCCGGAGCGCGGCCCGTGCCGCCTCGATGCGGTCGCTCATGGTCCTCCTCGCGCACCCGTGCGCAGCCGTGCAGGACCGTCGGCGGCCGCGCCGGGATCCTCGCGTGAATCGTTTCAATGCTCACCGTAGGGGTGTGCGCGACGGCGGTCAAGGGCCGCGGAGACCGCCGCCGCACCACCGCCGTCCGCGCTCAGCCGGTCGGCAGGCCCGCGCGCTCGAGCTGCGCCTCGAGGTGGAAGACCTCGTCGAGCACGACGAACCCCTCGTCCGGGTTCCCGCCGTCGACGAAGAAGTCGCCCATCGCGGCCTGCCAGCGCGCGTTGACCGCCGTGCGCGCCATGGCCTCCTGGGCGGCCGCGTAGTCGTCGGTCTCCAGGAACCCGACGAGCAGGCCGTCGGGGCGCAGGAAGAGGCGGTAGTCGCGCCATCCGGCGTCGCGCAGCGCCTCGAGCATCTCCGGCCAGACCTCCGCGTGCGCGGCGCGGTACGCGTCGAGACGGTCGGGGCGCACCTGGGACGTGAAGCAGACGCGGGCGGGACGGCGGTCGGGCATCGGTGGCCTCCGGGTGGTGTCGGTCGGTGCCGCTCACGAGGGATGAATCGGTTCAGCAGCCTAGCTCCGAGACGTCAGGCGGTCGCGTGCGCGCCCACGACCGACAGGAGCTGCAGCTTCTCGTAGCTCTCGCTGCCCGGAACCGCGGTGTACACGAGCAGCAGGTGCGACTGCTCCGGGTCGACCAGCGTCTGGCAGTGCAGCTCGAGCGCTCCGACGTCCGGATGGAGGAACCGCTTCGTCGCCTCGGGCTGGAGGCGGTGGCCGACCTCGTGCGTGTCCCACAGCCGGCGCAGCTCCTCGCTGCGCGCGAGGGCGACGTCGGCCAGGCGGGCCGCCCGCGAGCCGGGCCCGCGCAGGGTGACGACCTGGCGCAGGTGCGAGGCGTACACGCGCGACATGCGCTCGTGGTCGTCCGGCGGGTACAGCGCTCGGGTGGCCGGCTCGGTGAACCACCGGAAGCCGACGCTCCGGGCGGGGCCGACGTGCCGCGTCGCGTCGCCGGTCAGGGCCACGCTCAAGGACGTCTGCCGCAGCGTCTCCCCCAGCTCCGTCACGACCTCCGCGGCGGTGTCGGTCAGCCGGTCGAGGATGCGCAGCAGGCCCGGGCTGACATGGTCGCTCACCGCTCCGCGCGGGGGCGGCTGGTGGCCTGCGAGCCGGAAGAGGTGGTCGCGCTCGTCGAGACCGAGATGCAGCCCTTGCGCGATCGACGCGACCATCTGCGCGGACGGGTGGGGACCACGCTCGCGCTCCAACCGCGCGTAGTAGTCGGTCGACATGTGGCACAGCGCCGCGACCTCCTCGCGGCGCAGCCCGGCCGTCCGGCGACGCTGCCCGCGGGGAAGGCCGACGTCCTCCGGCTGCAACGCCCGCCGCCGGGAGCGGAGGAACTCCGCGAGCCCTGCTCTGTCGATCATCGCTCCACGTCCTCCCCGCCGGTCCGGCTCCTTTCCTACCGCGTGCGCGCGGCGCGAGCCACGGTCTGCCGATCCCCCTCTGCGCGCCCGTCAGGGGCGGATCGCCAGGCCCTGGATGCACCACCGACGCGGTGTGACCGTGGCAGCACGAGTCCACCCCTCATGACAGGAGCACCACCATGCCCCGCACACCCCGTCTCGACCTGCCCGACCTCTCCGGCCGGCGCGCCCTCGTCACCGGAGGCAGCGACGGCATCGGTCTCCGCATAGTGCAGCGCCTCGCCGCCGCCGGGGCCGAGGTCGTCGTCCCGGTCCGCAACCGCGCCAAGGGCGAGGCGGCGGTCTCGACGATCCGCCGCACCCACCCCACCGCCCACGTCGTGGTCAAGGACCTCGACCTCGCGTCCCTGGGCTCCGTCGCCGCCCTGGGCGACGAGCTGCGCGCGGAGGGCCGCCCGATCCACGTGCTCGTCAACAACGCCGGTGTCATGGTCCCGCCCCAGCGGCGGACCACCGACGACGGGTTCGAGCTGCAGCTCGGCACCAACCACCTCGGGCACGTCGCGCTCGTCGCCCACCTGCTGCCCCTGCTGTCCGCAGGAGAAGCCCGGGTCACCTCCCAGCTCAGCATCGCCGCCCGCAGCGGAGCGATGCACTGGGACGACATCAGCTGGGAGACCCGGTACGACGCACGACGCGCCTACAGCCAGTCCAAGATCGCCCTCGGTCTCTTCGCGCTCGAGCTCGACCGGCGCAGCCGGGCCGCCGGCTGGGGCATCACGAGCAACGCCTCTCACCCCGGCGTCGCCCCGACGAGCCTTCTCGGGGCGCGGCCCGAGATCGGACGGGACCGCGACACCCCACAGAACGCGCTCATCCGGCGGCTCTCCCGCGCGGGGATCCTGCTCGGGACCCCCGAGAGTGCGGCGCTCCCGGCGCTGTTCGCCGCCACGTCGCCGCGGGCCCGCGGTGGCGCGCTCTACGGCCCCGACGGCCTCGGCAACCTCGGCGGCGCCCCCGCGGAGCAGCGCCTGTTCCGCCCGCTGCGCGACCCCGCGGAGGCCGACCGCGTCTGGCGGGTCTCCACGGAGCTGTCGGGCGTGTCGTTCACGACGGCCGCCCGTACACCCTGAGCGGACGCGGGGTCCGCCGGCTCCGCCACGTGCGGCAGGATGACGGGGACGCGTCGCGGCGGCGCGCGCGTCCCCGTCACCGAGGAGGACGTATGACCACGGCGAGCCCGCGACGTCGGGCGTCGGTCAGCGACGTCGCGCGCCACGCCCAGGTCTCGGTCGGCACGGTCTCGAACGTGCTCAACCGGCCCGACCGCGTCTCCGAGGCCACGCGCGACCGCGTGCTCGCCGCGATCGCCGAGCTGTCGTTCGTCCCGAACGGCCCGGCACGACAGCTTCGCGCGGGCACGATCACCACGGTCGGCGCCATCGTGCTCGACATCGCGAACCCGTTCTTCACGGACGTGGCGCGCGGGATCGAGGACCGGCTCGCGCGCGACGACTACACGCTCATGGTCGCGAGCTCCGAGGAGGACCCCGAGCGCGAGTCGCGGTACCTGCGGCTGTTCGAGGAGCACGGCGTCCGGGGCGTCATGGTCGTCCCTGCCACCGACGACGTCGGCCACCTCCTGACTCTGCAGGCCCGAGGGGTCGGCGTCGTGCTGCTCGACCGGCCGTCGCCGACGCCGGCGCTGTCGTCCGTCGCCGTCGACGACGTGCACGGCGGCGAGCTCGCCGCACGGCATCTCCTGGAGCAGGGCCACCGGCGGATCGCGTTCCTCAACGGGCCGCACTCCATCCGGCAGTGCGCGGACCGGCTGCGCGGCGTCGAGACCGCGCTCGCCTCCGCCGGGCTCGACCCCGCCGAGCACCTCGTCGAGATCGCGCTCGGCTCGCTCAACGCCGACGGCGGCGAGTCCGCGACGAACGCCCTGCTCGCGCTCGAGGACCGGCCCACCGCCGTCTTCTGCGTCAACGACCTCGTGGCGCTCGGGGCGCTGCGCACGCTGCGGCGCGAGGGCGTCGACGTCCCGGGCGACATCGCGGTGGTCGGCTACGACGACGTCGCGTTCGCCGCCGAGCTGTTCACCCCGCTCACGTCCGTGCGCCAGCCGACGCACCGCCTCGGCGAGACCGCGGCGGACCTGCTGCTCGCGGGCCACGACGCCCCCGCCGAGCACGTCGTCTTCGAGCCCGAGCTGGTCGTGCGCACCTCGAGCACCGCCCCCGGCGGGGCGTGATCCTGCCGCGCGTCCACGGCTCGGCGACCGTCGCCGTCCAGCGATCGGCGAGGCTCAGGGAACGGCAGGGAGGACCGCCGTGTGCACGCACCGCCACCGGCCGTCGCGGTGCACGAACGTGTCGACGGACCACTCCTCGTCGCGGAACGGCGTGCCGCGCCACGTGCCCGCGGAGACGCCACGCGCGAGGGTGACCGCGACGTCGTCGTGCACCCGCACGGACACCAGCTCGGACGACATCTCGGTGTGCACGAGCTCGCCGGAGGCGACGAGCGCGAGGAAGCCGGCGCGCTCCTGCACGTCGCCGTCGGTGCCGGCGATCGTCCAGCCGGGGTCGACGAACGCGTCGACCGCGGCGGGGTCGTTCGCGACGATCGCGTCGCCCCACGCGCGCAGGAGCCCCGCGAAGCGTCGTGGGCCGCGCCGTCGCCGAGGTCGCCGGCCGGGCCGCCGGGCCCGTCCGCGGTCATGACGACGTCCACTCCTTGCGCTCGGCCGCGGGCAGCTTCTCGACGGCCGCGCGCAGCGCCGCGGCCTCCATGGCCCCGGCGTGCTGGGCGAGGAAGCCGCGGAGCCGGTCCGGCTCGACGTCGCCGACGGTGCGCAGCATCCACCCGATGCCCCGCTGGACGTACGGCTCGGGGTCGTCGCGCAGCCGCTCCGCGAGCGCGAGCGTGTCGTCGACCTGGCCCTGGCGCAGGAACGCGGCCGTCGCGACGATCGCGGTGCGGCGCCGCGGCCAGTCGCGCGCCTCGGCGAGCTCGTACAGCGGGTCGCGGGGGCGGTCGAGCAGCCAGGTGCCGAGCACCTGGTGGGCCGTGAGGTCGACGAGGTCCCACGTGTCCACCCGGTCGTGGCGGCGCAGGAACAGCGCGACGAGCTCGGCGTGCCGCTCCGGCGCGACGCGGCGCGCGGTCGAGGCCTTGCCCATGATCGAGCAGGCGCCGGCGCGGACCTCGTGGACGTCGTCCTCGAGCAGCGTCTCGATCTCCGCGACCGGCAGCTCGATCGCCGCCTTGGCGAGCGTGAACACGTCCCCCATCCGCACTCCCGCGAACGAGTCGTCGCCGGGGAAGAAGCGTGCGTACTTGCGGCGCTGCTCCGCGGACGCGAGGGCGAGCAGCTCGGTGCGGAACACGGCGGCGCTCTGCGGCGGTGCCGCGGGGGGCGTGCCGCGCGCACCGGGGCGCGGCACGCCCGCTCGCGCCCGGCGCCCCCGCACGCCGCTCGCGGGTGCCGTCCTCCTCGTGGGCATGGTCCTCGCTCCTTCGTCGTCTCGCGGCGTCGCGGCAGGCCCGGCGGTCACCGCGGCGCCATGCGGATCGCCCCGTCGAGGCGGATCACCTCGCCGTTGAGCATGGGGTTCTCGACGACGGCGCGGACGAGCCGCGCGTACTCCTCCGGCCGGCCGAGGCGGCTCGGGTGGGGCACCTGCGCGGCGAGAGACTCCTGCGCCGCCTCGGGTAGCGACGCCATCATCGGGGTGCTGAAGATCCCCGGGGCGATCGTCGCGACGCGGATGCGGTGCTGCGCGAGGTCGCGCGCGAGCGCGAGCGTCATCCCCGCCACCCCGGCCTTGGACGCCGCGTACGCGGCCTGGCCGACCTGCCCGTCGAACGCCGCGACCGAGGCGGTGTGGACGAGCACGCCGCGCTCCTCGCCGTCCGGCGCGAGGGGGTCGAGGCGCAGCATGCGCTCCGCCGCGAGCCGCGCGACGTTGAACGTGCCGACGAGGTTGACGTCGACGACGCGGCGGAACGCGTCGAGCGGGTGCACCCCCGACCTCCCCAGCACCCGCTGGGCGAGCACGACCCCGGCGCAGCTCACGACGACGCGTGCCCCGCCGAGCTCGTCGGCGGCGTCGAGGGCCCGAGCGACGTCGTCCTCGCTCGTCACGTCCGCGGGGACGAAGCGCGCCGCGTGGTCGAGCGCGTCGGCGACCGCCGCGCCGTCGGACGACGCCAGGTCGGCGACGACGACGCGCGCGCCCGCCGCGGCGAGGCCCTCCGCCGTCGCCCTCCCGAGCCCGGACGCTCCTCCGGTCACCAGGGCGACGCTGCCCCCGATCTGCATGCCTGCTCCTCCGTCGGCTCCGTCGTCCGTGCACGGGCCGCGGTGCCCGCACGACGACCGTACCCAGGTCGGCCGGTCCGCCGCGACGTCGGCCCGGCACGGGCGACCGACCGCGTGCCCCCGGACCGCTCCCCGCGGTGCAGGATGGGGGCACCACGACGAGAGGTGAGCCGATGAGCCTGTACGACATCCCCTTCCAGGCGATGGACGGGTCGACCCGCACGCTCGGCGAGCACCGCGACGAGGTGGTCATGGTCGTCAACGTCGCGTCGCGGTGCGGGCTCGCGCCCCAGTACGCGACGCTCGAGACGCTGCAGCGCACCTACGGCGACCGCGGCTTCCAGGTGATCGGCTTCCCCAGCAACCAGTTCCTCCAGGAGCTCGGCAGCAACGACGCGATCCAGCAGTTCTGCTCGACGACGTACGGCGTCACCTTCCCGGTGGTGGACCGCGTGCGCGTCAACGGCCGGCACGAGCACCCGCTGTACACCGAGCTGAAGAAGACGCCCGACGCCGACGGCAGGGCCGGGCGCGTGACGTGGAACTTCGAGAAGTTCCTCGTCGTCCCGGGCGGCGAGGTGCACCGGTTCCGGCCGCGCACCGAGCCGGACGAGCCCGCGGTCGTCGGGCTCATCGAGAAGCACCTGCCGCGCTGAGCCACCGGCCCGGGGCCGCCTCCGGGGTCGCTAGGCCGTCGTCGCCGTCGCCGCGGACGTCGCCGGCGTCGCGGGTGCGCCCTCCGGGACGCGCTCCTCGGGCCCCGTCCGCAGCGCCACGATGGCGACGTCGTCCTCGCCCGGGCCCGGAAGCATGCGAGCGAGCGCGGTCTTGACCACCTCGTCGACGCTCAGCGTGTGCGAGCCGTGCAGCGTCCGCGCGAGCTCCGCGATGTCGGCGCGGAGGTCGTGGCCGCGACGCTCGACGAGCCCGTCGGTGTAGAGCACGAGGGTCTCGTCGGGCCGGAGCTCGACGGAGTGGTCGTGCCGGGGCGTGCCGGGGCAGAGACCGATCGGCAGGTCGGTGCGCCGCTCGAGGACGTCGACGCTGCCGTTGGCGCGCACCAGCAGCGGCGGCAGGTGCCCCGCGCTCGACCACCGCACGGTGCGCACGCCGAGGCGGCGCTCGTCCTCCGTCTGCTCGATGCGCGCGACGATCACCGTCGCGATCGCGGAGTCGCCGAGCGCGAGCCCGCGGACGGCGTCGTCCACGCGCTCGAGCACGCGCGCCGGTGCCTCGCCGCTGTCGTACCCGATCGCGCGCACGAGCCCCCGCAGCTGCCCCATCGTCGCGGCCGCGGTGAGGTCGTGGCCCACGACGTCACCGATGACGAGCGTCGTCGCACCGTCGCGCGTCACGAACGCGTCGTACCAGTCCCCACCGATGTCGCGCTCGAGCGCCGCGGGCTGGTAGTGCGCGGCCAGCTCGAGGTGGTCGGGGGCGGGCGGCGCGGTGAGCACGGCCTGCTGCAGCGCGAGGGACACCTCGCGCACGCGCGCGGCCTCCTGCTCCGAGCGCTGGGCACGCTGGCGCAGCGCGTCGAGCGTGGAGCGCAGCCGCACGGCGTCGCGCAGGGCGGCGCCGATCGTCGACGCGAGGACGGACAGGTAGCGGGCGTAGTCGCCGTCCCACGGCCGGCCGGTGGCGGCGCGGAGCACCACGATGCCGGCGATCCCGCCGCGGCTCGTGTCGCGCAGCGGCTTGACGACGAGACCGTCGACGACCTCGCGCTGATGGGTCGCGAAGGCACGGGCGACGAGCCGCCGCTCCTCGTCGTCCGCCGGATCACCCGTCTCCAGCAGGAGCGCCGGCCGGGTGCCGTCGACGTCGTAGAACACGGCGCGCGCGACGTCCGCGCACTCACCGAGCACCGCGACGACCGGGCGGGCGAAGGAGCGCAGGTCGCCGAACCGCGTCGGGAGCGCGGCGTGCAGCTCACCGAGCGTCACGAGGCGCCGCTGGTTGACGACCTCCTGGGTGGTCTCGGTCGAGATGTCCAGCACGCCGGCGATGCGCCCGCCGTCGTCGCGCAGCGGACTGTAGGAGAAGGTGAAGAACGTCTCTTCGTCGAACCCGGACCGGTTCACGATCAGCCGCAGGTCCTCGTGCCACGTCGCGCGCCCGCTGCGGAGCACCTCGTCGAACAGGGCCCGACGTCGGCCCACACCTCGCGCCACACCACCGCGGCCGGCGCGCCCAGCGCCGCCTGGTGCTTGTGGGTGCCGAGCATCGCCCGGTAGCCGTCGTTGTAGATCAGCGTGAGGTCCGGGCCCCAGACCATCATGATGGGGAACTTCGACGAGAAGCACAGGCGCACCGCATGGCGCAGCGCGTGCGGCCAGGTCCCCGGGTGGCCCAACGGGGTGTCCTCCCACGCGACCTCGCGCGCCTCGAGGCCGACGGCGCTGCCCGACGTCGCCTCGACGAACCACTCCGCATCCATCCGTGAATCGTACGGTCCGGTGCGACGGCACCCCCGCCATGACCGGTCGGTGGCGCGGGTCAGTGCGCCGGCATCTCCAGGCACCCGCCGTCGGCGATCGGACGCCCGAGTCGAGCGTGACGCCGTCGGGCGCGACGCCACCGAACACGCACCCGCCCGGCACGCTCACGCCGACGCCGAAGCTCGTCGCGACCAGACCGAGCGGCGACGTCTCCGGCGTGACGGCCGCGTGCTCGAACCCGGCGCCGCGGAGCGCGGCCACGACGTCGTCGCGCTGGAGCGGCTCGCCGGTGACGAGCGGCGCGAGCGCGGCCTCGACGGCCGGGACGGACTCCGCCGCGAGCGCGTCGCCCTCGGGCGTGCCCGAGCGCTGCCGGTACGCCTCGTTCGCCCGCATCGCCGCGTCACCGTCGACCGTGACCTCGGCCGACGGCGCGCCGGTCGCCTCGGGTGACGCGGCGTCGTCGGCCCCGTCGCTCCACGCCCCGACGGCCACGACGACGAGGACGACGTACCCGAGGAGCGCAACGACGCCCAGGCCGAGGACCCACGCGACGACGCGCGCGAGCCGGCCCGGGACCGGCGAGCTGTTCTCCTCCATGACGGCACCCTCGCACAGGCTCGCGGCTCGTGGGACGGCCCGCCGCCCGGTCTGCACCACGTCCGCACACCGTGGCCGCCGGCACGACCGGGAGATCGGGCGCGTGCGCTCCGGCGTGTGAGCGCGTGGCGCCAGTGCTTCACTGGCGGACACCCCACCGAGAGGAGCGACGGATGCGAGCGCTGACCTGGCAGGGACGCGAGCACGTGAGCGTCGAGGACGTCCCGGACCCGCGCGTCGAGGAACCCACGGACGCCGTGATCCGTGTGACGTCGACCGCGATCTGCGGGTCCGACCTGCACCTGTACGGGGTGCTGGGCATGTTCCTGGACCGCGGCGACGTTCTGGGGCACGAGGCGATGGGCGTCGTGGAGGAGGTGGGCGCGGCGACGGGCGATCTCAAGGTCGGCGACCGCGTCGTCGTGCCGTTCAACATCGCGTGCGGCCGGTGCTGGATGTGCCAGCGGGGCCTGCAGACCCAGTGCGAGACGACGCAGGTGCGCTCGCAGGACAAGGGCGCGGCGCTCTTCGGGTACACGAAGCTCTACGGGCAGGTGCCGGGCGGGCAGGCGCAGTACCTGCGCGTCCCCCAGGCGCACTACGGCCCGGTGGTCGTGCCGGACGACGGCTCGCCCGACGAGCAGTACCTCTACCTCTCCGACGTGCTGCCGACCGCGTGGCAGGCCGTGGAGTACGCGGAGGTGCCGGAGGGCGGGAGCGTCGTGGTGCTCGGGCTGGGCCCGATCGGCCAGATGTCGGCACGCATCGCGCGGCAGCGCGGCGCGGGGCTCGTCGTCGGCGTCGACCTCGTGCCGGAGCGCCGCGCGATGGCGGAGCGGCACGGCGTGCGCACGATCGACCCGGCCGCCGTCGGCGACCTCCACGACGCGGTCCGCGACCTCACCGGCGGACGCGGGCCCGACTCGGTGATCGACGCCGTCGGCATGGAGGCGCACGGCTCCCCCGTCGCCGAGGCGACGCAGAAGGTCGTCGGCACGCTGCCGGACGCCCTCGCCGCCCCGCTCACCGAGCGCGCGGCCACAGACCGGCTCGCCGCGCTGTACACCGCGTTCTCGCTCGTGCGCCGCGGGGGCACCGTGTCGATCTCGGGCGTGTACGGCGGGGCCAAGGACCCGCTGCCGATGATGCAGCTCTTCGACAAGCAGCTCACGCTGCGCATGGGCCAGGCGAACGTGCGCCACTGGACCGACGACGTCCTGCCGCTCGTGCAGGACGCGTCCGACCCGCTCGGCGTGCTCGACCTGCGCACGCACCGCGTGCCGCTCGAGAAGGCCCCCGAGGCGTACAGCACGGTCCAGCGCAAGGAGGACGGCTGCATCAAGGTCGTGCTCGACCCCTGGGCGGATCAGGCCTGAGGCACGGGCTCGGCGGTCCGCACCCGGCGCGCGACGCGTCGGTTCAGGCGCTCCGACATGACGACGCCGAGCACCACGAACACGGCGAGGAACAGCGGGAGCACCCAGGTGCCCGTCCAGGCGGAGAGCGCGCCGAACGCCGGTGGTGCGAGCGTCGAGCCGGTGTAGGCCGCGGCCATCTGGATGCCGACGACGGCCTGCGAGCTCCGGCGGCCGAAGTTGGCCGGGGTCGAGTGGATGATCGCCGGGTAGATCGGCGCGCAGCCGAGACCGGCGACCACGAGCCCCACGAGCGCGAGGACGTCGGTGCCCACGGGGAGGGCGATCATGAGCACGCCGAGCCCGACCGTGGCGAACCCGCCGCGGATCAGCTGCGTGTCGCCGGCCCGGTCGGCGAAGAACCCGGCGAGGAACCGCCCGGCGGTGATGCCCAGGAGGAAGAGCGAGGCGAACGCGGCGGCGGTGGCCGGGGCGACCCCGCGGTCGGTGACCAGGTAGGTCGACGCCCACAGGATCGCGGTGCTCTCCACGGCGCAGTACGCGAAGAAGGCCGTGAGCATCAGCACGACTCCCGGGATCCTCAACGCCTGCGCGAGCGGCACGTGGGACCCGGCGCGACCGGGTGGCCGGTCGCCTGCGCCGTCCGCGCCGTCCGCGCCGTCCGCGCCGTCCGCGTCATCGTGCTCGTCGGCGTGCCCGACGGGAACGACCGGGTTGACCCTCCCCCACAGCGGGAGGCTGACGAGGAGGACGACGGTGAGGGCGCCTGGACGGCCCCGATGACGAGGTAGGCGCCACGCCACCCCGGTCCGGACGTGAGGGCGTAGCTCATGACGAACGGGCTGATCGACGCGCCCACGCCCCAGAAGCTGTGCAGCCAGTTCATGTGGCGCGCGGCGTAGTGCAGGGCGACGTAGTTGTTGAGGGCCGCGTCGACCGCGCCCGCGCCGAGCCCGTAGGGCACCGCCCACAGGCACAGCATCCAGAACGAGCCGGAGAGGGAGAAGCCCCCGAGCGCCGCAGCGGTCATCCCGACGCTGACGGCCGTGACGACGCCGACGCCGAACCGGCGCGTGAGCCGCTCGGAGGCGAGGCTGGAGGCGATGGTGCCCGCGGCGATGATCGTGGTGACGATGCCGGCGAACGCGACGGGGACGCCGAGGTCCCGATGCATCACGGGCCAGCCCGCCCCGACCAGGGAGTCGGGCAGCCCGAGGCTGACGAAGGCGATGTAGATGATCGCGAGCAGGAGCGAGTACACGGGTGGTCGGTCTGCCTTTCGCGAGGGCGCCGGACGGCACGGACGGCGAGCGGCCGTCGGTCGGCGGACTTCACGCGCTCGGACGCTCTGGGTACGAGCGTACACAGCGAGTGTACGTTCGTACACACTCGCGGTAGGTTGGGACGCATGGCCATCGACCACTTCGCCGGCGACCCGCGGACCAACCGGGAACGGATGCTCGCCGGGGACCTCTACATCGCCGACGACCCCGAGAACGAGCGGCTGCACCGGCGGGGCGTCCGGCTCGCCGACGACTACTACCGCGCCGACGTCGCGGGCGACCCCGGCGCGCGACGCCTCCTCGCCGAGCTGCTCGGCTCGCTCGGGGAGGGTGCCCACATCAACCCGCCGCTGTTCGTGGACTACGGCGAGAACATCCACGTCGGCGCGAGGACCTTCGTCAACTACCACCTCACCGCGCTGGACGTGGCGACCATCACGATCGGCGAGGACTGCCAGATCGGACCCAACGTCCAGCTCCTCACCCCGACCCACCCCGTCGACCCGGAGCCCCGCCGCGACAAGCTCGAGGCCGCGAGGCCGATCACCATCGAGGACAACGTGTGGCTCGGCGGTGGCGTCATCGTCTGCCCGGGCGTGACCATCGGGCGCAACTCGGTGGTCGGCGCCGGGTCGGTCGTCGTCAAGGACGTCCCGCCGGACGTCGTCGCCGTCGGCAACCCCGCCCGCGTGGTCCGGACGATCGGCTAGCCCGATGGACGCGCACGACCGGCCGCCGGGCTCGCGGCTCGGACGCCGCAACGACCCCGACCGACGCGACCGCATCATCGACGCCTGCCTCGAGGTCGTCGCCGGCTCCGGGGTCGCCGGCACCTCCCACCGCAAGGTCGCCGCTCGCGCCGACGTCCCGCTCGGCGCGATGACGTACTACTTCGACGGCATGGACGACCTCCTGCGCGAGGCCTTCACGCGGTTCGCGACCAGCGTCAGCGACCGGTTCGAGCGGCGCATGGCCGAGGCACCCGACGTCGACGCGGCGCGCGAGGCGGTCGTCGCGATCATCCTCGAGGACGTGTTCGGCGACGACCGCGACCTCGTCCTGTCGCACGAGCTCTACACCCTCGCCGCCCGCGAGCCGGCCTACCGAGCCATCACCGCCGGCTGGATGGCCCGCAGCCGCGCGGCGCTCGAGCGTCACTTCGACCCCGACACCGCGCGCGTCCTGGACGCGCTCATCGAGGGGCTCACCATCACCGCGCCCTGGACTCCCAGGCCCGCGACCCCCGCGAGGTCGAGCTCGCGGTCCGACGGATCACCGCGGGGTAGCGCGGCCCCGACCTGCCGGGCGGCGGCCGGCGGCCGGCGTCACCACTGACACGAGCGACCGCGGCATAGAGGCCGCGCGGATGCATCTGACGGAACGTTCCTGCTCGACGCGCCGGTGCGAGCGAGGCGACGGACGAGGCGCCCGGTGACCACGGCGCGCGACGGCGCCCCGGCCACTCTCCGCCGCCCATCGCGCACCATCCCACCTCCATCGAGGAGCGACCATGAAGGTCCGTCGTACCGCAGCCGCCTCCGCCGTCTCGGCAGCACTCGTCCTGGGTGCTCCTCTCGCGGCGCACGCGTCCGACACCGAGGCGACGCCCGTCGCCGACCCCGCCACCACCACGGCGACGTCCTCCGAGCCCAGCGCGACGGACCTGACGCCCGTCGAGCCGGACGACCCGGGTCAGCCGGACGCGGCGGTCGAGCCGGTCGCCGAGGAGACGGTCGCCGAGGAGACGACCGCGACGCCGGACCTTCCGGCGGACGGGATCGCGGCGCCCGCCGGCGCGGTCGGGACGGCGTCCGAGGACCTCGCCGCCGACGCGGGCGCACCGGCACCCGCCGACCCCGTCGCGGTGGGCACCGAGCCCAAGGAGGACGCGACCGGCGTCGACGCCCACGAGGACGACGTCGACCCGCTCCACGACCACGACCACGACCACCCGGTGGGCGTCAGCGCGTCCGTGGCGATGATGGCGGCGACGTCGGCCGCGACGACGCTGGCCGCGGACCAGGCGGCGTACCCGCACCCCGAGTACGAGGCGCACTGGCACGACGGCGGCGCCGACGGCTTCGGCTGCGACTACTGGTACTTCCACGACCCCGTCGTCGGCGGGTCCGGAAAGGACTGGAGCGGCTGGTCGAACAACCCGCAGCTGCACTTCCTGCACCACACGATCGTGGAGGCCGACGGGACGACGAACCTCGCCTACGACCGGGACATCGCGGCGTCGTGGTGGCACGCCTGGAACGGCGAGGTGGTGCACGCCGACCCGGAGGGCATGACGTGGGACAACACCGATGCCCACCAGACGGTGCTGTTCAACGGGTACGCGGGCGGCGCCGACCTCGCGGCGCGCGCGGTGAGCGCGCGCGACCTCCTCGCCCGGGCGGGTGTCACGTCGGCCTCGTCGGCGACGGACGACCGGACCGCGGAGTACACCGCGTACGAGGCGACGCAGTTCGCCGTCTGGTACTTCTCGACCGGCCGCGACGTCATGGGCCTGTTCTTCGACGTCGACAGCGCCAACCGGGTCACGGTGAGCGACATGGCCCGTCAGGAGCTCGCGGGCTCGTGGTCGTCCGGGGCGAGCGACCGGACCGCGACCATGGAGGTCGCGGCGTGGCTCATCGAGAAGGCGCTGACGGAGAACGTCGTGGTCCCGCAGCCCGGGTTCGTCCCCGACGGGTTCGTGCGCAACGGTGACGGCTCGACCGACTACGGGTTCACGTCCACGCTGCTCGGCGGCACGGGCGACGTGCACGTCGAGCTGCGCACGGCCGACGGGTCGCCGATGCCGGCGGGGATCGTCCTCGTCGACGCCCAAGGGCGCGTCGTCACGTCCGTGACGCCCGGGCAGAAGGTGTTCGTGCGCGTCCCGGCGGGCACGGACGTCACGCGCCTGCCGGCGTTCCAGGTGTGGGGTTCGGCCGTGGGCACGACCATGGGCAGCCCGCGGTTCTACACCGGGTGGGACAACATGACCTCGCCCGGTCAGCAGCACTGGCTCATCGGACTGGGCGCCCTCGACCAGCCGTCCGTCGCGTGGGGCTGGACCGGCGTGACCCTCGCGGACCTCGTGGCAGGTCCGGGCGGCCCGGTGCGCGGCGACACGGGCACGGCCGTGCCCGTCGGGGCACCGTCGACCGACCCGGCCAACCTGGGACTGTCCGACGCGCAGCCGGTCGCCGCCGTCGCGGCGGCGAGGACGGCGACCGCGCTGGCGTCCACGGGCGGCGACACCGGCGCCTTGCTGGCGACTGGGGCGCTCGTCGTCCTCGCCGGCACGGGCCTGGTCCTGGTGAGCCGCCGCCGCGCCGTCGCTCCCTGACGGGCGCGCAGCGCGGGCCCGGCCCCCACTCGGGGTGCCGGGCCCGTCGGCGGCAGGCCGGGCGGTCTCACGCGGCGGGCGGTAGGGCCACCACCTTGCCGTGGACCTCGCCCGCGTCGGACTGCCGGTGGATCTCCGGCAGCTCGCTCAACGGCACGCGGCGGGCGATCTCCACGCGCAGCTCGCCGCTGTCGACGAGCGCGACGAGCCGGGAGAGCACGTCGCGTCGGGGTGGACGTAGATCGTCACGGCGCGCACGCCGCGGTCCTCGTCGCTCGGCGTCGTGACCATCGGGGTGGTGGACACGACCACGCCGCCGTCGCGAACGCGCGGCACCAGGGCGGTGAAACGCTCGGGCGTGATGGGCGCCAGGTTGAGCAGCACGTCGACCGGCTCCTGGACGGCGTCGAGCAGGGACGTCGTCGTGTGGTCGACCACCTGGTCCGCGCCCGACGCCTCGACGACGTCGCGGCTGCGCGGGCTCGCGGTCGCGACGACGTACGCCCCGGCGCGCTTGGCCAGCTGGACGGCGTACCCGCCGACGGGACCGCCGGCCCCGTTGACGAGGACGCGCTGCCCGGCCTCGAGCCCGCCCGCCTCGAACAGCGCCTGCCAGGCGGTGAGGGCGACCGACGGCAGCCCGGCGGCGTCGGCCAGCGGGATGCGCGTCGGCGCCGTCACCAGGGCGTCCGCCGGCGCGACGACGTGCTGCGCCGCCGAGCCGTCCGCGGCCATCGGGATGAACCCGACGACCTCGTCGCCGACCGCGAGCCCGTCCACGCCGTCGCCGATCGCGTCGACCGTCCCGGAGACGTCGTAGCCGGGGGTGTGCGGCAGGGTGATCGGGATCGGCAGGAACCCGCCGCGCATCCCGCCGTCGGCCGGGTTGAACGCGGAGCCCGCGACCCGCACGCGCACCTCTCCCGCGCCCGGGACCGGCACGTCGACGTCCTCGTACCGCAGGACCTCGGGACCGCCCGTCTCGTGGAACCGCATTGCCTTCATGGTGTCCTCTACTCGTATTGCTTCGGATTCGAAGCGATTGATCGTGACGCTACACCTCCTTCGAATTGGAAGCAACCCCTGCGGATTCGAAGCACCGGTAGTCTGACGACATGCCCTCTGCACCACGCCCCCTGGACGCGACACAGCTCGGGGCGTACTTCGCCCTCATCGAGGCGAGCAGCCTGCTGCGGCACGCCGTGGAGCAGCAGCTGCACGAGGCCGGGGACCTCAGCTACGTCCAGTTCCAGCTCCTGGCCACCCTCGGCGACTCGCCCGCGGGCAGCCGGCGGATGACCGACCTGGCCGACGGCGTCGTCTACAGCCGCAGCGGGCTGACCTACCAGGCCCAGACGCTCGAGAAGCGGGGGCTCGTCACCCGCTCCCCGTCGCCGGACGACGAACGCAGCGTGACCGTCACCATCACCGACGCCGGGCGTGCCGTGCTCGCCGACGTCTTCCCGGGGCACGTCGGCATCCTCGAGGAGCTGCTGTTCGCCGCGTTGTCGCGCGCCGACGTCGAGGCGTTGGCCGACATCCTCGGTCGCGCACGGGACCACATGCGCCAGGCACCCCCGCGGTCCGCGGCGCCGCGGCGGCGCAGGAGCGCGGCCGGGAGGACACCGGGCTGACGACGTCCGGAGCCTCGTCGACGAATCTCGCGCCGCGCCGGCTCAGCCCATGAACGGCGCGACGACGGCGGCGACAGCCCCGGCGGCACCGTCGGGGTCGCCGACGGCGATCGCGTCGACCAGCTCACGGTGGTGGCGGTGCGCCGTCTCCGGGTCCCCGCCCTCGTCGTCGCGCATGTGGACGGCGAAGACGTCGAGCATGCTCGAGTACAGCGTGACGTACAGCGGGTTGTGCGTCGCCTCGACGACCGCGCGGTGCAGGGCGAGGTCTGCGTGCGCGCGGGCGTCGGGGTCGTCGCTCGACCAGGCGGCCTCCCGGCGGTCGCACAGCTCGCGCAGCAGAGCGACGTCCGCGTCGGTGCGGCTTCGCGCGGCGAGCGACGCCGCGGTGCTGTCCAGAGCGAGCCGCAGCTCCAGGTAGTGGCGCCGCGTACCGCCCGCGAGCTGCCGCTCGAGCGTGCCGGTCAGCTCGGAGCTGGAGATGACGAAGGTGCCGCGCCCCTGCTCCCGGCGCAGCAGCCCGGCGTGCACGAGCGACTGGAGCGCCTCGCGGACGGTGTTCCGCCCGACGCCGAACTCCGCCACGAGCGCCGGCTCGGTGGGGATCCGCTCGCCGACCGGCCAGCGGCCGGAGACGACCTCGTCGCGGAAGCGCGCGGCGGCCTGGTCGATGAGACCCACTCGACGCATCGGCCCGCCTGTGGAAGACTCCCCGCGATTCATCCCATGATCCCATCACCCGTCGACACCGCTCGGAGTCTAGCGTGACCACACTCGTCCGAGACCGCGTCCCCGCGCGGCGTCCGACCCTCGCCCTGTGGGCGGGGCTCGCCATCGCGCTGACCGCGGTCAACCTCCGGACGGCGGTGACCGGCTTCACCCCGCTCCTGGAGATCATCGGTGCCGACCTCGGCTTCGGGGTGGCGCTGGCGGGGCTGCTCGGCACCGTCCCGGCGGCGTCGTTCGCCGTCTTCGGGTTCCTCGCCCCGGTCGTGACCCGGAGGTTCGGGCTCGAACGCACGGCGACGGTGGCGCTCGGGCTGACCGCCCTGTCGCTCCTGCTGCGCGCCCTCTCCCCGACGCCGGTCGTGCTCGTGGCGTCGACCGTCCTGGCCCTCGCCGGGATCGGGGCCGCGAACGTCGTCATCGTCCCGCTGGTCAAGACCTGGTTCCCCGACCGGCTCGCCCTGTGGACCTCGCTCTACCTGCTCCTCATGCAGACCGGCCAGTTCGTCGCCCCGCTCCTGGCGGTCCCCGTGTCCGACGCCGCGTCCTGGCGGGTCTCGGTCGGGGTCTGGGCGGCGCCGGCCGCGGTGGCCGCCGCCGTCTGGTTCGTCCTGGCCGCGAGGCTCCCCGCCGCCCGCCGCCCGCCCGGCCCGCGGCAGCGGCCGCGACGCCGACGACGGCCGCGACGACGACCGCGACGGGGCGACGGATCAGCAGGTCGTCGACCGTCTGGGGACTGGTGGTCCTGTTCGCGACGCTGTCGCTGTCCAACTACGGGATCATCACCTGGGTGCCGGCCGTCCTCACCGCGCCGGAGGCAGCGCCGCCCTGGGCGGCTCCATGGTGGCGCTCTACTCGGCCTGGGGCGTGGTCGCGGCCCTCGTGGTCCCTCAGGTGGCCACCCGCACGGCCAACCCGTTCGCCGTGGTGGTCGCGAGCTCGGTCTTCCTCGTCGCGGGGTACCTGGGCCTGCTGCTGTCCCCGCTCGACGGCACGCCGGTCTGGATGTGCGCGCTCGGCATCGGGGTGAGCACCTTCCCGCTCTGCATGACGCTCATCAACCGCCGGACCAGGACGCCGCAGACGGCCTCGGCCGTGTCGGGCTTCGTCCAGGGGATCGGGTACGGACTGGCGTGCCTCGGGCCGATCGGGCTGGGCCTCCTGCGCGAGGCGACCGGGTCGTGGTCGGTGCCGCTGCTGGCGCTCGCCGCGACCGTGGTCCCCGGCGCGGTCGCCGGCTGGTACGCCTGCCGGCCCCGCTTCGTGGAGGACCCCGCACCAGGTCCGCGGAGCACGACGCCGACCGGCGCCCGCACCAGGAGGAGCCCGCACGCTGACCTCTCGCCGGTTCCCTCGCCGCGGTCAGTCCCCCGCGGGTCCCAGCGCGAAGCGCAGGGAGAACGGGTCGAGCGTGCCCGGCAGCGCGGCGTCCGGGTCGAGCGGGTGCCGCCCCACGAGCCGCGGGCCGTCCTCGCCGCTCGCGTCGACCAGGAGCGCCAGCACCGTGCTCGTCACGTGCAGCACGAGGTTGCGGCCGGGGCACTCCGCCGGCCCGGCGCTGAACGGGACGAGCGGCCAGTCGGCCTCGGTCCGCGGCCCCGTCCACAGCTCGGGGGCGAACCTGTCGGCCTCCTCGAGCCGCTCGTCGTCGCGGTGGAAGTACGGCGCGTAGGTGAGGACGAGCGTGTCCTCCGGCACGCGCCTGCCCTCCCAGCGCGTGGGCGCCGTCGTCTCGCGCAGCAGCGCGGGCGTCGTCGGCCACAGGCGCAACGACTCGAGCACGACGGCGCGCAGGTACGGCAGGTCCTGCGTCACCGAGAGGTCGCGCCCGGCGATCTCCTCGCGCGCCCGCGCGAGCGCGTCGGGGTGGCTCGCGAGCAGCGCGAGCGCCCGGTAGCTCGCCCACGCGGCGGCGTCGAACGCGAAGAGCCACTGCGGCACCTGCTGCTCCGGCTCGGTGCGGCCGGTGACGTGCGCGAACGGCATCGAGGCGGCGAGGCTTCCCGGCTCGGCGAACGCGATCCGGCGCCGGACCGCCTCGAGGAAGCGGTCGCGGCGTGCACGGCGCGCGGGGTGGAGGAACGCCCAGTTCGCCGTCGCGCGCAGCACGTGCAGGTCGTCGGTGAGCGCCTCGTCGTCGCGGGCGCTCGTGCCGAGCACGAGCTGGCGCACCATCCGCCACCACGTGCGCGCGTACGCGTCCCAGTCGAGCTCCCCGTCGCGCGCGGCGACGTCGACCAGGTCCGCGACCTCGCGGCGGACGGCCGCGACCATCGCGTCCGCGGTGCGGTGCACCGCGTGGCCGCTGTCGAGGACGTCCTCGGTGAAGCGGCGCCGGTCCGCGCGGTCGCGCCGGTGGAGATCAGCACGCCGTGCGGCTGGAAGTGCCCGAGCGCCGACGCCTTCTCCTTCGTGGCGGGCGAGAACGGGTCGGGCGACTCCGCGAGGACGCGGTGCACGTGCTCGGGGGCCAGCAGCACGACGACACGCCGCCCCGGGACCCGCAGTCGCAGCGGTCCGGCGCCGTACGTGCGGCGCAACCGCTGGAACAGGCGGACGCCCTGCCGGTCGGCGTCGACGGCCTCGGCGCGTCGCACGACGCCGGGACGGCGCACGATCAGCCCGCGCGCGAGCAGCGGGACGGCGACCGTCCCGGCCACGCGCAGGGTGTCCGACACCGACGCGCGCGGCAGCGACCGCGGTGGGAGGGACTGCTGGGCGGGTGCGGCGGCGTCGGGCACGGGACCTCCTGGCAGGGACGGACCGCCACCGTAGGCGGCGCCCGGCGCACTCGCAGGCCCGGGGTCAGGTGCTGGTGCGGCCGGCGTCGAACACCTCGCGATAGAGCCGGCCCGCCTCCGCCACGACCGACGGGTCGATCGAGGCCACCGGGGTGGTGTCGACGAGGAGCGGCTCGCAGTCCGGCCCCCGCCCGACGACCGTGCCGGTGAGCAGCCAGGGGAAGCGCTCGGGGGTCATGAGGTACGCGTACTGGCACAGCTGGCGCGCGACCCAGTGCTCGGCCGGGCGGTCCCACCACGGCTCCGGGGTGAGCGGGTTGACGCTCAGGCCCGGGAGCACGCACCCGCTCTCGTGGTCGCGGCTCGCGACGGCGGCGTCAGACGCCGGTCCCCCGCTGAACCGCACGTACAGGGGCGCCACGACGCCCGCCAGCTCCGCCACCTCGGCGACGCTGCGCAGCCGGGGGTGACCAGCCAGGGAGGGGTCCATCCGCTCCGGCACCTGGTCCGACATCGCGACCTCCGCGTCCTCGCGCGTTCGAGCCGCTTCTCGACCCCTCGGTACCGCTCGGTCACCAGGCTAGGCAGGAGCGCCCGTCCAGGCACGCCCCGGCGGCGAGACCTGCGACCGTCGCGTGCCGGCGCACGAGGGCGTGCGTGGCCGTGACCGGCGTGCCACGGTGAGTGACCGCCGCCCCGCAGGACACCGGGGCGCGCGCCGCACCGCGAGGAGGACGACATGAGCAAGAGCAGCCAGCGCAACGACGGCTACGACCCGAGCCAGGACCCCGACGCGGACCCGGCGTCCCTCAACCCGCGCACGGGTGCGGAGGCGCAGGCGCGGGGACCGCGGACGGCGGCGACACGGACGCCGACCCGGCGAGCATGAACCCGCGGACGGGAGACCAGGCGTCGGACCACTCCGACGCCTGAGGCCTGCACACTTCGCGCGCGGACGGGGGCGCCGGTGCTCGGTGCCGGCGCCCCCGTCCGTGCGTCCCGGTCCGCGCGGCCCGACGACCGGGGCACGCGGACCGGACGTGCTCACCGCGCGGTCGTCCCGGTCGCCGGCTGCTCCCGACGGGCGGGCCACAGCGCGATCGCGAGGCCCGCGGCGGCGCTGACGGCGTGCAGCACGTTGTCGGCGCCGTTGATGTTGAGGATGTTCGCGTCCTCGTTGTTCACGACGATCAGGCCGTAGACGAACGTGGCGCCGTACCCGATCGCGAGGATCCACCCGTAGGTGCGGGCGCTCGCCGACCGGCTCCACAGGAGCACGCCGAGCAGTCCGACGAGGAGGTGGACGACGTTGTGGAGCGGGTTGATCGCGAACCCGAGGAGCGTCTGCGAGTGGTCGTGCTCGAGCCACCCGTCGAAGCCCGTGATCGCGAACCCGATGACCCCGATGAGCAGGTAGACGATCCCGATGATCAAGCGCGAGGTACTGGTGGACACCTCGTGCGGTGCGGGCCGGGCGTGCGGTCGAGCCGGATGCGGATGATGCGGTCATGTCGTCCCCCTTCATTCCTTGTGCAGGGCGTCCTTGACGACCCCTGTGGCCTTGTCGAGCGTCGACGGCTTGGCGGTCGTCCCGTGGAACCGCGGGTCGGGCTGCGTGGGCGGCGGCATCGGCACGCCGGGCGGCGGGGTGGCGACGTACTCGAACGTGCCCTTGCCGTCCGGCGTCGGTCCGCTCGCCCAGCGCCCCTCGGACGCGTGCTCGCCGTCCGAGAAGTTGATGTACTGGTAGGACGACTCGGTGTGCTCCTTGTTCTGCGGGAACGTGCTGGGCACGGGCAGCTCCTCGATCCCCTCGTCGCGCAGCTCCTGCGCTGCGGCGAGCCACTGGTTCTGGTGCATGGTGTCCCGCGCGAGCAGGAACGCCAGGAGGTCCTTCACCCCGCGGTCGTCGGTCATGTGGTACAGCCGGGACACCTGGAGCCGGCCCTGCATCTCGGCGTTCGCGTTCGCCGTGAAGTCGGCGAGCATGTTGCCGCTCGCGGTCACGTAACCGGCGGTCCACGGGTTTCCGTTGGAGTCGACCGGGCGCGCGCCCGCGCCCGCGACGATCGCCTGCTGCGGGTCGGTCCCGCCGACGATCGCGGCGACCGTCGGGTCGTCCTGCACCGCGCCATCGACGACGCCGAGCGGGGCGTCCGCGAGGAGCTGGGAGATCATCGTCGCGAGCATCTCGACGTGCCCCATCTCCTCGGCACCGATGCCGTAGAGCAGGTCGCGGTACTTGCCGGGCAGGTGGGCGTTCCACGACTGGAACCCGTACTGCATGGCGACGGTGATCTCGCCGTACTGCCCGCCCAGCACCTCCTGCAGCTTGCGGGCGTAGACGGCGTCGGGCTTGTCGGGCTTGGCCTTGTGCTGGAGCTCTTGACGGTGGAAGAACATCGTCTCTCCCTCGGGAGTCCGGACGTCCCGCCGCTGCGCGGGACGTCCACGGCACGCGCCTGCTTCTCGACGCGACGAGCGGACGTCCAGCGTCGGGCGGGGTCGTCCCGGTCGCATCTGGGGACGGCGTCGACGCCCGGCCGTCCCACCAGGAGGAGCGGCCGGTTCCGGGAGAGCGCTCGGCTACCCCGCGAGGAGGGCGGCCCGGGCGGCGCTCGCGAGGACGTCGGCGAGCTCGCCGACGCGCGCGGGGTCCGCCGGGATCTGCGGCGTCGCCACGCGGAGCCACGCGGGCCGCGGCGGGCTCACGAAGGTGCGCGACGACGGCGTGAGGACGATCCCGCGCGCGCCGAGCTCGGCGAGCGCCTCGTCCTCGTTCTCGGCGCGCACCCACACGACGAGGCCGCCCGGAGGGGTCGAGGTGCGCACGTCGTGGGCCGCGAGCGCCGTGGCGAGGTCGGCCGCGCGGTCGGCGTACCAGCGCCCGGAGTCCGCGACCAGCGTCCCCACGCTCGGCGTGACGAGCAGGTGGGCGAGCGCGTTCTGGAGGATGCGGCTCTGCGCGAGGATGCCGTGGCTGCGCAGGCGGCGCACCCCCAGCACCACCTCGCGCGCACCGCCGACGACCGTGGTCCGCAGGTCGAGGCCGAACGCGCGGCAGAACGACGTGACGCGCACGACCCGGCCTGGCAGCAGCTCGCCCAGGCTGAGCGGCCGCACGGGCGCGAGGGGGCCGAGCACGTCCTCCTCGAGCACCCACGCGTCCGGGGCGTGCGCGCGCAGCACGTCGGCGAGCTCGGCGAGGCGCTGCGGGGTCACCCCGCCCTCGAGCGAGAACTCGCCGCCCGGCTGGTACACGAACGTCCGCGCGCCCGCGGCGAGGGCGCGCTCGAGCGCCTCCGGCACGGGACCGGACGCGTCGGACGCGACCCCGACGACCTCGAAGCCCACCGAGCGCAGGTTGCCGATCGTCCCGGAGACCGCGGGCTCCTGGACGGCGACGAGGCCGCCCGGGGCGGTCGCGGCCTCCGCGGTGAGGAGCGTGGCCTCGCCCGCGCCGCTCACCGTGACCCACTCGGCGGCGTCGAAGGGCCAGTCCTGGCGGACGGCGTCGAGCAGCGCCGGCGTGATGGCCTCGCGGCGCAGCGAGTTGGTGTGGGGCTCGCGCAGGCTGCGCTCGAACGCCTCGAGGAGGTCGGGGAGCCGGTCGCCGTCGGGTGCGCGGACGCGAGGTCCACCGAGGACCAGCCGGCGAACACGGGCGGCTCGCCCGCGCGGGGCCAGGCGGGGGCGCTCGGCGGGCCGACGACGATCGTCCCGCCCCGGCGGCGGGTCTGCACGAGCCCGCGGTCGACGAGCAGCGACCACGTCCCGGCGACGGTGGACCGCCCGAGGCCGGACGCCGTGGCGACCTCCTCGATCGTGGGCAGACGGGTGCCGGGCGCGAGGACGCCCTGCTCGATCCAGGACGTGATCCGCTCGGCGAGCACGGGCCCGGAGACGCCGCGCACCGAGGCGAACAGGTCGGGATCGACGCCCGGGGGTGCGCCCCCGCCGTCGGGTCGTGTCGTCGTCATGGCTCCTCGCCGGTCCGTGCGTGCCCGCGTGCGCTGGCGAGCGTTTTCATCCAGATGTATACCAGGCGATTCCGCGACCGCGCCGCTTCCGGGGTCAACCCGCCACGCCCGTCTCAGCACCTGGACCCTGCAGGAACCGGCTTGGAGCGGTCGCCGTCCGATGGTTAACGTCTACCCGTGACCCCGAATCTTCCATCACATATGTCGGTGATGGACACGGCTGCCCGGATCCGGTCCGGCAGCACGACCGCGCGCGCCGTCGCGGAGGCGGCGCTCGCCCGTGCCGACGCCGTCGACCCGGCCGTGCGGTCGCTCGTGTGGCGCGACGACGTCGCGACGCTCGCGGCGGCCGACAAGGTGGACCGGGCGGTCGACCGGTCGCGGGCCGCCGGGGCGCCGCTCGCGCCCTTCGCGGGCGTCCCGCTGACCGTGAAGGACACGTTCTCCGTCGCGGGCCAGCGTGGACGCGCGGCTCGCTCGCGATCGACGAGACCCCCGCCGACGCGACCGACCTCCTCCCGGCGGCCGCGTTCGCCGCGGGCTTCGTCCAGGTCGGCCGCGCCGCGACGCCCGAGCTCGCGATGACCACGTCGTGCGAGAGCCCGCGTTCCGGCACCACGCACAACCCGTGGGACCTCGACCGCTCCCCCGGCGGGTCGAGCGGGGGGTCGGCCGCCGCGGTCGCGGCCGGCATCGTCCCCGTCGCGCTCGCGAGCGACGGCGGCGGCTCGCTGCGCGTCCCCGCGGCGTTCTGCGGGCTCGTCGGGCTCAAGCCCTCGCGCGGCCTGCTGCCCCAGCGTGTCCAGGGCTGGGAGGGTGGCGCGACCGAGGGCGTCGTGACGTGGACGGTGCGCGACACGGCGGCGGTCGTGTCGCGGCTCGCCGCGCCGGACCCGCTCGCGTGGCAGGTCCCGTCCTCGTCGCCCGACCTCCTCGCCGACCTCGACCGCGCGCCCGACCCGCTGCGCGTCGGGCTGCTCACGCGGTCCTCCGACGCCCGGATCGCCGTCGACGCCGCGTGCGTCGCCGCGGTCGAGGACGTCGCCGACGTGCTGCGCTCCCAGGGCCACACCGTCGTCGCGCTCGACCCGCCGGACGAGGGCGCCGAGCTCATGGACCTCTACCCCGGGGTGGTCATCCCGGCCTGGCTGCAGCAGACGCCGCTCGACCACCCGGAGCTGCTCCAGCCCTACATCCACCGCGTCATGGCGCAGGCGGACGGCCTCTCGGCGGCCGACTACGTCCGCGCGGCCGTCCGGGTCCGCGCCCTCGCCCGCGCGACGACCGCGGCGCTGTTCCGTGACGTCGACGTCGTGCTCACCCCGACGACGGCGACGCGCGTGCCCGCGGTGGGCGTCGTGCTCGACGAGCTCGCGCGCCAGGCCCCGTCGCGCGAGTCCGTCGTCTACGAGCGCACACTGGCCTTCACGACGGTGCCCAGCATGATCGGCGTGCCCGCCCTCACCCTGCCCACGCACCTCGACGACGACGGCCTGCCGCTCGGCACGCAGCTCGTCGCCCCGCAGGCCGCGAGGACTGTCTCCTGCGGCTCGGTCAGGTCCTCGAGCGCCACTACGCCTGGGACCGGCGCCGGCCGCCGCACCACGCCGACGCCTGACCCGCCCGGCACCCCTCCCGTCCCCGCCGCGGTCCCCACGACCCGGTGCACGACCCGAAGGAACGAGATCCCCATGACCTCCCGCACCCCGCGTCGAGCCGCCCGCACCGGGCTCCCCCGCACGCTCGCCGTCACCTCCACGCTCGCGCTGACCGCCGGGCTCGCCGCGTGCTCGTCCGGCTCCGACACCGACACCGGCTCGGGCGACGACGCGTCGGGCGACCTGTCGGGCCGCACGCTCACGGTCGCCGTCTACGCCGGCTCGTGGGGCGAGTCGTTCACCGAGGCGTTCGTCGAGCCGTTCGAGGAGGACACGGGCGCGACGGTCGAGCTCGTCCCCGGCGGGCCGGCGGACTGGCTGACCGCGCTGCGCTCGACGCAGGGCGGCACGCCGGCCTACGACGTCGTCGCGTTCACGCCCAACGTCATCCCCAGCGCCGTGTCCGCGGGCGTCGTCGCCGAGCTCGAGACCGACCGCATCGCCGAGTTCGACCAGCTCAACTCCGTGCTCGTGGAGCAGAGCAACGTCGACGGCACCCAGTACGGCGTCCCGCTGACGGTCGGCTCGACCGGCATCGCCTACCGCACCGACCAGGTCGACGAGCCGCCGACCGCGTGGTCCGACCTCCTCGACCCCGCGTACTGCGGGCACGTGGCGGTGTCCCCGCTGACGTTCAACACGGGCGTGGAGTTCCTCGCCGGCCTGATCGACGAGGCGGGCGGCACGATCACGAACCCCGACGACGTCGACGCGGCCTTCGAGCAGCTCGAGACGCTCGCGGACTGCGCGTCGGCCTTCCCGGCGGACGGCACGAGCGTCGAGACCGCGCTCGCCAACGGCGACGCGTGGGTCGCGGCGCACTGGGACGGGCGCGCGTTCGTGCAGCAGAACCAGGGCGAGCCGATCGGCTACTCCTACCCCGAGTCGGGCTCCGTGGGCGCCCTGACGTCGCTCTTCGTCGCGGAGGGCACCGAGGAGGAGGACCTCGCGTACGAGTTCCTGAACTACGTCGCCTCGAGCGAGTACCAGCCCGTCTTCTCCGAGGGCACCTGGTACGCGGCGTCCAACGACGAGAACGTCTACCCGGCGCAGTTCGACGAGCAGATCGCCAGCGGCGAGGGCGCGTACGACGACTTCGTGTGGGTCGACTACGAGGCCATCACGCCGCAGCTGCCCGACCTGCAGGCGCGCTGGCAGCAGATCTTCGGCTGATGACGGCACCGACGACGGCCCGCACGACGGGCACGACGACGCAGGGCGCGTGGAGATCCGCGGGCTGAGCGTGGGCTACGGCGGCCCGCCCGTGCTCGAGCTCGACGAGCTGACGATCGAGGCGGGCGAGTTCGTCTCCGTCCTCGGCCCGTCGGGCTGCGGCAAGTCCACGCTCCTCAGCGTGCTCGCCGGGTTCGTCGCGCCGACGACGGGGACCGTCGCCATCGACGGCCAGGACGTCACCCACGTCGCCCCGAACCGGCGCGAGACGGGGCTCGTCTTCCAGAGCTACGCCCTGTTCCCCCACATGACGGTGCGGCGCAACCTCGAGTACGGGCTGCGCACGCGCCGCGTGCCGCGCGCGGAGCGGGACGAGCGCGTGGCCGACGCGCTGCGGCTCGTCCACCTCTCCGACTACGCCGACCGGTACCCGCAGCAGCTCTCGGGCGGCCAGCAGCAGCGTGTCGCGATCGCCCGCGCACTCGTCACCCGGCCGCGCGTGCTGCTGCTCGACGAGCCACTGTCGAACCTCGACGCGAAGCTGCGCCGGCAGATGCGCCACGAGCTGCGCGAGCTCCAGCGCGAGGTCGGCACGACGACCGTGTTCGTCACGCACGACCAGGCGGAGGCGCTCGCGCTGTCGGACCGTGTCGCGCTGCTCGCGCACGGCGGGCTCGAGCAGCTCGGCACGCCCGAGGAGCTCTACCGCGCCCCGCGCACGCGCTTCACCGCCGACTTCGTCGCGCGGCGAACCTGCTGCCGGTGCGCGAGGCGGACGGGCGGCGCACGGTGCTGGGCCGCGCCGTCCCGCGCACCGAGCGGTCCGAGACCGTCGCGCTGCGTCCCGAGCACGTCGTGCTCGTCGACCCCGCCGGCACCGCGCCCGCCGACGGTGCCGGCACCGGGGACGGTGCCGCGCGCGCACGGTCCTGTCCGTGGGCTTCACGGGCGAGCGCTACGAGTACCGCCTGCGCGCCGCCGACGGCACCGAGCTGCTCGCGTGCCCGCCCGGCACGCGGCGCTTCGCCGAGGACGAGCCGGTCGGGATCACGTGGTCCGACGACGACCTCCTGCTCCTCGGGACGGCGACGTGACGACGCCCCCCGTCCCCGCCGACCCGGCCGCGGAGGCACCGGCGAGCGCGCCGTGCGGGCGCCGCGACGCCGGCGCGAGCTGCGCGGTCACGTCGCGGCGATCGCGCCCACCGCGTTCGTCGTGCTGGCGTTCCTCGTGCCGCTCGCCGGTCTCCTCGTGCTGAGCCTGCGCCCCACGGACGCCATGAACAACCCGCTGCCGGGGCTCACGCTGGCGCAGTACGGCGAGGTGTTCTCCACGCCGTACCTGTGGGGTTCCGTCGTCGAGAGCCTGTGGCTCGCGGTCCGGGTGAGCCTCACGTGCCTCGTGCTCGGGTTCCCGGTCGCGTGGTACCTCGCGCGCTCGACGTCGCCGGTCGGCAAGGCCGTGGTGTTCGTCGTCACGCTGTCGCCGCTGCTGACGAGCGAGGTCGTGCGCTCGTTCGGCTGGCGCGTCGTCATGGCGGGCGAGGGCCCGGTCAACGTGGCGCTCCAGGCGCTCGGTCTGACCGACGAGTCCCTGCCGCTGCTGCGGTCGCCGTGGACGGTGTTCCTCGCCGTCGTGCACGTGCTGCTGCCGTTCGCCGTGCTGGCGCTGTCCGCGTCGCTCGGCGCGATCGACGCGAACCTGCTGCGCGCGTCGGCCGACCTCGGCGCGTCCGGCGTGCGCACGTTCCGCTCCGTCGTCCTGCCGCTCGCGACGCCCGGCGTCGTCGCGGCGCTCGTCATCGTGTTCTCGCTGAGCATGGGCGTGTACGTGACACCCATGCTCGTGGGCGGCGCGAACCAGTCGCTCGCGGGGCTGCGCATCCAGACGGAGGCGATGGTCGCGTTCGACCAGCCGCGCGCCGCCGCCCTGAGCTTCGTGCTGCTCACGGTGACCCTCGTCGGGTGCGCCCTCATCGGCCTCCTGGGCCGCGCGGCCGAGAGGGGGCGACGTGGCTGACCGTCGGACCCCCCGCGCCGCGGGTCGCCGCAGCCCGGTGCGCCGGGTCCTCGGGCTGGTGCCCCTCGTCCTCGTGTGCGCGTTCCTGCTGCTGCCGCTCGTCGTCGTCGCCGTGAGCTCGTTCAACGACGGCAACAACTTCCGGTTCCCGCCCTCCGGGTTCTCCCTGCGCTGGTACGCCGAGGTCTTCGGCTCGCCGCAGTGGCTCGACTCGCTGGCCTACTCGCTGCGCGTCGCGCTCCTCGTCGTCCCGGTCGTCGTCGTGCTCGGCACGCTCGGCGGGTACGCCGTGGGGGCGGGCACGTTCCCCGGGCGCCGCGCGCTCGGGCTGCTCTTCCTCTCCCCCATGGCCGTGCCCGGCGTCATGGTCGGCCTCGCGTTCCTCTACCAGCTCCAGCGCACCGGCATGGTCGGTTCCGCGGAGGGGCTGTGGCTCGCGCACCTCGTCGTGACGTTCCCGTTCTGCGTGCGCGTCGTGGCCGTCAGCGCCGCCGCGCTGGACCCGCAGCTGCCCCGCGCGGCGCGCTCGCTCGGCGCGTCGCCCGTGCGCACCTTCCTCACGATCACCGTGCCCCTCCTGCGCCCGGGGATCGTCGCCGGCGCGTTCCTCGCCGCCGTCATCTCGCTCGGCGAGGTCGCGGTGTCCGTGCTCGTCGCGCGCGGCGCAGTCCACCGTCCCCGTCGGCATCTACTCGGCGGTGCAGGTCCAGCTCGAGCCCTCGGTCGCAGCCGTCTCCACGCTGCTGCTCCTCGTGAGCGTCGTGACCATCGCCGTGCTCGACCGCACCGTCCGCATCTCGAGGTTCCTGTAGACCATGGCATCCCCTCTTCCCCGCCATCGCTGGCGCATCGGCATCGACGTCGGCGGCACGTTCACCGACCTCGTCGCCGTCCCGGGCGACGGCACGTCGTGGTCGCTCGCGGACGCGATCACGCACAAGGTGCCGAGCACGCCGCACGACCCGTCGGAGGGCGTGGAGACCGGGCTCGCGCAGCTCCTCGCGCGCGGGATCGACGTCGCGGACGTCGCCGCGGTCTCCCACGGCACGACGATCGGGCTCAACGCGATCCTCCAGGGCCGCGTCGCGCGGGCCGCGCTCGTGACGAGCCACGGGCACCGGGACGTGCTGCAGATCGCGCGCGCCCGCATGCCGCGCTCGTTCGACCTCCACGCGACGCCCGCCCGGCCGATCGTCCCGCGCGAGCACGTGCTCGAGGTGGAGCACCGGTTCACCGCGGGCGGGGACGCCGTCGGACCCGAGGTGGCCGACGCCGAGCTGGCCCGCCTCGTCGCGCGCCTCGAGGCCGTCGCGCCCGAGGTCGTCGCCGTGAGCCTGGTCGGCGGGTACGCCGCGCGCGACGCCGAGCAGCGCCTCGCCGCGCGGCTCGAGGCGGCCCTGGACCTGCCCGTGACGTCCGCCGCCGCGGTCTGGCCCGAGGCGGGCGAGTACGAGCGCACGACGCTCGCGCTGCTCGACGCGCAGATCACCCCGCTCATGACCGCGTACTTCACGGCCCTGCGCGAGCGCCTCGCACGGCTGGGCGTGGACGCCCGCGTGTACATCACGACGTCGAACGGCGGCTCCGTGTCGATCGGGTCCGCGATGCGGCGCCCGGTGCAGACCGTGCTGTCCGGGCCCGCCGGCGGGGTGTCCGCCGCGGCGACGGCGTGGCCCGGCACCGACATGGTCACGCTCGACATGGGCGGGACCAGCAGCGACATCGGGGTGCTGCGGGGCGGCCGCCCGGTCCTCACCACGACGGCCACGGTCGGCCAGCACCCGCTCATGACGCCGGTCGTCGAGGTCTCGGCGATCGGCGCCGGCGGCGGCTCCGTCGTGCGGGGCGACCGGTCGGGCGCGCGGCCCGTGCTGCGCGTCGGCCCCGCGAGCGTCGGTGCCGTGCCCGGCCCGGCCGCGTACGACGCGGGCGGGACCGAGCCCGCGCTCACCGACGCCTACGTCCACGCGGGCGTGATCGACCCGCACACCTTCCTCGGCGGGACGTTCCCGCTGCGCGCGGACCTCGCGACGCAGGCGCTCGCGCGCGTCGCCGACGACCTGGAGCACGACGGGCCGCGCACCGAGGTGGCCGACCGGCCCGACGGGGCCGACCGGGCCGGTGGGGCCGCGCACCAGGCCGACGGCGTCGCCGACGCGGCGTTCCGGGTGGCGTCGGCGGGCATGGCCGCGCGGCTGCGCACCGTGCTGGCCGCGCACGGCGAGGTGCCCGAGCAGTACACGTTCGTCGCGTTCGGCGGCGCCGGCGGCACGCACGCGGCCCTGCTCGCGGACGAGGTCGGGGTCGGGCGCATCGTCGTGCCCGCGGCCGCCGGCACGTTCTGCGCGCTGGGTGCGGCCATCGCGCCGGTGCGCCGCGACGTCGCGCGCACCGTGCGCACGACCCTCGCCGACGACACGCTCGACGCCCTGACCGCGGTGTGCGCCGAGCTCGAGGCGGAGGTCCTCGGCTGGCTGCGCACGCAGGAGGTGGACGCCACCGGAACGGTGACGCTGAGCGCCGACCTGCGGTACGCGGGTCAGCCCACGACGCTCGAGGTGGTCCTCGCGGAGCGCTCGACCGGCGACACCGGGTCGGAGCCGCCGCGGGTCGCGGTCGACGCGACGCTCCGCCGCTTCGCCGAGCAGCACGAGCGCGTGCACGGGTTCGTGGACCACGCCGCCACGGTGCGTGCCGAGACCGTGCGCGCGAGCGTCACCGTGCGGCTCGGCGACGTCCGGCCGGGCAGCGTCGGCGGCACGTTCGTGAAGACCGGTGCGCGCGACGTCCGGTACGACGGGACGCCCCGCGCCGCGACCGTGCACGCGCTCGTCCCGCACGGCGGCGAGGCGTCGGTCGCGGGGCCGGCCGTCGTCGAGAAGGCCGACACGACCGTGCTCGTCCCCGTGGGGTGGACGGCGACGAGCGACGACGGCGGCAACCTGCACCTCGTGCGGGACCGCGCCGAGACGGAGGGCTGAGCGGTGCTGACGACGGTCGAGAAGGACGTCGCCCAGACGCGGCTGCAGGCCGCGGTCGAGGAGATGTGCCTGACGCTGCGCCGGGCGAGCCGGAGCCTGTACGTGCGCGACGCCGCCGACTTCGCGTGCGCCGTCGCGGACCTGTCGGGCCGGTTCGTCGCGTACCCGCAGGACGTCGGCGTCTCCGGCTTCGTCGGCCTCGACCTCACCCCGGCGATCGAGGCCGCGACCGCGGACGGCCCGCTCGCACCGGGCGACGTCGTGCTGACGAACGACCCGTACCTGTCCGGCGGGCTGTCGACGCACCTGCCCGACGTGCACGCGATCGCGCCGTACTTCGACGGCGACGAGCTCGTGGGCTACGGCTGGGCGTTCGTGCACGTGTCCGACGTCGGCGGGCGCGTCCCGTCGTCCGTGAGCGTGCTCAACGACTCGGTCTTCGCCGAGGGGCTCCGGGTGCCGCCGCTGCGGTACGTGCGTGCCGGGACGGTCGTGCCCGAGGTCGAGGCCATCCTCGCGGCGAACTCGCGCACGCCCGAGGCGAACCGCGGCGACCTGCACGCGATGCTCGCCGCGCTCGACACCGGGCGGCGTCGCGTCGGCGAGCTCACCGACGCGCTCGGCCCGGCGGGGCTCGCTGACGTCGGCCGGTTCGCCCGCGAGCAGAGCGCCGCCCGGGCGCGCACCGCGCTGCGCACGCTCGCCGACGGCACCTACCGCTTCGAGGACTTCCTCGACAACGACGGCGTGAGCGACGTCCCGCTGCGCGTCGTCGTCACGGCGACGGTGGACGACGGCACGGTGCACCTCGACCTCACGGGCACCGACCCCCAGGTCGAGGCCGCGCTGAACATGGTGACGTTCGGTCGCGCGCACTCGTGGGTCGTCACGCGCCTGTTCGCGATCGTCGGCACGCTCGACCCGGCCGTGCCGCTCAACGGCGGGCTCATGGACGTCATCGGGTTCACCGCGCCCGCGGGCACGCTGCTCAACGCGACGGGTACCGCCGCGACGGGCGTGCGGCACGCGACGACGTCGCGCGTCAACGACGTCGTCTCCGGCGCGCTCGTCCAGGCGGCGCCCGAGGTGCTGCCCGCGGCGTCGAGCGGGCTCGTCGTCCCGGTCGTCTTCGCGGCGGCGGACGGGTCGCGCGTCGACGTCGTCGAGCCGATGGTCGGGGGCACGGGCGCCGGCACGGCGCGGACGGCGCCGACGGCCGCGACTCGGGCATCTCCAACCTGTCGAACAACCCCGTGGAGACCGTCGAGGCGAACGTCGCCGTGCGCGTGCTGCGCTACGCCCTGCGCACCGACTCGGGCGGCGCCGGGCGCTGGCGCGGCGGGAGCGGCCTCGAGCTCGAGTTCGAGGCGCTCACCGACGGCTCGCTGCTCGCGCGCGGCCTCGAGCGCCTGCGCTTTCGCCCCTGGGGATTCGCGGGCGGCGCGCCGGGTGCGCTGACGGAGCTCGTCGTCAACGAGGGCCGCGCGAACGAGCGACGGCTCTCCGTCGTCGACGTGCACCCGCTGCGCGCGGGCGACCGCGTCGTGCTGCGCACCTCCGGCGCGGGCGGGTACGGCGACCCGCTCCGGCGCGACCCGCACGCGGTGCTCGACGACGTCGCGGCGGGGCTCGTCTCCACGGGGCAGGCGCTCGAGGCCTACGGCGTCGTCGTGCGCGACGGCGCTCTCGACGAGGCCGCGACCACGGCGGAGCGCGCGGGGACGGCCGGGCCCGACCGCACGGAAGGGCCCCCGACCCACGCGCTCGGCCCGGAGCGCGAGCACTGGGAGCGGGTCTTCCCCGGTGCGCTGGCCGACCGCCTCGACCGGCATCTGCGGACGCTGCCCACGACCGTGCGCGCGGCGCGCCGCCGGGAGATCCTCGGCGGCGTCCTCGCCGGCCTCCCGGCCCGGTTCCCGGGCACGCCGGCCACGGACGCCGCGCTGGACGCCGCGGCGCGGGCGTTCGCCGACGCCGTCTCGGGGCTCGACGCGCCGGAGCCGATGGTCGCAGCGGCAGCGGGCCCCGGTGTGACGCCGCCCGCATGACCGGAGCGCCACGCGCGGACCGGCCTGCACTCGACGCGATCGTCGTGGGCGGCGGTCCGCGGGCGGTCGCCGTCGTCGCCCGGCTCGCGGCCCGGCGCCGGCCGGACGCCCCCTGGGGTGCGGACCCGGACCCGTCGCTGCCGGTGCTGCGCGTCGCCGTCGTCGACCGCGTGGAGGTCGGTGCCGGCGCGACCTGGCGGACGGACCAGTCGCCGCTCCTGCTGAACAACACGTGGGCGGCCCGCACGACGGTGCACGCCGACGCCTCGACGCCCATGGCCGGTCCCGTCGTCACGGGGCCCGACCTGGTCGACTGGGCGCGGGCGACGGCCGCCGCCGGGGAGACGGGCACCGTCCGCGGCGGCGGGGCCCTCGCCGTCGTCGTCGACGAAGCTCGCCGGACCGGCCCCGGCTCCTACCCGTCGCGACGCCTGCAGGGCGCGTACTACCTCGACCAGCTCGACGAGGCCGCGCGTCGCGGGAGCATCGAGGTGGTGCCGGTCCCCGGGACGGCCGTCGACCTGCGCACCCCCCGGCCGGGGTGGCGCGAGGTCGTGCTCGCCACGGGCGACGGCGCGACGACGCTCGAGGCGCCCGTCGTCGTGCTCGCCCAGGGCATGGTCCAGGCCGTGCGCTCGGCCCGGACCGAGCGGTTCGCCGCGGCCGCGCGCACGCACGGGCTCGTCTACGTCGAGCCCGGCATGCCCGCCGAGCGCGACTGGGACGCCGTCCCGGCCGGCGAGGACGTGCTCGTCGCGGGGCTCGGCGCGAACTTCTTCGACGTCCTCGCGCTGCTCACGGTCGGGCGCGGCGGGCGCTTCGTCGACGCCCGCACGGGGTCGCCTCTCGACGCGGCCGGGCGCTCGTGCGACGACGGCGGGGCCGACGGCCCGCACGCCGGCGACGCGCTGCGGTACGTGCCGGGCGGGGCCGAGCCGCACCTGCTCGCCGGGTCGCGCCGTGGGCTGCCGTACCGCGGCAAGGGTGCGCTGGCCGACGGCCTGCCGGCCCCGTACCGGGCGCGGCTCGCGACCCGTGCCCGCTTCGACGCCCTCCTCGGGCGAGCCGACGGGCGCCCGGTGCTCGACCTCGCACGCGACGTCTGGCCGCTCGTCGCGCGCGAGCTCGTCGTCGCGCACCTGACGGCCCTCGTCGAGCACCGGCCGTCGTCGCTGCGGGAGGAGGTCGACGTCGACCAGCTCGTCGCGCGCCTGGACGCGGCCGACGACCCCGCCCGGGTCGCGGCGGACCTCGTGCGCGACCCGGCCGACGCGCTCGATCCCCGCCCCGCGCCGACCGGCCGCCGCCGCTGGGGGCGGACGGGTGGCCGGCGTGGGTGGAGCGCTGGGTGCGCGAGGAGCAGGAGTCGGTGTCTTCGCCGAGCACGTCTCCGCGGGCGCGCGTCAACCAGGCGATGGAGACCTTGCGCGGCGAGGTCGCGCGGCTCGTGCGGTCCGGGGTCGTGGACGGCGCGTCGCTCGAGGGATTCGGCGAGGGCTTCCTCACGCCGCTCGGCCTCGCGCTGGCGTCGGGGCCGCCGCCGCGCCGCACGGCCCAGCTCCTTGCGCTCGTGCGCGCGGGCGTCGTCGAGCTGCTGGGCGAGGACACGCGGGTCGACGTCGAGGACGACGCTTCGTGGCCCGCAGCCGGGTGCGGGGACCGGTCCGGAGCCGGGCGTTCGTCGAGACGCGGATGTCGCGGGGCGCCGTCGGGCCGACGGACGACCCGCTCCTGCGCGCGCTGCTCGACTCGGGCCGCGCGCGACGCCACCCGCTGCCCACCGCGGCCGCCGGCACCGTGGCGTCCGAGAGCCTCGACGTCACGCCCGGCGGCTTCGCGCTCGTCGACGCCGCGGGCGCCGTCGACGACCGCGTCGTCGTGCTCGGCATCCCCGCCGAGGCCGTGCAGCGCGGCTCCGCCATCGGCGCGAGCCCCGGCGTGCCGTCACCCCTGCTCGCGGGCGCGGACGTCGCGGCGCGCCGGACCCTGGCGTAGCAGGGCCGCGGCTCCCCGCGCGGGGTCGGTGCGGCGGCGTCCGCGTGCGCCACCGGGGCACCCCTGGCAGCATCGCGCGAGAAGTCGCATGGCTCGGCCGGCGCTCGTCGGCCACAGGTCCGACCGCGCGGACGGGGGCACGAGCATGACGCAGGACGGCACGTCGACCGCGACGAGCAGCACGACGAAGGTCTCGGTCCTCACGCTCACGTCGATGGTCGTGGGCTCGATGGTCGGCGCCGGCGTGTTCTCCCTGCCGCGCCGCTTCGCGCAGGAGACGGGGGTCCTCGGGGCGCTCGTCGCGTGGGCCGTGGCGGGCGCCGGCATGCTGACGCTCGCCCTCGTGTTCCAGCGCCTCGCGGTGCGCAAGCCCGAGCTGGACGCCGGCGTCTACGCCTACGCCAAGGCGGGCTTCGGCGACTTCACCGGGTTCTTCTCCGCGGCGGGGTACTGGGCCAGCGCCTGCGTGGGCAACGTGACGTACTGGGTGCTCATCATGTCCACGCTGGGCGCCTGGTTCCCCGCCCTCGGCGCCGGCGACACGGTGCTCGCGGTGGCGCTCTCGTCGGTCGGTCTGTGGCTGTTCTTCCTCATGGTGCGGCGCGGCATCAAGGAGGCGACGGCGATCAACCGGGTCGTCACCGTCGCGAAGCTCGTGCCGATCCTCGTGTTCGTCCTGCTGGCGCTGCTGGTCTTCGACCCGGCCGTGTTCGCCGAGAACCTGCGTGGCGCGGACTACACGGGGTCGCTGTTCGACCAGGTGCGCGGCACCATGCTCGTCACGGTCTTCGTGTTCCTCGGCGTCGAGGGCGCGAGCGTGTACTCGCGCTACGCCCGGCGTCGCGAGGACGTCGGGCGCGCGACGATCCTGGGCTTCTCGAGCGTGCTCGCGATCTTCGCCTCCGTGACGATCGTGTCGTACGGCGTCCTGCCGATGGCGGAGATCGCGGAGCTGCGCCAGCCGTCGATGGCCGAGGTGCTCGGTGCTGCCGTCGGCGAGTGGGGCAGCACGTTCGTGGCCGTCGGCCTGGTCGTCTCGGTGCTCGGCGCCTACCTCGCGTGGACCCTCATGGCGGCGGAGGTGCTGTTCGTCGCCGCGAAGGACCGCGACATGCCGCGGTTCCTCGCGCGCCAGACCGACCGGGACGTACCGGTGAACGCGCTCCTGCTGAGCACCGCGCTGTCCCAGGTGGTCCTCGTGGTGACCTACTTCTCGGAGGACGCGTTCGACTTCGCGCTGGACCTCACCGCCGTGACGAGCCTGATCCCGTACCTGCTCGCCGCCGCGTACGCGGTGCGGCTGCGGGTGACCCGCGAGACGTACGACGGCGCCTCGGCGTCGACGCTGCGCGGGGACCTCGTCGTCGCGGTGCTCGCCACCGCCTACACCGCCTTCCTGCTCTTCGCCGCGGGTCTCGACCTGCTGCTCGTCTCGTTCATCGTCTACGCCCCGCTCACCGTCCTGTTCGCCATGACGCGACGCGAGCAGGGCCGGAGGGTCTTCCGGCCTGCCGAGCTCGTGGCGTTCCTCGCCGTCGTGCTCGTCGCCCTCACGGGCGTCGTCGGCCTCGGCGCCGGGTGGATCTCCCTCTGACGTCCGACACCGTCCTCCCGCCGACGAAAGGTCTCCCCGCATGAGCGTCCCCGCCGCCCCCGTCCGCCACGGCGTCCACTCGGAGGTGGGCCGGCTGCGCAAGGTGCTGGTCTGCTCGCCCGGTCTCGCGCACGAGCGGCTGACGCCCACGAACTCCGACGACCTGCTGTTCGACGACGTCATGTGGGTCGAGGCCGCGCAGCGCGACCACCTCGACTTCGTCAACAAGCTGCGCAACCGCGGCGTGGAGGTCGTCGAGCTGCACGACCTGCTCGCGCAGACTATGGCGATCCCCGACGCGCGGGACTGGCTGCTCGACCGCAAGGTCGTCGCGAACCGTGTGGGCATGGGCCTGGTCGAGGGGACGCGCGCCTACCTCGACACGCTGCCCGACCGCGCGCTGGCCGAGGTCCTCATCGGTGGGCTCGGGACGGCCGACCTGCCGGACGACTACCGCACCGACTACATCTCCCTCGCGCGCGAGACGCCCGACGCCCGCGAGTACCTGCTCCCGCCGCTCCCCAACACGCTCTACACCCGCGACACGACGTGCTGGGTCTACGGCGGGCTCACGCTCAACCCGCTGTACTGGACGGCTCGCAAGGACGAGACGCTGCTCATGAAGGCGATCTACTCCTTCCACCCCGAGTACCGGCAGTCGAGCGTGTGGTGGGGCGACCCGGAGCAGGACTGGGGACAGGCCACGATCGAGGGCGGCGACGTCATGCCCGTCGGCAACGGCGTGCTGCTCGTCGGGATGAGCGAGCGCACCTCTCGGCAGGCCATCACGCAGCTCGCGCGCGCGCTCTTCGACGCCGGCGCCGTCGAGCAGGTGGTGGTGGCCGGGATGCCCCAGCTGCGGGCCGCGATGCACCTCGACACCGTGTTCACGTTCGCCGACCGCGACGTCGTGACCGTGCACCCGACCATCGTCGACGGCATCCACCCGTTCGTGCTGCGCCCCTCCGACCGCGCCCCGGGCGTCTCGGTGAGCGACGAGGGCGGCACCCCGTTCGTCGACGTCGTGGCGCGCGCGATGGGCCTCCCGCGGCTGCGGGTCGTGGAGACCGCCGGCGACGTGTACGCGTCCGAGCGCCAGCAGTGGGACTCCGGCAACAACGCCGTCGCGCTCGAGCCCGGCGTCGTCTTCACCTACGACCGCAACACCCAGACGAACGCGGCGCTGCGCCGCGCGGGCGTGGAGGTGATCACCATCGTCGGCGCCGAGCTCGGCCGGGGACGCGGGGGCGGGCACTGCATGACGTGCCCGATCGCGCGGGACCCGGTGGAGTGACGTCCCCGGGCGGGCGGGCGGGCGCGCGCGGCGGTGAGGACCTGCGCCGTCGAGCCCGGCCTCGCG
>NZ_MKKH01000016.1 GCF_001942335.1 Cellulosimicrobium sp. CUA-896 | reverse complement strand
GCGACGGCGGCGCGCGCGAGCTCGGCGGCGTGCGGGTCGAGGTGTCGTGCGTGCCGTCGAGCGCGGCGCGGGCGGCGTCCACGGCCCGCCGCACGGCGAGGCTCGCGGGCGCGACGGGCGCGCGACCACCCCGGCCATGCAGACCAGCCACGCCAGCAGGGCACCGAGCCCGGCCGCGACCGTGCGGGGCACGACGTCGCCGAGACCGGGGGAGCCCGCGAGCCCCGCGCTCGCGGCGAAGACGACGATCGTCGCGCCGGGCGGACCGGTGCGCACGAGCAGGCAGAACGCGGTCGTGGCCGCGGCGAGCGCCGCGACGCCGAGGAGGAGGACGGCGCTGGGGACGCCGAGCGCGGCGAGGGTCGCGAAGGCGGCGACGCTCGCCGTCATGAGCACGCCCACCGCGGTGAGGAGCGACGCGCGGCGCCGGTAGGTGTCGTGGCGGCCGTAGAGGGAGGTGAGCGCGCCGAGCGAGGCGAAGGCCGCGAGGTCCGGTCGGCCGAGAAGCCCGGGGACGGCGAGCGCGAGGGCGACGGTGGCGCCGCACCGCAGGGCGGCGGCGGTCGTCGCCTCGGCGGGGTGCGCTCGCAGCGCCTCGCGGCAGGTGTGCGGGGTCGAGGACGGTGCGGGCGGTCGGGCGGACGGGAGCGAGGGAGAGCTGCACGGAGAAAGGCACGGAGAAGGGCACGCGGAGGGGCATCGGCGACCACGATACCCGGTCCTTTCGCAGTGTTTTACTAGTGAAATAGCACCCGCGTCGGCCTATCCTGGGCTCGTGGACTACGTCGAGCGGGTGCGCGAGCAGTGGGCAGAGCAGCTGCCCGGGCTCGACACGTCGGCGGCAGAGGTCACCGCGCGGCTGCGCCGGATCTCCGGCCTGCTGGACGCCCAGGTCGACGCCGTGCTCGCGGATCGGGAGGTCACGCGCCCGGAGCTCGACGTGCTCGCCGCGCTGCGGCGCACCGGCCGTCCGCTGCGCGCCGGAGAGGTGACGACGATGACCGGAGCGCCGGGCGCCTCGATCACGAAGCGGCTCGACCGTCTCGAGCGCGCCGGGCTCGTCGCCCGGACGGTGCTCGAGCGCGACCGGCGTGGCGTCGTCGTCGAGCTCACCGACGCCGGCCGCGCGCTCGTCGACGACGTCTTCCCGCACCAGGTCGCGCTCGAGCATCGCGCCCTCGCCGACCTGTCCGACGCCGACCGCGCCACGCTCGCGCGGCTGCTCGCCGTCGTCCTGCGTCGCGTCGACCCGGCGGACCACTGACCCGCGGGCGCGCTACGATGGCGCGTCTGTCCGACCCCGCGGTTGGAGCGGCCGGGCGTCTGTGCATCGCGCAGCGCGCCGGTCCGGGCTGGAAACCCCATGATCACCCCTCCCGCGCAGAAGGTCGCACCGTGTCGTCACGCCTCTCTCCCCCCACTCCTGCCCCTGCGGCGCCCCCGCGGACACCGCCGCGGCACCGACCACCGGTCCCGCGGACGAACCGCCCTCGTCCCGCCGCTGGTGGATCCTCGTGGTCCTCGCGGCCACGCAGCTGCTCGTCGTGCTCGACGGGACGATCGTGAGCATCGCCCTCCCGCAGGCCCAGGCCGAGCTCGGTCTCACCGACGCGCAGCGCCAGTGGGTCGTCACGGCGTACGCGCTCGCCTTCGGTGCCCTCCTCCTGCTCGGCGGGCGCGTCGCCGACTACTGGGGGCGCAAGCGCTCCTTCCTCGTCGGGATGGTGGGCTTCGGCCTCGCGTCCCTGGTCGCCGGGTTCGCACGCGACGGCGTCGAGCTCGTCGCGGCCCGCGGCGTCCAGGGCGCGTTCGCCGCGCTCCTGGCTCCGGCGGCGCTCGCGCTGCTCACCGTGTCGTTCCCGCGAGGAACGGAGCGCAACGCCGCGTTCGCGGTCTTCGGCGCCGTGGCGGGCGTCGGCGCGGCGGTCGGTCTGCTGCTCGGTGGTCTCCTCACCGAGTACACCGACTGGCGCTGGTGCCTGTGGGTCAACGTGCCCGTCGTCGTGGTCGCCTTCGTCGCCGCCCAGCTGCTCGTGAGCGAGAGCCGGGCCGAGGGGGACAACAGGTATGACGTCCTCGGCGCCGTCCTCGTGGTGGTCGGGCTCGGTGCGCTCGTCTACGGGCTCACCCTGGCCGAGCACAGCTGGACCGCGCCGGACACGGTGGCGTTCCTCGTCGCCGGCGTGGTCCTGCTCGTGCTGTTCGTCGTCGTCGAGGCGCGCACGGCGCAGCCCCTCCTCCCGCTGCGCGTCGTCCGCGACCGCGTCCGCGCGGGCGCGTTCCTCCTCCAGGCGGTCGTCGGCACGCTCATGATCGGGGCGCTGCTCTACCTGTCGTTCCACCTGCAGATCGTCATGGGTCTGTCGCCCGTGCGCGCCGGCCTGGGCTCGGTCCCGATGACGGTGGTCATCCTCGTCATGACGCCGGTCGTGACGGCGCTCCTGCCGCGCGTCGGGCCGCGTCCGCTCATGGTGGCCGGGCCCGCGATCGCCGCGGGTGGCCTCCTCCTGCTGAGCCGTATCACGGTCGACGGCGCGTACGCCGCCCAGGTCCTCCCGGCCCAGGTGGTCCTCGGCGTCGGGCTCGCGATGGTCCTCGTGCCCCTGCAGAACGTCGCCCTCGCGGGCGTCGCGCCGCACGACGCCGGCGCGGCGAGCGCGACCGTCAACGCTGCGATGCAGGTGGGCGGGTCGGTCGGGCTCTCCGTGTTCACGACGGTCTACGCGGGCGCGCTGCCGGCGTCGGGCGTCCCGGGGCCGGCCGATCTGGTCGACGGCTACTCGGCGGTCTTCGTCGCCGGCGCCGTCACCATGGCGCTGGGTGCGATCCTTGCGTTCGCGCTCGTGCGCGGTCCGAAGGAGCGCCTCCTCCCGGCGGGTGACCACCAGGCCGTCCACCTCGGCTGATCCGGCGCTGCGCCCTGCCCCACCCGGCCACCCGGGTGGGGCAGGGCCGTGCGGTCAGCCCCGCGGCGGGCGCGTCATCGACAGCACGTCGAGCGCCGAGTCGAGCTGCTCCTCGGTGACCTCGCCGCGCTCGACGAAGCCGAGGTCGACGACGGCCTGGCGCACGGTGACGCCCTCCGCGACCGAGTGCTTGGCGACCTTCGCCGCGGCCTCGTACCCGATGACGCGGTTGAGCGGCGTGACGATCGACGGCGACGACTCGGCGAACGCCCGCGCCTTCTCGACGTTGGCGGTGATCCCCGCGACGGTCCGGTCGGCGAGGACGCGCGACGCGTTCGCGAGGAGGCGGACCGACTCGAGGACGCCCTGCGCGATGACGGGGATCTGCACGTTGAGCTCGAAGCTCCCCGACGCGCCGGCCCACGCGACCGTCGCGTCGTTGCCGACTACGCGCGCGGCAACCATGAGGACGGCCTCGGGCACGACGGGGTTGACCTTGCCCGGCATGATCGACGACCCGGGCTGCAGGTCGGGGATGAAGATCTCGCCGAGGCCCGTGTTCGGCCCCGACCCCATCCAGCGCAGGTCGTTGCAGATCTTCGTGAGCGACACGGCGATCGTGCGCAGCGCGCCGGACAGCTCGACGAGCCCGTCGCGCGCCGACTGCGCCTCGAAGTGGTCGCGCGCCTCCGTCAGCGGGAGGCCGGTGTCCTCGACGAGGAGCTCGATCACGCGCTGCGGGAAGCCCGCCGGCGTGTTGATGCCCGTCCCGACCGCGGTCCCGCCCAGCGGGACCTCCGCGGCACGCGGGAGCGCGGCCTGCAGGCGCTCGACGCCGTAGCGGACCGCCGCGGCGTACCCGCCGAACTCCTGGCCGAGCGTGACGGGCGTGGCGTCCATGAGGTGCGTGCGGCCGGACTTGACGACCGTCGCGAACTCCTCGGCCTTCGACTCGAGCTCGCCCGCGAGGTGCTCGAGCGCGGGCACGAGGTCGCGCACCACGCCCGCCGTGGCGGCCACGTGCACCGAGGTCGGGAAGACGTCGTTCGACGACTGCGACGCGTTGACGTGGTCGTTCGGGTGCACGTCGCGCCCGAGCGAGCGCGTCGCGAGCGTCGCCAGCACCTCGTTCGTGTTCATGTTCGACGACGTGCCCGACCCGGTCTGGAAGACGTCGACCGGGAAGTGCTCGTCATGGGCCCCCGACGCGACCTCGTCCGCCGCCGCCACGATCGCGGCCGCGACGTCGGCGTCGAGCACGCCGAGCTCCGCGTTCGCCCGCGCCGCGGCCTTCTTGACGCGAGCCAGCGCCTCGATGTGACCACGCTCGAGGGGCGTGCCCGAGATCGGGAAGTTCTCGACCGCGCGCTGCGTCTGGGCGCGGTAGAGGGCCTGCGCGGGGACCCGCACCTCGCCCATCGTGTCGTGCTCGATGCGGAACTCGGGGGAGCCGTCGGTGGCTGCAGCAGTCATGCTCCTATCGTGCCGCAACGGCGCGCGCCGTTCCGAACCCGGAGGGTCGGCGGCGCTCGTCAGCGCTCGTCGTCGGCGACCGGCTCCTCGCCGACGTCGCCCACGACGTCCACGAGCCGGGCACGGCCCTCGGCGAAGTCGTACTCGACGCCGATGATCGCGCAGCGGCCCTCCGCGACGGCGGCCGCGAGACCCGCCGAGTAGGAGTGGAGCATGTCGACCGTGTTCCGCACGTGCTCGCGCCGCAGCCGGGCGGGGTCGAGGCTCTCGAGGGAGCCGCCGCCCGCTCCGGTGATCTTCGCGATCGACGGGATGACGCGGTCCACGACGGCACGGACGAAGCCGTCGGCCTGCGCACCGGTCGACAGGGTCTGCACGGCGGCGGCCACGGCGCCGCACGAGTCGTGCCCGAGCACGACGACGAGCGGCGTCGACAGCACCTCGACGCCGTACTCGATCGACCCCAGGACCGTCGTGTCGACGACGTGCCCGGCGGTGCGCACGACGAACATGTCGCCGAGTCCCTGGTCGAAGACGATCTCGGCGGCGACGCGCGAGTCCGAGCACCCGAACAGGACGGTGTGCGGGTGCTGGGCGCCGGCCGTCTCGCGGCGCCGGTCCGCGCCCTGCGACGGGTGCAGCAGGGCGTCGGCGACGAACCGGTCGTTGCCGGCGCGCAGCGTCGCCCAGGCCTCGGCCGGGGTGCTCGGCGGGGTGCTCGGGGAGGTGGTCGCGGTGCTCGTCATGGCCCCATGATCGCGCACCGCGACCCCGCAGGTCGCAGGCGTCGCGTGGCGAAACCGGTACGCCGGGTGTAGCCATTGAGGCAGACGGCGTCCCTGCCGGGAGGCCGCGCGGAGGAAGGGAGCCGCCGTGCGACGACGCACCCGCCCGCTCGCCGTGCTCGCCGTCCTGGGGGTCGCCGCTCCGCTCGCGGCGTGTGCCACGGGGGAGGGCGGCACGCCGGAGCTGACGTGGTACATCAATCCCGACGCGGGCGGTCAGGCGACGATCGCCGCCGCGTGCTCCGACGAGTCGGGCGGCGCCTACCGGATCGTGACGGAGCTCCTGCCGCGCGACGCGGCGTCGCAGCGCGAGCAGCTCGCGCGCCGGCTCGCGGCCAAGGACTCCTCGATCGACCTCATGAGCCTCGACCCCGTCTTCATCGCGGAGTTCGCGGAGGCCGAGTTCCTCGCCCCGGTGCCCGACGACGTCGCCGAGGCCACGACCGAGGACGTCGTGCAGGGCGCGATCGACGGGTCCACGTGGAAGGACGAGCTCGTCGCGGTGCCGTTCTGGGCCAACACGCAGCTGCTGTGGTACCGGACGTCGGTCGCCGAGGCGGCCGGCCTCGACATGTCGCAGCCGGTCTCGTGGGAGCAGATCATGGAGGCGGCAAGCAGCCAGGACAAGCTGCTCGCGGTGCAGGGCGCCAAGGCCGAGTCGCTGACCGTGTGGATCAACGCGCTCGTCGAGGGCGGCGGCGGCCACGTCGTCGAGAACCCGGAGGCGCCCGCCGAGGACATCGAGCTCGGGCTCGAGTCCGACGCCGGACGCGAGGCGGCGCAGATCATGGGGGAGATCGGGACCTCCGGGCTGGGTGGCCCCGGCCTGCCGAGCGAGAACGAGTCCGCCTCGCTCGAGCTCTTCCAGGGGGACGACGCGTCGTTCATGGTGAACTGGCCGTTCGTGTGGTCCTCGACCCAGGACGCCGTCGAGTCCGGGGCCCTGGACCAGGCGGTGCTCGACGACATCGGCTGGGCGCTGTACCCGCAGACGGTCGAGGGCGAGGACGCCCGGCCCCCGTACGGCGGGATCAGCCTCGGGGTGGGCGCGTTCGGCGAGCACACCGAGCTCGCGTACGAGGCGGCCGAGTGCATCGTGAGCCCCGAGAACCAGGCCGCCTATTTCGTCACCGACGGCAACCCGCCCGCGAGCACGGAGGCCTACGAGGACCCCGAGGTCCAGGAGACGTTCCCCATGGCCGACCTCATCCGCGACTCGCTCGAGCAGGCGGCGCCGCGCCCCAAGACGCCGTTCTACAACGAGGTCTCGACCGGCCTCCAGCAGACGTGGTACCCGCCGTCGGACGTGGACCCGCAGACCACGCCCGAGCGGTCCACCGACTACATCACCGCGGTCCTGCGAGGGGAGCGACTCCTGTGAGCACCACGATCCCGGGAAGCGCCAAGGACGTCGAGATCGACGACGGCACGGGCGAGGACCGCGCGGCGAAGGCGGCGCGCAGCGACCGCGCGCGGGCGGAGGCCCGCCTCGGCTGGATGCTGGCCGGGCCGGCGTTCGTCGTCATGCTCGCGGTGACGCTGTACCCGATCCTCCAGGCCGTGTACGACTCGCTCTTCAACTACAAGCTCACCGCGCCCGACGAGCGCGCGTTCGTCGGCCTGAGCAACTACGCCGTGATCCTCACGGACGCCGTCTGGTGGCGCGACCTCGGCGTGACGATGCTCATCACGGTCATCACGGTGGCGGTCGAGCTCGTGCTCGGGTTCGCGCTCGCGCTCGTCATGCACCGCGCCATCCGGCGCCTGCGCGGCCTGCTGCGCACCGCGATCCTCGTGCCCTACGGGATCATCACCGTGGTCTCGGCGTTCGCGTGGTTCTACGCGTTCGACATCACGTCCGGCTACGTCAACAACTGGTTCGACTGGGTGCCGGGCATCAGCTCCGACCTCAACTGGTTCGCGCAGTTCGGCACGAGCCTGTTCGTCATCATCGCCTCCGAGGTGTGGAAGACGACGCCGTTCATCTCGCTGCTGCTCCTCGCCGGCCTCGCGCAGGTCCCGGGCGACCTCGAGGAGGCGGCCAAGGTCGACGGCGCGACGGCGTGGCAGCGGTTCACGCGCGTCATCGTGCCGAACATGAAGGCCGCGATCATGGTCGCCGTCCTGTTCCGCGCGCTCGACGCGTTCCGCATCTTCGACAACGTCTTCATCATGACCAACGGTGCGAACAACACCGAGGTGCTCTCGCTCCTCGCGTACCGCACGTCCATCGGACAGCTGCAGATCGGCATGGGCTCCGCGATCTCCGTGCTGCTGTTCCTGTGCGTCGTGGCCATCTGCTTCGTGGCGATCAAGCTCTTCAAGGTCGACCTCGCCGGCGCGAGAGGGGAGAAGTGATGGGCAGCGTGCTCAGCACCCGGGCCCGGGTCTGGTGGGCCGTCATCACGGTCGTCGTGCTCGTGGGGTCGCTGTTCCCCGTGCTGTCGATCTTCATGACGAGCTTCAAGTCGTCGGCCGAGATCAACTCGGGCACGTTCCTCCCGCCGAGCTGGAGCTCGGAGAACTACGAGCAGATCCTGTCGCCGTCGGGGTCCGCGCAGGAGCTGTTCCTGTCGGCGCTGCGCAACTCCATCGGCATCTCGCTCATCGCCACCTTCATCGCCGTCGTGCTCGCCACGCTGTGCGCGTACGCGATCGCGCGCCTGGCGTTCCCCGGCAAGCGGCTGATCCTCACGACGGCGCTCGGCGTCTCGATCTTCCCCGTCGTGTCCATCGTCACGCCGCTGTTCAACCTGTGGCGCAACATCGGGCTCTACGACACCTGGCTCGGCCTGATCATCCCGTACCTGTCCCTCACCCTGCCGATCTCGATCTGGACCCTCGCGGCGTTCTTCCGGCAGATCCCGTGGGAGCTCGAGCAGGCCGCGCAGGTCGACGGGGCGACGCCGTGGCAGGCGTTCCGCAAGGCCATCGTGCCCCTCGCCGCGCCCGGGGTCTTCACGACCGCGCTCATCGCGTTCTTCATCGCGTGGAACGACTTCGTCTACGGCATCTCGCTCACGTCGACGAGCGCGGCGCGCCCCGTGCCCGCGGCGCTCGCGTTCTTCACGGGCGCCTCGTACTTCGAGCAGCCGACGGGCGCGATCTCGGCGGCGGCGGTCGTCGTGACGATCCCGGTCGTGGTCCTCGTCGTGCTCTTCCAGCGCCAGATCGTCTCCGGCCTCACCCAGGGGGCGGTGAAGGGATGACGACCGACCTCCCGCCCGCCACCGCCCCGCACCCACCACGCCGAACCCGAGGAGAGAGCTGATGGCGTCGATCACCCTCAAGGACATCGTCAAGCGCTACGGCGACGGCTTCCTCGCCGTGGACGACGTGAGCCTCGAGATCGCCGACGGCGAGTTCGTCATCCTCGTCGGCCCGTCGGGGTCGGGGAAGTCCACCGTGCTGCGGATGATCGTCGGGCTCGAGGACATCACCGCGGGCGAGCTCGAGATCGACGGCCGCCGCGTGAATGAGAAGGCCCCGCGCGACCGCGACCTCGCGATGGTCTTCCAGAACTACGCGCTGTACCCGCACCTGACCGTCGCCGAGAACATCGCGTTCCCGCTGCGGCTCGCCAAGGGCAAGCACAGCGAGCAGGAGATCCGCGCGAAGGTCGAGCACGCCGCCGACCTGCTGGACCTGCGCGAGCACCTCGACCGCAAGCCCGCGAACCTGTCGGGCGGGCAGCGCCAGCGCGTGGCGATGGGACGTGCCATCGTCCGCGACGCCAAGGCGTTCCTCTTCGACGAGCCGCTGTCGAACCTCGACGCGAAGCTCCGGGGTCAGATGCGCACCGAGATCGCGCGGCTGCAGCGCCGCCTCGGCACGACCACCGTCTACGTGACCCACGACCAGACCGAGGCGATGACGCTCGGCGACCGCGTCGCCGTCCTCCGCAAGGGCGTGCTCCAGCAGGTCGCGAGCCCACGCGGGCTCTACGAGCAGCCGGTCAACCTGTTCGTCGCGGGGTTCATCGGCACGCCGCCGATGAACTTCCTGCCCGGCCGCGTCTCGGGCGGGCGCATCGCGCTGCCGTTCGGCGAGTTCGACCTCCCGGACCGCGTGCGCGACGTCGTCGGCGAGCGCGACCTCGTCATCGTCGGGCTGCGTCCGGAGCACTTCGAGGACGCCCGTCTCGTCGACCCGTCGAAGAAGGACCGGGGCCACACGTTCGAGGCCCAGGTCGACGTCACCGAGTGGCTGGGCGCCGACCTGTACGCCTACGTGCCGTTCGAGATGCCGGACTCCGTCAAGGGCATGCTCGACGAGCTGGACCGCGAGCTCGACGGGGAGGGGATGCGCACCCAGTTCGTCGTCGCCCTCGACTCGGCGTCGCGCGTGCGCGACGGCGAGACGACCGAGCTCTGGTTCGACCCGACGAAGATGATGATCTTCGACCCCGAGTCGAGCGAGAACCTCACGCGCGACCCCGAGGAGGCCGAGCGGGTCGAGCGCGAGAACGAGGAGGACCGCCGCGCGTCGCTCGAGCGCGCGAAGAAGCAGGAGGCGCGGGTCTGACCGTCAGACCGGGGACAGCTCCTCGCGCCGCGGGGGGTTGCGCCGCGCGCGAGACGGTGATCGCCGCGACGGCGGCGCAGCGCTCGAGCACGTCCGCGAGGGTGTCGACGTCGACCGCGCGCAGCGCGTCGCGGCGGTCCGCGCCGAGCAGGCCCGCGTCCCACAGGCCGTCGACCAGCGCGCCCATGAAGGAGTCGCCCGCGCCGACGGTGTCGACCACCTCGACGTGCGGCGCCACCACGCGCTGCTGCCCGCCGGGCGTCAGCGCGACGCGCCCGCGCCCCCGAGCGTGACGACGACCAGCGCGGGGCCGAGCGCGAGCCACGCGCGCGCGACCTCGACCGCGTCGCCGCCCGGCACGAGCCACTCGAGGTCCTCGTCGGACACCTTGACGACGTCGGCCAGGGCCACCATCGCCTCGATGCGCTCGCGGGCGTCGCCCGGCTCGCCCATGAGCGCCGGGCGGGCGTTCGGGTCGTAGGTGACGGTCGCGGTCCGGCGCGCGTCGGCCACGAGGTCGCGGACCGCGCTCGCGCCGGGCTCGAGCACCGCGGCGATGGAGCCGGTGTGCACCACGAGCGTGCTCGCCGTCGCGGCGGTGCCCGGCGGGACCTGCCACTCGAGGTCGAACTCGTAGGTCGCGGCGCCGTCGCCGTCGAGGTGCGCCGTCGCGACGCTCGTCGAGGGCGCGTCCGAGCTGCCCGGCGCGAGCACCACGCCGGAGCCCGCGAGCCACGCGCGGATCGCGTCGCCGCGCTCGTCGGCGCCGATCCACGTGACGAGACGTGCGTCCCGGCCGAGCCGGCCGAGCGTCAGGGCGACGTTCGCGAGGCTCCCGCCGGGCAGCGCGTCGACGCTGCCGTCGGCGCGGTGCACGACGTCGATGAGCGCCTCGCCCACGACGAGCGCGTGCCCGTCGGCGCGCACCGGGCCCGGGTGGACGGGGACGGACCGGTCGTCGGGGGACGCAGCGGCGGTGGGGTTCATCGGTCTCCTCCGGAGGTGTCGTCTGACGCGTCGCCCGTGGCGCCGTCGCCGGCGCGTGCGGCGTCGAGCCGCGCCCGCGCGCCGTCGAGCCACTCCTGGCAGCGGGCGGCCAGCGCCTCGCCGCGCTCCCACAGGGCGAGCGACGCCTCGAGCGGCTCCCCGCCGGCCTCGAGGCGGGCGACGACCTGCACGAGCTCGTCGCGCGCCTGCTCGTAGGTCAGCGTCGAGACGTCCGGGCTGACAGCGTTGTCGGAATCGGTCACGGCGTCATTCAACCTCATCTGCGCGGGAACGGTGGTCGGGGTGCGAGGCGTGGTCGTCGTTGACGACCCGTGCCGCGAGCTGCCCGTCGGCGAGGCGCACGCGCAGCGCGTCGCCGACGGCCACGTCGGAGGCGGAGCGCACGACGTGCCCGTCGCCGCGTTGCACGACGGCGTAGCCGCGCTCGAGCGTCGAGGCGGGCGACAGCGCGCGCACCTGCGCCTCGAGGCGGCCCACCTCGCCGGCGCCTCGGACGAGGCACGCCTCGAGCGCGCGCCGGCCGCGGTCGCGCAGCCCGGCGACCCGCTCCGCGCGGTCGGTGAGCACGACCTCGGGGGACGCGAGGACGGGGCGCGAGCGCACGGCGTCGAGCGCGGCCTGCTCGCGGGCGACACGGGCCTCGACCGCCGTGCGCGCCCGCGCACGGGCCTGTCGGATCCGCGAGCGCTCCTCCGCGACGTCGGGGACGATCCGCTTCGCGGCGGCCGTCGGCGTCGACGCGCGGTGGTCCGCGACGAGGTCGAGCAGCGGGCAGTCGGTCTCGTGGCCGATCGCGCTGACGATCGGCGTGCGGCACGCTGCCGCGGCGCGCACCAGGGCCTCGTTGGAGAACGGGAGCAGGTCCTCGACCGAGCCGCCGCCGCGGGCGACGACGACGACCTCGACGTCGGGGTGGGCGTCCAGCTCGCGCAGCGCGGCCCCGACCTGCTCGACGGCGTGCACGCCCTGGACCGCGACCTCGCGGATCTCGAACCGCACCTGCGGCCACCGGGCCCGGGCGTTGACGACGACGTCGTGCTCCGCCTTGGACTCGCGCCCGCACACCAGGCCGACGACGCGCGGCAGGAACGGCAGCGGCACCTTGCGCTCGGCGTCGAACAACCCCTCCGCGGCCAGCACGCGCCGGAGGTGCTCGATCCGCGCGAGCAGCTCGCCGACGCGACCGGCCGGATCTCGCGCGCCTGGAGCTGCAGCGTGCCGCGCCGGGACCAGAACACGGGCTTCGCGTGCACGACGACGTGCGCGCCCTCCTCGAGGGGCGTTCCGTCGAGCACGCGCACGGCTGCCGACACGGGCAGCGACATGTCCTGGTCCGTGTCCCGCAGCGTGAGGAACGCCGTGGACGTGCCCGGTCGGCGGTTGAGCTGCACGACCTGTCCCTCGACCCAGACGGGCGCCATGCGGTCGACGTACTGCTCGATCTTGCGCGAGAGCAGGCGCACCGGCCACGGGTGCTCCGCCGTCGTGTCGAGCGCCCGGGCGGGGAGCTCGTGGCGCGACGCCGGACGGCGCGGGGCGTCCACGCCGTCGGGCAGGGGGAGCGAGGCGGTCACGGGACCAGCCTGCCGCATCCCACCGACGGCCACCCCACCGGCGGCCGCCCCGCCCCGTCCTCCCGCCACGACCCGCGGCGTCGTCGCGTGCCGAACCCCGGGTCGTCGACCGTTCGGCGGCGCGGTCCGGTGCCGAACCCCGGGTCGTCCACCGTTCGGGACCCGGATCGGTGCGCAGACCGGGGTTCGGCACGACACCATGGACGGGCGAGGGTGCGCGACGCCGCCGGCGACCGGGTGTGACGGTCGTGTGCAGGCGCGGGGGAGTGTCGCGGACCACCGGCCCCCGACCCGGGCGCGGACGGGCAGGTCACCTAGACTGGCGGGCGTGAGTGCCACGCCAGCCCAGCCCGCCGACCTCGCCCAGCCGGCCGCGAGCGCGACCACGGCCGCGACCGGACGGCGCGTCCTCCTCGCCGCCCCCCGCGGCTACTGCGCGGGCGTCGACCGCGCCGTCGTCGCGGTGGAGAAGGCGCTCGAGCACTACGGCGCGCCCGTGTACGTGCGCAAGGAGATCGTGCACAACAAGTTCGTCGTCGAGACGCTGAGCGAGCGCGGCGCGGTCTTCGTCGACGAGACGGACGAGGTGCCCGAGGGCGCCCGCGTGGTCTTCTCCGCGCACGGCGTCTCGCCGGCCGTGAAGGCGTCCGCCGCGGCCCGCAACCTCGACACGATCGACGCGACGTGCCCGCTGGTGACCAAGGTGCACAAGGAAGCCGTGCGCTTCGCCAAGGACGACTTCGACATCCTGCTCATCGGCCACGACGGCCACGAGGAGGTCGAGGGCACGGCCGGCGAGGCGCCCGAGCACGTGCAGGTGGTCAACTCGCCCGACGCCGTCGACGACGTCGTGGTCCGCGACCCCGAGAAGGTCGTGTGGATCTCGCAGACCACGCTGTCCGTCGACGAGACGATGGAGACGGTGCGTCGCCTGCGCGAGAAGTTCCCGACGCTGCAGGACCCGCCGAGCGACGACATCTGCTACGCCACGCAGAACCGCCAGGTCGCCGTGAAGAAGCTCGCGCCGGACGCGGACGTCGTGATCGTCGTGGGCTCGGCGAACTCCTCCAACTCGGTGCGTCTCGTCGAGGTCGCGCTCCAGGCGGGCGCGGGTGCGGCGTACCGCGTCGACCGGGCGCGCGAGATCGACGAGACCTGGCTCGAGGGCGCGACCTCGGTCGGTGTGACGTCGGGTGCCTCGGTGCCCGAGATCCTCGTCGACGACGTGCTGGCGTACCTGGCCGAGCGCGGGTTCGGCGACGTCCAGGAGGTCCGCACCGCGACCGAGGACCTCATGTTCTCCCTGCCGCGCGAGCTCCGCGCCGACCTCGGCGCGACGGGCCCCGGCGCCCGTCCGGGGCGCGGCGGGCGTCGCTCCCTGTCCGTCCAGCCGGTCTGACGTCCGCGCCCCGCCCGCCGCTCCCGCGGCCGGCAGCCCGGCGCGGACGCATCAGGCGAACGCCTGGCGTGTCCCGTCCTCGTCGTCGCCCGGGCGGTCGTCGATCGCGACGACGGCGTCGGACGCCGCGGCCACGAGCTCGGGCTGCGTGACGGGCCGCGGCACGTCGTCCACGACGCGGACCGCGCCGATGCGCTCGGACTCGTCGACGACGTGCAGGTCGACGAGGCGGCGCGCCTGAGGCAGCACGCGGGTCTCGAGCGACCCGACGAAGACGTTGAAGTCCTTCGTCGCCGCGCTCAGCGACCGCCCGAGCTTCGTCACGTGCCGCGCCGTCGTCACGAGCCGCGAGTGCAGCTCCTTGCCGGCGCGCAGCACCTCGTGCGCGTTGTCGGTGACCGCGTCCTGCTGCCACGCGTAGGCGACCGTGCGCAGCAGCGCGACGAGCGTCATCGGCGTCGCGACGACGACGTTGCGCCGGGCCGCGTACTCCAGCAGGTCGGGGCGCCGCTCGACGGCCGCGGCGAGGAACGGCTCGGCCGGGACGAACATCACGACGAACTCCGGCGTGGGGCTGAACTGCGCCCAGTAGCGCTTGGACGCGAGGTCGTCCACGTGCTTGACCATGTGCCGCACGTGCGCGTCGAGGCGGTCCTCCCGCACGGCCGGGTCGGACGCCTGCTGCGCCTCGAGGTAGCCGAGGAACGCGACCTTCGAGTCGACGACGACGTTCTTGCCGCCGGCGAGGTGGACGACCATGTCCGGGCGCAGGGCGCCGTCCTCGGTGGCGACGTGCGCCTGCTCCGTGAAGTCGACGCGCGACAGCATCCCGGCGGCCTCGACGACGCGGCGCAGCTGGAGCTCGCCCCACGCCCCGCGCGTCTGCGAGGAGCGCAGCGCCGTGACGAGGTCGTTCGTCCCGCTGCGCAGGTCGGCGCTCGCCTCGGCGAGCTGGCGCAGGTGCTCCGCGAGGGCGGAGTGGCCGGCGGCGCGGGCCTTCTCCGCGGCCGCGACCTCGGCGCGCATCTGCTCGAGGGACCGCGCGAGCGGCTCGACGAGGGTGCGCACGGCTTCCTCGCGCTTCGCGAGCTCCGCCGCCCCGGTCTCGTGGCTGTGCCGGAGGCGTTCCTCGGCGTGGGCGAGGAACTGCTCGGACGTCGCGGCGAGCGCGCGTCGCGAGAGCGCCTCGAACTGCGTCTCGATGCGGCGGTGGTCGCCCTGGACCTCGGCGACGCGCCGCGCGGCGGCCTCCTGGACGTCGGCGAGCTGCTGCTCGTGCGCGGCGCGCGCGAGGTCGAGGCGCTCGTCGGCGCTGCGCTGCGCGGCGGCGAGCTGGCGCACGAACGCGTCGCGCTCCGCGGCGAGCTGCCGGTCGAAGCCTCGCGCTCCGCATCGAGCCGCTCGGCGAGGCCGGCGCCACGCGCCGCGTCCTGCTGGGCCTGGCCGAGCAGCGCGCTGAGCCGGCGCACCTCGGCGGCCGCGCCGTCGGGAGACGTGCGCCGCACGACGAGCACGAGCACCGCGCCGACGACGATGCCCAGCACGAGCCCGACCGAGAACAGCGCCCACGAGTCCATGGCGGCACCCTCGCACGCGGCACCGACAGCCCGGCGGTGACCTGGCGCACGCCCCGGCGCGTCGTGACAAACGGCACCGTGGAGCCGTCGGACGCTCCGCTAGGTTGGGCGCCATGGTCGACCGCACGCACGAACCTCCGCCCGCCGGCCCCGTCCCCGCTCCCGCCGCGCAGGTCCCCGCGCCCGCGCCGGGGGAGCAGCGGGTCGCGGCTCCCGACCCGACCGCGGCGCTGTCGCTGCGCGGGCTGTGGAAGCGGTTCGGCGAGAAGGTCGCCGTCGCGGGCGTCGACCTCGACGTCCCCGCGGGCTCGTTCTACGGTCTCGTCGGCCCGAACGGCGCCGGCAAGACGACGACGCTCTCCATGGCGACCGGCATGCTGCGCCCCGACTTCGGCAGCGCGCACGTGCACGGCACCGACATGTGGGCCGACCCCGTCGAGGGCAAGCGCCGCCTGGGCGTCCTGCCCGACGGCGTGCGTCTCTTCGACCGGCTCACCGGCGCGCAGCTCCTCACCTACGCGGGCCTGCTGCGCGGCATGGACCGGGACACGGTCGCCGAGCGCACGACCGACCTCCTCGCCGCGCTGGACCTCCAGGACGACGCGAACACCTTCGTCGTCGACTACTCCGCGGGCATGACGAAGAAGATCGCGCTCGCGACGGCGCTCATCCACGCGCCGCAGGTGCTCGTCCTCGACGAGCCGTTCGAGGCGGTCGACCCGGTGTCGGCGGCCAACATCCGTGACATCCTCGCCGACTACGTCCGCTCGGGCGGCACGGTCGTCGTCTCCTCGCACGTCATGGACCTCGTGCAGCGCATGTGCGACCACGTCGCCGTCGTCGCGGGCGGGCACGTGCTCGCGGCCGGGACCGTGGACGAGGTGCGCGACGGGCAGAGCCTCGAGGACCGGTTCGTCGAGCTCGTCGGCGGCCGCACGCGTCGGAGGGGCTGGCATGGCTGCGCAGCTCGTAAGGCTCAAGCTCACGCTCATGGCCAACGCGTTCCGCCGGAGCGCGTGGCAGACGATCGGCTTCGTGATCGGCTCGCTCTACGGGCTCTTCGTCGTCGGGCTGGTCGTGACGGGCACGGTGGCGCTCGGCACGAGCGACCCGGTGCTCGCCGGGGCCGTCACGGTGCTCGTCGGTGCCGTCGCGGTCCTCGCCTGGTGGATCGTCCCGCTCTTCGCGTTCGGCGTCGACGCGACGCTCGACCCCCAGCGCTTCGTGCTGTTCGGCATCCCGCAGCGCCGGCTCCTCGCCGGCCTCGCGCTCGCCGGGACGGTGTCGATCCCCGGCATCGCCACGGGCCTGTCGGCGCTCGGCGTCTCCTTCGCCTGGTGGCGCACGCCGCTCGCGGTCCTCGCGGCGCTCGTCGGGGCGCTGCTCGCGCTCGCGCTGTGCGTCGTCGGCTCGCGCGCCACGACGACGGCGCTCGCCCCGCTGCTCGAGTCCCGCCGCTACCGCGAGGTGGTGACGATCGCGGCGTTCGTCCCCCTCATGCTCGTCGGGCCCGCGTTCGGATGGTTCGCGTCGCAGATGGGAGACGGTCCGGTCGACGGCGAGGGCGTGCGCGACCTCGTCGAGCGCCTCGCGGCCGTCGTGGCCTGGACGCCGTTCGGCGCGCCCTGGGGTCTCGGCGCCGCCGTGCACGACGGCGCGTGGGGGCTCGCGCTCGCCCGCCTCGTCGTCGCGCTCGTGGCGCTCGCCGTCGCGTGGGTCGTGTGGGACCGGTCGCTCGCGCGGGCGCTCGTGACCCCGCCGACGCACGGCGCGGGCGGCCGGGCGAGGGTCTCGGCATGTTCTCGCGCTTCCCCGCGACGCCGACCGGGGCCGTCGCGGCGCGCACCGCGACGTACTGGCTGCGCGACCCGCGCTACTCGGGGTCCATCGCCGTCGTCCCGCTCATCCCCGTGGTGCTCCTCGCGGTCGGCGGCGGGCCGGGATCGGAGATCTTCCTCGTGCTCGGGCCGATCACGGCCTGGATCCTCGGGTTCGCGGTCTCGGCCGACGTCGCCTACGACCACACCGCGTTCGCGCTGCACGTGTCCACGGGCGTCGGCGGCCGCGCCGACCGGTGGGGCCGGGCGGTGCCGGTCCTCGTCGGCGGTATCCCCGTCGCGGTCCTGTTCGCCGTGATCTCCGTCGCGGTCGCGGGCCGCTGGGACGCGCTCCCCGCCGTCCTCGGCCTCACGCTCGGACTGCTCCTGGTCTCGCTCGGCGTCTCGAGCGCGGCCTCGGCTCGTCTGCTCTACCCGGTGCCGAAGCCGGGCGACAGCCCGTTCAAGTCCCCGCAGGGCGCCGCGATGGCGACCATGGCGTCCCAGACCGTCGCGATGGCGCTCGTGCTCGCGCTGGCGCTGCCGGTGCTCGTCCCCGGCGTGCTCGCGGTCGTCCTGCCCTCGGCGGTCCTCGGCTGGGTGAGCCTCGCCGTCGGGCCGGTGCTGGGCGCCGTCGTGCTGGTGCTCGGCGCCGGTGGGGCGCGCGCGGTACGACCGCCGGCGCCGAGCTGCTCCCAGCGCGTCATGTCGTACGCCTGACGCACGCGGTGCCCCGGCCGGGAGCCGGGGCGCCGCCCTGCGTAGGATGGTGGCCCGTGGCTCTCACTATCGGCATCGTCGGCCTGCCCAACGTCGGCAAGTCCACCCTCTTCAACGCCCTGACGCGCAACCAGGTCCTCGCGGCGAACTACCCGTTCGCGACGATCGACCCGAACGTGGGTGTCGTGCCGCTGCCGGACCCGCGGCTCGACACGCTCGCGGAGATCTTCGGCAGCCAGAAGGTCCTGCCGGCGACCGTGTCGTTCGTCGACATCGCGGGCATCGTCAAGGCGCGAGCGAGGGCGAGGGCCTGGGCAACAAGTTCCTCGCCAACATCCGCGAGGCCGACGCCATCTGCCAGGTGACGCGCGTGTTCTCCGACCCGGACGTCGTGCGCGTCGAGGGATCGGTCGACGCCGAGGGCGACATCGAGACCATCAGCACCGAGCTCGTGCTCGCCGACCTCCAGACGCTCGAGCGGACGCTGCCGCGGCTCGAGAAGGAGGTCAAGATCAAGAAGGGCGACGCGGCACTGCTCGCCGCGGCGCAGAAGGCGCAGGCGATCCTCGAGGAGGGGACCACCCTCTTCCAGGGGGCGTCCGCCGGGGGGCTGGACCTCGCCGAGGTCGCGAGCCTGCAGCTCCTCACCGCGAAGCCGTTCATCTACGTCTTCAACACCGACGACGCGGGGCTCGCCGACGACGCGATGCAGGAACGTCTGCGCGCGCTCGTCGCCCCGGCGCAGGCGATCTTCCTCGACGCGAAGTTCGAGTCCGAGCTCGTCGAGCTCGAGCCCGAGGAGGCGCGCGAGATGCTCGCCGAGAGCGGTCAGACCGAGGCCGGGCTCGACCAGCTGGCGCGCGTCGGGTTCGACACGCTCGGCCTGCAGACCTATCTCACGGCGGGCCCCAAGGAGTCGCGCGCGTGGACGATCCGCCAGGGCTGGACGGCCCCGCAGGCGGCCGGCGTCATCCACACCGACTTCGAGCGCGGCTTCATCAAGGCCGAGGTCGTCTCGTTCGCCGACCTCGTCGAGGCCGGCTCGGTGCAGGCCGCGCGCGCGGCGGGCAAGGCGCGCGTCGAGGGCAAGGACTACGTGATGGCCGACGGCGACGTCGTGGAGTTCCGCTTCAACGTCTGACGTGCGTCGTCGCGCACGACCGTGACGGACGGTGCTCGCGCGGGGTGATCGTGCCGCCCCCCGCGCGCAGTGGTGCAGGTCACAGCCTCGCGGGCCGCTGTTCCGGGTGTGTTTCCGGTCGATTTCCCCCTCGCGTCGGCCCCGTACCGACCAGTATCAACTCGGTAACGATCACCTCCGGCAACCAGGCGATCCGGACAACCTGCGCAACTTGGTAGGTAGCGTTTCCCGAAACCGTGGTGGGCGTCACCCGACCATGCACACCGGCTCGTCCGGAGATGCCGGTCGGGGCGGCCCGGACGAGCTGACGTCCGGGGCGTGCCCACCATCCCCTGGAGGAGGAACATTGAAGATCAGGCGCACGAGCGCTGCCATCGCGGTGGCAGCCACCGGTGCACTGCTGTTCTCAGCGTGCACGAGCCCCGCGGGCAACGACGACGAGCCGGACTCGACGGAGAGCTCGGCCGCGGCGGAGATCGACCCCGACGACCCCTGCAAGCAGGACACCGGCATCTCGGAGACGCAGGACGGCAACGTCTCGTTCTCCGTGGGTGAGGACGAGTTCCTCGGCTACAACTCGTGGACCCCGGAGACGTACTCGACGTACAACTCCGTCGTCACGGAGCGCATCCAGGGCCAGTTCTTCTACTTCGGCACCGACGGCACGATCTGCCACGACGAGACGTTCGGCACCTACGAGGTCACGAACGAGGACCCGCTGCAGGTCACCTACACGATCGCCGACGACGCGACGTGGTCCGACGGCACGCCGATCACGGTCGCCGACTTCGTCCTCGACTGGGCCGCGCAGGCGATCCCGACCGAGGACGACCCCGCGACGGGGCTGTTCAACCACGTCTCCGGCCTGACCTACGGCGAGTACGTCCCCGAGGGCCCCGAGGGCGAGGCGGACGGCAAGGAGTTCGTGCTCAACTACCCGACGGTCTACGCGGACTGGGAGATCCTGGTCGCCGCGCCGCTCCCGGCGCACGTCGCCGCCGAGCAGGCCGGCATGACGACCGAGGAGATGGTCACGGCCGTCCGCGACCGCGACTACGCCCAGCTCGCGCCGCTGGCCGAGTTCTGGAACACCGGCTGGCTGTCCCAGACGCCCGGCGAGCTGCCCGACCCGGCGCTCGTGCCGTCGTCCGGCCCGTACACGTTCAAGGAGAACGGCTGGACCGCCGGCCAGTCCCTCACGCTCACGGCGAACGAGGAGTACTGGGGCACCCCGGCCGCGACCCAGGAGATGACGTTCCGCTTCACCGCGGCCGACACGCACGTCCAGGCGCTGCAGAACGGTGACCTCGACGTCATCGAGCCCCAGGCGACGGTCGACACGCTCGGCCAGCTCGAGGCGATCGGCGACACGGTCACGGTCGAGACCGGTTCCTCGCTCACGTGGGAGCACCTCGACTTCAACTTCCGCGAGGGCAACGTCTTCGCCGACAACCTGGCCCTGCGCGAGGCGTTCGCGATGTGCGTGCCGCGCCAGCAGATCATCGACAACCTCATCGCGCCGATCAACCCCGACGCCGAGGTCATGAACCTCCGTGAGGTGTTCCCCTTCCAGGAGGACTACGACGAGGTCGTCGAGGCGGCGTACGACGGTCGCTACGACGAGGTCGACATCGAGGGTGCGCAGGCCAAGATCGCCGAGGCGGGCGTCCCGACGCCGGTCACGGTCCGCATCGGCTACTCGGCGCCGAACCCGCGCCGCAGCGACCAGGTCGCCCTCATCAAGTCCAGCTGCGACCAGGCGGGCTTCCAGATCCAGGACGTCGGCGCGGAGGACTTCTTCGACAACATCCTGCCGAACGGTGACTACGAGGTCGCGCTCTTCGCGTGGGCCGGCTCGGGCCAGATCGCCTCGGGCCAGAACATCTACGCGACGGGCCAGCCGCAGAACTACGGCGAGTACAGCGACCCCGTCGTCGACGAGGCGTGGAACGCGCTCGCGTCGTCGGTCGACCCCGAGGTGCACCTCGAGCAGACCAAGGTCATCGAGAAGCAGCTCTGGGACACGCTGTTCGGCATCCCGGTGTTCGCCCACCCGGGCGTCGTCGCCTACAACTCCAACCTCCAGAACGTCCGCGACACCGCGACGCAGAGCACGGTCGTCTGGAACGCGGAGCAGTGGTACGTGGCTCAGTGAGCTGAGCCGCTCCCGGTAGCACTCGCTCCGTGAGCACGTCCTGACGGGCACCCTGTGGGGCAGGAGGCGCCGCCTCCTGCCCCACACGGGTGCTCGGACAGGAACGATGCAGGAGTTCGTCATCCGGTGGCATACAGTGACCTGCTGTCCCACACGGAGCAGGCGCCCGACCGGCGCCAGGCTTGAAGGGTAGACCCGTGCTCAGATTCATCCTGCGGCGCATCGGGATCTCGTTCCTGGTGCTTCTCAGCGCGTCGTTCCTGCTGTACATCATGGTGATCAACTCGGGCGACCCCCTCGAGGACCTCCGTGAGTCCAACAACGAGAACCGTGACCAGCTCATCGCCGCGCGCACCGCGTTCATGGGTCTCGACGACCCGTGGTACCTCCGGTACTGGAACTGGCTCCGCGGCGTCGCCGGCTGCGTGACGCTCAACTGCGACCTCGGCGTCGACCGGACCAACCGGGACGTCGGGAGCCTCCTCGGTCAGGCGGCGAGCTCGACGCTGCGCCTCGTCGTCATCGCGACCGTCCTCGCCATCATCGTCGGCGTCGCGCTCGGCATCCTCACCGCGATCCGCCAGTACTCCGGGTTCGACTACACCGTCACGTTCGGTGCCTTCCTCTTCTTCTCGCTCCCGGTCTTCTGGGCCGCGGTGCTGCTCAAGGAGTACGGCGCGATCCGCTACAACGACTGGATCGCCGACGGCTGGGTGAGTCCACCAGCCGTGCTCCTCATCGCGGCACTGCTCGCGTTCCTCGCGCAGGCCGTGCTCGGCGGTGACGCGCGGCGCCGGCTGCTGACCGCAGGAGCGACGTTCGTCTTCGCCGCGGTCGTGATGTTCGTGTTCAACGCGCTCGACTGGTACCGCAACCCGTTCATGGGGCCGGTCGTCGTGACGCTCGTCGCGCCGGTGCCGCCGTGCTCGTCACGTCGCTCGTCACGGGCCTCGCCAACCGGCGGGTGCTCTACGCGACGCTCACGACCGTCGTCGTCGGCATCGTCTCGTACTTCGCGTTCGCGGGGCTCCTCGTCGAGCCGAGCGGCTGGTGGGTGCTCATCGGGCTCTTCGTGCTCGCGATCGCGCTCTCCCTGCTCGTCGGCTACCTGTGGGGCGGGTACTCCCGCCGGCAGGCGATGTTCGCCTCGGCCATCACGGGCGTGATCATGAGCGTGCTCGTCGTCGCGGACATCGCGATGGCGCACTTCTCGAGCTTCCTCGACCTCAAGTCGCGCCCGATCTCGACGATCGGCGCGGAGACGCCGAACTTCACGGGCGGTTTCTGGGAGTCGTTCCTCGACAAGGGCGCGCAGCTCATCCTGCCGACCATCCTGCTCACGCTCATCTCGGTCGCCTCCTACAGCCGCTACACGCGCTCGTCGATGCTCGAGGTCATGGGCCAGGACTACGTGCGCACGGCGCGCTCGAAGGGACTGTCGGAGCGCGCGGTCATCACCAAGCACGCGTTCCGCAACGCGCTCATCCCCATCACGACGATCGTCGCGTTCGACTTCGCCGGCCTCATCGGCGGTGCCGTCATCACCGAGACGGTGTTCGGCTGGAAGGGCATGGGCGAGCTGTTCCGCACGGGCCTCGACAACGTCGACCCCAACCCGGTCATGGCGTTCTTCCTCGTCACGGGCATCGCGGCGATCGTCATGAACATGCTCGCGGACATCGCCTACGCGTACCTCGACCCGCGGATCCGGCGGTGAGCGCGGTGACGTACCTCATGGAGCCGACCCGCGCGGTCGGCACGACGAACTCGACGAGCGGGCGCACGACCTGCACGGCCCGCGCGAAGACCCCCGGAGACCGCGATGAGTGAAGACGACCAGCGCGCACGGCGCGCGCAGCAGGGCGACGAGTCCTTCGAGCCCATCGTGGGCGTGAGCGGCACCGACGCGATCGGCGCCAAGTCCACGGCGATCGCGATCGACGAGGAGCCGCACGACGGCAAGTCGTACAGCCAGGGCCAGCTCGTGCGCCGCCGGTTCTTCCGGCACAAGGGGGCCATGGCGTCGCTCGTCGTGCTCGTGGTGATCACGATCGTCGCGTTCACGTCGATCGGGATCGGCCCGATCCCGGGCTGGTGGCCGCACGACTACACGCTCGCGGGTCAGGTCGTCAACGGCGGCCGGCCGTCGTGGGAGCACCCGTTCGGCCAGGACACCATCGGCAAGGACTACTTCGCGCTCGTCATGCGCGGCACGCAGCAGTCGCTGATCATCGCGCTCGGCGTCGGCCTGATCTCGACCTTCCTCGGCACCCTGATCGGCGCGCTCGCCGGGTACTACCGCGGCTGGATCGAGGCGCTGCTCATGCGCCTGACCGACCTGTTCATCATCATCCCGCTCCTGGTCTTCGCGGCGGTGCTCGGCGCGATCGCCCGCGACTGGGGGATCTGGGGCCTGACGCTCGTGCTCGGCGCGGTGACGTGGACCGGTCTCGCCCGCCTCGTGCGCGGCGAGGTGCTGTCGCTGCGCGAGCGGGAGTTCGTCACCGCGGCCCGCGCCGTGGGCACGGGCGCCGGGCGCATCATCACCAAGCACATCCTGCCGAACGCGATCGGCGTCATCATCGTGTCGGCGACGCTCGCCATCGCGCAGGCGATCCTCCTCGAGACGTCGCTGTCCTACCTCGGGTTCGGCGTCCAGGCCCCGAGCACGTCGCTCGGGCTGCTCATCTCCGACTACCAGAACGCCTTCACCACGCGTCCGTGGCTGTTCTGGTGGCCGGGCATCATGATCCTCGCCATCGCCCTCGCGGTGAACTTCCTCGGTGACGGTCTGCGCGACGCGTTCGACCCCCGCCAGAACAGGAGCAAGGCCTGATGACGACCCTCGACATCACCACCGAGGACGGGGTCGGCCACCGGTCGGACGCCGTGCTGGCCTTCGAGGACCTCGACGTCCGCTTCGGCACCGAGTTCGGCACCGTGCACGCCGTCAAGGGCATCACGCTCGACGTGCACCCGGGCGAGGTCGTCGCGCTGGTCGGCGAGTCCGGCTCCGGCAAGTCCGTCACGTCGATGACCGCGCTCGGCCTGCTGCCGAAGAACGCGAAGGTCTCGGGCACCGTCCGCGTCGGCGACAAGGTCCTCAGCGACCTCGACCTGCGCGGCCTGCGCCGCCTGCGCGGCAACGACGTCGCCATGGTGTTCCAGGAGCCGATGACCGCGCTCAACCCCGTGCTGACGATCGGGGACCAGCTCACGGAGGCGCTCCAGCTCCACGGCATCGCCTTCGGCAGGCAGGCCGACGCGCGCGCCGCCGAGCTGCTGCGCATGGTCGGCATCCCCGAGCCGGAGCGGCGCCTCAAGCAGTACCCGCACGAGCTCTCGGGCGGTCAGCGCCAGCGCGTCGTCATCGCGCTCGCGATCAGCTGCGACCCGAAGGTGATCATCGCCGACGAGCCCACCACGGCGCTCGACGTCACGGTCCAGGCGGAGATCCTCGACCTGCTGCGCTCGCTCAAGGACAAGCTCGACACGGGCATCCTCCTCATCACGCACAACATGGGCGTGGTGGCCGACATGGCGGACCGCGTCGCGGTGATGCTCAAGGGCGACCTCGTCGAGATGGGCACGGCGGAGCAGGTGCTCACGCGGCCGCAGCACGAGTACACGAAGCGTCTGCTCGGCTCCGTGCCGCACCTGGGGTCCGGCCCGGGGCAGTTCGGGACCTCCGCCGAGGACGTCGTCGACCACCCCGACTCGGCCGACGCCCCGGCGCTCGACCTGAGCAACCTCGTCATCGAGTACCAGCGTCTCGGCAAGGCGCCGTTCCGCGCCGTCGACGACGTGTCGTTCCAGGTGCGCAAGGGCGAGATCGTCGGGCTGGTCGGGGAGTCGGGTTCCGGCAAGTCGACCATCGCCCGCTGCGCGCTCGGCCTCATCCCCGCGGAGAGCGGGTCCGTGTCGATCTTCGGGGAGGACTTCGGCCGGATGCGCAAGCGCGAGCTCAAGGAGCTGCGCAAGCGCATCGGCGTCGTCTTCCAGGACCCGGCGGCGTCGCTCAACCCGCGCATGCCCGTGGGCGACTGCATCGCCGAGCCGCTCGTCGTCCACCAGGTCGGCGACGCCCGCTCCCAGCAGGAGCGCGTGTACGAGCTGCTCGACGCGGTCGAGCTCCCGCGCACCGCGTACAACAGGTACCCGCACGAGCTGTCCGGCGGTCAGCGCCAGCGCGTGAGCATCGCCCGCGCGCTCACGCTCGACCCCGAGCTGCTCGTGGCCGACGAGCCCACGTCGGCGCTCGACGTGTCCGTCCAGGCGAGCGTCCTGCAGATGTTCACGCACCTGCAGGAGCGATACCAGTTCGCCTGCCTGTTCGTCAGCCACGACCTCGCGGTGATCGACCTGCTCGCGCACCGCGTGGTCGTGCTGCAGAACGGCCGGATCGTCGAGCAGGGCCTGCGCGCGGACGTCCTGCACGACCCGCGCGAGGAGTACACGCGGCGCCTCATCGCCGCGGCGCCGGTGCCCGACCCCGACGAGCAGCGCCGTCGCCGCGACGCGCGGTACGCGCTGCTCGCCGAGCTCGGCGACCAGCGCAGCGAGCTGCGCGACCCGGTCACGCCGTTCGAGCCGCTCACCCCGCAGGAGAACCCGGAGGGCAACGCGTCGCTCCGGGGCGGCCACCTGGGCTGACGTGCGGCCGGCCGGTCGCTCGGGCGTCGACGTCGCGAGAGGGAGGCGCCCGTGAGAGCGACCGCGCTGGCCGTCCGGCGGTCGCGTGCGCAGCTGGGCCTGCTCGCGACGATCGTGCTGCTCGCGGCGCTCGTCGTCGCGACGGTCGGCGCCACGGTGGGCTACGTCCAGTCCGCGGCGACGTCCGGTGCACGCGGAGCCCTGGACGGCGCCGCGCCGACCGCGCGCGGCGTGCAGGTGCAGACGCGCCTCGCCGACGACGCGACGGCGCAGGACGCGCGGGTCCGCGAGGTGGTCGAGGCCGACCTGGCGGGCGTGCCGCTCGCCGTCGACCGCACCGTGCGCACCGAGCCGCTGCCGCTCGCCGCGCCCGCGCGCCCGCCCGACGGCGCCGACGCGGGCGCCGCGGACGACGAGCCTGCCGACGACGGTCTCGCTGCCGACCGCGCGGTCCTCGAGGTCGACCCCGCGCTGCCCGGGGTCGCGGAGGTGGCGGGGGGATGGCCGTCGGCTCCCGGCGAGGCCGCGCTGCACGCCGCCGCGGCCGAGACGCTGGGCCTCGCCCGCGGCGACGTCGTGGTGGTCGGCCGGTCCGACACCGACCCGCAGGCCGAGCCGGGGACCGAGCTGACCCTCGTCGGGACGTGGCGGCCGCTCGACGAGGAGGACCCCCGCTGGTTCGACGACCCCCTGGCCGTCTCGGGCGTCGACGGGTCCGTCGTCGGCCCGTTCGTCGTGACCCCGGAGACGCTCGCCGGCCTCGGCACGACGCCCTTCGTGCGGTGGACCGTCGTGCCGGACGCGACGCGGGTCGTGCCCGCCGACCTCGGCGCCGCCGAGGGGGCGTCGTCGCTGCGCGACCATCTGCGTGAGGACGACGCGGTCGCCGTGCGCGGCCTCACGGTCACCGGGGAGCTCGCCGCGACGGCGGCCGAGGCCCGTGCCGCGCTCGCCGCGGCCGGTGCCGTGACGCTCGTGCCGGTCGCGCTGCTCGTCGTCGTGAGCGTCGTGGCCCTGGTCCAGGTGGCGCGACTGCTCGCGCAGACCCGGGCGAGCGACGTCGGGCTCCTCGTCGCGCGCGGCGCCTCCACGCGCCAGCTCGTGGGGGTGTCCGCGGCGGAGGCCGGCGGCGTCGTGGGCGCGGGAGCGCTCCTCGGCGCGGGCGGGGCCCTGGTCGCCCTGCGGGCGGGCCCCGACGCCGGTGGCGTGCTCGCCGCCCCGTGGCTCGTCGCCGCGCTCGGCACCGCGGTGGGCACCGCGCTCGTCACCGGTGTCGCGTGGCTCCAGGCGCGTGCGGTCGCCCGGCGGCACGAGACCGACCGGTCCGGACGCGTCCGGGCCGCCGCGGCCGCCGGGACGCTCGTGCTGGCGCTCGTGGTGGCGGGCCTGTGCCTGTGGCAGCTCCTGCGGTACGGCTCCCCGGTCGTGACGACCGGCGGTGCCGCCGAGATCGACCCCCTGGCCGTCCTCGCGCCGGCGGCGGTGCTCGTCGCGCTCGCCGTCGTCGCGACGGCGGTCCTCGGCCCGCTGACCGCGCTCGTGGACCGCGTCGCCGCGCGCGGTCGTCACCTCACGGTCCCGCTCGCCGCCCGGCAGGTCGCGCGCCGCCTCGTCGTCGTCGCGGTCCCGGTGGTCCTCGTCGTGCTCGCGGCCGGCGCGGGCACCTCGCGGGCGCTACGCCGGGACCACGACGACGCTGCGGAGCTCGGTCGCGGAGCTGCGCACCGGGGCCGACGTGCGGGTGGACACCGGCGGGGCACCGACCGTCGGGGCGGCGGCGCAGCCGCCCCTGCTGGCGGAGCATCTCGCCCTCCCCGGGGTGGCCGGCGCGTCGAGCGTGCTCGAGCTGCCGGGCGTCATGGGGGAGGACCCCCTGACGCTGCTCGCCCTCGACGCGGACGCGGCCGCCGACGTGCTGAGCGTCCCGCCGGGCACGGCGGACGTCGCGGTCCTCGCGGGCGGGCTGCGCGACGAGGCGGGCGACCCCGGCACCCCGCTGCCCGACGACGCGACGGGGATCGCCGTCGACCTCACCGCCGCGGTGGCCCTCGCGGTCGACGTCACGGCCGACACCCCCTGGTACTGGGCGGATGCCCACGAGTCGCGCTCCGTGCGCGCCGCGGCCTGGGTGGCGGACGACGCGGGGGCGCTCAGCCAGGTCCTCCTCGGGGAGGTCGCGGTGTCCTACGCGCCGGGCGGTGACCCGGGAGCCGCGACGGGCGTCGGCGAGCAGCCCACGACGCACACCCTCGCCGGTGAGCTTCCCGGGCCCGGCCGGTGGCGGCTCGTCGCCGTCGACCTCCTCGTCGGCACGCCCTCGATGCCGGCCCGCGCCACGGTCACGGTCGACCGCGCGAGCGCGACGACCCCCGCGGGGGACGCTCCGCTCGCCCTCGAGGGCTGGGCGCCGGTGACGTCGCTCGTGCGCGAGGAGCTCGCCGCCGTCCGGCCTGCCGGTGCCGCCGGTTTCGCGGCCGACCTCGGGGGGTACGGCCTGCCGCTCGCGGTCCGCGTCCTGCCCGGGGGCGACGCCGGCCTCCCGCCGCTCGCGCTCACGGTGCCCGCCCCGATCGCCGAGCGCTACGACCTCGCGCCCGGCGACGAGTCCGTCCTCACCGTGTCCGGGACGGACCTGCCGGTCCGGGTGGCGGCGGTGGCGGACGTGATCCCGGGCGCCGTCGACCGCGCGGCGGTGCTCGCCGACGAGGGCGCGCTGCTCCAGCACCTCGTGCGCGCCGGGCAGTCCGTGCCCCGCCCCGGCGAGGTCTGGCTCGGCGCCGAGGACGACGACGCCCGCGGGGCGCTCGCCGAGGGCGCGCTCGAGCTGGCGCGAGCGCAGGGCGCGACCGACGTCACGGTCGAGGTCGCCGGCGCGACGCGGCTCCGGACGTCTCGGCACCCGTGCGCGTCGCGTTCTGGCTCGCCGCGGTGGGCGCGCTCGTCCTGGCCCTGGCGGGAGTCCTCGCGGTCGCGACCGCGCTGCTGAGGGTCCGGCGTCCCGAGGTCGCGGTGCTGCGGGCGCTCGGAGTGGCGCCCGGTGCGCAGGCGCGCGGCCGGGCCCTCGAGCTCGCGGCGGTCACCGGTGCCTCGCTGGTGCTGGGGACGCTCGCCGGCTGGGCGGTCGCGACCCTGACGGTCCCGGCGCTGGCCCGGGCGACGCTCGGGGACGCCGCCCAGGTGCTGCCCGTGCCGCTCGGCCTGGCCGCGGCCCCGACCGCGCTGCTGCTCGGCGTGCTCCTCGCAGGGCTCGTCGCGGTGGCCGCGGTCGTCGCAGCACGCGTGCGGGCCCAGGCGCTCGACGGCGAGTACCGGGAGGAGATCCGATGAGGCTCGCGCGCCTGACGTGGCGCCAGTTCGCCGCGTACCGCGCCGTCTCGGTCGCGCTCGCCGTCGTCGTGCTGATCGTCGCGTTCGTCGTGACCGCGTGGCCACGCGCGGTCGCGGCGACGGACTCCGCCCAGGTCGCGCACGTCCTCGACCGGACGACGCCCCTGCAGCGCGACGTCGTCGCGGTCAACCAGGTGCCGCCGGACCGGGGCCCGGCGCCCACGCCCGGGTCCACCGACCTCGCGCCCGACGTCGAGGAGGTGTGGGGAGCGTTCGCCGCGGGGCTCGAGCGGCTGCGCGAGGCCCAGCCCGAGCCGCTGCGCTCGGCGCTGGGGGAGCCGCAGCTCACCGTCGAGGACGACGCGCGCGACCTGCCCGCGGTGCCCGGCAACGACGTCCGGTTCCCGTCGGGCGTGGTCAAGGTCGACCCGCGCCTCGCCGAGCACGTGACCCTGGTCGAGGGGGAGTGGCCCGGTCCGGTCGAGCTCCCGGAACCTGACCCGGACGGTGCCGCGCTCGTGGACGAGTCAGGCACGGTGCACACCGTCGGCCACCAGGTCCTCGACGTCGTGGTCGCCGCCGAGTCCGCGGACGTGCTGGGGTGGCCGGTCGGGGAGGTGCGCGCGCTCGACGTCGTCACGTCGGCCCGCCTGACCGGGACGTTCACGGCGGACGACCCGGACGAGGACTACTGGCAGCACAACCCGTACTCCGCGGAGCCGCAGGTCGTGGACGACCTCAACCTCGGCCGTTCGGCGCGCACCGCGATGTATCTCGACCCCGCGACCGCGGACCGCGCGACCTTCCTCAGCCCGTCGACCCGCGTCTGGTACCCCGTCTCCGGCGACGCCGTCGAGGCGGACGAGGTGGCCGCGCTCCTCGCGCAGCTGCGCGGGTTCACCGCCTCGCCGTACCCGGTGGTCGAGGGCGGCGCCTTCACCCTGACGCCCGCGAGCGAGCTGGGCGACGTGCTCGGCGCGCTCCTCGCGCAGCAGCGTGCGTCGGCGGCCGTCCTCGCCGTCGTCGCGGTCGGGCCGCTCGGTGTGACCCTCGCGGTGCTGCTCCTCGGCGCGCGGCTCGTCGTCTCCCGCCGCCGCCCCTCGCTCGCGCTCCTGCGGGCACGCGGCGGGTCGGGCGTGCAGCTGCGCGGCTTCATGGCCGCGGAGGGTCTCGCGCTGTCGCTGCCCGCCGCGACGGTCGGCGCGACCGCCGCGGTCCTCGCCGTGCCCGTGGCCGCGGGCGGCGGTCCCGTGGGCGTGGGGACGCTCGTGCCCGCCCTGCTCGTCGCGCTCGCGCCGGCCGCGCTCTTCGCCCTCACGACGTCGCCCGCGGGCCTGCGCGAGGCGCGCGCGGACCTCGGCACGAACCGCGGCCGGTGGCGCACCCTCGTCGACCTGCTCGTCGTCGCCGCGGCCGCCGTCTCGGTCGTGCTGCTCCTGCGGCGCGGCGTCGTGGTGGAGGGGACGGGAGCGGACCCCGGTGCCGCGGCCGGTGCCGCCGGCTCGGGCGGTGTCGACCCGCTCCTCGCCGCCGCGCCGCTCCTGCTGGCGCTCGCCACGTGCGTCGTGGTGCTGCGCGTCTACCCGGTGCCCGTGCGCGCCCTCGAGCGCGCGTTCCGCGTGCGCCGCGACCTCGTGCCCTTCCTGGGTGCGGCGCGCACGGTCCGCGACCCCGCGGGCGGCGTCGTCCCGGCCCTCGCTCTCGTCGTCGGCGTGGCCGTCGCGATGTCGTCGGGCGTGCTGTACTCGAGCGTGCGCGCGGGCGTCGAGACGATCGCCTGGGGCGAGGCGGGCGCCGACGTGCGGGTCAGCGGGCCGGTCGTCGACGAGGACGTCGTCGCGGACCTGCGGGCCGTCGACGGCGTCGCCGAGGTCGCCACCGTGGCCGACGCCGGCGAGCTCCCGCTGCGCCTCGGGGTGTCCGGGGAGCGGGTGACCGTCCTCGCGGTCGACGCCGAGGCGCTCGCCGCCGTCCAGGCGGACGTCCCGGGGGCGCACGCGCTGCCGGACGGCCTGTCGACGCCGGGCGACCGTCTCCCCGCGGTGGTGTCCGGCTCGCTCGGCGTCCCGGTCGGCGCGGACGAGGTGACGCTGGTCGGGTCCCGGAGCGTGCCCGTCGACGTGCTCGCCGCGTCCGGACCTCTCCCGGGGCTGCCGGCCCGCTCGTTCGTCGTCGTCGACCGCGCGCTCGCCGCGCAGGCGCTCGACGAGACGTTCCGGCCGCGCGTCGCCCTGCTCTCGCTCGAGGACGGCGCCGACCCGGACGCGTGCGCGCGGCCGTCGCCGAGGTGCTGCCGCGGTCGGCGGTCACGGGTCCCGACCTCGTCTCCGCCGACCTGCTCGACTCGCCCGCGGCGGACGGGATGAACCGGGCGTTCGTCGTCGCGATCGCGCTCTCCGGGCTGCTGTGCGCGGCCGCGGTCGTGATGACCCTGATGATCGGGCGCCGGCGCGCGACCGGCTCGTCGCGGTGCTGCGCACGCTCGGGCTCGAGCGGCGCGGGACGCGCGGTCTCGTCGCGTGGGAGCTGGGACCGTGGGTGCTCGCCGCCGTCGTCGTGGGCGCCGTGCTGGGGGTCGCCGTCCCCGCGCTCGTGCTCGCGACCGTCGACCTGACCCCGTTCACGGGCGGCGACGCCCGACCCCCGCTGACCGTCGACCCCGCCCTCCTCGGGGTCGTCGTCGGCGGGTTCGTCCTCGTGGTGGCCGGTGCGGTCGCGGCCTCCACGGCGTTGAGCCGGCGCACGAACCTCGCGGCCCAGCTGCGCATCGGTGAGGAGAGGTGACATGACGACCCGGACCGGAGTCGACGAACCGGACGCCGTGGCGGACCCCGACGCGGGGACCGCGTCGCGGGGCGCGCCACGCGACCCGGCGGAGCCGGACATCCTCTGCCAGGGCCTCGTGCGGATCTTCTCCGCGGACGGCGTCGAGGTGCAGGCGCTGCAGGGGCTCGACCTGCGCGTCGACCCGGGCGAGCTCGTGGCGCTCGTCGGCGCGTCGGGGTCGGGAAAGTCGACGCTGCTGACGATCCTGTCCGGTCTCGACCGGCCGACGGGCGGGTCCGCCGTCGTCGCGGGGACCGACTTGCTGACCATGGGGCGGCGCGAGCGCGTGCGCTACCAGCGGCACGCCGTCGGCTTCGTGTGGCAGCAGACGAGCCGCAACCTCCTGCCGTACCTCACCGCCGCGGAGAACGTCGCCGTGCCGTTGACGCTCGCCGGCGACCTTGCGGCGCACGAGCGGCGTGCGCGCGTCGACGCCCTGCTGGAGCTGCTCGAGATCGGCCACGTGCGGGACCGTCGTCCCGACCAGATGTCGGGCGGGGAGCAGCAGCGCACCGCGCTCGCCGTGGCGGTCGCCAACGCGCCGCGGGTCCTGCTTGCCGACGAGCCCACGGGTGAGCTCGACGAGGCCACGTCGGTGGAGGTCCTCGAGGCGATGCGGGGCGTGAACGCCGAGCTCGGCGTCACCACGCTCATCGTCACGCACGACCCCACGGTCTCCGACCACGTCCTGCGCACGGTGCAGATCCGTGACGGGCGCACGTCGACCGAGGTGCTGCGGCGCACGGAGGTGGACGAGCACGGCTCCGAACGGCACGTCGCCGAGGAGTTCGCCGTGCTCGACCGCGTCGGACGCCTGCAGCTGCCGCCGGACTTCGTGGCGAGCCTGGACCTGCGCGACCGCGTCCGGCTCGCGCTCGAGACGGACCACGTGGGCGTCTGGCCGGACGCGCGAGGGCGGGACGACGAGGGGAGACGGCCGTGACCGAGACGGCGGTGACGGAGACGGCCGGGAGGACGCCGGATGCGGCGCTGCGGGCCGACGGCGTGGGGCGCGTCTTCGGGCGCGGCGCGAACGAGGTGCACGCGCTGCGCGACGTCAGCCTCGTCGCCCGCGCCGGAGAGCTCCTCGTGGTGCGCGGCCCCTCGGGGTCGGGCAAGACGACGCTGCTCAACATCCTCGGCGGGCTCGACCGCCCGACGAGCGGGGAGGTCGTCCTCGCGGGGGAGCGCACGCTGTCGGCGATGCGCGAGCGGGACGTCCTCCAGGTCCGGCGGCGCGAGATCGGGTACGTCTTCCAGTCCTTCGGCCTCGTCCCCGTGCTGTCGGCCGCCGAGAACGTCGAGGTGCCGCTGCGACTGCAGGGCGTGGAGCCGCGCGAGCGCGCGGAGCGCGTCGCACGTGCCCTCGCGCTCGTCGGTCTCGACGCCCACGCCGCACAACGGCCGTACGAGCTGTCCGGCGGGCAGCAGCAGCGTGTCGGGATCGCGCGCGCCCTCGTCGCCGAGCCGGCGGTCCTCATCGCGGACGAGCCCACGGGGCAGCTCGACTCGGGCACCGCGGCGACCGTGATGGACCTCGTGCGCGAGGTGGTCCACGAGCGCGGGGTCGCGGCCGTCGTCTCGACGCACGACCCGCTGCTCGTGCAGCGCGCGGACCGCGTCGTCGAGCTCCACGACGGCCGGGTCGTACAGCCCGGCTGAGCCGAGATGGACGTTCCGGTTGCCCCGTGCCGCGCGCACAGGAAGCCTGGGGCTCATGAGCAGCACCGACGACTCCTCCATCACCGGCTCGGGCGACCGCCGCGCGTCGACGGGTCCGGCGAGGCGCCGGGCTCGACGTCGACGGCGACGACAGGACCTGAAGGAGGGGCCGAGCTGCCCCCACCACCCGCCGCGGAGGAGGGCTCCGCGGCGCGGACCGGTCGCCCCGACCCCCGGGTGTTCTACCCCGCGGCCGGGATCATCCTGCTGTTCGTCCTCGCGACCGTGCTCTTCACCGACGCGATGAGCACGGCGATGGACACGCTGCAGAGCGACGTCATCGGCGTGTTCGGCTGGTACTACGTCCTCATCGTCGCGGCCTTCGTCGTCTTCTCGCTGTGGATGGGGCTGAGCCGGTTCGGCGACATCGTCCTGGGCAAGGACGAGGAGGAGCCGCTCTTCCGGCTGCCCGTGTGGTTCGCGATGCTGTTCGCCACGGGCATGGGCATCGGCCTCGTCTACTGGGGCGCCGCCGAGCCGCTGTCGCACTACGTCAGCCCGAAGCCGGGCGTGGAGGGCAGCGACGCGGTCCTCGCGCAGGCGGCCATGGGGCAGAGCTACCTGCACTGGGGCATCCACGCGTGGGCCATCTACGTGGTCGCGGGCCTCTCGCTCGCCTACGCGATCCACCGCAAGGGCCGTCCGGTGTCCATCCGCTGGGCGCTCGAGCCGATCCTCGGCGACCGCGTCAAGGGCTGGCTCGGCAACACGATCGACGTCATCGCGATCGTCGGGACGGTGTTCGGCGTCGCGACGTCGCTGGGCTTCGGCGTCATGCAGATCGCCGCCGGCCTCGGGTTCCTCGACGTGGCCGACCCGAGCCTGGGACTCGAGATCGGCCTCATCGCGGCGATCACCGTGGTGGCGACGTTCTCGGTGGTGTCCGGTCTCGGCAAGGGCATCAAGTGGCTGTCCAACGGGAACATGGTGCTCGCCGGGGTCGTGGCAGTGCTGGTCCTGCTGCTCGGCCCGACCCTTTTCCTGCTGCGCGAGTGGGTGCAGTCGCTCGGGTTCTACCTGCAGAACATGCTCCGCCTGACGTTCGACACGACCGCGTTCCAGGGCGCGGTCGGCCTCGAGTGGCAGTCGGGCTGGACGATCTTCTACTGGGGCTGGTGGATCTCCTGGGCACCGTTCGTCGGCGTCTTCATCGCACGCATCTCGCGCGGGCGCACGGTCCGCGAGTTCGTCCTGGGCACGCTGCTCGTCCCGACCATCGTCACCACGCTGTGGTTCGCCATCTTCGGCGGCTCGAGCCTGTACCGCGAGATCACCGCGCCCGGGAGCATGCTCGAGGACGGAGCCGTCGACCAGGACACCGTCCTGTTCCAGCTGCTCGGCGACCTGCCGTTCGCGACGATCCTGTCCGTCGCGGCGATCATCCTCATCGTCGTCTTCTTCGTGACCTCCTCGGACTCCGGGTCGCTCGTGGTCGACATGCTCGCGTCGGGCGGCAACCCGAACCCGCCCACGTGGAGCCGCATCTTCTGGGCGGTGCTCGAGGGCCTGCTCGCCATCGCCCTCCTCCTCGCCGGCGGGCTCCAGGCGCTGCAGACGGCGGCCATCCTCATCGCCCTGCCCTTCTCGCTCGTGCTGATCGGCATGGCGGTCGCGACGATCAAGGCGCTCAGCGCCGAGCACGCCGCGATCATGCGCGTCGAGCGACGGCAGGCGCGCGCGGCGCTCACCGAGCAGGTGACGACGCGGGTCACCGAGTCCATCTCGGAGCAGTGGGAGGAGCTCTACCCCGACCGGCCGAACCGGTGGCGCGGGCTCGTCCGCCGGCCCGGCGGGCGAGCGCCCAAGCCGTGACCCGCCCCTCCCGGGCGGGCGTGCGGCAGGTCACGGGGTGATGACGAACACATCTCGATCAGGTCTCGGAGGCGGTCCTCCGGTGTCGCGCCGCCGGGTGCCGGGGGACGATCGCCGGCAGGTGGGTGTACGGGCAACGGCGCCGCGTACGCTCGCCGCCCCGTCGTCGGCCCACCCGCCGGCGCGCCCGGGCGGGTCCCCCTTTGCACCCGAGCCGACGACGCGGCGCCGCCGCGCAGGCGACCCGGTACGATAGCCGTGCCCGGGTGACGACCCGAGCGCCCTCCCGACGCCGCGGCGAGCACGCCGGTCCGGTCCAGGAGCGGCGCCGGGGGTCCGTCGCCCCCGTCGACCCCACGAAATGAGAACCGTAGATGTCTGTGCGCTCCGACCTGCGCAACGTGGCGATCGTCGCCCACGTCGACCACGGCAAGACGACGCTCGTCGACGCCATGCTGCGCCAGTCCGGCGCCTTCTCGGCCCACCAGCAGGTCGACGACCGCGTCATGGACTCGGGTGACCTCGAGCGCGAGAAGGGCATCACCATCCTCGCGAAGAACACCGCCGTGCGGTACGCGGGGCCCGCGGCGGCGGCGGTCGGTCAGCCGGACGGCATCACCATCAACGTCATCGACACGCCCGGGCACGCCGACTTCGGCGGCGAGGTCGAGCGCGGGCTGTCCATGGTCGACGGCGTGGTCCTGCTCGTCGACGCGAGCGAGGGGCCGCTGCCCCAGACGCGTTTCGTGCTCCGCAAGGCGCTCGCCGCCAAGCTGCCGGTCATCGTCGTCGTGAACAAGGTCGACCGCCCGGACTCGCGCATCACCGAGGTCGTCGCCGAGACGACCGACCTGCTGCTCGGTCTCGCCAGCGACCTGTCCGACGAGGTGCCCGACCTCGACCTGGACGCGGTGCTCGACGTGCCCGTCGTCTACGCGTCCGCGAAGGCGGGGCGCGCGGCGCTCGACCAGCCGCTCGACGGCGACCTGCCCGCGAACGAGGACCTCGAGCCGCTGTTCACGACGATCCTCGAGAAGATCCCGGCCCCGACGTACGACGAGGGCGCGCCCCTGCAGGCCCATGTCACGAACCTCGACGCGTCGCCGTTCCTCGGTCGCCTGGCGCTCCTGCGCGTCTTCAACGGGACGCTGCGCAAGGGCCAGGTCGTCGCGTGGGCGCGTCAGGACGGCACGCTGCAGAACGTGAAGATCACGGAGCTGCTGGAGACGAAGGCGCTCGACCGCGTGCCGACCGACTCGGCCGGCCCGGGCGACATCGTCGCCGTCGCCGGCATCGCGGACATCACGATCGGCGAGACGCTTACCGACGCCGACGACCCGCGCCCGCTGCCGCTCATCACGGTCGACGACCCAGCCATCTCGATGACGATCGGGATCAACACCTCGCCCCTCGCCGGCAAGGGCGGGAAGGGCCACAAGGTCACCGCACGCCAGGTCAAGGACCGGCTCGACGCCGAGCTCGTCGGCAACGTCTCCCTGCGGGTGCTGCCGACCGACCGCCCCGACGCGTGGGAGGTCCAGGGCCGCGGCGAGCTCGCGCTCGCGATCCTCGTCGAGCAGATGCGGCGCGAGGGCTTCGAGCTCACCGTCGGCAAGCCGCAGGTCGTCACGCGCACGATCGACGGCAGGACGCACGAGCCGATGGAGCGCATGACCATCGACGTGCCCGAGGAGTACCTCGGCGCCGTCACGCAGCTCATGGCCCAGCGCAAGGGGCGTATGGAGACCATGGCGAACCACGGGACCGGCTGGATCCGCATGGAGTTCATGGTCCCGGCCCGCGGCCTCATCGGGTTCCGCACGCGCTTCCTCACCGAGACGCGCGGCACGGGCATCGCCTCGTCCATCTCCGAGGGCTTCGAGCCGTGGGCCGGCCCGATCGAGACCCGCACCACGGGCTCGCTCGTCGCCGACCGCGCGGGCAAGGTCACCCCGTTCGCGATGATCAACCTCCAGGAGCGCGGCTCGTTCTTCGTCGACCCCACGCAGGAGGTCTACGAGGGCATGATCGTCGGCGAGAACTCGCGCAACGAGGACATGGACGTGAACATCACCAAGGAGAAGAAGCTCACGAACATGCGGTCCTCGACGGCCGACAACTTCGAGAACCTCATCCCGCCGCGCCACCTCACGCTCGAGGAGTCGCTCGAGTTCGCACGCGAGGACGAGTGCGTCGAGGTGACGCCCGAGGTCGTGCGCATCCGCAAGGTCCTGCTCGACCAGACGGAGCGCGCCCGCGCCACCGCCCGGGCCAAGCGCGCCTGACCGGCCTGTGACCGGCCGAGCCGCGGTGCCCGCCGGCACGCGGCCCGTCGTCCCCGACGGCGGGCTGGTCGCCGTGCACGCCCACCCCGACGACGAGACGCTCGCCACGGGAGCGCTGCTCGCGACGTGGGCGGCGGCGGGGGAGCCCGTCACGGTCGTGACGTGCACGCGGGGAGAGCGCGGCGAGGTCATCGACACGCCGACGCACCCCACGGGCGTCGGGCACCTCGAGGGGGACGGCCCGGCGCTCGCAACGCACCGGGAGGGCGAGCTCGCGGGCGCTCTCGCGGCGCTCGGTGTGCGCGACCACCTCTTCCTCGACACCGTGCCGGCTGTCGACCGTGGTCCGACGTCCGCGTCCCCGCAGGCCGCGGCCGTCCCGCCCGCCGCGCGGTACACCGACTCAGGCATGGCCTGGGCGGCGCCCGGCATCGCGCGGGCGGCGGCGGAGGCGTCCCTGCCGGACGGCGCCTTCGTCGCGGTCCCGCTCGACGAGGCGGCGGCCCGGCTCGCCACGGTGCTGCGCGACCGGCGACCCGCCGTCGTCGTCACCTACGAGAGCGGGGGCGGCTACGGCCACCCCGACCACGTGCGGGCGCACGAGGTGACGCGGCGCGCCGTCGAGCTCCTCGGCGCGTCGGGGGAGGAGACGCCCGCCTTCTGGCAGGCGGTCGCGCCGGAGCGGACGGTGCGCGCCGCGCGGCGCGCGCTCGCGGACCGGCCCGAGGTGCGCGAGCTCCTCACCGGGGAGGGCGCCCTGACGCTCCCCGACCCGGACGCGACGCTCCCGCCCCTCGCGGTGCCCGACACCGCGGCGGCGGGCGCACCGCCGCTCGTGGCCGTCGGCGTCGCCACGGTCCTGCCGGCGGTGCACGGGGCGATGCGTGCGCACGCGACGCAGGTCCAGGCCGTGAGCGCGGCGGGCACCGGCGTGGAGCCGAGCGACGGCGAGCCGCTCGTCGGGTGGTACGCGCTGAGCAACGACGTGCTCGCGCCCATCCCTTCACACGAGTTCTACGCGCCTCCCGCGCCGCTGTGCGGGCCCTCCCGGAACGCCGGGCCACCGACCGATAGCCTTTCCGACGTGGAGACGAGCACGGGACGCATGGTCGGTCGCGCCGCGGCGTGCGCGCTGATCGGCGCGGTCGTCGGGCTCGTCGGCACGGTCGCCCACCGTGCTCCCGTGGTCGACGTGCCGGCGCTGCACCTCGGGCTCGTGCTCGCCCTGCTCGCGGTGCTCGCGGCGAGCGTGCTCGCGCGTGCGTGGGGCGGCTACACCGGTCTGGTCGCCTTCGGCGTCGGCTGGGTCGCCGTCGTGCAGGTGCTCGCGATCGAGGGCCCCGGCGGCGACGTGCTCGTGCCGAGCCAGGTCGTCGGCTACGTCTGGATCTACGGCGGCATGCTGGTCGTCGCGGCGGCGGCCTTCCTCCCGCGGTCGTGGTTCAGCGAGCGCCCGGTCCGGCCGGCGCTGCACGAGCGCCCTTCCGGGCGCAACGGACATCGGGCGTAGACCGGCCCGGATAGACTTCGACGTGCGGGAGACCGCACACCCCTCGTCGTCGCGCGGGACGCCCGCGCGCCTTTCGTCACGGAGACTGTGGATGGGTCAGCCGACCGAGCGAGACGATGCTCTCGAGACGCCCGAGGACGCCCTGGAGCCGTCCACGGACGCCGCGCCGACCGCGGACAGTCCCGCGGCCGACGCGCAGGGCGGGGTGCCTGCGGGGTCCGACGCCGCGGGGGCGGCCTCCCCGGGCTCGCCGTTCGACGACGACGAGGCTCCCTACGTGCCCCGCGTCTTCGCCTTCGACCCGGACGCCCAGGCGGCCGAGCGCGCGCCCGTGCCGGACGACGCGCCCGTGCCTGACGACGCGCCCGTGCCTGACGACGCGCCCGTGCCGGACGACGCGCCCGTGCCGGACGACGCGCCCGTGCCGGACGACGCGCCCGTGCCCGGTCCGGCGCGGCCGACCCCGAGCCGGCGGCTCCCGAACCGACCGCGGCCGGGTCCACCACCGGCGAGGCCACGGCTGTCGGGTCCACCACCGGCGGGCCGACCACCGGCGAGCCCGTCACCGGTGAGCCCGTTGCTGCCGACGTCCCCTCGGGGCGACCGGACGGTGCCGGGCCCACGGCTGCCGATCCCGCCATGGCCCAGCCGGACGCCTCCGGCCCCACGCCTCCCGAGCCGACCGCCGACGCGTCCGCGACCGTGCCGGTCGAGCCCGTGGAGCGTGCTGAGCGCGACGGGGGCGACGAGCCCGTGGAGCGCGCCGAGGCCGACCCGGGCGACGACGCCGAGCAGCGCGTCGACGCCGAGCGGAGCGACGAGGCGGAGCAGCCCCTCCCGCGCGACGGCCAGCGCCGTGCGGCCGAGCCCGCCGAGGGCGACGAGACGCGCGTCGTCCCGGTCGTCGACCCCGTCGACCCCGCCGGCGACGCCCGCGGAGCCCGACGCTCCCGCCGACGCCACGGCCAGCGCCGTGCGGCCGAGCCCGCCGAGGGCGACGAGACGCGCGTCGTCCCGGTCGTCGACCCCGTGACCCCGCCGGCGACGCCCGCGGAGCCCGACGCTCCCGCCGACGCCACGCAGGTGCTGCCGCCCGTCGAGCCCTGGGCACGTCCCGCCGGGCCGGTGCGCACGTCGGTGCTCCCGGGCGCCGCCGCCGGCGCCGGCTCGACCCCGACCGAGCCGTCCGCCCCGGACACGTCGGCGACCGGCCCGGCCCTCGCCGACCCCGCCGACCCGGCCCGGCCGACCTGGCCCCCGCCGACCCGGCTCCCGCCGACCCGGCCTTCACCGACCCGGCCCCCGCCGACGCAGCGCCGACCGACCCGGACCCGACCGCGCCCGCAGGTCCGCACCCGTCCGAGGAGGAGCCCGCGGGCGCTCCCGCCGCGGCAGGACCGTTCGGCCCCGTGCCGCCGGACGAGGAGCGCGTGACGTCACCGTTCGACGGTTTCGAGGAGGACGCGCCGCGGCGCGGCTGGGTGCGCGGCCTGCTGTGGACCGGCGTGGGCGTCCTCGTGCTCGGCGGCCTCTACGCCGCGGCGCAGTGGTACGTCGCGGACAAGGTGCCCAGCGACACCACGGTCGCCGGGGTGGACGTGGGCGGCCTCTCGCGCACGGCGGCCGCGGAGGAGCTGAGCGCGTCGGTCGGCGCGCGCGCGGCGGAGCCCGTGACGCTCTCCGCGGGCGACGCGACGACGACCATGGACCCGGCGGCGGCCGGGCTCACCTTCGACGCGGACGCCACCGCGGCCGAGCTCACCGCGTTCTCGCTGGACCCCGTCCGGCTCTGGGACCACGTCGTGGGCGGCGGAGAGCAGGAGCCGGTCGTGCACGTCGACGACGCGGCGCTCGACGCGCAGGTCGAGGCGCTGCGCGGCAGCCTCGAGACCGAGCCGGTCGACGGGACGGTCCAGTTCGTGGACGGTGCGCCGACCGCGACGCCCGCGGCCGACGGGACCGAGCTCGTGGCCGACGAGGCGGCACGGAGCATCGAGGAGGGCTGGCTCGTCACCGACGGCCCCATCGAGCTCGAGACCGAGCCGGTCGGCCCGGACGTCACGCAGGAGGAGACCGACGCGGCGCTCGCGGTGGCGCAGCAGGTGGTCTCCGCCCCCGTCGTCGTCGCGGTGAGCGACCAGTCCCCGGAGCTCCCCGTGGAGGTGCTCGCGGGCGCGGCGTCCTTCACGCCGACGGACGGCGACCTCGCCCTCGCGTTCGACGGCCCGCTGCTCGTCGAGGCCGTCGTCGAGCGGACGAACGACCTGCTCACCGCGGCGGACGACGCCCACTTCGAGTTCTCCGGCGGCGTACCGGTCATCACCGGCGGCGAGCCGGGCACGACCATCGACCCGGCGGCGATCTCCGAGGCCGTCGAGACGGCCGCGACGTCGACCGACCGGACGGCCGCCGTCGAGCTCGTCCAGAGCGACCCGGAGCAGTCCGTGGCCGCGCTCGAGGCGCTCGGGGTGAAGGAGAAGGTCTCGGAGTTCTCCACGCCGCTGACGAACAACGCCGTGCGCACGGAGAACCTGCGCGTCGGCGCCAGCAAGGTGAACGGGCAGCTCGTGCTGCCGGGCGAGACGTTCTCGCTCACCGAGGCGCTGTCGCCCATCACCGTGGCCGGCGGCTACCGCTCCGCGGGCATCGTCGAGAACGGCCGGCACATCGAGGGCGTGGGCGGCGGCCTGTCGCAGATGGCGACGACGACGTACAACGCGGCGTTCTTCGCCGGCCTGGAGGACGTCGAGCACCGCCAGCACAGCTACTGGTTCTCGCGGTACCCCGCGGGGCGCGAGGCGACGATCTACGTCGGCGCGCTCGACCTGAAGTTCAAGAACGACACCCCGTACGGCGTGCTCATGCAGTCGTGGGTCTCCGGCGGCGAGCTCCACGTGGCCGTCTGGAGCACGAAGCACTACGAGGTGGAGACGAGCGCGAGCGGTCGCTCGAACGTGGTCCCGCCCACGACGGTCACGCAGTCCGGTCCGGACTGCGCCCCGACGCCCGCGGGCAACCCGGGCTTCACGATCACCAACTACCGCAAGGTCTACCTCGACGGCGAGCTCGTCAAGGACGAGGCCGACCGCTGGACGTACAAGCCGGACAACGAGGTGGTCTGCGCTCCGTGAGCGCGACCGGACGAGGAGTGAGGATGCTCGGACGCAGCGAACGGGAGTCGGGGGCGCACGCCCTGCTCGCGGCGACCGCCGCGGACTGGGTCGAGGGCGACCCCGCCGAGGCGGACGCCCTCCTCGACCTCGGGTCGACGTCCGCGACGCTGTCGACGGTCGCGAGCATCGAGGGACTGGCGGCCGTCGTGCACCTGGGCCACCCCGCCCAGCCCTCCCACGACCTCGAGCGCGCGCTCCTCGCCGCGCCGCCCTCGCTCGTGCTCACCTCGGCGGTCGCGGTCCCGGCCTCGTGGGTCTGGGTCGGCCGGTCGGCGCGCGCCGAGGACGCGGCCGGCCCGGTCGTCGTCGACGAGGCCGGCATGCGCGACCGCCGGCACGCCCTGCGCGCGATGGGCATGACGCCGCAGCTCGTGCCGACGCGGATGCCTCTCGAGCAGCGCGTCGCGCTCGCGGGGCCGACGGCACGCTCGTGCTCGAGCGTTCGGCCGCGGCCGCCCTCCCGTCCGGGCTCGGGTTCGCCGAGCTGCCCGGCAGCGAGCGGCTGACCGACGGGCCGCCCGTGTGGTACGGGCTGCTCGAGTCGCGCGACGCCGCGCCCCGCCCCGACGGGACGGCCCAGGTGTGGCTGGCGTTCGGACCCCACGACGACCACCGCGGCTCGCTCCAGCAGACGCTCGGGCTCGTCGCCGCGGCCGGCATCGACCTCCAGCACCTGCGCAGCCACCGCTCGCAGGCCGGGCCCCACATCTTCTTCTCCGCCTTCTCGTGCCCGGACGCGGACGTGCTGGCCGCGCTCGTGCGCGACTTCGACGAGCGCGGCGTGTCCCACCGCGTGCTCGCGGTCCTGCCCGGGCACGAGTTCGTGCCCGGGCCCGACGCGCTCGAGCCGCGCTGGAGCGCGTCGACGCTCGTGCGCGGCGCCGGCGAGCACGCGCCCGCGTGAGCGGCGTCGGCTACCTCGGCCCCGAGGGCTCGTTCACGCACCAGGCCGCGGTGGGGTGGGCCGGCCGCCACGGCGGCGCCGCGCCGCTGGTCGCGCGCGGGACCGTGGGCGACGTGTTCGCGGCGGTCGCCGACGGCGGTGACGCGCGCGGCGTCGTCGCGATCGAGAACACGGTCGAGGGGTACGTCGTGCCGTCGCTCGACGCGATCGTCGGCAGCCCCGACGTCGTCGCGGTCGACGAGGTCGTCCTCGACATCGAGTTCGACGCCTTCGTGCGCCACGACCACGGCCGGCTCACCGAGGTCAGCGCGCACCCGCACGGCCTCGCGCAGTGCCAGGGGTTCGTCGGGCGCACCGGCCTGCGCGCGGTCCCGGCGGCGTCGAACGCGGCCGCGTGCCGGGACGCCGGTCCGCACCAGGTCGCGCTGGGGCCGCGCATCTGCGGCGAGCTGTACGACCTCGCGACGTACGAGCGCGGCGTCGAGGACTTCGCCGGCGCCCGCACGAGGTTCCTCGTCCTCGCCACGCGTGCCGCGGCACCGGCGGTGCTCGCCCGGGCCCGCGAGACCCACGACGGCGCGTGGCGCACGATGCTCGCCGTGACCCCCGTCGTCACGGGGCCGGGGGTGCTCGCGCGCATCACGCGGTCCTTCGGCGAGCGGGGCGTCAACCTGTCGAGCCTGGTCACGCGACCGCTCAAGCGCGTGCACCGGGTGGCCGGCGCGTACGTCTTCGTCCTGACGGTCGACGCCGCGCCGTGGGAGCCCTCGGTGCGTGCGGTGCTCGAGGACCTGCTGCGCGCGGGCGACTCGCTCAAGACCCTGGGCGTCGTGCCGGCGCGCGGCGAGCTCGACGAGGGCGTGCACGCGGACGTCGACGCGGCGCACGTCCCGGTCGGCAGCGTCGGCCCGGCCACGCCCCCCGCGGCGCTCGCGAGCGGGTTGCTGTGGTGAGCGCCGGGAGCGCCGGGAGCGCCGGGAGCGCCGGGAGCGCCGGGAGCGCCGCGGGGCCCGTCTCGGTCGCGGTCGTCGGGCTGGGGCTCGTGGGCGGGTCCGTCGCGCGCCTGCTGCACGCCCGCGGCGTCGCGGTCACGGGGTACGACACGACGGCGGCGACGTGCGACGCGGCGCGCGCCGCGGGCCTGCCGGTCGCGGCGGACCTCGAGACGCTGTGCGCGCCGGAGCCGGACGTGCTGGTGCTCGCCGTGCCGCTGCGCGCGATGCGCGCGGTCGCGACGGAGGTCGCGCGGCACGTGCGCGGTACGACGGTCGTGACGGACGTCGGCAGCGTGAAGGGCGCGGTGCGCGAGGCGGTGCGCGCCGCCGGGCTGGACGCCCGGTACGTGGGCGCCCACCCGATGGCCGGCACGGAGCGCTCGGGCTTCGGGGCGTCGGACGCGGCGCTGCTCGACGGGGCGCGCTGGGCGGTCACGGTCGACGGCTCGACTCGCCCGGACGCGCTCGCCGCCGTGCTGGGCCTCGTGACCGGACCGCTCGGCGGGACGGCGCACGTCGTCACGGACGACGTCCACGACGAGTCCGCGGCGCTCGTCAGCCACGTCCCGCACGTCCTCGCGACCGAGATCCTCGGCGTCGTGGCCGACGCGCCGGTGCGCGACGTCGCGCTCGGCCTCGCCGCGGGCAGCTTCCGGGACGGCACGCGCGTCGGACGCACCGACCCGCGGCGCACCGAGGCGATGGTGACCGACAACGCGGCGTGGGTGGCGTCCGCCCTGCGCGTCGTCGTGCGCGACCTCGAGCGGCTCGTGCAGGCGCTCGAGTCGAACGGCCCCGTCGGACCGTTCTTCGACCGCCCGGACCCGGTGCGCGCCCTCCTCTCCGCGGACCAGGGCGCGGGCCGCGACGCGGACCACGAGCAGCGTGTCGAGCTCGACGGGGCGGCCGGTGGCGGGAGGCGCTCACGACCTGGGTGCGGCCGGGCGCGTCGTCGTCGGGGTCGAGGACGGGACCGTGGTCGTGCGCTGAACGGCGTGCGGCGACGCCGTGGGTCTCACGCCGGGCGACGCGGCGGGCGCGGGGGGACGACCTTGCCGGCGACGACCGCGTCGAGCGGCACGACGACGAGCGCCGGCTCGGCGTCGCGCGGGCCGTGGCCGCGGTGCGGCGCGCCGCCGCCCGCGTCCTCGCGGAGCGTGAGCGCGCGCGGCGTGACGCTCACGACGACGCCGATGACGTCCGTGAGGGTCTTGCCCGCCACCGCCTCGGAGTCGTCGAGCCGACGGCGGACGACGACGCGCGTCCCGGGGGCCCACGCGCGCCACGGCCGGTCCCCGGCATCGCCGCCCGGGGCCGCCGGGCGGGGTCCCGGCTCGTCGTGGGTCATGTCACGTCCGTCCACTGGCTGGTCCGTGGCGGGCGACCACCGCCCGACCTGAGCGATACTAGACGGGCATGCCCTCCGGACCGCGCGCGGCCAGGACGACGACCCGTGCCCACGGGGCGCCGTCGCCGCTCCCGCCGCGCGGTCCGACCGTCGCCAGAAAGGTTCCCCGGTCGTGACCTACGTGATCGCCCAGCCGTGCGTCGACGTCAAGGACAAGGCGTGCATCGAGGAGTGTCCGGTCGACTGCATCTACGAGGGCAAGCGGTCGCTGTACATCCACCCGGACGAGTGCGTCGACTGCGGCGCGTGCGAGCCGGTGTGCCCGGTCGAGGCGATCTACTACGAGGACGACGTCCCCACGGAGTGGAGCGACTACTACCGCGCCAACGTGGAGTTCTTCGACGACCTCGGCTCGCCCGGCGGCGCCGCCAAGATGGGCCTCATCGAGAAGGACGACCCGGCGATCGCGGCGCTCCCGCCGCAGGCCTGACCTCCGCGTCGTCGGTCATGGGACTCGCCGACCTCTCCGGCCTCGCCTACCCCTGGGACACGCTCGGCCCGTACGTCGAGCGCGCGCGCTCGCACCCGCGCGGGCTCGTCGACCTGTCGATCGGCACGCCCGTCGACCCGACGCCGCCGGTCGTCCGCGACGCGCTCGCCGCCGCCGCCGACGCGCCGGGGTACCCGACGACGCACGGCACGGCCGCGCTGCGCGAGGCCGTGTCCGCGTGGTTCGCCCGGCGGCGCGGCGTGCCGGGCCTCGACCCGGCGGCCGTGCTGCCGACGATCGGGAGCAAGGAGCTCGTCGGCCTGCTGCCCTCGCTCCTGCGCCTCGGGCCCGGGGACGTCGTCGTGCACCCGCGCACCGCGTACCCGACGTACGACGTCGGGGCCCGCCTCGCGGGCGCGACGCCGCTCGCCAGCGACGACGTCGAGGAGTGGGCGGGTCGCGACGACGTGCGCCTCGTGTGGGTCAACTCCCCGAGCAACCCGACCGGGCAGGTGCTCGGCCGCGCGCACCTCGCCCGCGTCGTCGAGGCGGCCCGCCGGACCGGTGCGGTGGTCGCGAGCGACGAGTGCTACGCCGAGCTCGCGTGGGACGAGCCGTACGCGTCGGGCGGCGTCCCGAGCGTCCTCGACCCGGCCGTCTCGGGCGGCTCGCACGACGGGCTGCTCGTCGCCTACTCGCTCTCGAAGCAGTCGAACCTCGCCGGGTACCGGGCGGCGTTCGTCGCCGGGGACCCCCGGCTCGTCGCCGACCTGCTGGCCACGCGCAAGCACCTGGGGATGATCGTCCCGGCGCCGGTCCAGGCCGCGATGGTCGCGGCGCTGTCGGACGACGCGCACGTCGCCGCCCAGCGCGCGGTCTACGCCCGCCGGCGCGCCGCGCTCGTCGGCGCGCTCGGGGCGGCGGGGCTCGCCGTCGACCACTCCGAGGCGGGCCTGTACCTGTGGACCCGCCGGGCGGGGGAGCGCGACGGCGCCGCCGACTGCTGGGACACGGTGTCCGCGCTCGCCGACCTCGGCATACTGGTCGGGCCGGGCGCGTTCTACGGGGCCGCGGGCGCGGGCCACGTGCGCGTGGCCCTCACCGCCCCGGACGAGCGCGTGCAGGAGGCCGTGGCGCGACTGTCGGGAGGCTGATCCTTGGGTGTGACCCGGCTCACGGTCGCGTGACGATCGTGTGGCGGTCCTGGATTGGTCACGTGCTGCGAGCGCGCGGTACGGTCGAGCGCGCGGCAACGGCGCGAGCAGCAGCAGGAAGGGAACCATGACCACCACCCAGCAGGCGACGGTCCGCCTCCTCGTCGACGACCAGGCGCAGGACCTGCCCGTGGTCGCGGCGTCCGAGGGCAACGACGGCATCGTCGTGTCCTCCTTGCTCAAGTCCACCGGTCTCGTCACGGTCGACCCGGGCTTCATGAACACCGCCTCGTGCGAGTCGAGCATCACGTACATCGACGGCGAGGCCGGCGTCCTGCGCTACCGCGGCTACCCCATCGAGCAGCTCGCGGAGAGCTCGAGCTTCCTCGAGGTGGCCTACCTGCTCATCCACGGCGAGCTGCCCGACGCCGCGACGCTCGACGCCTTCGTCGAGCGCGTCAACCGCCACACGCTCGTGCACGAGACTTCCGCACGTTCATGGGGACGTTCCCGCGCGGAGCGCACCCCATGTCGGTGCTGTCGTCGGCCATCAACGCGCTGTCGACGTTCTACCCGGAGTCGCTCGACCCGTTCGACGACGACACGGTGGAGCTCGCGACCGTCCTGCTGCTCGCCAAGACCCGCACCATCACGTCGTACCTGCACCGCCGCCGCGTCGGTGAGCCGCTGCTCTACCCCGACTACTCGCGCGGCTACGTCGACGACTTCCTGCGCATGACGTTCGCGACCCCGTACCAGCAGTACGAGGCCGACCCGGTCGTGGTCGACGCGCTCGACAAGCTGCTCATCCTGCACGCCGACCACGAGCAGAACTGCTCGACGTCGACCGTCCGGATCGTCGGGTCGTCGCACGCGAACCTCTACTCGTCGGTCGCGGCGGGCGTCAACGCCCTCTCCGGCCCGCTGCACGGCGGCGCCAACGAGGCCGTGCTCGCGATGCTCGACAAGATCGCGAACGCCGAGTACGACGTCGACACCTTCATGCGCAAGGTGAAGAACAAGGAGGACGGCGTCCGCCTCATGGGCTTCGGCCACCGGGTCTACAAGAACTACGACCCGCGCGCGGCCATCGTGAAGAAGTCGGCGGACGCGGTGCTGTCCACGCTGGGCAAGAAGGACGAGCTGCTCGACATCGCGATGCGGCTCGAGGAGATCGCGCTCCACGACGACTACTTCATCGAGCGCAAGCTCTACCCGAACGTCGACTTCTACACCGGCCTCATCTACAAGGCGATGGGCTTCTCTCCCGCCATGTTCACGCCGCTGTTCGCGCTCGGCCGCATGCCGGGCTGGATCGCCCAGTGGCGCGAGATGATGAAGGACCCGCAGACGAAGATCGGCCGCCCGCGCCAGGTCTACACGGGCGCGACCGAGCGCGACTACGTCGGCGTCGCCGACCGCTGACGGCACCGGCCGCCGTCTGCTCCGGACGCCGCGTCCCCGCCGGGGGCGCGGCGTCCGTGCGCACGGGCACGCCGAGCCACCGGGCGGGCCGCCGCCGGCGCGGTCAGAGCGACGGGACGGTCGCGACGGTGAGCCGGACGGCGCCCGTGGGCGGCGGCGCGGTCGCGTCCTGCGCCTCCGGGTCGACGGCCGTCCACGTCGGGTCCTCGCGGGACCAGCGACGGTCGCGACCTCGACACCGACGACATGCGTCGCGTCCGCCGAGGCGACGGCCCACTGCGCGACGGCCCAGGCCGCGCGCTCGGGACCGCCGTCGCCCGCCGCCGTGGGCAGGGCGGCGGTGTCGACCGTGACGACACCGGCGGCGGGGTCGCCGACGGGGGAGACGGGCAGGCCGCCGAGGTCGCGCGCGAGGCGCCCGACGAGCGGGGCGGTCGGGTCCTCACGGTGCTCGGCGAGCTGCTCGGCCGAGACCGCCGCGAGCTCGCACGTGACGGTCGCAGGGGAGTACCCGGTCAGCGACGACGCCCAGGCCCGCGACCGTGGCTCGTGCTGGGCGTAGGCGTCCGGGAACGCGGAGCGCTGCACGGTCTGGGCCGCGACGGTGATCTCCATGTCCTCGTAGCCCTCGACGGTGTCGAGGACGTCGTAGAACGCGTTCGTCGAGTACACCGGGTCCATGATCTGCTCGACCGTGCCCCAGCCCTGCGACGGGCGCTGCTGGAACAGCCCGACGGAGTCGCGGTCGCCGTAGTCGATGTTGACGAGCCGCGACTCCTGCAGGGCGGTCGCGATCCCGATGGTCGCCGCACGGGCGGGCATCCCCCGCCGCAGGGACGCCGCGGTGACGAGCGCCGCGTTGTCCGCCTGCGTGACGGACAGGTACCACGTCCGGTCGTCCGCGGTCGCGGCGCAGCGCTCGGCCACCGGCGTGCCGTCGTCGAGGCGGTTGAGCGCCACGACGACGGCCCCGGCGCCGACCGCGGTCACCGTGAGGAGCGTGACGGCGGCGCGCAGCGGACGGCGGCGCCGGGACGGGCGTCCCGGGCGGCCGCGCGCGCTGCGGTGGGGGGACATGGCGTCGCCGCGGGGTGCAGGAGCTCAGTTCACGTGCAGCGCCGCGTTGAGCTCGACGCCCGCCCCCGTGCGCGACACGGCCTCGACGCCGCCCGTCACCGAGTTGCGCCGGAAGAGCAGGCCGTCGCGCCCGGCGAGGTCGCGGGCCTTGACGACGAGCGGAGCGCCCGAGGCGTCCGTCTGCCCGACGACGGTGACCTTCGTGCCCGCGGTCACGTAGAGCCCGGACTCCACCACGCAGTCGTCGCCGAGCGGGATGCCGAGGCCCGCGTTCGCGCCGAGGAGCGAGCGCCGGCCGACCGAGATGACCTCGCGCCCGCCGCCCGAGAGCGTGCCCATGATGGAGGCGCCGCCGCCGATGTCGGACCCGTCGCCCACGACGACGCCCGCGGAGATGCGTCCCTCGACCATCGACGCCCCGAGCGTGCCGGCGTTGAAGTTGACGAAGCCCTCGTGCATGACGGTCGTGCCCGCGGCGAGGTGGGCGCCGAGCCGGACGCGGTCCGCGTCGGCGACGCGCACGCCCGCCGGCACGACGTAGTCGACCATGCGGGGGAACTTGTCGACGCCGTACACCGTGACGGGCTGCCCGGTGGCGCGCAGGCGCAGGCGGGTCTCCTCGAAGCCGTCGGCCGCGCACGGGCCGTGGTTCGTCCAGACGACGTTGGGCAGCACGCCGAAGACGCCGTCGAGCGACAGCCCGTGCGGGGCGACGAGCCGGTGCGAGAGCAGGTGCAGGCGCAGGTACGCGTCCGCGGTGTCGGCCGGTGCGGCGTCGAGGTCGATCTCGGTGCGCACGACGCGCACGTCCACCCGGCGCACCTCGTCGCGGTCGGCCAGCGCCTCGAGGGAGGCGGGCACGGACGCGTCGGCGGGCGCGGCGCCCAGCGCGGGGGACGGGTACCAGACGTCGAGCACGGTGCCGTCGTCGGTGACGGTCGCGAGGCCGAGGCCCCATGCCGTGCGCGACGCGGAGGCGGCCGTCGCGGGGTCGTTCGCGGGGGTCGCTGCAGTCATGAGGACCAGCCTATCGGCGCCGGTAGGGTGCGGGGATGACCCTCCCCAGCGAGCGCCACCCGAACCGGTCCGCGGCGGCACCCGCGCCGCTCGAGCCCACGGGCGACCTGCTGACCCTCTTCCGGGCGGTGTGCGACGTCCCCTCGGTCAGCGGCGGGGAGGGCGCCCTGGCGGACGCCGTGGAGGCGGCGCTGCGCCCGTACGCCCACCTCGAGGTCGTGCGCGACGGCGACGCGGTGGTCGCGCGCACCACGCTCGGGCGGGAGCGACGCGTCGTCGTCGCCGGCCATCTCGACACCGTGCCGCTCACCGACCCGCCGAACCTGCCCACGCGCGTGGTGGGGGAGGGGCCCGACGCGGAGGTCTGGGGCCGCGGGACGGTCGACATGAAGGGCGGCGTCGCGGTCCAGCTCGCGCTCGCGGCCGAGCTCGACGCCCCGGCCCGCGACGTCACGTGGATCTTCTACGACAACGAGGAGGTCGCGTCCGATCTCAACGGTCTCGGTCGCCTCGCGCGGAACCGGCCCGACCTGCTGCAGGGGGACTTCGCCGTCCTCGGCGAGCCGACGTCGGCCGGGCTCGAGGGCGGGTGCAACGGCACCCTGCGGGTCGAGGTCCGCGTGCCCGGCGTCGCCGCCCACTCGGCGCGCGCGTGGACCGGGTCGAACGCGATCCACGCCGCGCACGAGGTCCTGGACCGGCTCGCGGCCTACGTGCCGCGCGACGTCGAGGTCGACGGGCTCGTGTACCGGGAGGGCATGAACGCCGTCGGCATCCGGGGAGGCGTCGCCGGCAACGTCGTGCCCGACGAGTGCGTCGTCACCGTGAACTACCGCTTCGCGCCGTCGCGGTCGGTCGCCGGGGCGACGGCGCACGTCGAGGAGCTGTTCGCCGGGTTCGAGGTCGTCGTCACGGACGCCGCGCCGGGCGCCCGACCCGGCCTGGACGACCCGCTCGCCGCCGAGTTCGCCGCGAGCGTGCTCGCCGTCACCGGAGGCGCGCCCGCGCCCAAGTACGGGTGGACCGACGTCGCCCGCTTCGCGGAGCTCGGCGTGCCGGCGGTGAACTTCGGGCCCGGCGACCCGCTGCTCGCGCACAAGGACGACGAGCGCTGCCCCGTCGACCAGCTCGACCTGTGCCGACGCGCGCTGCGTGCGTGGCTCGTCGGCAGCACCCCGGCATAGGCTCGTGCGCATGAGCGACACCATCCGCGACGACGGCACCGGCGGCATCGACGAGGACGGCTCCGACGAGGGCATGCCCGAGAGCGGCTCCGGGTACCGCAAGGGTCCCGTCCTGCTGCGCGGGAGCCAGATCCCGCGCCAGACGACCGACCAGCGCCTGCTCGACTCGGGGCAGAGCGCCGACTGGGTGCACAGCGACCCGTGGCGCGTCATGCGGATCCAGAGCGAGTTCGTCGAGGGCTTCGGGGCGCTCGCCGAGCTCGGCCCGGCGGTGTCGGTCTTCGGGTCGGCGCGCACGGGCCCGGACCACCCCGACTACGCCCTGGCGGAGGAGGTCGGGCGGCGTCTCGTCGCCGAGGGGTACGCCGTGATCACGGGAGGCGGGCCCGGCATCATGGAGGCGGCGAACAAGGGCGCCGCCGAGGCGGGAGGGACGTCCGTCGGCCTCGGCATCGAGCTGCCCTTCGAGCAGGGCATGAACCCCTGGGTGAACCTCGGTGTCAACTTCCGGTACTTCTTCGCGCGCAAGACGATGTTCGTCAAGTACGCGCAGGGCTTCGTCGTCCTGCCGGGCGGATTCGGGACGTTCGACGAGCTCTTCGAGGCGCTCACCCTCGTGCAGACGCACAAGATCACCGAGTTCCCGCTCGCTCTCGTCGGCTCGGACTACTGGGGCGGGCTCCTGGAGTGGGCGCGCACCGCGGTCGTGGACCGCGGCATGATCCACCCCGCGGACCTCGACCTCGTCCACCTGTGCGACGACCCCGCCGAGGCGGTCGACTACGTCTGCGAGCGGGGCGCGCAGCTGCGCGCCGAGGAGCGCGAGGCCACGGCGGCGCTCGCGGCCGACCAGCGCCGCGCCGCCGGAGCCCGCTGACGGCGGTGCGCGCCGACGGCCCGCCCCCGACCGGCACGTCCTCGACCGGCACGCCCCCGCTCGACGTCCCCCCGGCGTCCGCCCCGCTCGTGCTGCGCGGGCGCCGGCTCGAGCGGCCCGTGGTCATGGCGATCGTCAACCGCACCGACGACTCGTTCTGGGCCGGCGCGCGCCAGCTCGACGACGGCGCGGCGCTCGCCGCGGTCGCCCGTGCCGTCGAGGAGGGGGCGCAGATCGTCGACGTCGGCGGCGTGCGCGCGGGCGTCGGCCCCGAGGTCCCCGTCGCCGAGGAGGTGCGGCGCGTCGTGCCGTTCGTCGCGCGCGTGCGCGCCGACTTTCCCGACCTGCTGGTCAGCGTCGACACCTGGCGCGCGGAGGTCGCCCAGGAGGCGGCGTCGGCGGGTGCCGACCTCGTCAACGACACGTGGGCGGGCCACGACCCGCGCCTGGTCGAGGTGGCGGGCGAGCACGGCGTCGGCGTCGTGTGCTCGCACACCGGCGGGGCCGCGCCGCGCACCGACCCGTTCCGCGTGGCGTACCCGGCGCGCCCGGGTGCGGCCGACCCGCGAGACGGCATCGTCCAGGACGTGGTGACGACGCTGCGGGCCGCGGCCGAGCGTGCGGTCGCGTGCGGCGTGCCGCGGGAGTCCGTCCTCGTGGACCCGACGCACGACTCGGGAAGAACACGTGGCACTCCCTGCACCTCCTGCGGCGCACGCCCGTGCTCGCCGGTCTCGGGTTCCCGCTGCTCATGGCGCTGTCGCGCAAGGACTTCGTCGGCGAGACGCTCGGCCTGCCCGCCGACGAGCGCCTCGAGGGCACGCTCGCGGCGACCGCGCTGGCCGCCTGGCTCGGCGCGCGGGTCTTCCGGGCGCACGACGTCGCGGCGACGCGCCGCGTGCTCGACATGGTGGCGGCCGTGCGGGACGAGCGGGCGCCGTCCGCGGCGGTGCGAGGCCTCGCGTGACCTCGGCCGGGGCCGCGCGCCGGGTGACGGCCGTGCGGACCGTGCACCGGCGGCACGCGCTGCTCCCGACCTCGTGGCCCTGGTGGGTGCAGGCGCTCGCCGTGTACGGGCTCGCGCGCGCCGTCAGCGCGGTCGTCCTCCTCGTCGTCGCGCGCACCCAGGCGGCCAACCCGTGGACCGATCCCGCGCCGTCGTACGTCGCCTACGCGGGCCGCATGTGGGACGGGAGCTGGTACCGCGAGATCTTCGAGACGGGGTACCCGGACGTCCTGCCGGTGGGACCGGACGGCGCGGTGCTGCAGAACCCCTGGGCGTTCTTCCCGCTGTTCCCGACGCTCGTGCGCTGGCTCGACGCGCTGACGGGCGCGGGCTGGGACGTGCTCGCCCCGACGCTCGCGCTCGTCTGCGGCGCCGGTGCGGTCGTGGTGGTGCACCGGCTCGTCGCGACGGCCGGTGCCGCCGCGGTCGAGCGGCGTCCCGGGCTGCCGCTGGCCACGGTGCTGGTGGTCAGCGTGTTCCCCTCCAGCCCGGTGCTCCAGGTCGCGTACACGGAGTCGCTCGCGCTGCTGCTCGTCGCCGGCTCCCTCCTGCTCCTCGCGCGCCGGCGGTACGGGTGGGCGGCGCTCGCGATCGTGCTGCTGGGCCTCACGCGCGCCGTCGCGCTGCCCATGGCCGCCGTCGTGCTGTGGCACGCGCTGCAGCGGCGCCGGCGCGGCGACCTGCGCGCGCCCGACGTCGCGCGCCTCGCCGGGCTGCTCGTGTCGGCGCTCGGCAGCGGCGTGCTGTGGCCGTGGGTCTGCGGGCTCGTCACCGGGGTGCCCGGGGCGTACTTCCGCACGCAGGAGGCGTGGCGCGGCGGGGCGGACGTCGTGCCCGTCGTCCCGTGGGTCGACGTCTCGCGGTGGCTGTTCGACGACGCCGGCCCGTGGCTGCTCGCCCTGCTCCTCGTGCTCGTCGCGGCGCTCGTGCTCCACCCGGTCGCGGCGCGGCTGGGCCCCGAGATGCACGCGTGGTCCGGGGCGTACCTCGCCTACCTGGTCGCCACGGTGCAGCCGGGGACGTCCCTCGTCCGCTTCCTCCTCCTGGCCTTCCCGCTGGGGGCCGTGACGGTGGGCTGGACCCGCTCGCGCGCGTGGCTCGCCGGGGTGGCGCTCGTGTGCGTGGCGGGTCAGGCGTGGTGGGTCTGGGAGCTGTGGCGGCTGGTCCCGCCGTCGGGGTGGCCCCCGTGATGCCCGAGATGTCGGTGCACGTGAACTAGACTGTGCCGCGGGCGTCGTCGGAGGTCGGGCGCGCGTCCCGGGTGCGCCGGACGGCTGCCCGGGCCACGCGACGGGCCACGGAGGGCGCCCCACCCCCGCGCACGCGGGGCGGACCGGGACGAAGAAATGGAGAGCCACCAATGGCTGCGATGAAGCCGCGGACGGGTGACGGCCCGCTGGAGGTCACCAAGGAAGGGCGGGGCATCGTCATGCGCGTCCCGCTCGAGGGCGGGGGGCGGCTCGTGGTGGAGCTCAACGCGACCGAGGCGAGCGAGCTCGGCGACGCGCTCCAGGCCGTGGTGGGCTGATTGGTCGCTCGTGAGCGCGGCGCGGTGACGACCGCCGCCCCCGACGTCCCGCGCGCGCTGCCCGAGGTGGTCGCGGCGCGGGGCGCCGTGCGCGAGTCGCCGCTGCTGACGGACGACGCGGCGCGGGGCGCCGTGCGCGAGTCGCCGCTGCTGACGGACGACTCGTCGCGGCGGTGGTCGTCGCGTCGCGCCCGCGCGCGAGGACGGCGAAGGGCTCCAGCCGCGGGCCGGCACCGTCGACGCGGCGGTGCGCTACGGCGTCGACCTGGCCGAGCTCGCCGAGCGTTCCGGCGGGCCGGGGTTCCGCGGCGCGGCCGGCGACGTCGTGCGCGTCGACCTCCCGCGCGCCCACGTCGGGTCGCGTCGCGCCTGCCTGGGCCGGGCTGCCCACGCGGCTCGTGCTGCTGGGCGTGGGCAGCGGCGACGACGCGTCGCTGCGCCGGGCCGGCGCCGCGCTCGCCCGCGCGTCCCGGGGGCTCGAGCGCGTCGTCAGCGCGGTCACGGCGGACGCCGGGCCGACCGGGGTGCACGCGTTCGTCGAGGGCTACCTCCTCGCCGCGTACCGGCAGCAGCGTCGCGGCCGGCCGGCGGACGCCGCCGCGCGCGCGAGCGACGCGCCGGCCGAGCAGCTCGTGCTGCTCACCCCGGACGGGCGCCCGGACCCGGAGCCCGCCATCGAGGCGGCACGCCGCGGTGCCCGGGCCACGTGGCTCGTGCGCGACCTGGCGAACGCGCCCGCGGACGTCAAGGGCCCGCAGTGGCTGGCCGACCGTGCGCGGCAGCTGGGCGAGGAGCACGGCCTCGACGTGGAGGTCCGCGGCCCCCGCGAGCTCGCGGCGGACGGCTTCGGCGCGCTGCTCGCCGTCGGTGCCGGCTCGGCGCGTCCCCCGCGCCTCGTGACGGTCTCGTACGACCCGCGCGAGCACGGCGTGCTCCCGGCCGGAACCCCGGCGCGGCACGTCGTCCTCGTCGGCAAGGGCATCACGTACGACACCGGCGGCCTGTCGATCAAGCCGCGCGAGGCCATGGTGCCGATGAAGACCGACATGGCCGGGGCCGCCGTCGCGCTCGCGGTCGTGCTCGGCGCGGCGCAGGCGCGCCTCGACCGGCGCGTGACCGCGGTCCTGCCCCTCGCCGAGAACCACGTGGGTGCGGCGTCCTACCGCCCGGGCGACGTGCTGCGCACCTTCTCCGGCCGCACCGTGGAGGTCGCGAACACCGACGCGGAGGGCCGTCTCGTCCTCGCCGACGCCCTCGCTTCGCCGTGAGCCGGCTCGCGCCCGACGTCCTCGTCGACGTCGCCACGCTCACCGGCGCGGCGACCCTCGGTCTCGGCCGCGGGCACGGTGCCCTGTACGCGACGGACGACGCCGTGGCGGACGCCGTCGAGGCCGCGGCCCGCGAGACCGGCGAGGCGGTGTGGCGCATGCCGCTCGTCGAGGACTACGTGGGTGCGCTGCGCTCGGACGTGGCCGACCTGCGGCACGTACCGCTCGAGAGCCCCGGAGGCGGGTCGATCACGGCCGCGCTGTTCCTGCGCGAGTTCGTCGGAGCGGTGCCGTGGGCGCACCTCGACGTCGCGGGCCCGGCGCGCTCGGGCGCGGAGCGGCACGAGATGGTCGAGGGCGCGACCGGCTACGGGGCACGGCTGCTGCTCGCCGCGCTCGGCGACCTCTGACCGCGGGCGTCCGCCGCCGGCGCCGCGCGGTGAGCCGTCAGCGCCGTACGGCGAGGAGCAGCCCGTCGCCGCTCGGCAGGAGCGCGGGAAGGACGCGCTCGTCCCGGCGCAGCGCGCGACCGACCTCGCGCACGACCGTGGTCACCTCGTCGCGCCGCGCCGGGTCGGCGACACGGTCCTGGTGCAGCGCCCCGTCGACGGCCAGGACGCCTCCCGGGCGCAGGAGCCGCAGACCCTGCTCGACGTACTCGGGGTAGCCGAGCTCGTCCCCACCGACGAGGACGAGGTCGTACGCGCCGTCGGTGAGCCGGGGGAGCACGTCGCTCGCCCGGCCCGGGATGGTGCGCGTGCGCGTGGGCGCCACGCCCTCCTCCGCGAAGGCCTCCTTCGCGGCGCGCTGGTGCTCGACCTCGACGTCGATGGTGGTCAGGACCCCGTCGGCGGGCATGCCCCGCAGGAGCCACAGCGACGCGACGCCGGTGCCGGTGCCGATCTCGACCACGGACCGCGCCGCGAGCGCCGCGGCGAGGACCCGCAGCAGGCTCCCGCCCCGGGGAGGATCGCCGGGCAGCCGAGCTCGGCGGCACGGTCGCGGGCACGCAGCAGGACCTCGTCCTCGGGGACGAAGTCCTCGCAGTACACCCAGCCGGCGGCCTTGGCGCTGCGGTTGGTGCCGACGTCGCTCGTGATCGGAGCCTCCGGGTGCTTGTGCTGGTGGTGGTGCTCGTGGTGGAGGTCCACGCCCGCCGCGCCGTGGGCGCGCGGGCCCGGCGCGGTGCGCCGGCTGTTCGGATCGTACCCGGAGAGGCCCACGTCGGCGCGGACGCGCGCCGCCCGACCGGTGGCGCGCCGCGACGCCGAGGTGTGCGCGGGGTGTGGACGTCCGGCGCACGTCCCGGCGGTGCCGGGGAACACGCCTCGGCCTGCGGACGTTGATCTGGGACGATGGACGGTGTGAGCGACAGACGACCGGCGGTGCCGGTCCATCCGCAGGACGACGCCGCAGGGTGGGTGCCACCCTCGTGGGACGAGATCGTCCGCGAGCACTCGGCGCGCGTGTACCGGCTCGCCTACCGCCTCACGGGCGACCGGCACGACGCCGAGGACCTCACGCAGGAGACGTTCGTGCGCGTGTTCCGCTCGCTGTCGAGCTACACGCCCGGGACGTTCGAGGGCTGGCTGCACCGCATCACGACGAACCTCTTCCTCGACCAGGTGCGGCGCAAGCAGCGCATCCGCATGGAGTCGATGGGCGACGACGACGCGCTGTACCCGGCCCGGACCGACCTCGCGGAGCCGGAGCGCGGCTACGAGCACGCGAACCTCGACCACGACGTCCAGCGCGCCCTGGACGCGCTGACGCCGGAGTACCGCGCCGCGGTGGTGCTCTGCGACATCGAGGGGCTGTCCTACGAGGAGATCGCGGTGACGCTGGGGATCAAGCTCGGCACGGTGCGCTCGCGCATCCACCGCGCACGCTCCCAGCTGCGGGCGGCGCTGCCGCACCGCGACCCCGCCGAGCGCCCCGCCGCGGGCGACCTCGCGCCGCAGGGGGCCGCGTGACGCACCTCGGCTCCCGGCTCTCCGCGCTCGTCGACGGCCAGCTCTCCCCGGCCGAGTGCGAGCGCGTCCTCGAGCACGTGGCCGGGTGCCGCGGGTGCGCGGAGGAGCTGGCCGCGGCACGCGCTGCCCGGCGCACGCTGAGCGCGGCCGCGCACGTCGAGCCGGCGCCGGACCTCACGGCGCGCCTGCTCGCGCTCTCCGCGCAGATCCCCCCGAGCGACGAGGACCCGCTGCGCCGTCCGCCGTCCGCCGGCGACCCGTGGGCCGGGCCCGTCGCCGCTCCGGCCGCGTTGCCGCGCGGGGCGTGGCGCGGCGAGCTGCGGGGCGGCGCGGTCCGGCGCCGGCTCGTCGCCCTGGCGGTCGGCGGTGCCGGTGTCGCCGCCGTCGGGCTGTTCGCCCTGGGGCAGAGCCCGACGATCACGCCGAGCCTGCACCGCACCGACCCGCTCACCGTGCTCGCGCAGGCCCCCGGTGCGGCGGCCCCCGTGACCGGTGGAGCGCTGTCGCAGGACGGCACCGCGGCCCTGGCCGGTCTCTCCGGGCACGGCTGGGCGCGGCCGACCGCGCTGCCCGACGGCGTCGCGGTGGTGGCGGTCCGGGACGACGGGGACGTGCTCGAGATCGACCTGCGCACGTCGACGGGCGAGGTCGTCGTCCGCGAGCAGGCCGGCGTGCTGGACCGCGCGGCGCTCGACGGCGTGGGCACGTGGGACGTCGACGGTCGTGCCGTCCACGTGCTGTCCGAGGAGCCGTGGCACGTCGTGTGGCAGTCCGGTGACACCGTCGTCGACGTGGTCGCGGACACGGAGCAGGACGACGTCGCCGACCTCGTGGCGAGCTTCCCCGCCCGTGACTACGATGCCGGGGTCCCGGCGCGCATCTCCCGGGGCTGGACGACCATGACAGGAGCACTCGGCACCTCATGAGCGACCCCACGAGCGGCCGCGACCCGGGCGGGCGTCCTGACGACGCCGCGCACAACCCCTTCGCGCCGCCGTCGGCGTACCGTGCCGCCGTCCCGCTCCCGCCTCCGCCGCCGCCTCCGCACGCGTCGGCCGCAGGGACCCCCGCACCCCGCCACCGTGGGCTCGCGCCGCAGCACGCG
>NZ_MKKH01000015.1 GCF_001942335.1 Cellulosimicrobium sp. CUA-896 | reverse complement strand
CCGCCGGCGCGGCGCCGAGTCCTCCGCGCTCGAGCCGGTCGAGCCGCGCCGCGAAGCCGGCGGCGCCGTCGTCCGCACCCGGGAGGAGCAGGCGTGCGACGAGGAGCTCGAGGTGCAGGCGCGGGGAGGTCGCGCCGGTCATCTCGGTGAGCGCCGCGTTGACCAGGTCGGCCGCGCGCGAGAGCTCGGACACGCCGAGGTTCTGCGCCTGGGTGCGCATGCGCGCGAGCTGGTCGGCGGGCTGGTCGCGCAGCACCGCGTCGGCCGCGTCGCCCGACACCGCGATGACGATGAGGTCGCGCAGCCGCTCGAGCACGTCCTCGACGAACCGGCGCGGCTCGTGCCCGGTCGCGATGACGTGGTCGACGACCCGGAAGATGCTCGCGCCGTCGTGCGCGGCGAGGGCGTCGACGACGTCGTCGAGCAGCGTGGAGTGCGTGTACCCGAGCAGCGCGACCGCGCGCTCGTAGTCGACCGTGCCGTGCTCCGCGCCGGCGATGAGCTGGTCCATGACCGAGAGCGAGTCGCGGACGGAGCCGCCGCCCGCGCGCGTGACGAGCGGGTAGACCCCTGAGCCGACGTCCACGCCCTCGGCGGCGCACAGCTCCTCGAGGTACGGGCCGAGGACGTCCGGCGGGACGAGACGGAACGGGTAGTGGTGCGTGCGCGAGCGGATGGTGCCGATGACCTTGTCCGGCTCCGTCGTCGCGAACACGAACTTCACGTGCTCGGGCGGCTCCTCGACCGTCTTGAGCAGCGCGTTGAAGCCCGCCGGCGAGACCATGTGGGCCTCGTCGATGATGAAGATCTTGAAGCGGTCGCGCGTCGGGGCGAACGTCGCGCGCTCGCGCAGGTCACGGGCGTCGTCGACGCCACCGTGGGACGCGGCGTCGATCTCCACGACGTCGAGGCTGCCCGGACCGCCGCGCGCGAGCTCGAGGCACGAGGGGCACTCGCCGCACGGCGTGTCGATGGGGTGCTCCGGCGTGTTCTGCACGCAGTTGAGCGTGCGCGCGAGGATGCGGGCGGACGTCGTCTTGCCGCAGCCGCGGGGGCCGGAGAACAGGTAGGCGTGGCTCACCCTGCCGCTGCGCAGCGCCTGCATGAGCGGCGCGGTCACGTGGTCCTGACCGATCACCTCGGCGAAGGTCTCGGGCCGGTAGCGGCGGTACAGGGCGGTGCTCACCCCGCAACTGTAGACGCCCCGGCCCACACCGGACGAGGCTGTCCCCGGTGCCGCGAGCGACGCCGGGTCGGCCCCGCACGTCAGCGGTGCAGCGCCCGGCGCGCGAGCCGGTTGCCGAGGAGCTGGGCGAGCTGGACGATCGCGATGATGACGACCACGGTCACCGCGACGACCGCCCAGTTGTAGCGCTGGTACCCGTAGACGATCGCGAAGTTCCCGAGACCGCCGCCGCCGATGATCCCGGCGATCGCCGACATGTCGAGCACGGCGATGAACAGGAACGTGTAGCCGAGGATCAGCGGCGCGAGCGCCTCGGGCACGAGCACCGTCGTGATGATCCGCCACGGGGACGCGCCCATCGCGCGCGCCGCCTCGACGACCCCCGGGTCGATGCCCACGAGGTTCTGCTCGACGATGCGCGACGTGCCGAACGCCGTCATGACCGACAGCGGGAAGATGAAGGCCTCGGTCCCGAGCGTCGTGCCGACCACCTGGAGGGTCACCGGCCCGAGCAGCGTGACGAAGATGATGAACGGGATCGGCCGGACGATGTTCACGAGCACGTTGAGCGTGCCGAACACCCACCGGTTCGCCAGCAGGTTGCCCGGGCGCGTGACGTAGAGCGCGAGGCCGAGGGCCAGGCCGGCGAGCCCGCCCGTGAGCAGCGCCACGGTGACCATCTGCAGCGTCTGGCCGAACGACTCCCACAGGATCGGCCACAGCGTGGACCAGTCGCGGTTCATGAACGTCCTCCCAACAGGGTGCGCGGGTCGTCGAGAGGGTGCGCCGCCGTCCCGAGGTCGACGACGTCGGCGTGGCGCCCGAGCTCGGCGAGGAACAGCGCGACGCGGTCCGCGCGGCCGACGAGCTCGACGGTGAGCGACCCGAACGGCCGGTCGCCGACCTCGCTGATCCCGCCGAACACGACCGCGCCGTCGACCTCGTGCTCGCGCAGGAGGCGGAACAGCTCCGTCCCCGTGCTCGCGCCCTCGCGCACCCCGACGGTGACGAGGCGGCCGGGGTGCCGCTCCCGCAGGCGCGCGAGCGCGTCGGGCGACGGCCGGTCGTGCAGCGCCGTGCCGACGAACCGCCGGGAGGCGTCCGCCCGCGGCGCGGAGAAGACGTCGTACACGTCACCGACCTCGACGACCTTCCCGTGCTCCATGACGGCGACGCGGTGGCACGTCGAGCGCACGACGTCCATCTCATGCGTGATGACGACGATCGTGATGCCGAGCTCGGCGTTGACGCGTCGCAGGAGCGCGAGCACCTCGCGCGTCGTCTCCGGGTCGAGGGCGGACGTCGCCTCGTCGGCGAGCAGGATCGTCGGCGACGCCGCGAGCGCGCGGGCGATGCCGACGCGCTGCTTCTGCCCGCCCGAGAGCTGCCCCGGGTAGGCCTTGGCCTTGTCCGCGAGCCCGACGAAGTCGAGCAGCTCGGCGACGCGCCGCTCGCGGTCCGCGCGCTTCCACCGCGCGACCCGCAGCGGGTAGCCCACGTTGCCCGCGACGGTCCGGGACGAGAGCAGGTTGAACTGCTGGAAGACCATGCCGATGCGCGAGCGCACGTCGCGCAGGCGTCGCTCGGGCAGGCCCGTGACCGTCTGGCCGTCGATGACGACGTCCCCGCCCGTCGCGGTCTCGAGCGCGTTGATCAGGCGCACGAGCGTCGACTTGCCGGCACCGGAGTACCCGATGACGCCGAAGATCTCGCCGCGACGCACCGTGAGCGACACGTCGTCGACGGCGCGGACGGCGCGCGCGCCCTCGCCGAAGGTCTTCGACACGCCCCGCAGCTCGATCGCGGGGTGCGGGTCGTCCCCGGCGGGGCGCGCGTCGTCGTCCGTCATCTCGTCCGTCCTCTCCGGTCCCGGTCTCGTGCGACGGTCAGGTCAGGACTCGCCGCGCAGGTCCGACTCGATGCCCGCGAGGATCTCCTGGAGCTCCTCGGCCGAGTTGTCCTTGATGACCGCGGTCCCGCCGGACGCCTGCTCCTCGGCCTCGACGACCTCGGGCGAGTGCGAGATCTCGACGAGCGTCGCGAGGTCCTCGTCGTCGGCGTTCTCGGCGGTGGTCACCCAGACGTTGATGTAGGGCTTCGCGGCGTCGGAGTCGGGGTCGTCCTCGAACAGCGCGTCCTCGGGCGTGAGCCCGGCGTCCTCGACGAAGTCGTTGTTGATGATCGAGGCGTCGACGGACTGGAGCTGGATCGGCGTCTGCTCCGCAGCGACGGGCGTCACCGTGACCTCGAGGACGGCAGGGCGTCGGCCTCGGTGGACAGCGAGCTCCCGCCGTCCTTCAGCTCGACGAGGCCGGCCTCCTGGAGGACGAGCAGCGAGCGCGCGAGGTTCGTCGGGTCGTTCGGGATCGCGACCTGACCACCCTCGGGGATGTCCTCGAGCGTGTCGTGCTTCGTCGAGTACAGCGCGAGCGGGTACACCGCGGTCGCGCCGATGGGCTGGAGGTCGTCGCCGGAGTCGACGTTGTAGCCGGCGAGGAACTGCAGGTGCTGGAACTGGTTGACGTCGAGCTCGCCCTGCGAGACGGCGGGGTTCGCCTGCGTGTAGTCCTGGAGGTCGACGAGCTCGATGTCGAGGCCCTCGGCCTCGGCCTGCTCGGTGAAGACGGCCCACTTGTCGTCGGACGCGCCGACGACGCCGATGCGGATGGGGTCGGCGGCCTCGTCGCCGGAGGACGAGGCCGCGTTCTCGCCCGAGGCGCACGCGGTCAGGGTCAGGGCGGCCGTCGCGGTGATCGCGGTCCAGGCGAGGCGGGTACGGGTCGAGGAGGACATGGGTGTTCCTTCCGGAAGGCGGACGCGCGGGTCGGCGCGGCCGGGCGCAGGCGGAGCCCGCGCTGCTGAGCGGTGTTCGAGGGCGCTTCCGGCGGGCCATCAGCCTCGCGGCGAGCAGGTGAGGAGCGGTCCGCACGAGGCGGACGGGGCTCGGGAGTGCAGGCGGAGCCTGCGGCGTACGACGGCGCGTGTGGTCAGCAGCCGCACATTCGCCCGGTGCGCTCGCCGCGACAGCACGGCACGGCGACGCAGGAGGCTGCGCGCGGTGCCGCGAAGGCGGTCGAGTACCGGGTCATGTCGTCATCATGGGCACGGCAGGACGAGGGACGCCAATCCGTGGACCGAAAATCCCACTCCGTGGACGACCCTCCGTTCGCATCGCGGATGCGACGCGTCGGATGGCACGCAGGAACACGAAAGGACCCCTCGCGCACCCACCAGAGCTCACCTACTTGCTGCCTTCCGGCCCTGGGGGAGTTCGGGCGAGTTGATGCCGCACGAGGGGTCTGCCGCCCACCCTAGCCCAGGACGGCCGCGTGCCCGAAACCCGCTGCGGGGAGGCGCGATTCGGCCAGGGCTGCCCGGTCTTGTATCCTCGTTGCGCTACCCCGGGTCGGCGTCGACGTCATGCCGGCGCGGAGGTGCACCAGGAGGATTCGCCTAGTGGCCTATGGCGCACGCTTGGAAAGCGTGTTGGGTTAACAGCCCTCGGGGGTTCGAATCCCCCATCCTCCGCAGTCCGAAGGGCTCGCCGCGTGCGGCGAGCCCTTCGCCGTCCTCGGCCGGGCAGGCACCCGGGCGCGATGCGCGGGCACCCGCCGCTGAGGCCCGCCACACGGGTGCGACGGGCCTCGCGGGCGTCCCGACGGTCCGACGCGCCGGGACACGTGCGCCGGCGGTGCCGCCGACGACCACCTCCCAGCCTACGGCCCCCGGGGCTCGCGCGGCAGTGGTCTGCCGCACCCAGTGTGTCGGCGCCTCCGCCCGGGCCCCTCTGGCGCTCCGGCTGAACGAGCGTTTAGCATGCTGAACATGCGTTCAACGGACGAGGCGCGTCCTCGGCGGCGCGGCCCGGTCGGCCCGCCCGAGGACCTCTCCACGCGCGCACGGATCCGCGACGCGGCGATCCTGCGCTTCGCCCGCGAGGGCTTCGGCGCGTCGGTGCGCGCGATCGCGGCGGACGCGGAGGTGAGCCCGGCGCTCGTGCTGCACCACTTCGGCTCCAAGGACGGGCTGCGCGCGGCGTGCGACGAGCACGTCCTCGCCACCGTCCGCACCACCAAGCACGACGTCATGGCCGACGCCGCCGCCATGTCGCCCATGAGCGGGTGGTTCGCCCAGGTCGAGGAGTTCGCCCCCGCCGTCGGGTACGCCCTGCGCAGCCTCCAGGCCGGCGGTGCGATGGCCCGCGCGTTCGTCGACCACATGGTGGCCGACGCCGCGGGCTACGTCCGCGAGGCGGTCGCCGCCGGCGTGCTGGTCCCCAGCCGGGACGAGGAGGCGCGCGCCCGGTACCTCGTGCTCAGCGCGATGGGCGCGATGCTCCTGTCCCTGACCCTCGACCCGCCCGAGCACCCGGACGACCTCGCCGCCGCCACGCGCCGCCACGTCGACGCGGTGGCCCTGCCCACGCTCGAGCTCTACACCGAGGGCCTCCTGGCCTCGCGCCGCATGCTCGACGAGTACCTCCTCTACGTCGGCGACCCGCCCCGCGACGAGGACGCCGCCTCGGCGTGACGGGCGCGCGTCCCCTCGGCACGGACCCTCCTGCGGACGAGAGACGAGACGACCATGACCAGCACGACCAGCACGACCGGCACGACGACCGCGGGCCGCGACGCCGCCCCCGCGGTCGAGATCCACGACCTGCACAAGCGCTTCGGCGCCGTCAGAGCCCTGGACGGGCTCGACCTCACGGTGCGACCGGGCGAGGTCGCCGGCTTCCTCGGGCCGAACGGCGCGGGGAAGTCGACGACGATCCGGGTCCTGCTCGGGCTCCTGCGCGCCGACTCCGGGTCGGTGCGGCTCCTGGGCGGTGACCCCTGGACGGACGCGGTCGCCCTGCACCGCCGCCTCGCCTACGTCCCGGGAGACGTGACGCTGTGGCCGAACCTGACCGGCGGCGAGGCGATCGACCTGCTCACCCGGCTGCGCGGCGCCGTCGACCCGGCGCGCCGGAAGCTCCTGCTCGAGCGCTTCGAGCTCGACCCCACGAAGAAGGCCCGCACCTACTCCAAGGGCAACCGGCAGAAGGTCGCGCTGGTCGCCGCGCTCGCGTCCGACGTCGAGCTGCTCGTGCTCGACGAGCCCACGTCCGGCCTCGACCCGCTCATGGAGGCGGAGTTCACCGAGTGCGTGCGCGAGGTCGTCGCGGAGGGCCGCTCGGTCCTGCTGTCGAGCCACATCCTCGCCGAGGTCGAGAAGCTGTGCGACACCGTGACGATCATCCGCGCCGGCCGCGCGGTGCAGTCGGGCACGCTCGCCGAGCTGCGGCACCTCACGCGCTCGTCGGTCACGGTCGTCACCGAGCGAGACCCGTCCGGCCTGGGCGCGGTCGACGGCGTGCACGACCTCGTGGTCGAGCGCACCCCCGACGGCCCGCGCGCCCGGTTCGACGTCGACAACGACCGCATGCAGGCGCTCGTCGCCGCGCTCGGTGCGCACGACGTGCGCTCGCTCCACGTCGCGCCGCCGTCGCTCGAGGAGCTCTTCATGCGCCACTACGGCGACGAGGTCGCCCGCCTCGACCGGGCGGGTGCGCTGTGAGCACCGCGACGGCGCCACGGGTCGCCTGCCGCCGGACGCGCCGCGCACCGGCTCGACGCTCACGGCCACCGGGACGCTGCTGCGCTTCGCGCTGCGCCGTGACCGCGTGCGGACGCTCGTGTGGGCCGGGTCGGTCGCGCTGCTGTTCCTCTACGCCGCGACGGCGCTCGACGCCGTCTACCCCACCGCCGCGGACCGCCAGGTCCGTGCCCAGCTCGTGTCGAGCCCCGCGGCGGTCATGATGTCCGGCCCGGGCTACGGGCTGGACGACTACACGCTCGGCGCCATGGTCGCGAACGAGTTCACGCTCTGGGCGATCGTCGCCGTCGCGATCATGAACATCCTGCTCGTGGTGCGGCACACGCGCGCCGAGGAGGAGTCGGGACGCTCCGAGCTCGTCCGGGCCGGCGTGGTCGGCCGGCACGCCCCCGCGACCGCGGCGCTGCTGCTCGCCGTCGTCGCCGACCTGCTGATCGCGGTCCTCAGCGGTCTCGTGCTCGTCGCGGCAGGGCTCGCCGTCGTCGACTCGTTCGCGCTCGGCGCCGCCGTCGGCGTCACGGGCCTGGTCTTCGCCGCGGTCGCCGTCGTCACGAGCCAGCTCACCGGGCACGGTCGGACGGCCTCGGGTCTCGCGCTCGCCGTCCTGGGCGTGGCCTACCTCCTGCGCGCCGTCGGCGACGTGGAGCAGACGCACGGCAGCTGGGTCTCGTGGCTGTCGCCGATCGCGTGGGGGCAGCAGATCCGGGCGTTCGTCGACCTGCGCTGGTGGCCGCTCGGGCTCTCGCTCGTGCTCGTCGTCGTGCTGCTGCTCGCCGGCTCGGCGCTGGCCGCCCGCCGCGACGTCGGCGCCGGGCTGTTCCCGCCGCGGGCCGGGCGGGCGCAGGCTCCCGCGGGCCTGGGCGGACCGTTCGCGCTCGCGTGGCGCCAGCAGCGCGGCTCCGTCCTCGCGTGGGGCGTCGGCGTCGGCCTCATGGCCTACGCGTCCGGGACGTTCGCGGACTCGGTGAGGGAGATGGTGGACGAGCTCGCCGCGACCAACCCCACGATCCTCGAGCTGTTCGGCGAGGCCGACATGCTGGCCGGGTTCGTCGCGGTCATGACCGTGTTCCTCGCGCTCGCCGTCGGCGGGTTCGCGGTGGCGTCCGCGCTGCGCGCCCGGTCCGAGGAGACGAGCGGGCGCCTCGAGCCCGTCCTCGCGACGGCGACGAGCCGGACCCGGTGGTTCGGCGGGCAGCTTGCCGTGACCGTGCTGGGCGTCGTCGTGCTCCTGGTCGTGTCCGGGCTCGCGCTGGGCCTCGGCGCCCTCTCGGTCGGCGTGCGGGACCCCGGGCTCGGGGAGTACGTGCTCGCGGCGCTCGTCTACCTGCCGGCCGTGCTCGCCCTCGTCGGGGTCGTGTGGTTCTTCCTCGGCTGGCGACCGGGGCTCGCGGGGCTGGCGTGGGTCGTGCTCGTCTGGTCCTTCGTCGTCGGGATGTTCGGCGGACTGCTCGACCTGCCGGACGCGGTCATGGGGATCTCGCCGTACCGGCACGTCCCGCAGCTCCCGGCCGACGACGTCGACGCGGTGGGCCTCGCCGTGCTGTCGGCGGTCGCGCTCGCGCTGCTGGCTCTCGGCGTCGGGGGCTTCCGGCGCCGGGACGTCGTGTCGTCCTGACGTCGCGCGGGAGGAGCCCCGGTCACGTGACCGGGGCTCCTCCCGGGGGCGGGCGGCTCAGCCGAACCGGCGGCGGTACACCACGACCGCGACCGCGTAGCCGGCGACGAGGATGCCGACGAGCCAGGCCAGCGCGACCCAGATGTCGCTGCCCACCGGCTCCTGGGCGAACAGCGCCCGGACCGTGTCGACGACGGCGGTCATCGGCTGGTTCTCGGCGAACCACGCCACCGGACCGGGCATCGAGTCGGTCGGCACGAACGCCGAGCTGATGAACGGCAGGAAGATCAGCGGGTAGCTGAACGCGCTCGCGCCGTCGACGGTCTTCGCCGAGAGGCCGGCGATCACCGCGATCCAGGTCAGGGCCAGGGTGACCAGGACGAGGATCCCCAGCGCCCCGAGCCAGGCCCCCACGGACGCCTCGGTGCGGAAGCCCATGAGGACCGCCACCCCGACGACGATCGTCACCGAGGCGAGGGTCGCGACGAGCGACGTGATCACGTGCGCCCACAGCACGCTCGACCGGGCGATCGGCATGGACCGCAGGCGCTCCACGATCCCGCCCTGCAGGTCGGAGAAGAGCCGGTACGCGGTGTACGCGACGCCCGACGCGATGGTGATGAGCAGGATGCCGGGCAGCATGTAGTCGACGTACGACTCCGTGGAGCCGGTGTCGATCGCGCCGCCGAGCACGTAGACGAAGAGCAGCATCAGCGCGATCGGGGTGACGGCGGTCGTGATGATGGTGTCGGGGCTGCGCAGGACGTGGCGCAGCGAGCGGTGCGTCAGCGCGCCGGTGTCGGCGAGGACGTGCGTGGTCATCGGGACTCCTCTCGGGCCGGGGCGCCCTGGGCGTCGCCGGCGGTCTCGTCCGGGCGGGGTGCGCTCTCGCCGGTGTCGCCGACGAGCGCGAGGAAGACGTCCTCGAGCGACGGCTGCTTCTCGACGTACTCGACCGTCGCGGGCGGCAGGAGGCGCTGGAGCTCGGCGAGCGTGCCGTCCTGGATGATCGTGCCCCGGTGCAGGATCGCGATGCGGTCGGCGAGCTGCTCGGCCTCCTCGAGGTGCTGGGTCGTCAGGAGCACGGTCGTGCCGCCGGCGGCGAGCTCCCGGATCGTCTGCCACACCTCGTTGCGGGCCTGCGGGTCCAGGCCGGTCGTCGGCTCGTCGAGCACGATCACCGGCGGGTCCCCCGCGAGGCTCATCGCGATGTCGAGCCGGCGGCGCATGCCGCCCGAGTAGGTCCCGGCCCGGCGGTCGCCCGCCTCGGTGAGCGAGAAGCGGTCGAGCAGGGCGTCCGCCACCGCGCGCGGGTCGTCGAGGTGGCGCAGCCGGGCGACGAGCTCAAGGTTCTCCCGCCCGGTGAGGACCTCGTCCACCGCGGCGAACTGGCCCGTGAGGCTGATCGAGCGCCGCACGTCGCCCGGGCTCGTGGCGACGTCGGCCCCGTGCACGACGGCGGTGCCCGCGTCGGCCCGGAGCAGCGTCGCGAGGATGCGCACCAGGGTCGTCTTGCCCGCGCCGTTCGACCCCAGCAGGGCGACGATGGTGCCCGCCGCCACGTCGAGGTCGACGCCGCGCAGCACGTGCAGGTCCTTGAAGGACTTCTCGACGCCCCGCACGCGGATCGCGGGCGCGAGGGACTGGTCGGTGGTCATGTCCGTTCTCCGTCCTCGGGCGCCTCGGTGCCGATCGCCCGGTCGATGGTGCGGGGTGGTCAGGGGCGACGGACGACGACGTCGCCGTAGCCGGTGCTGGCGTGGATCTCGGCGGTGGTCTCGTCGTCGACGGGACCCTCGGTGGGGGTGAGCTGGTTGCGCACGGTGCCGTGCTCGGAGGCGACGTCGAGCCACGCGGCGGTGCCCTCGGGCACGCCTACCTCGATCGAGCCGTAGGACGTGGTGAGCGAGACCGAGCCGGACTCGACCCGCTCGACGCGGATGCCGGCGTGCGCCGACCGCGCGGTGACGGTGCCGCTGACGCGTCCGACCGCGATGTCGGCGTGCGCCCCGGCGACGGTCAGGGTCCCGGTGACGGACCCCACGGTCGTGGTCCCGTTCGCCGCGCGCACGCTGCCGTCGCCCGAGAGCTCGCTGATGCGCACGGAGCCGGCGCTGGCCCGCAGGTTCGCGGTGCCCGCGGCGCGGCCCACGACGACGGACCCGGCCGAGGCCTTGAGGTCGACGCGGTCCGCCTCGTCGACCCGGGCGTCGCCCGCGCTCAGGACGAGGTCGACCGCGCCGAGCCGCCCCTCGGCGAGCAGCGCGCCGGTCTTGCCGCGCACGTCCGACCCGGTGGGCAGCTCGACGGTGATGTTCGCGGTCCCGGCGGCGAACGGGAGCATGAACTGCTTCCAGGAGCCGGGGTAGGTGATGCTCACGGTGTCGCCGTCCCGCTCGACGCGGACGTCCCGGGCCGCGCGCACGCTGCCGGAGGACGAGGGGTCCGTGGGGAGCACGGTGACGACGACGTCGTCGCGGTCGCCGGCGACGACGTGGAGGTTGCCGAAGGGCACGTCGACGAGGACGGGGACGGGTCCGGGCGCGGGGAAGGTGGGCATGACGGGCTCCAGGGAGGGTGTCGGTCGGGTTTCCGGGGAGGTCGCGGGGTGGGCGCTCAGCGCACCCAGCCGGTGAGGCGTGTGGTGCCGCCCGTCTCCGGGCCGCGCCGGTCGTGCCTCGGGGCGGCGGGGCGGCCGCTGGACTGCTCGAGCGACGCGGCGACGGCGCGGACGAGCCAGGCGTGACCGAGACGCCGTCGCGGGCGGCGGCGAGCTCGACCTGCGCCTTGAGGTGGTCGGGCAGGCGCAGCGTCGTCCGCGTGGTGGACGCCGCGTCGACGTCGGGCACGGCCGGCGGCGCGGACACCGGCGCGGGGGCGACGGCCGCGCCGGGGCCGGCCGGCTCGGCGGGCGGTGCGGCGACGACGAACTCGGGCTCCCCGCCCCGCAGCCGCACGTCCACCGATCCCGGGGCGAGCTCGGCGGAGATCTCGCCGGCCGCCGCGGACAGCGCGTCCAGGAGGACGAGACGCACCGCGGCGTCGAGCGGGGCGGTGAGGCGTCCGGCGAGCTCGCGGGCCTCGTCCCCCGCGGCGTCGGCCGCCGTGGTGAGGCGGTGCTGGAGGTCGTCGACGTACCGGTTCAGGTCCATGACGTCATAATGACACCACTTGTGGTGTCATGGCAACGCCTCGTCGACACCAGTGTGGCGCCAGCGTGCGAGAACTGCTGAACACTCCTGGTGGACGGTGATTGTTAGCGGCTAACATTCGAGGATGACCGAACGCGACCCGCTCGCTCCAGGACGTCGCCGGCGCACGCGGGACGCCCTCGTCGCGTGCGCCCTGGACCTCTTCGAGCGGCAGGGGTACGACGCGACCACGGCGGCACAGGTCGCGGCCGCCGCCGGTGTCACCGAGATGACGTTCTTCCGCCACTTCGGCGCGAAGGAGCGCGTCGTCCTCGACGACCCGTACGACCCCGTGCTGGTCGCGGCCGTCGCCGCGCAGCCGGCGACCCGGACGCCGCTGGAGCGGACCGTGGGCGGGCTGCGCGCCGCGTGGGGCGGGATCCCGCCGGACGCCGTGGAGGTCGTGCGACGACGGACGCGCGTCGTCGCCCGCACGCCCGCCCTGCGCGGAGCCGTGTGGCAGAACAACGCGCGCACCGAGGACGCGGTCGTCGAGCAGCTCGTCGCCGACGGGTGCGACCCGCTCGCCGCCCGCGCCGCCGTGGGGGCGACCCTCGCCGCGCTCACCGCGGCGCTGCTCCACTGGGCGCGGTCGGAGGACGACGACCTCGCGACGTGCTCGACCGTGCGCTCGCCGTCCTCGTCCCGCGCGACGCCGCCGGGTCGGACGGCGACCTCGCGCACGACCCCGGTGGGCACCGTGCGTGAGGCGGCAGCGCGGCGCCGGCCCGCGGACCCGCCCGTGGTGCGCGCCGCCGCGCTCGCGCGCTCGTTCGGCGACGTGCCCGCCGTCCGCCACGTCGACCTCGTCGTGCGCGCCGGCGAGGTGCACGCGCTCGTCGGGCTCAACGGCGCGGGCAAGTCCACGCTGCTGCGGCTCCTCGTGGGCCTCCTGCGCCCCGGGGCGGGCACGGCCGAGCTCTGGGGCGCGCCCGCGTGGGACGCGCCGGCCCACGTGCGCGCACGCGTCGGCTACGCCGGGGGCGGACGGGCGTACGGCGAGCTCACCGTGCGCGAGAACCTGCGCGCCGCCGCGCGGCTGCACGGGTGCGCCCCGCGGGACGCCGACCGGCGCGCCGACGCGCTCGTCGAGAGGCTGGCCCTCGGCCGCTGGGCGTCGCGCCCCGCCCGCACGCTCTCGGACGGCAACCGGCAGCGGCTCGCGGTCGCGTCCGCGCTCGTGCACGACCCCGCGCTGCTCGTGCTCGACGAGCCGACGAGCGCGCTCGACCCGGCCGGCGTCATCGAGGTCCGGCAGGCCGTCCTGGAGCGCGCGGACACCGGTGCCGCCGTCCTCGTCTCGAGCCACCACCTCGACGAGGTCGCGCGCGTGGCGACGACAATCCACGTCGTCCACGACGGGCGCGTCGTCGGCACGCTCCCGCCCGACGGCACGGACCTTGAGCGCCAGTTCTTCCGGACCGTGCACGCGGCGGCGGTCTCGTGAGCGCGGCGCTCGGCGTCGAGGTCCGCACGCTCGTGCGCTCGACCGTCGCACGCGTCGCGACGGTCGTCCTCGTGCTCGTCGTCCCCGTCGTCGCCGTCGGGCTGGCCGCGGCGGCACGGCTCGGCGGGGACAGCACCCTCGCGCTCAAGGTGCGCCCGATGGTGACGGGAGCGGGCTGGGACGCCGTCACGGGCGTCGCCGGGCAGGTGCTCGCGGTCGCCGCGCTGCTGGCCACCGGGTTCGTCGTCAGCCGGACGTTCGGCCGCGAGCTGAGCGAGGGCACCGTCGAGCCGCTGCTCGTGAGCCGGACCTCGCGCGCCGGGATCGCGTCGGCGAAGCTCGCCGTCGTCGCGGCGTGGGCGGTCCTGGCGTGCGTCGCCGCCGCCGCGGTGGTCGTCGTCGTCGGCGCGCTCACGGCGCCGGGCTCCGGGTCGCCGTGGCCCGGCGCGGCCCGTGCGGCGCTCGGCGGGGTGCTCGGCGCGCTGACGGCGCTGCCCTTCGGGCTCGTCGCCACGTGGGGTCGGGACCCGCTCGCCGGCGTCGGCGCCGTGATCGGCGTCGTGGTCGTGACGCAGCTCGTGACCGTGGTCGGCGGGGGCGCGTGGTTCCCCTGGGCGGTCCCCGGGCTCTGGCTCGGGATGGGCGGCGCCGGCGTCGAGGTCTCCCTCGCGCAGCTCGCGACGGTGCCCCTGCTGGCGGCGGCGGGCTGGGTCGGGACCGCCTGGTGGTGGCGGCGCGCGGAGCTCGTCGCGCGCTGACCCCCGGGCGCGACGGCGCCCGGCCCGGGGGTCAGGATCCCGTCAAGATCGCGGGGAGGGCGTCGCGCGTCCGGTAGACCGGCAGGGTGCGCCTGCCTGCCGTCCTCCGGCCGCCCGCCCCGCGCCGCCCGCGGTCCACGTCCACGGCGGGGCGGCCCGGCCGCCTCGTCGTCGGCGGGTTCGCGGCGACCGTCGCCGTCGGCACGGTCCTGCTCCTGCTGCCGGTCTCGGCGACCGGCCGCGCCCCCACGCTGGTCGAGGCGCTCTTCACCGCGACCTCGGCGGTGTGCGTCACCGGCCTCGCCGTCGTGGACACCGGGACCTTCTGGAGCCCGTTCGGCCAGGTGGTGGTGCTCACGCTGATCCAGCTCGGCGGGTTCGGCGTCATGACGGCGGCGTCCCTGCTCGGCCTCCTGCTCTCCCGGCGGCTCGACCTGCGCACCCGCCTCGTCGCCGCCGCGTCGACGCGCAGCATCGGGCTCGGCGACGTGCGGTCGGTCCTCGTGGGCGTCGTGCGGGTGACCGCCCTGGTGGAGGGCACCGTCGCGCTCGTCGTCGCGGCGCGGCTCGTCGTCGGGTACGACGTCGCACCCGGGACCGCGCTGTGGCACGGCGTGTTCCACGCGGTCTCCGCGTTCAACAACGCCGGCTTCGCGCTCCACCCGGACTCGCTCATGGGCTTCGTCGGCGACCCGTGGGTCTGCGTGCCGCTGTGCGTGGCGGTCGTGCTGGGCGGGATCGGGTTCCCCGTGCTGTTCGAGCTCTACCGGAGGCGCGTGCGCCCGTCGCGCTGGAGCCTGCACTCCAAGCTCACGGTCGTCACCACCGGGACGCTCCTCGCGGGCGGGACGCTGTTCTTCCTGATCACCGAGTGGGCGAACCCGCGCACGCTCGGCGGGCTCGGCGTCGGTGAGCGCGTCCTCGCGGCCGTCACCCAGTCCGTGATGGCCCGCACGGCCGGCTTCAACTCGCTCGACACGTCGGAGATGAACAGCGGCACGTGGCTCGGCACGGACGTCCTCATGTTCGTCGGCGGCGGCAGCGCGGGCACGGCCGGCGGCATCAAGGTCGTGACGTTCGCGGTGCTCGCGTTCGTCATCTGGTCGGAGCTGCGCGGCGACCCGGACGTCACGGCGTTCGACCGCCGCGTCTCCCCCGCCACCCAGCGCCAGGCGGTGAGCGTCGCCCTGCTCGGCGTGGCGGCGGTCCTGGCACCGACGCTCGTCATCACCGCCACGTCCCCGTTCGGCCTCGACCGCGTGCTGTTCGAGGTGACGTCGGCGTTCTCGACCACCGGCCTGTCGACGGGCATCACCGCCGACCTCGCCGCGCCGCACCAGCTCCTCCTCGTGGGCCTGATGTTCCTCGGCAGGCTCGGCCCGATCACGCTCGGCACCGCGCTCGCGCTGCGCGCACGCCCGCGCCTCTTCCGCCGGCCGGAGAGCGCCGCGGTCATCGGCTGACCTCTCAGGGCTCGAAGCGGTAGCCCATCCCCGGGGTCGTCAGCAGGTGGCGCGGGCTCGCCGGGTCGGGCTCGAGCTTGCGCCGCAGCTGCGCGACGTAGACCCGCAGGTAGTGGGTGTCCCGCGTGGCCGTCGGGCCCCACACCTCCCGCAGCATCTGCTCGCGCCCGACGACGCGGCCCGCGTGCCGCACCAGGAGCTCGAGCAGCGCCCACTCCGTCGGCGTGAGCCGCACCGGCGCACCGTCGCGGGTCACCTCGCGGCGCGCGAGGTCGACCCGCAGGTCGCCCGCCTCGACGACCGGCTCGTCGGCGCCCGGGTCGTGCGCGGCCCGGCGCACCGCGGCGCGCAGGCGCGCCATGAGCTCGGGCATCGCGAACGGCTTCGTCACGTAGTCGTCCGCCCCGGCGTCGAGCGCGTCGACCTTGTCGTCGCCGAGCTGGCGCGCGGACAGCACGATGATCGGCACGCGGCTCCACCCGCGCACCGCCGTGATGACGTCGAGACCGCTCACGTCGGGCAGCCCGAGGTCGAGGAGCACGACGTCCGGGTGCGACGTCGCGGCGGCGTCGATCCCCTCGCGGCCCGTGGCGGCGGTCGTCACGTCCCAGCCGTGCACGCGCAGCGTGATCGCCATCGCGCGCAGCAGGCCGGGGTCGTCGTCGACGACGAGCACCCGGTTCCCGCTCCCGTCCGCACCCCGCACCGCACCGCTCACCGCAGCTCCTCCGTCGTCGTCGCGGTGCCCCGCGCGTGTCGCGGTCCGCGACCGGCACCGTGACGACCATCGTCAGCCCGCCGCCCGGCGTGTCCTCCGGGACGACCGTCGCGCCGACGGCGCGGGCGAACCCCTGCGCCACCGCGAGGCCCAGCCCGACGCCGCTCCCGCTCGCGTCGCCGAGCCGCTGGAAGGGCTCGAACATCCGCGCCCGTGCGCTCTCGGGCAGGCCAGGACCGCGGTCGACGACGCGCAGCTCGACGCCGTCGCGCGTCGCCGACGCACCGACCCGCACGTCCCCGGGCGAGAACCGCACGGCGTTGGCGACGACGTTCGCCACCACGCGCTCCAGCAGGCCGGCGTCGGTCCGCACGAGCGGCAGGTCCTCCGGGAGGACGAGGTCCACGTGCCCGGCCCCGGACGGCTCGACCACCGAGTCGACCGCCGGCCAGACGACCTCGTCGAGCGAGACCGCGCGCAGCGACGGCACGACGCCCCCGGTCTGCAGGCGCGACAGGTCGAGCAGGTTGTCGATGAGCTGCTCGAGCCGCCCCGTCGCCGTCGCCACGGTCTCCACGAGCGCCTCCTCGTCCGCGGGCGCGAGGACGACGCCGGGCGCGCGCAAGCCGTCCACCGCCGTGCGGATCGCCGCGAGCGGCGTGCGCAGGTCGTGCGAGACGGCGGCCAGGAGCGCGGTCCGCGTCGCGTCGGCCTCGGCGAGGACCGCCGCGCGCGACGCCTGCTCACGCAGGCGGCGGTACTCCAGGACGATGCCGGCCTGGGCGGCGAAGGCGTCGAGCACCTGCCGGTCGCCCGCAGGCAGGGGTCGCCCCTCAAGGACGAGGCGTCGGACGTCGTCGATCCGCACGGGCGTCCGCGTGTCGTCGCCCGGGCCGCCGCGCGCCGTCGTGCCCCGCCGGCCGGCTGCCGGCTCCGTCCCGGCCGTCGGCGCACGCCGCGCCTCGGCGATCACCGACCACGGCGCCTCCGGACGGTCCGCGGTCCGCTCCTCGAGCACCGCGCGGCGCACCGCGAACGTCTCGGCGAGCCGCGAGACGAGCGCGTCCGCGGTGTCCTCGCCCGCCAGCACCGAGCGGGACAGAGCCGCGAGCGTCGACGCCTCCGCACGGGCGCGGGCGGCCTGGACCGACCGCCGCGCGCCCAGGTCGACGACCGAGGCCACGGCGACCGCGACGAGCACGAAGAGCAGCAGGGCGAGCAGGTTCTCCGGGTCCGCCACGGTGAGCAGCCCGGTCGGCGGGGTGAAGAACCAGTTGATGCCCAGGAACGAGACGACGGCGCACGCGAGGGCCGGCCACATCCCGCCGACGAGCGCGACGCCGACCGTGAGGGCGAGGAACACGAGGACCTGCGTGGGCAGGCCGACGAGCTCGTCGACGCCGTCGAAGAGCAGGGTGAGCAGCGCGGGCGCGGTGGGGGCGAGCACCCAGCCGGCCGCGCGGCGCCGGACGGACAGCGGGCTGATCGCCCGCCGAGAGACGCGGCCGGCCCGGGCGCGCTCGTGGGTGACGAGGTGGACGTCGAGCGCGCCGGAGAGGCGGGCGATCTCCGCGCTCGTGGACCCGAGCAGCGCCTCGCGCCACCGCGAGTGCCGCGACACGCCGACGACGACCATGGTCGCGTTGACGCCGCGCGCGAAGTCGACGACCGCCGTCGGCACGTCCTCGCCGACGACGGTGTGGAAGGTGCCGCCGAGCGACTCGACGAGCTCGCGGTCGGCCGCGAGCGCGGCGGGCGGTGCGGCGGGGAGGCCGTCGGTCGCGAGGACGTGCACGGCGAGCAGCTCCGAGCCCGCGGCGCGCTCGGCGATGCGCGCGCCGCGGCGCAGGAGCGTCGCGCTCTCCGGCCCGCCCGTCACCGCGACGACGACGCGCTCGCGCGCGGGCCAGGTCCCGGAGATCGCGTGCTCGGTCCGGTACCGCGTCAGGGCGTCGTCGACCCGGTCCGCGAGCCACAGCAGCGCGAGCTCGCGCAGCGCGGTGAGGTTGCCCTCGCGGAAGTACGACGACAGCGAGGCGTCGATCTGCTCGGCGCGGTACACGTTGCCGTGCGCGAGGCGCCGGCGCAGCGCCTGGGGCGAGAGGTCGACGAGCTGGATCTGGTCGGCCTCGCGCACGACGTGGTCGGGCACGGTCTCGCGCTGGCGCACGCCCGTGATCGCCTCGACGTCCTCCGTGAGCGACTCCAGGTGCTGCACGTTGACCGTCGTGACGACGTCGATCCCGTCGTCGAGCAGGTCGTGCACGTCCTGCCACCGCTTGGGGTGGCGCGAGCCGGGCGCGTTCGTGTGCGCGAGCTCGTCGACCAGCACGACGTCGGGGCGGCGCGCGAGGACCGCGTCGACGTCGAGCTCGGTGAGCGCCACCCCGCGGTGGCCGACGACGCGGCGGGGCACCACCTCGAGGTCGTCGATCTTCGCCGCCGTCGCGGCGCGCCCGTGCGTCTCGACGAGGCCCACGACGACGTCGGTGCCGCGGGAGCGGCGCCGCAGCGCCTCGTCGAGCATCGCGTAGGTCTTGCCGACGCCCGGCGCGGCGCCGAGGTAGACGGTGAGCCGCCCCCGGCGCCGCGACGTCTCAGCGTTCATGCGAGCAGTCCACCACGTCCCCGGCGGCAGCGGCCGTCAGGAGCCGTCCGCGTCGCGGGGCGCGTCGCCCGGGGCGTCGAGCCGCTCGAGCGCGAGGTTGAGCGCGAGGACGTTCACGCGCGGGTCCCCGAGCACGCCGAGCACCCGGCCGGCCGACTCCTGCTCGACGAGGGCACGCACCTGGGCGACGTCGAGACCGCGCGCCGCCGCGACCCGGGCGGCCTGCTGCTCGGCGTACGCCGGGGACACGTGCGGGTCGAGCCCGGACGCCGACGCGGTGAGGGCGTCGGGCGGCACGGTGGCCGGGTCGACGCCGTCCTCGGCGGCGACCGCGGCGCGGCGCTGCTCGATCGCGTCGACCAGGTCGGGGTTCGTCGGGCCCAGGTTGGAGCCGCCCGACGCGAGCGTGTCGTAGCCGCCGGCGGACGGGCGGCCGTGGAACCACTGCGGCTGCGTGCCGGGCCCGCCGAAGTCCTGGCCGACGAGCGCCGAGCCGATCACCGGTGCGCCGTCGTCGCCCGCGTCGTCGACCGACGTCGCCCGGGTGCCGTCGGCGCGGACGAGCGACCCGTTCGCCTGCCACGCGAACGCCGTCTGCCCGACCGCGGTGACGGCCAGCGGGTACAGGCCGCCGAGGAGGACCGTCAGGAGGAGCAGCACGCGCAGCCCGGCCCAGGACTGGCGCACGAAGGAGACGGCACCGCCGGCCGAGCCGCGTGACCCGGTCGACCTGCCGGCCGGGGAGAAGGAGGTGTCGTGCACGGGGGTTCCTTTCGGCACCGGGCTCACAGGCCCGGGAGGAGGGAGACGAGGAGGTCGACGAGCTTGATGCCGACGAACGGGGCGATCAGTCCGCCGACGCCGTAGACGAGGAGGTTGCGGCGCAGCAGCGCCGAGGCGGACGCCGGCCGGTACCGCACGCCGCGGAGCGCGAGCGGGACGAGGACGACGATGATCAGCGCGTTGAAGATCACGGCCGAGAGGATCGCGGACTCGGGGCTGGACAGGCGCATGACGTCGAGCACGCCGAGCGCCGGCAGCACGCCGGCGAACATCGCGGGCAGGATCGCGAAGTACTTCGCGACGTCGTTCGCGACGGAGAACGTCGTCAGCGCGCCGCGCGTGATGAGCAGCTGCTTGCCGATCTCGACGATCTCCAGCAGCTTCGTCGGGTTCGAGTCGAGGTCCACCATGTTCCCCGCCTCCTTCGCGGCGGTCGTCCCGGTGTTCATCGCGACGCCGACGTCCGACTGCGCGAGCGCGGGCGCGTCGTTGGTGCCGTCGCCGGCCATCGCGACGAGACGCCCGCCCTCCTGCTCGCGCCGGATGAGCGCGAGCTTGTCCTCGGGCGTGGCCTCGGCGAGGACGTCGTCGACGCCCGCCTCCTGCGCGATCGCCCGGGCGGTGGTCGCGTTGTCGCCCGTGACCATGACGCTGCGGATGCCCATCGCGCGCAGCTGGTCGAACCGCTCGCGCAGCCCGTCCTTGACGACGTCCTTGAGCCGCACGACCCCGAGGACCCGTGCCGGGGCGTCGCCGACCTGCTCCGCGACGACGAGGGGCGTGCCGCCCTGCACGCTCACGGTCTCCACGTGCGCGGCGAGCTCGTCGGCGCCCGCCCCGGTGACGGAGCCGCCGGTCGAGGCCACCCAGCGCTGCACCGCGCTGCCGGCGCCCTTGCGCAGGCGCCGGACCGCGCCGTCGGGCAGGGGCAGGTCCACGCCCGACATGCGGGTCTGCGCGGTGAAGGGGATGAGCTGCGCGCCGCGCGCCGCGTCCTCGCGACCGTCGCGGGCGCCGTCGTCCATGCCGTCCACGAGCTCCACGATGCTGCGGCCCTCGGGTGTCTCGTCCGCGACGGACGCCAGGCGCGCCGCCCGCGCGAGCTCGAGCGCGCCGACCCCACCCACCGGCAGCACCTCGGTCGCGAACCGGTTGCCGTGCGTGATCGTGCCCGTCTTGTCGAGCAGCAGGACGTCGACGTCGCCCGCGGCCTCGACCGCGCGGCCCGACATCGCGAGGACGTTGCGGCGCACGAGCCGGTCCATGCCGGCGATGCCGATCGCGGAGAGGAGGGCTCCGATCGTCGTGGGGATGAGGCACACGAGGAGCGCGACGAGCACGACGAGCGACTGCTTCGCCCCGGAGTACGCCGCGAACGGCTGCAGCGTCGCGACCGCGAGGACGAAGACGATCGTCAACGAGGTGAGCAGCACGTTCAGCGCGATCTCGTTCGGCGTGCGCTGGCGCTCGCTCCCCTCCACGAGCGCGATCATGCGGTCGACGAACGTGTGACCCGCCGGAGCCGTGATCCGCACGACGATCCGGTCCGAGAGAACGGTCGTCCCGCCGGTCACCGCGGACCGGTCGCCGCCGGACTCGCGGATCACCGGCGCGGACTCGCCCGTGATCGCGGACTCGTCCACCGACGCGACGCCCTCGATCACGTCACCGTCCCCGGGGATCGTCCCTCCGGCCTCGACCACGACGACGTCCCCCACCTGCAGGCGCGAGGACGGCACCTCGACGGTGGGCAGCAGGTGCAGGCCGGTGCCGCCGTCGAGCGTGCCCGCGGGCGCGGCGACCCGGCGCGCCGACGTGCCCTTCTGAGAGGCCCGCAGGCTCGAGGCCTGGGCCTTGCCGCGCGACTCCGCGACCGACTCCGCGAGCGTGGCGAACACGACCGTCGCCCACAGCCACACGGCGATCGAGACCGAGAACAGGTCCGGGTCCGTCGCGGCGAGGGCCGTCGTCGCGACGGCGCCCAGCTCGACGACAAAGAGGACCGGTGACCGGGAGAGCTCGCGCGGGTCGAGCTTGCGCAGCGCGGAGGGCAGCGCGGAGCGCACCTGCGCCCAGGTCAGCGCGCGGGCGGTGCGCTCGGGAGGCGTGACACCACCCCCGGTGGGAGGCGCCGAAGGGTGGGGTGCGGACGGACGGGTGACGGGGGCGAGCGGCGTGCTCATGAGAGGGACTCCACGACGGGACCGAGAGACAGGGCGGGGATGAAGGTGAGGCCGACGACGACCAGGGCGACCGTGGCCAGCAGGCCGACGAACAGCGGCTGGTGCGTCGGGAGGGTGCCGGCCGACGCCGGCACGGCCCGCTGGGAGGCGAGCCGCCCCGCGAGCGCCAGGACGAGCGCGATCGGCACGAAGCGGCCGACGAGCATGGCGAGCCCGAGCAGGGTGTTGTAGTACGGCGTCCCGACCGAGAGACCGGCGAAGGCGGACCCGTTGTTGTTGCCGGCGGACGCGAACGCGTACAGCACCTCGGACAGGCCGTGCGGCCCGCCCTCCTGCTGCCCGGCCAGCCCGTCCGGCAGCACCACGGACAGCGCCGTGCCGACGAGCACGACGGCGGGCGCGTGAGGATGTACAGCGCGACGAGCGTGATCTCCTGACGGCCGACCTTCTTGCCGAGGTACTCGGGCGTACGGCCGACCATGAGCCCGGCGACGAAGACCGCGACCACGGCGAGCACGAGCATGCCGTAGAGGCCCGCGCCCACGCCGCCCGGGGCGATCTCGCCGAGGAGCATGGTGAAGAGCACCACCCCACCGCCCGGTGCGGTCAGCGAGTCGTGCATCGCGTTGACGGCACCGGTCGAGGTGCCGGTGGTCGACGTCGCGAAGAGCGCGCTCGCCGCGAGGCCGAACCGTGTCTCCTTGCCCTCCGTCGCGCCGCCCGCGGCCTGCGGCGCGCGCCCGGGCCGGCGAGCTCGGCCCAGGTCACCAGGGTCAGCGCGACGACGAACAGCGCCGCCATCGCGCCGAGGACGGCCCACCCCTGCCGACGGTCGCCGACGAGGAGACCGAAGGTGCGCGGCAGCGTGAACGGGATGACGAGCAGCAGGAAGATCTCGACCAGGTTGGTGACCGGGTTCGGGTTCTCGAGCGGGTGGGCGGAGTTCGCGTTGAAGAACCCGCCGCCGTTCGTGCCGAGCTCCTTGATGGCCTCCTGGGAGCGACCGGCCCGCCGAGCACGTGCTGCGTGCCGCCCGCGAGCGTCTCGACCGCGGTGTGCGGGGCGAAGCTCTGGATCACGCCGCTCGCCACGAGCACGACGGCGGCGACGAACGCCACCGGCAGCAGGATCCGCACGACCGACCGGGTGAGGTCGGCCCAGAAGTTGCCGACCCGCGCGCGGTCCCGGAGCGGGCGAACCCGCGCACGAGCGCGATCGCGACGGACATGCCGACCGCGGCGGAGACGAAGTTCTGGACGGCGAAGCCGGCCATCTGGAGCAGGTGCCCGGCGGCGGCCTCGCCCGAGTACCACTGCCAGTTCGTGTTCGTCACGAACGAGACGGCGCTGTTCCAGGCCCCGGCGGGGTCCAGGCCCGTGAACCCGAGGTCCAGCGGCAGGTGCTCCTGGAGGCGGCCGAGCCCGTACAGCACGAGGACGGACACGAGCGAGAACCCCAGCAGGGACAGCAGTAGGTGCTCCAGGTCTGCTCGGCGTCCGGGTCCACGCGGGCGAGCCGGTACCCGGCGTGCTCGACGCGCAGGTGCCGCGGGGAGGTGTAGACGCGCGCCATGTACGCGCCGAGCGGCGCGTGCACCGCGGCGAGGGCGGCGACGAGCAGCGCGACCTGGCCGACGGCGGCCCACACCGTCGCGGCGTCGACGGTGGACGACATGCCGGCGCTCACCGCGCCCGGTCGCTGCGCAGCAGCGCGACGAACAGGTAGCCCAGCACGCCGACGACGGCGACCAGGGCGATCCAGTCGAGCAGCATCACCGGGCACCTCCCGACGAGCCGTGACGACGCGCGACGAGCGCGACGGTGGCGAAGAACGCCACCGTGAGGAGGAGGTAGGCCACGTCGGCCATGGGAGGACACCTTCTCGAGCCGGGGCGGCCGGGCGCCCCACGGCGCCGGCCGGTGCGCGGGCTGCGCACGATCCCGTTCTACGACCGGGACGACGTCGCGCACCCGCGTCCTGACGGAACCCTGCGCCCGGCGGCGCGCCCCTGACGGCATCCTGACCTGCGCCCCCCGCACGGCCGCGCGCACAACGGATACCGGGCGGTACGTGAGCCGTTGGTGACCGACACGTGACCTTCGCGGCGGACGTGCGGGACGTGGCGCCCCACGACCCCTAGGATGTCCCGCATGATCTTCAAGGCCGTCGGCGACGGGCGCCCCTACCCGGACCACGGGAGGGTGACCGCCCAGGACTGGGCCGAGGTGCCGCCGCGCCAGGTCCGCCTCGACGAGCTCGTGACCACGAAGCGCACGCTCCACCTCGACGCCCTGCTCGCCGAGGACTCGACCTTCTTCGGCGACCTGTTCGCCCACGTCGTCGAGTACGAGGCGTGCTCTACCTCGAGGACGGGCTGCACCGCGCCGTGCGCGCCGCGCTCCAGCAGCGCGCCATCCTCCACGCCCGCGTCCTGACCGTCCGATGACGTCGGTCGTCCGGTAGGTTTCAGGCGTGACGAACCAGCCCGACCAGGCCCGCACCGTGCGCCGGCGGCGCATGCACGAGCGCCAGGCCGTCGTCTTCGGGCTGCTCATCGCGGCGCTCGCGGTCACGGGGCTCGGCGCGCTGGCGGTGTACACGGGCGCCATCGACGCGCCGTTCGACCGCCCGTTCACGACACCGGAGGAGACGGACCCGCTGGCCGAGGTGCCCGTCCCGTGCGTGCCCGACGGCACGCTGCCCGTCCCGGCGGGCGACGTCCACGTCACGATCCTCAACGCCTCCGGCAAGAGCGAGCCGCTGGCCGGTCTCAACGAGGACGTCCTCACCGAGCGCGGCTTCGCGATCGACGCGATCGGCAACGCGCCGGACCTCGACGGCGAGGACGGGCCCGACCTCATGGAGCGCACGCAGATCCACGCAGGCGCGGCCGGCGTGCCCGCGGCGTACACGCTCGCGGCCCACTACCCCGAGCCGGGTCTGGTGCTCGACGCGCGCGAGGACGCCACCGTCACCCTCTACATCGGCGAGGACTTCGACGACATCGTGGACAGCGAGCTGGTCGGCATCGCCGCCGACGTCCCGCTCGAGAGCCGCGAAGGCTGCGTCCCCGTCGAGGAGATCACGCCGCGCCCCCTGCCCGTGCCGCCCGCCGAGGGGGGCGACGACGCGACCGCGGAGGGCCAGGAGGCGGCGGGCGAGGATGCGGCGGCGGGCTGAGACCCCACCCTTCGTCGTGTCCGACGAGGACGACGGTCGCCTCCGCGGTCCCGACGCCCGGCGCCCTCACCGGGCGCGGCCCCGTCGAGCCGTGACCCTGCGGCCCGTGCCCATGCGGCCCTGTGGACGGCGGCGATCCCGATGACCGGCCTGCCGATCCGCCCGGCCCGGACCGCCGACCCCGCCGAGGTCGACCGGCTCTACGACGTCTGCCTGCGCACCGGCGCGTCCGGCGGCGACGCGACCGCCCTGTACGCCGACCCGCGCCTCCTCGGGGAGGTGTACCTCGGGGCGTACCTCGCGCTCGAGCCGGACCTCGCGTTCGTCGTCGACGACGCGGGAGCGGCCGTCGGCTACGTGCTCGGCGCGCGCGACACCGCGGCGTTCGAGGCGGCGTGCGAGGAGCGCTGGTGGCCGGCGCTGCGCGAGCGCTACCCGCTCGGCGCGTTCCCCGATGGGTCGCGCGACGACGCCCTCGTGCGACTCGTCCACGACCCGCCGACGGCGCCTGCCGACGTCGTCGCCTCCCACCCCTCGCACCTGCACGTCGACCTGCTCCCCGCCGCGCAGGGCGGCGGCAACGGGCGCCGCCTCATCGAGACGCTCCTCGACGCCCTGCGCTCCGCCGGGTCCCCCGGGGTCCACCTCGGCGTCGCGGCCGACACGCCCGGGCCGTCGGGTTCTACCGGCACCTGGGCTTCACGGAGCTCTGCGGCGACGGCCTCGGCGGCGTCACGCTCGGTCTGCGCCTCTGACCTTCGTCCGCCGAACCCCGGGTTACGGGTTCCTCCGCCTGCCGAACCCCGGGTTGCGCACCGTTCGCGCGCCGAACCCCAGGTTGCGCACTCCTCGGCGCGCCGAACCCCGAGTTACGCACCGTTCCGCCGGCTCAGCGGTCGACAACCCGGGGATCGACCCACAGCCGGTCGAACGCTGGGTTGCGCACTCCTCGCGCGCCGAACCCGTGGACGCCTACCGCTCAACGGCCGGATCGGTGTGTGTCCCGGGGCTCGCGGCAGCGGCCGTGCCCGACGCCGCGGCACCCGGCGTAGCGTCGCGGCACCTCTGGCGGTTCTCCACAGGCCCGGACAGCGACCGTCCCGTCCACAGCCCGTGCGTGACGCCGACCGCTCGGCACCGATCTCCGGTGCGATGAGGCCGTGCCCACACCTTGCCAGCCCGTGCCGGAGGATCTCCTCGTCGTCGCTGCCGCACAGGAGGGCCTCGTTTCCACCCGGCAGTGCCGTGACGGAGGGCTCACCCTCCGGGTCGTCGACCGGCTCGTCCGCACCGGCGCGTGGAGCCGCATCACGCGTGGCGTGTACGACACCGACCCGACGCCGGGCGCGCGACGACCGGTCGACCGCCGGCGCCGTCGCGCGGCGTGGGCCGCGCTGCTCGCCTTCGGGCCGAGCGCGATCGCCGTCGGCCCGTGCGCCCTGGCGCTGCTCGGCGTGGTGGGTCTTCCGGGCCGGGTCGTCCCCGAGGCGGCCCTGCCCGGAGGGCGTGCTCTGGAGTCCCGGGACGGGATCCGGTTGCGCATGTTCGACGACGGGATGACGGTCGTGCGGGTCGGCGACCGGTTCGTCGCGAGCCCGGAGTGGGCGCTCGCACAGGCGGTGCCCGAGCTCGACCGTGAGCCGTCCGTCTCCATGATGGACTCCGCGCTGCACCTCGGTCTCCTCGATGCGCCGGCTCTCGCCCGGGCGCACGACCATGCGCGTGGGCGCAGGGGCGTCGCGCGGACGCACGCGTGGTGGGAGCTCGCCGACGGGAGGTCGGAGTCGCCGCTCGAGACGTGGGCCCGCCTCGACTGCGTGGACGGCGGCGTCCCGCCCGACGCGCTGCAGGTCGAGCTCGCCGGCGCGAGCGGCGCACGACGCCGGGCCGACCTCGGCTGGCGGGTCGACGACGGACGCTGGCTCGTCGCGGAGGTCGACGGCGCCGAGATCCACGACACGCCCGACGCCGCGTTCGCGGACCGTGCGCGGCACAACGACCTCGTCACGGCGGACGTCGCCGCAGTCCTGCGCTTCACCTGGCACGACGTGCGGACGCAGGGCGCCACCGCGCGTGCGGTGCGCCGGGCGCTCCGGGCGTGCGAGCGACACCGAGCAGCGTGAGCCGCTCGCCAAACCCGGGCTTGCCGGCCACGCCGTCCTGCCGAACCCCGGTCGTGCGTCACGAACGGCCACGCCTGCCGCACAACCCGGGGTTCGGCCACCGGAGCCGCGCACAACCCGGGGTTCGGCCACCGGAGCCGCGCACAACCCCGGGTTCGGCGGGTCAGTGCGCGTCGTGGACGACGTGCTCGTCGCCGCCCGGGGCCGACGCCGGGCTGGCCGGCTCCTGGCCCGTGCCGCGCCAGCGTGAGACGACCCGCATCAGGTGGTAGATCACGAGCGCCGCCGCAGTCCCGAGCGCGATGCCCTCGAACGTGAGCTCGCCGGCGACCCACGTGAAGTTCGCGATGCCGATGACGAGCGGCACCGCGGCGGTGGTGAGGTTGACCGGGTCGGAGAAGTCGACGCGGTTCTGCACCCAGATGCGCGCGCCGAGGACGCCGATCATGCCGTAGAGCAGGGTCGTCGCCCCGCCGAGCACGCCCGCCGGGATGGTTGCGACGAGCGCGCCGAACTTCGGGGAGAGCGACAGCACGAGAGCCGTCGCCGCCGCGACCCAGTAGGCCGCCGTGGAGTACACGCGCGTGGCGGCCATGACGCCGATGTTCTCGGCGTAGGTGGTGGTGCCGGAGCCGCCGCCGACGCCCGCGAGCGTCGTCGCGACGCCGTCGGCGAGGAGGGCGCGGCCGGTCATCGCGTCGAGGTTCTGGCCGGTCATCGCGGCGACCGACTTCACGTGGCCGACGTTCTCCGCGACGAGCACGAGCACGACGGGCACGAAGAGGCCGAGGACGGCGACGTCGAACGACGGCGCGACGAACTGCGGGAGGCCGAACCACGCGGCGTCGCGCACCGCGGCGAAGTCGACCTCGCCCTGGACCACCGCGACGACGTACCCCACGACCACGCCGACGAGGATCGACAGCCGCCCGAGGATGCCCTTGAACAGCACCGTGACGAGGATGATCGCCGTGAGCGTCACGACGGCGGTGACGGGCGCCTGCTCGACGTTCGTCCACGCCGTGGGCGCGAGGTTGAGCCCGATGAGCGCGACGATCGTGCCGGTGACGATGGGCGGCATGACGACGTCGATCCACCGCGCCCCGGCGAGGTGCACGACGAGGCCCACCGCCGCGAGCACCAGACCGGTGACGAGGATGCCGCCGACGGCGACCGCCTGGCCCTGCGACGCCGTCGCGGCGCCGATCGGCGCGATGAACGCGAAGCTCGACCCGAGGTAGCTGGGCAGCCGGTTCCGCGTGATCAGCAGGAAGACGGCGGTGCCGAGCGCCGAGAAGAACAGGGTGGTCGCCGGGGAGAACCCGGTGATGAGGGGCACGAGGAACGTCGCGCCGAACATCGCGACGACGTGCTGCATGCCGATGCCGATGGTGCGCGGCCAGGTCAGCCGCTCGCCGGGGTCGACGACGTCCCCCGGCGCCACGCGCTTGCCGTCCCCGTGCACCCGCCAGCCGATGGCGCTCATGACTCTCCTGTCCGTGACGTCCCTGGGGAAACCCCCGGTGCAGGGTAGTGCCCGGACGTCACGCCACGGTTTCGCGCCCGCGGACGTGCCGTCGAACGGGCGCCCGGGCCTGCCGAGCCCCGGGTCGCACCCTTCACGACGGCGAACGGTGCCCGACCCGGGGCTCGGCGGCTCCCGTCTACGGCGGCTCCCGTCGTGCGTCAGCCCAGCTGGGGCCGGACCTCGTCGGCGACGAGCTGCAGGTGGTCGAGGTCGTGCAGGTCGAGCACCTGGAGGTAGAAGCGCGTGACGCCCTGCTCGGCGGCGGCGGCGAGCGTGTCGGCGGCCTCCGCGACGGTGCCGGCGACGCCGTTGCGGCGCACCTCCTCGGGGTCGCGGCCGATCGCCTCGGCGCGGCGGCGGAACTCGGCCTCGTCCTTGCCGATCGCGATGACGAACGCGGCGGAGTAGACGAGCGAGTCGGGGTCGCGGTCGGCGTCGAGGCACGCGGCGCGCACGTTCTCGATGCGGTCGGGCAGCACGCCCGGGTCGGGGAACGCGACGTTGAACTCGCTCGCGTAGCGCGCCGCGAGCGCGGGCGTGCGCCGGGGGCCGTGGCCGCCCACGATGACCGGGACGCGGTCCTGGGCAGGCTTGGGCAGGGCCGGGGCGTCGACGAGCGTGTAGTGCTCGCCCGAGAAGCTGAAGGTCTCGCCGACCGGCGTCTCCCACAGCCCGGTGACGACGGCGAGCTGCTCCTCGAGGATCCCGAACCGCTTCGCCGGGAATGGGATGCCGTACGCCTCGTGCTCGCGGGCGTACCAGCCGGCGCCGAGGCCGAGCTCGACGCGCCCGCCGGACATCTGGTCGACCTGCGCGGCCTGGATCGCGAGCACGCCCGGGTGACGGAACGTCGCGGACGACATGAGCGTCCCGAGGCGGATGCGGCTCGTCTCGCGCGCGAGGCCCGCGAGCGTCGTCCAGGCGTCGGTGGGGCCCGGCATGCCGTCGCGTCGCCCATGACGAGGTAGTGGTCGGAGCGGAAGAAGGCGTCGAAGCCGAGGTCCTCGGTGGCCTTCGCGACGGCGAGGAGGTCGTCGTAGGAGGCGCCCTGCTGGGGCTCCGTGAAGATGCGCAGGTCGATCTGGGTCATGGCGCCAGTCTGCCCGACGGCGCGGTGTGCCCCGGGCCTGCGAGCGCCGCGGTGCCGTCGTCAGCCCTGGGCGAGCGGGACGAGGTCGAGCTCCTGGAACTCCGCGACCTCCGTCGTCCAGCGGTCGGCGACGAACGACCGGTGCGCCGGGTGGGCGTCGTACGCGGCGTAGGCGGCGTCGTCGTCGAACACCATGGAGAACTGGAAGGACAGCGCGCTCTTCGCGCTGACCTGGCGCGAGACGGTGAAGTCCCGGACGCCGGGGATCGCGGTGAGGGTCCGCCGTGCGTCGGCGAGGAACTGCGCCTCCTCCGGGCTGTCGGGGGCGTGCACGAGACGGAAGGCGACGGTGTGCTGGATCACACCGGCCACCCTAGAGGGCCGCGCCCGTAGAGTCGTGCCATGCGCGTGAGCACCGTGATCCTGCCGATCTACCCGTGGCGCGAGGGCCGCGAGGTGTGGCGGGCGGCCGACGACCTCGGTCTCCACGCCGCCTACACGTACGACCACCTGTCGTGGCGCTCGTTCCGCGACGGCCCGTGGTTCGGCGCGGTGCCGACGCTGGCCGCCGCCGCGGGCGTCACCGAGCGGCTGCGTCTGGGCACGCTCGTGACGTCGCCGAACTTCCGCGAGCCGGTGACGTTCGCGAAGGACGTCATGACCCTCGACGACCTGTCGGGCGGGCGCCTCACCGTCGGGCTGGGCGCCGGGACGACGGGCTTCGACGCGACGGTGCTCGGCGGCCAGCCGTGGCCCCCGGGCGAGCGCGCCGACCGGCTCCGCGACTTCACGGCGCTCCTCGACCGTCTCCTGACCGAGCCCGCGGTGACGCACGACGAGGGCCACTACCGCGCGCACGAGGCGCGCACGATCCCGGGTCCGGTCCAGTCGCCGCGCGTCCCGTTCGCGATCGCGGCCAACGGGCCCCGCGGGCTGCGCCTGACCGCGCGCTACGGCCAGGCGTGGGTGACGACGGGCGACGGCGAGCTGCGCGACGGCGCGACGGCGGCCGACGCGCGCGACGGCGTCCGGGACCAGGTGCGGCGCCTGGAGGAGGCGTGCGTCGACGCGGGTCGGGAACCCGCGACGATGGAGCGCGTGCTGCTGACCGGCTTCACCCCGGACCGGCCGCTGGACTCGGTCGACGCGTTCGTCGAGACCGCCGCCGGGTACGCGGACGCGGGCATCACGGAGATCGTGCTGCACTGGCCGATCCCCGGCACGCAGTTCGAGGCGGACCAGACCGTGTTCGAGAAGGTCGTCGCCGAGGGGGCACCTCAGGTCGCGACGCTCTGACGACCTCGTCGTGCCGCGGACTCGCCGCCGGGAGTCACACGCGGGCGGGCGCCTCGTCGGTCGCGATGCGCAGCGCGGCGACGAGCTCGCGGTAGAGCTCGTCGCTCGCGAGCAGCTCCGTGTGCGTGCCCCGTGCTCGCACCCGCCCCGCCTCCATGACGAGGATGAGGTCGGCGTCGATGACGGTGGAGAGCCGGTGCGCGATCGTGACGACGGCACGCTCGCGCGCCAGCTCGCCGATGACGGTGTGCACGGCGGCCTCGGTGAGCCCGTCCACCTGGGCGGTGGCCTCGTCGAGCAGCAGCACGTCGGGCGCGTGCAGGACGGCGCGCGCGAGCGCGACGCGCTGACGCTCACCGCCGGAGACCGTCGTCCCGACGAGCGACGTGTCCAGCCCGTCCTCGAGCGAACGGACCTTGGTGTCGAGACGCACCTTCGCGAGCGCCGCCCACATCGCGTCCTCGGTCGCGTCCGGGGTCGAGAGCCGGAGGTTCTCGCGGATCGTGCCCGGGACGACGGGCGTCTCCTGCTCGACGTAGGCGAACCGGCGACGGACGTCGTCGTAGGACAGCGCGTCGTACGGCACGCCGTCGAGCAGGATCTCGCCCGACTCGGGCTGGAGGAAGCGCAGCAGCAGCGAGAACGTCGTCGTCTTCCCCGCGCCCGAGGGCCCCACGATCGCGACCTGCCCGCGCCGCGGCACGTCGAGGTCGAGGTCGCGCACGACGGGCTCTCCGCCGGGAAGGTAGCGCGCCGTCACACCGCGCAGCGCGAGCCGCGGGGCGCCGTCGTAACCCGCCTCCGCGACGGTCTCGCGCGGGCTCCGCGCCGCCGGGTCCCGGGCCTCGCCCTCCTCCGTCTCGATGCCCTGGACGTCGCGGATGCGGCCGGCGGCGGCGATGCCCGCCTGCAGCTGGGTGACGTTCATGGTGAGGCCGGTGACCGGCTCGACGATCTGGAACGCGTAGAGCAGGAAGGCGACGAGGCCGGACACGGCGAGGAGCCCCTGGTCCACGCGCCATGCGCCCAGGGCGAGGACGACGATGATCGCGAGCTGGATGCCGCCGCCCGCGATCGTCCAGGCGACCGCCTCGGTCCGCACCGCGCGGACGCTGTGGCGTGCCGACGCCTGTGCGTCGTCCAGCACCCGGTCGACCTGCCGCCCCTCGGCCCGGCTCGCCTTGATCGTCCGGATCGCCCGCAGACCGCCCTCGAGCGTGCCGCCCAGGCTGCCGAGCGACTCCTGCGCGCGCTCCTGCGCCTTGGCGATCCGCGGCATGAGCGCTCCGACGAGCACCCCGACGACGACGATCGCCCCCAGCGTCGTCCCGAGCAGCACGATGTCGAGGACGCCCATGAGCACGATCGTCCCGACCAAGGACACCGCGAGGTTGACGAGGTTGACGAGGCTCGAGGACGCGGCCTCGCGCAGCAGCACCGTGTCGGACGTGACGCGCGTGACGAGCTCTCCGGCCGAGCGTCCCGACACCGCGCCGACGCGGGCGCGGAAGTACCGGCGCACCATGGACGACCGGGCGTCGAGCACGACCCGCTCGGCCAGCGTCCCGAGCAGCACCCATTGCCAGAGCCCGAGCACGAGCCCGACGACGAGGAGCCCGACGAGGGTGAGGACCGCGGGGGTGAGCGACCGACCTGTGCCGAGCGTGTCGAGCACCCACTTCGTCACCATGGGCGTCGCGAGCGTCGCGGCGGTCGTGCCGAGGCCCAGGACGAGGCCGAGCAGGAGCGTGCGTCGGTGCGGTCGCACGAACTCCCACAGCACCCGGAGGCGAGGCAGGAAGGGGCCTGCGGGCGGCGTCGCGGCGTCGGTGGCCGTGCGGTCGACCATGGTGGACATCCGATCTGCTGTCAACCGGGGATGACAGCGCCTGCGGGGTTCGTCGAGCCGCCGGACGCGAAGCGCGTCGGCATCTCAGTGGAACATGAATGTTCCACTCTCGGCAAGATGTGTGCCACTCCCGCGCTCGTTACAGTGAGCGCGTGACGGTACGGACGAGCGGGGCCGCCCCGCGCAGCGACGTGGAGGCCGCGGACGCGGGCGCCCGGGAGACGGCGGCGCGCGCCCGGACCCGCCGTGCGATCCTCGAGGCCGCGGCGACCGTGCTGAGCTCCGACCGGTCCGCGTCGCTGTCCGACGTCGCGCAGGCGGCGCAGGTTGGCCGCACCACCCTCCACCGCTACTTCCCGGAGCGCACCGACCTCGTCGAGGCGATCGCCGCCGAGGCCGTCGAACGGACCCGCGCCGCGATCGCCGCCGCCCGGGTCGACGACGGCGACCCCGCCGCCGCTCTGCGCCGCCTCGCCTTCGAGTACTTCGAGCTCGGGCCCTGGTACATGGTGCTGTTCAACGAGATGGCCGAGGGAGAGACTGCCTTCTGGGCCGACGCCGAGGAGGCGGAGGAGCCCGTCCGGCAGCTCTTGCGGCGCGGGCAGGAGGACGGGGTGCTCGACGACCAGCTCAGCGTCCCGTGGCTGCTGCGCACCCTGTGGTGGATGCTCTTCAACGCGTGGTCGATGGCGGACGAGGGCGACCTGTCCCGCTCCGACGCGCTGCGGATGGCGTTGCGCAGCCTCGAGGGCGTGGCGCTGGCACGCCCCGAGGAGCGTGCGGGATGAGCCGGCTCGTCGCGCGCCTGCGCGCGTGGTGGCGGCGGGCCGACGACGTCCGGACCGGCACGCGCTGGTCGAGCGTCGCGACGGTGCTCGGCGGGGTCGTCGTCGCGCTGGCGTGCCTCACGCTCGTGCTGCGCGGACGGGTGTGGGCCTGGGTACCGCTCGCGGTCGCCGCGGCGGTGGCGCTGCGCGAGGTCCGCTACCTGCAGCGTGTCGCCCGGGGCGGTCGGCGCGGCCCGCGGTACCAGGAGAACGCGCCGCGCTGACCTGGTCGCGGCATCCCGCCGTCGTGGCCGGCGCGGCTCGCCGACGCACGGGCCCCGCGGTGTCATCCGCAGGTCGCACGTCGGCCGAGCGCAGGATCCGTCGGACGGACGACGCGCACGCAGCGCCCGGTGGCGAAGACTGGGTCCCGGCGTCGGGCAGCGGCGCCGTGAGCTCCGGAGGTACCCGTGACCAGCCAGCCCCTCGCCCGCGCGACGACGTCGACGGCCCGTCCCGCAGCCCGCGCCGCCCGCCGTCGCGCCACCGGTGCGGCGCGCCGGACGGTCCCGCCGGTCGAGCGGGCGAACGGCTGGGTCGTCGCCGTCGCCGTCGTGGCCGGCGCGGTGCTGTTCTCCTGGCTCGCGATGAACGCGTTCCTCGGCGCCTGAGCCCAGCCGACCGGAGCGCGTGCCGTCCGTCTCCGGCACCACCTCGGCACGCGCGGGCGACCGCGAGGGCCCCGCGGCGGTGACCCGCGGCCTCCGGGTCGGCGCTCCGCCCCGAGACGGGTTTCGCCCGCGCTGCGCCGGCCCACCCCTCGACGACGGACCGACCCGGGTCTACCGTCGAGGGACGGGCGCCGCCGCCCCGCGGCGAGCGCCCGGCCAACGTCCCGGACGGAGCACCGATGGGCACCACGGACGAGGAGACCGCCGCCGCGACGACCGCGGACGCGCTCGCCGACCCGGTGGTCGACGCGTTCGCCGAGCGCCTGTTCGCGGCGGCGCTCGGCGCGATCGACATGCTCGCCGTCCACGTGGGCGACCGGCTCGGCTGGTACCGCGCGCTGGTCGGGGCGGGACCGCTGACCTCGACCGCGCTCGCCGAGGCCACCGGCACGGACGAGCGTTACGCCCGCGAGTGGCTCGAGCAGCAGGCCGCGTCGGGGTTCCTCGTCGCGGAGGACCCGGGCGCCGGGCCCGCGCTGGACGCCGACCCGGCCGACGTCGCCCGCGAGCGCCGCTACGCGCTCCCCGCCGCGCACGCCGAGGTGTTGACGAACGGGTCGTCGCTCGCCTACTCGGCCCCGCTCGCCCGGTTCCTCGGCGCGGTCGGGCCGCAGCTGCCGCACCTGCTCGAGGCCTACCGCACGGGTGGCGGCGTCTCGTGGGACCAGCTCGGTGACGACGCGCGCGAGGCGCAGGCGGACGTCAACCGGCCGTGGTTCGAGCACCGGCTCGCGCCGACGCTCGCCCGGCTCCCCGAGGTGCACGACGTGCTCTCCCGACCGGGGGCGCGCGTGGTCGACGTCGGCTGCGGGTTCGGCTGGTCGACCCTCGCGATCGCACGGGCGTACCCCGGTGCAGTGGTCCACGGCGTCGACGTCGACCAGCCCTCCGTGGACGCTGCACGGGCCGCGGCGGCCGAGGCGGGGCTGACGGACCGGGTCGTGTTCCACCACGCCGACGCGGCCGAGCTGCGCGCCACCGAGCCGTTCGACGCGGCGTTCGCGTTCGAGTGCGTGCACGACATGCCACGGCCGGTCGAGGTGCTCGACGCGGTGCGGCGGGCCGTGCGGCCCGACGGGGTCGTGGTCGTCGTCGACGAGGCCGTCGCGGACGAGTTCGCGGCCCCGGCGGGCGACGTCGACCGGATCATGTACGGGTACAGCCTGTTCGTGTGCCTGCCCGACGGCCTGTCCGCCCGGCCGTCCGCCGGGACGGGGACGGTCATGCGGCCCGCCACGCTGCGCCGGTACGCGCGCGAGGCAGGCTTCGCGGGTCTCGGGGTGCTGCCCGTCGACGACTTCGCGCTCCTGCGGTTCTACCGGCTCGCGCTCTGAGTCCGCGCCGGGTCCTCTCCGGTCAGCCCTGCGGAGCGGTCAGCCCTGCGGAGCCTCCCAGCGCGCTTCGTCGCCGACGTGGATCGTCCCCGACGTCAGCAGCCGGCACACGACGCCGCCACGGTTGTGCATCGAGCGCATCGCGCCGGGTGCGATCCAGTCGTCGAGGAGCCGGCACGGCGCGGCGATGCGCAGCACCTGCAGCTCGACGTCGCCGAGGCGCAGGAACGAGCCGGGTTTGGTCGGCAGGTCGCCGTGGTCCAGCGTGACGTTGCGCCGGGTGAGGCCGGGGTCGATCTCCTGCCCGAGGGCCTCGGACGCCGCGGCGAGGTCCGCGAGCGTCTGGATCGTCACGTGCCGGTGCTTGGACCCGTGGTAGCGGTCGCCGACGAGGCCGCGCCCCTCCTCCGCCTCGACCTCCGGGACGGTCCGGGTCGGCAGACGGCGCGCCTTGGCGACGTGGAGGGAGTGCACGCGCGGGGTTCCGGTCACCGTCCCACCCTGGCACCGGCGAGCGGTCGGTGCGACGTCGGCGCGGGGTCAGCGCGACGTCGGTGCGACGACGGCGAGGCACCCGGCGTGCGACCGGTACCGGTGTACCGTCGGCAGGCATGACCGACGTCCGCAGCCGCACCCACGCCCAGGCCGTCGACGCAGCGATCGAGCTCTTCACACGCAACGGGTACGAGCAGACCACCGTCGAGGAGATCGCCGACGCCGCGCAGGTCAGCCGCGCCACGTTCTTCCGCCGGTTCCGCTCGAAGGAGGACGTGGTCTTCGCGGACCACGAGCTGCTCCTCGACGAGGTCGTCGTCATGCTCGCGTCCACACGGCCGGTGCCCGACGCCGCGGGGAACCTCGAGCCGGACCCGGCGGTCGACCCCTACCTCGAGGTGTGCCGCGCGGCCCGCCTGGTGTTCGACCACCACGTCGGTCAGCGCGAGACGTCGATCGCGCGGTGGCACCTGCTCCAGCAGGTGCCCGCCCTGCGCGACCGCGAGCTCGTCACCACGCACCGCTACGAGCGGGCGTTCACCGCGTACCTGCGCGACGCCCTGCCGCCGGACAGGCGCCGCTCGACGGCGTCCATCGCGTTCGCCGCGTCCGTGGTCGCCGTGCACAACGCGCTGCTGCGCCGCTGGCTGCGCAACTCTGAGCAGGACCTGCGCCCGCAGCTCGAGGAGGCGTTCGCCGAGCTGCGCCGGGCCGCCGTCGGCCGCGGCCCGGCCGAGGGCGACGCCGCGACGGCCCAGGTCGCGAGCGCCGTCGCCGCTCGCGACGGTGCGTCTCGCGTCGTCGTGACCGTGGTCGAGCCCGGCCCCGACCCGGACGGCGTCGCGGACGCCGTCGCCCGCGCCGTGCGCGACGCCCTCGCCTGACCCGCGGGGAATGCGCGGGTAGGATCGGGGGTTGCAGAACGCAGTACGCACGAACGTGCTCCGGGGTCGGTGCAATTCCGAGCCGGCGGTGACAGTCCGCGACCCGCGCCCTACGCGCGGTTGACCTGGTGGAACTCCAGGACCGACGGTGACAGTCCGGATGGGAGGAAGCACGTGCGGCGCGGCCGTCCCCGCGGGGACGGGTCCGTCGAGCACTCGACGAGCCCGCACCCGAGGCGACCGGCCCCGCCGTGGTGAGCGAAGGCGTCCGGACCTGACGGGCCGCGACCACCCGACGCCCGCCCTCGCCCCGGAGCCCTCCGTGCCCGGGAGGACGAGGGACATCCGATGGACCTGATGGCGCTGTTCGACGCGCAGCTCACGATCGGCGACCAGCACCTGCTGTGGCGCGAGATCGTCGGCAACGGGTTCGGCCTGGCGTCGGCGCTGGGCGGCATGCGGCGCAAGGTGTGGGCGTGGCCCGTGGGCATCGTCGGCAACCTGCTGCTGCTCACGGTGTTCCTCGGCGCGGTGTTCGCGACGCCCAACCCCGTGAACCTGCTCGGCCAGGCCGGTCGGCAGGTCATGTTCGTCGTCGTGTCGGTGTACGGGTGGGTGCAGTGGCGGCGCACCCAGCAGCGGCTGGGTGACGCGGACGCCGACAGCCATGGCGTCTCCGTGGTCCCGCAGTGGGCGACGGCGCGGCAGCGCATCGGCCTCGTGCTCGCCCTGGTCCTCGGCACGGCCCTGCTCACCCCGCTGTTCCGCGCCCTGGGCTCCTTCGAGCCGGTGTGGGCGGACGCCTGGATCTTCATGGGCTCGCTCCTCGCGACCTACGGCATGGCGAAGGGCTGGGTCGAGTTCTGGCTGGTCTGGGTCGCGGTCGACATCGTGGGCGTGCCCTGCTCGTCTCTGCCGGGTACTACGCGTCCGCGTTCATGTACGTGTTCTACGGCGCGTTCACGCTCGTCGGGTTCTTCGTGTGGTGGCGCGTCAACCGGCGCGCGACGGCCGAGGCGGCCGCCGCCGGAGCGCCCACGCTCGGCTGACGCGACGACACGAGCGATACGCCGCTTCACTGATACGGAGTATCGCTTGACCTGAGACGCCGTCTCGGCGCACGATGGGACGAGCAGCGCGGGAGGACCTCCGCGCGCCGTCCGACCGTCGAGCACAGGAGCACCGATGCCCACCCCGCCGATCATGCCCGGTGTCACCGAGCCCGCGTACGACCTCACGACGCCCCTCGACGTCGACTACGCGGGGGCGTTCGCCCACGCCACGGACGCCGACCGCGCCCACCAGCAGCGCGTGCGGCAGTTCGTCCAGGACGAGGTGCTGCCCGTCATCGACGAGTACTGGGAGCGCGCCGAGGTCCCGCTCGGGCTCGTCAAGCGCATGGGCGAGCTCGACCTCCTGCGCGACGGCGTCGACGTCGACGGCCGCGAGCGCGTCAGCCACCTCGGGGCCGGCCTCGCCGCGATGGAGATGTCGCGCGGCGACGGCTCGGTCGCGACGATCTGCGGCGTCCAGGGCGGCCTCGCGCTGCGCTCGATCCAGATGCTCGGCTCCGACGAGCAGCGCGCGCGCTGGGCGGAGCCGATGGCGCGCGGCGAGGTCATCGGGGCCTTCGCGCTCACGGAGCCGACGCACGGCTCCGACTCGGTCTCCCTCGAGACGACGGCCCGCCGCGAGACCCGCGACGGCGTCGAGGGCTACGTGCTGAACGGCGAGAAGAAGTGGATCGGCAACGGCTCGTCGGGCGACATCACGGTCGTGTGGGCGCGCGCCGTCGGCGATGCCGACGACGAGTGGGCGGACGGCCAGGTCCACGGCTTCGTCGTCCCGCAGGACTCCCCCGGCTACACGGGCACGACGATCACCGGCAAGGTGTCGCTGCGCGCGATCTGGCAGGCGCGCGTCGTGCTCGACGACGTCTTCGTCCCCGCCGGGAACGCCCTGCCGGGCGCGCGGTCGTTCAAGGACACGTCGCGCGTGCTGTTCGCGACGCGCCTCGGGGTGGCGTGGGCCGCCGTCGGGCACGCGATCGCCTGCTACGAGACGGCGGTCGCGTACGCGACGCAGCGGGTGCAGTTCGGCCGCCCGCTCGCGGCGAACCAGATGATCCAGGAACGCCTCACGCGGATGCTGTCGACGCTCACGCAGCTCCAGCTCCTCGTGGCGCGCATGACGCAGCACGCGGAGGAGGGCACGCTCACCGGCCCGCAGGCGTCGCTCGCGAAGTACACGTGCACGCGCGGCGCCCGCGAGATCGCGTCGACCGCGCGCGACCTGCTCGGCGGCAACGGCATCCTCCTCGGCAACCGCGTCGCCCGGCACTTCGCCGACATCGAGGCCCTGCACACGTACGAGGGCACCGAGTCGGTGCAGGCGCTCATCGTCGGCCGCGACATCACGGGCGTCTCCGCGTTCGTCTGAGCGCCCGGCTCCCCACCCGCGCCCCGGCGCCGCTCCGCCCCTCCTCGCGGCGCCGGGGCCCTTCTCGTCACCACCTGTAGCCGCACCCCCGGACGGAGCCCCATGAGCAGCGACGCCACCGCCAGCACCGTGCCCGACGGCGCGGCCGTCACCTCCGAGGACGAGGTCACCCCGGTCCTCCTGCACGGCGCGCGGACGCCGTTCGCCCGGTTCCGCGGCGCGCTCGCGTCGCTGTCGGCGGCCGAGCTCGGTGCGCACGCGATCCGCGGCGCACTGGCTGCCGCGGGCGTGCGGCCCGAGCAGGTGGACACGGTGATCGTCGGGCAGGTCGTCCAAGCCGGCGCCAAGCAGGGCCCGGCCCGGCAGGCCGCGATCCGCGCCGGGATCGGCTGGGAGGTCCCGACCGTGACGATCAACAAGCTCTGCCTGTCGGGGCTCACCGCGATCATCGACGCGGCGCGGCTCGTGCGCACCGGCGAGGCGGGCGTCGTCGTGGCCGGCGGCCAGGAGTCCATGACGAACGCCCCGCACCTCGTGCTGGACTCGCGCGCCGGCTTCGCGTTCGGCGACGTCACCATGGCCGACTCGCTCACGCACGACGGCCTGGACGACCCGTTCAGCGGCGAGGTGATGGGCGAGCTCACCGACCGCGGCTGCGCGACGCGCAGCATCGGCCGCCCCGAGCAGGACGCCTACGCGCTGCGCTCGCACCAGCGCGCGGCCGCCGCGCGCGACGCCGGTCGGCTCGCCGAGGAGATCGCGCCCGTCAGCGTGCCTAAGCGCAAGGGCGAGCCGGTCGTCGTCGAGCACGACGAGGGCGTGCGGGCGGACACGACGCTCGAGGCGCTGGAGCGCCTGCGCCCCGCCTTCGTCCCGGACGGGACGATCACCGCGGGGTCGAGCTCGCCGCTGTCCGACGGCGCGGCGGCCGTCGTCGTCGCGAGCCGCGCCTTCGCGAAGCGCAACGGGCTGACCTGGCTCGCCGAGATCGGTGCCGCCGGCCAGGTGGCGGGGCCCGACAACTCCCTGCACTCCCAGCCCGCGCGCGCGATCGAGGCGGCGCTCAAGCGCGAGGGCCTCGCGGCGTCGGAGCTCGACCTCGTGGAGATCAACGAGGCGTTCGCCGCCGTCGCGCTGCAGTCGGTCGCCGACCTCGGCGTCGACGCAGAGGTCGTCAACACGGACGGCGGCGCGATCGCGCTCGGCCACCCCGTCGGCGCGTCCGGGGCGCGGCTCGCGCTGCACCTCGCGCTCGCGCTGCGCCGCCGCGGTGGCGGCGTCGGGGCCGCGGCGCTCTGCGGGGGCGGCGGGCAGGGCGACGCGCTCGTCCTGCGCGTGCGCGACTGACGCGATCGAGCGACGCGAGTCGCACGCCGCGGGTCGACGACGCGATCGAGCGACGCGCTTCGTCCCGCCCAGGCGCCGTGAACCGCGGGACGAAGCGGGAGGAACCAGGGCACCGGCCCGTTTCGGCGCGCGGGCACCCGGGGGTTCGTGCACGCTGATGAACCAGGTTCGGCGCGCTTCGCCGGGCGACGTGTGACGCAGATCGCGTCACGTGTCGCCCCGAGACGCGTCACGGATCGTGTCGGACGCGGTCCTCCTTCCTGGAACACCACGTCGAGAGGACCGCCATGACCGAGACGCTGCCCGCCACGCCGGCCGGCACCGTGCGCCGCGCCACCACCCGCGCGCGACGCTCCCACCTGTCCGCGGTCGCCGCCGTCGCGGTCGGGCTGGTGGCAGGGTTCGCCGCCGGGCCCTTCCTGCTCGGCTGAGCCCCGGTCGCGAAGGCCCCGGGACCTCGTGGTCCCGGGGCCTTCGCCGTGCCCGGGCGCGTCAAGCGCGGCGCACCAGCTCCTCGAGGCGGTCGAGCAACGCGACCTGACCCGAGACGACGAGCCCGCGGGCGCGCGCGAGCGGGAACCACCCCGCGCGGTCGAGCTCGGGGACTCCTGCATCCTCCCGGACCGCGGCGGCCACTCCGCGACGAACGTGTTGCTCGCGATGCTGCTGACGTCGAGGTCCGCCTGACGCGCCCACGCCGTGACGAGCTTCCCGGCCCGCTGGCGCACCGTCCCGAGGTCGAGGTCCGGGACGTCGCTCGCCGGCGCCGGCACGCCGAGCTCCTCGGCGAACTCGCGCAGCGCGGCGGCGTGCGGGTCCTCGTCCGGGTCGATCTCACCCTTGGGGATCGTCCACGCGCCGGCGTCCTTGCGCGCCCACAGCGGCCCGCCCATGTGCCCGATCAGCACCTCGACGACGCCGTCGCGCACACGGTGGAGCACCAGACCGGCCGACTGCTTCATGCCCCCTTCCTACACACCCCGCGCGCGGTCGTCCCGCCGGAGCGGCGTGTCGGCGAGGCGTGTCGGGGGTGCGGCGTAGCGTCGCCGACGGCCGGCCACCCCGGGTCGTCGCCGCCCCGAGGACCGTCGTCGCACACCCAGGAGGCGCAGCATGTCGAGCACGCCGACCGTCACGCACGTCAACCCGCCCGGCCTGCACACGAACCCCGCGTTCTCGCAGGGGACGATCACGGAGACCGGCCGCACGCTCTACGTCGGAGGCCAGAACGGGACCGGCCCCGACGGCGAGATCGTCGAGGGCGGGATCGCCGCGCAGACCGCGCAGGCGCTGCGCAACGTCCTCGCCGTGCTCGACGCCGCGGGCGCGGGCCCCGAGGACGTGGCCCGTCTCGCCGTCTACCTCGCGCCGGAGGCCGACCTCAGGGAGGGTTTCGCCGTCGTCGGCGAGGTGTGGGGCCCGCACCCGGCGGCCGTCACCGTGCTGCGGGTGGGGATCGGCCGCCCCGGCGCGCTGGTCCAGATCGAGGCGGTCGCGGCGGTGCCCGACCGACGGCCCGCCTGACGCCCCTCGCGCCCGTCCGACGGGGCGGCGAGGGGCGCCGGACCTGCGTGTGAAGGCTCCGAGCGCGCCGGCTCAGGCGCAGAGGCCGACCGGGTCCCACGAGCCCCACGTGACGGACCCGGGCAGCTCGCCCGCCGTCCACCACTGGGCGCGGTAGTTCACGCCCGCGCGCGAGACGGTCTGCCCGCCGGTGTACACGGCCTCGCGCGACCACGCGGGGGCGCAGTCCGCGACCTCGACCGCCGGCGCGGTGCCGCACGGCCCGACCTCGACCCACGGGCCCCAGGCGTGCGCGCCCGGCTCCTGGTTCCGCGTCCACCACTGCGCGCGGTACTCGACGCCCTCGCGCGAGACGACCTCGCCGCCCGTGTAGACGCCGGTGCCGTACCAGGCACGGCGCACGCGTCCGCGACGCCCGGGCCGGGCGTCGCCGCGCGCAGCGTCGAGCCGAGCGCGTCGCCGAGCTCGTTGCGGTGGTCGCCCGACAGGTCCCACCACATGGCGCCGCCGTAGCCCTGCGTCGCGACGAACTCCGCCTTGGCGGTCACCGACGCCGGGTCGTCGTAGCTCCACCACTCGTCGCCGTCGTACAGCCACGAGGCGCCGATCTCCGGGTCGAAGAAGCGCTCGCCGTCCTGCGCCTGCAGCTGCGCGTACGTCCGCGTGCCGACGTACCCCTGTGCGGGCTGCCAGCCCCGCGAGCCGTCGTCGACGCCGTACCAGCCGTGCCCGTACGCGGCGAGGCCCGCGTTGAGCTGGCTCGGGTCCGCGCCCGCGGCGGTGTACATCGCCATCGCGCCGTCGAGCCCCAGGCCCCAGTTCTGCGTGCCGTCCGGGTGGAGGTTGCCCTGGTGCCCGGTCTGGTCCGGCACCCACCCGCCGTGGAAGTCGTAGCCCTGGACGTTGAGGAAGTCGACGACGGCGAACAGGCGGGGGTCGAGCCAGCCGCCCTGCCCGGCGTTCCAGCCGCCGGCGGGCGCGAACGCCGTGAGCAGGTAGTCCTCGCCCGTCTCGGCGCCGAGCGCGTCGAGCTCGGCGCGGAACTCCTCCATGAGGAGCAGGAAGTTCTCCTTGTCCTCGGGGCGCGCGTTCGCGGTCTCCCCGCCGGTGACGGGCCACTCCCAGTCGATGTCGATGCCGTCGAAGACGCCCGCCGCCGCGCCCGGACCACCCTTGCCGTCGACCAGGGGGAGGTTGCCCTCGATGTACAGGTCGATGCAGGAGTCGACGAGCGCGCTGCGCCCCTCGGGCGTCGAGGCCGCCTCGGAGAAGTGGTCGGACCAGGTCCAGCCGCCGAGCGAGACGAGGACCTTCGTGTCCGGGCTCAGAGCCTTGAGCTTGCGGAGCTGGTTGAAGTTGCCCGCGAGCGCCTGGCCGGGGCGGTCGGCGACGCCGTCCACCGAATCCTCGGCGTCGACCTCGGCGACGAAGTCGTTGAGCGGGTCGCCCTCGCCGGGGACGTCGGCGATGTCGCACACGAGGTCCGCGGTGACGTTGCCGAACGCGTAGTTGATGTGGGTGAGGTCCTCGATCGCGCCGGTGCGGACGAGGTCGGCGACGTGGAAGTCGCGCGTCACGCGCGAGTCGGCCATGACGTAGCCGACGCTGCGGTAGCCGTTGATGTCCGCGGGGCCGTCGGCCGCCGCGGCGGGCCGTGCGGACGGGAGCGGCGCGGCGGCGGCCGGCGTCGCGAGCAGGCTCGCGACCAGAGCGCCGGCGGCGACGAGCGCCGCGCCGGCGGCTCGGCTGCGGGCGCGGCGCGGTGGGCGGCTGACCGGGTGCTGAGGGGGGTGCGCGTGCAGCGCTGGGGACGGTCGGTGCGACATGAAGGCCTCGTTGCTCTTCCTGGCCCGCCAGGGCGATTTGTTCGGACTCCTGCACACTAGCCAGGTCGTCGCCTATTACGCCAGGGTCCGAACGAAACCATCGCGTCACGACTCGATGTCGACCGCGTTTCCGGCCGCCGAGCACGCCGGCCGTGCGCGAGGGGCTGCCGACGACGTCGCGAGACCCTCGCGCACGGGTCGGTCGAGCCGACCCCGCTCCTCAGGCGTCCGACGCGCTCACCACGAGGCCGGCGCCCGGGATCGCGGTGAGCAGGTCGCGCGTGTACTCCTCCCGCGGGTGGTCGAAGACTCGTCGGTCGGCGCGTGCTCGACGACCTTCCCCGACCTCATCACCACCACGGAGTCCGCGATCTGCCGCACCACGGCGAGGTCGTGGGTGATGAACAGGTAGGCCAGCCCCAGCTCGCGCTGCAGCTCGGCCAGCAGCTCGAGGATCTGCGCCTGCACGAGCACGTCCAGGGCGGAGACGGCCTCGTCGAGGACGATCACCTCGGGCTGGAGGGCGAGCGCCCGGGCGATCGCGACCCGCTGCCGCTGCCCTCCGGACAGCTGGTTGGGGAACCGCCGCACGGCGGACTGCGGGAGGGCGACCATGTCGAGCAGCTCCCGGACGCGCGCCTCGCGCGACCGGCGGTCGCCCACCTTGTGCAGGCGCAGCGGCTCCTCGAGCGTCCGGTAGACGGAGAACTGCGGGTCGAGCGAGCCGTAGGGGTTCTGGAACACCGGCTGGATGCGGCGACGGAACGCCATCTGGCGACGACCGGTGAGCATGGCGATGTCGTGCCCGTCGAACTGCACGCTCCCGGAGGTGGGTTCGAGCAGGCCCAGGACCATGTTCGCGGCCGTCGACTTGCCGGACCCCGACTCCCCGACGAGGGCGAGCGTGCGCCCCCGCGCGAGCGAGAAGCTCACGTCGTCCACCGCGGTGAACTCGCGCGTGCCGGGTCCGTGGCCGCGGAGCCGGAACGTCTTGGTGAGGTGCGCGGCGACCACGATCTCGTCCCGGCGCGGCTCCGGATCGCCGGAGTGGCGCGCGAGCTCCTCGTCGCTCGGCCGACCGTCCGCGTGCGCGACCTCGATGCGGCGCGACGCCAGCGACGGCGCGGAGGCCACGAGCCGTCGGGTGTACGGGTGCCGGGGGTCGGTCAGGATCTGGCGTGCCGGCCCGGACTCGACGACCTGGCCGCGGTACATGACGACGAGGTGCTCGGCACGCTCCGCGGCGAGACCGAGGTCGTGCGTGATGAACAGGACCGCGGTCCCCATCTCCTGCGTCAGCGTGTCGAGGTGGTCGAGGATCTGCCGCTGCACCGTGACGTCGAGGGCGGAGGTCGGCTCGTCGGCGATGAGCAGCCGGGGCCGGGCGGCCAGGCCGATCGCGATGAGGGCGCGCTGCCGCATGCCTCCGGAGAACTCGTGCGGGTACTGCGAGGCCCGCCGCCCGGCGTCGGGCAGGCCCGCCTCGGCCAGGAGCTCGGCGACGCGGGCCCGACGCTCGGCCCGCGACCCGCGGAAGCCGTTCGCGCGCAGCGCCTCGTCGACCTGGGTGCCGATCTTCCACACCGGGTTGAGGTTGGACATCGGGTCCTGCGGGACCAGGCCGATGAGGTCGCCGCGCAGCGCCTCGACGTCACGGCGTCCGAGGCCGACGAGCTCGCGGCCCGCGAACCGGATGCTGCCGCCGGTGACCTTCCCGGTGCCGGGCAGCAGGTCGATGATCGCGTGCGCCGTCGTGGACTTCCCGGAGCCGGACTCGCCGACGATCGCGACGGACTGCCCCGGGTAGACGGTGAGGTCGGCGCCGCGGACGGCCTGGACGGAACCCGCGTCCGTCCTGAAGGACACCTCGAGGCCGCGGACCTCCAGCAGCGGGGCCGTGGGGTCGACGTCGGGGGTGGGGGGCGTGGGAGCGCTCATCGGGTGCGGGCCTCGGGTCGAGGGCGTCGCGCACGACGTCGCCCATCATGATGAAGCCGAGCACCGTGAGGGCGAGCGCACCGGCCGGGTAGAGCAGGATCTCGGGGTTGGTGCGGATCGCACCCTGCGCCTGCGAGATGTCCCCGCCCCAGGACACTGTCGAGGGAGGCAGACCGATGCCGAGGAAGCTCAGGGTGGCCTCCGCGACGATGAACGTGCCGAGGGCGACGGTCGCGTAGACGATGATCGGCGCCGCGGAGTTCGGCAGCACGTGCCGGAGCAGGATCGCGGTCCGGCCCATCCCCAGCGAGCGCGCGGCGGTGACGAACTCGTTGTTCTTCACCGACATGACCGTGCCGCGGGCGATCCGCGCGATCGACGACCACCCGAAGGCGGCGAGCACGACCGCGACCGTGAGCGCCGTCCGCTCCGTCGACACGCTCATGATGACGATGGCCGCGAGCACCAGCGGGATCGCGAAGAAGATGTCGGTGAGGCGGGACAGCAGGGTGTCGGCCCAGCCGCCGAGGTAGCCGGCGACCGCGCCCATCAGGGTGCCCACGACCACGACGAACGTGGTGGTGAGCACGCCGACCGTGACGGAGGCCCGGGCGCCGTGCATCGTGCGCGAGAAGATGTCGCACCCCTGGCGGTCGAAGCCGAACAGGTGGCCGCCGCGCGGGCCGGCGAGCGCGTCGGACAGCGAGCAGGTGCGCGGGTCGATCGAGGTGAACACCCCGGGGAACGCCGCGACGGCGAGGACGAGGAGGATGACCGCGCCGGACACCCAGAACAGGGGCCGACGGCGCATCCCGCGCCACGCCTCGCGCCAGAAGCCGGACGGGGCGGCCGTGGAGGCGACGGCGTCGACGGCGCCGAGGCCGCCCTCGTCGAGCGGGAGGGCGACGTGCTCCTGGCCGGGCCTCGGTGCGGTGCGCACCGGCGTCGTCGTCAAGTGGGTCTCAGGCATAGCGGATCCTCGGGTCCAGCGCGGCGTACAGGAGGTCCACGACCAGGTTCGCCGCGATGTAGACGAGGACCAGGACGGTGGTCAGGGACACGACGGTGGCGTTCTCGCCGCGGGTGATCGCGTCGTAGAGCGTCCCGCCCACGCCGCGGATGTTGAAGATGCCCTCGGTCACGATCGCCCCGCCCATCAGCGCGCCCAGGTCGGCGCCCAGGAACGTGATGACCGGGATCAGGGAGTTGCGGAGCACGTGGCGGCCGGTCACCTGCGTGCGGGACAGGCCCTTGGCGCGCGCGGTCCGGACGAAGTCCGCGGTCAGGTTCTCCTGGACCGAGGTGCGCGTGAGGCGCAGCACGTAGGCGAACGAGGTCGCGGCGAGCACGATCGCCGGCATCAGGAGGCTGACCAGGTCGGGGTCCCGCCCGGCGGTGACCGGCAGCCACCCGAGGTTCACGCCGACGACGATCTGCATGACGAAGCCGATGACGAACGTCGGCACGGCGATCACGAGGAGGCTGAGGACCAGCACCGTGGAGTCGAACACGCCGCCCTTGCGCAGGCCCGCGAGGAGCCCGAAGCCGACGCCGAGGACCGCCTCGATCACCAGGGCCATCAGGGCGAGCTGGAACGTCACCGGGATGGCCTGGGCGATGACGTCGATGACCTCGCGACCGGTGAAGGTGACGCCGAAGTCGAGCGTGAAGATGCCCTTGAGGTAGAGCAGGTACTGCACGATGAAGGGCTCGTCGAGGTTGAACTCGGCCCGGATCTGCTCCTGGACGGCGGGCGCGAGCCCGCGCTCGCCGCCGAGCGCGGCCACCGGGTCACCGGGGCGCAGGAACACCAGGGCGTACAGCAGGAGGGTGGAGCCGAGGAACACGGGGACGACCTGCAGCAGTCTGCGGCCGATGTACCAACGCATGGGGCGGTGTCGCTTCCGTCGTCACGATCCAGGGGCGCAGCGGCCACGGCGCCGGGAGGTCCCGGCGCCGTGGCTGCCGGCCTCACTCGGCCTTGGTGACCTGGTAGAGGATCGGGTCGGAGTCCCAGCCGAACTCGACGTTCTCGACCGTGTCGGCCCAGCCGCCGGTGGCGTTGGAGTACCACAGGGGGAGTGCCCGGCAGGTTCTCGAACAGGATCGTCTCGGCGTCCATGTACAGCTCGACCGCCTGCTCCGGGTCTCGGCGCTGTTCGCCTCGGTCAGGGTCGCGTCGAAGTCGGCGTTCGACCACTGGCCGTCGTTCGAGCCCGCCCCGGTGCCGTAGATCGGGCCGAGGAAGTTGCTCATGGCCGGGTAGTCCGCCTGCCAGCCGCCGCGGAACGGGCCGGGGACGGAGCCGGAGTCACGGGCGTCGAGGTACTCGTCGAACGTCGGGTACGGGAAGAACTCGCAGCCGATCTCGAGGACGGTGCGGATGTTGTTGCACACCGCGTCCACCCAGGTCTGGTGGTCGGAGTCCGCGTTCGACGCGATCTGCAGCGTGTAGTCGCCGACGGGCTCGATCGCCTCGGCCTCGCCCCACAGCTCGGCGGCCAGGTCGGCGTCGTACTCGAGGACCTCGTTGCCCGGGATCTCCTCGGTCCAGCCGTCGATGACGGGCGAGGTGAAGTCGGTCGCCGGGGTCCGCGAGCCGGCGAAGATCGTCTCGGTGACCTCGTCCCGGTCGATCGCGTGGGAGATCGCCTGCCGGCGGAGCAGGCCGGCCTCGCCCTGGAACTCGGGAAGCCACTCGGGGACCGTCAGGGTCTGGATGACGGCGGCGGGCTGGTTGACCGCACGCCCCTCGAGCTCGTCCTCGAACGTCGCGAAGGCCGAGGACGGCACGTTCTTGATGATGTCGAGCTGCCCGCCGAGCAGGTCGTTGTAGGCGGAGTCCTCGTCGGTGTACGCGATGAGCTCGAGCCCGCCGTTGGCCGGGGTGCGCTCGCCCGCGTAGTCCGGGTTCGGCACCAGCGAGATGAGCGAGTCGTGCTCCCACGTCTCGAGCATGTACGGGCCGTTGCCGACCGGCGCCTCGCCGAACGCCTCCGGGTCGTCGAAGAACGCCTCGGGCAGCGGGAAGAAGGCGGCGTACCCGAGGCGGATCGGGAAGTCCGACTCCGGCTGCGTCAGGTTGACCACGAGGGTGGACTCGTCCTCGACGACGAGGCCGCCCTCCTCGATCAGGGAGGTGTTGGCGTCGTACGAGAAGCCCTGGATCGGCTCGAAGAAGTACGACAGGTTCTGCGCGTTGTCGAGCGCGGCGCCGTAGTCCCAGGCGGACGCGAAGCTCTCGGCCGTGACCGGCGTGCCGTCGGTGAACGTCCAGCCGTCCGCGATCGTGATCGTCCAGGCCTGGTTGTCCTCGGACTCGATCGACTCGGCGACCTCGTTGTGCACGCCGCCCTCGGCGTCGTAGTACACGAGGCCCGAGAAGATGTTCTGCACGGTGAGCGAGCCGTTGGTCTCGTTGGTCATCGTCGGGATCAGCGGGTTCTGCGGCTCGCCGTTGCTGACGGTGACGACGCCGGTGCTCGAGCCGCTGCTGCTGGCGTCCTGGGCGTCGTCGTCCGAGCCGGACGAGCACGCCGTCAGAGCGAGGACGCCGCTCAGCCCGAGGGCCGTGAGCGCGGCAAAGCGCCTGTTTCTCATGAGTTCCTCCGATGCGAGGCGGCGTCGGGTGTGCCGCCGTCGGATGACCGCCGCCGGAATCCGGTCGAGCGCGTCACGATCCGATGATGTGGACCCGGGGATGCTATGTCCGGGATCGGGCCTCTCCTGCCCGATTCTTCGGCCCCGACCGCGGTTGTTATCCATCCGCGATCGACGTTTTACGCGCACGACACACAACACTTCGAAACGATACTGGTCATTCTTGTCCGGGCGCTCTCGCGTGCGCGTATACCCCACGTCGAGCCGTTTGGTAAGGGGTTCGTCAGGGTCTTCCTGGGGAGCCCACGAGGGGTTATGGTCACCTTCCACGCGACCTCGATGCGCCAGGAGAAGGCCCGCTGTGACATTTTCTGCCACCCCCGCCCCGCGGGGGTCCGCAACGAAGAAACGCATTCTTGAAGCGGCGGACGAGCTCTTCTACGAGCACGGCATCAAGAATGTGAGCATCGAGGACGTCGTCGAGAGAGCGTCCACCACCAGGATGACCTTGTACCGGCATTTCTCGTCGAAGGACGATCTCGCGGTGTCCTTTCTCCAGCGCCGTTCGGCCGACGACCGACGGACGGTCGAGTCGCTCACCGCGCGCGCCGCCGGCAACGGCACGGAAGCGCTCATGCTCCTCGCGAGCGCCATCGGCCTGGAGACGTCCGCGCCCTCGTTCCGCGGATGCCCGTTCCTCAGCGCCGCCGGCGGGTTCCGCGACCCCGACCACCCGGTCCGCCGCGTCGTCGACGACCACCGCGCCTGGTACCGGGGCATGGTGCTGCGCCTGGTCCGCGCGGCAGGCGTGCGCGACCCGGCCGGAACGACGGACCGCATCGTGATGCTGCGCGACGGCGCGATGGTCCGCGGCTACCTGGGGAACGCCACGGGCCGGTTCACCTCCATCGAGCGGGCGATGCAGGCGCTGCTGGCCGACGGTTCGCCGGCGCCCGCCGGGACGGCATCGCCCTGACGGAGGGCACCGTGCCCGCGGCGACCCGCCCCCGATCAGCCGGCGGTAACCGGCTCCGGGGCAGGGTGCACCTCGAGCAGGTCGCGCACCTTCGTTCGGGCCGCAGTGTCACCGCTCCCCTCTACGGTGCCCACGGCAGCTCGCCCGTCGATGCGGAAGGCACTCTGCAGGATGCTCATCACGCGGCCGTTCGACTCCGCGGCTCTCAAGCTCCATCCGTTCAGCTGCGGCGAGCCGGAGCTCGATACCTGGCTGGCGAGGTATGCGCGGCAGAGCGAGAAGAAGGACAACGTCCGCACGACACTCCTCCTCGACGAGGAGCAGGGCCGCATCGCCGGCTACTACTCGATGCGCACGTTCGAGCTCTCGGCTGCCGACGGCGCGTCGGCCACCGGACGTAGCCGCCGCTACCCGGTACCGGCCATGCTCATCGCTCGCCTTGCCGTCGACCGCGACTACCAGGGACACGGTGCCGGCCGCCTGCTGCTCTTCGATGCGCTGCAGAAGCTCCTGGCTGCGGCGGACCACGTCGGCTTCGAGATCGTGGTCGTCCACGCTCTGCACGAGTACGCCGCCTGCTTCTATCTCAAGCACGGGTTCCGGCGGTTCCTCGATCACGATCTCAGCCTGTTCCTCACCACGGGGGACCTCCGCGCGACCTTCGCTGCTCCAGATCCCGATTGATCCGTACGCACCAGGTACGTACGATGGCCGTACGTCGGGCGCGCTGCAGCGCGCCGGCTCATCGCGACAAGGAGTAGAGATGCCTACCGCGAACGCGCGGTCCGAACGCCTCAACATGAGGGTTTCACCCGAAGCACTCGCGACGATCCGCGAGGCAGCCGCAGCACAGCAGCAGGACGTGTCCGCATTCGTGCTCGGCGCGGCGATGGAGCACGCCCGCGAGGTCCTTCTCCGTGACCGTGTCATCCAGCTGACTCCGCGAGAGCTCGACCAGGTCGACGCAGCGCTCGATGCTGAGCCTCAGGTCATCCCGGAACTCGCTGCGCTCATCGCGGCAGTCCGGCGAGACACGCCGCAGCACGGCAAGAAAGAGCTGACGTCGCGCTGAGCGGCGAGAGGCTGACGAGTCGAGGGCGGTTCCGGAATGCTCTGGGGCCGCCCTTCGTCATGCGGCTGGCCCGCGAGGTGGCACGCGCCCAGCGAGTGGGGACGAAGGCCGGGTACGACGAAGGGCCCCACAGCCGCGGAATCTCGCGGGTGGGGCCCTTCGGGTGGCGGTAGCGGTGGGATTTGAACCCACGGTGGACTTTCACCCACACACGCTTTCGAGGCGTGCTCCTTAGGCCGCTCGGACACGCTACCTCTGCCGGTGAACCCGGCCGAAGCAGGATACCTGCTCCGACCCCAGGACACCGAATCGGCGTCCTGGTGCGGCTCACCGCGGGCGTCGGCCGCCCTCACGGGACGACCGACGCCACGGGTCACTGCCGCCGAGAGCCTCGGCGAACAGCGGCACGACATTGTCGATCGCGTAGATCACCGCGGTCGGGGTGCCGAGCGAGAAGGCGTTGGACAGGTCCTCGTCGTCGAACACCACGTACCGGCCGTCCGCGACGGAGGGGACGGCCTGGAACAGCGGCTGCTCTTCGACCTCGGCGGCGGTGAAGCCGATCGGCTGGATGACGGTGAGGTCGGCGTCGAGCAGGTCGAGGTTCTCGGTGCCGAGGTTGACGGAGAACTCCTCCCCCGCGGCCTCGTCGATCTCGGGCTTGGTGACGAACCCGAGGGACTGCATGAACTCGCCGCGGCTCGAGGTCGACACGTACGCGCCGAAGCCCTCTGCCCAGTACGAGCCGATGACGGCGGTCTTGCCCTCGAAGTCGGGGTTCTCCTCGCGGACGGCGGCGAACGCGTCGTCGACCTCGGCGAGCAGCTTCTCGCCGGCGTCGCTGCGCCCGAGGGCGGCGGCGATCATGTCGACCTGGTCCTCCATGGGCGTGAGGTACGCCTCGCCGCCCTCGGGGACGCCGACGGTGGGCGCGATCTCGGACAGCCGCTCATACCGCTCCGGGTCGCCCGACGACTTCACGTCGAGGATGACGTCGGGCTCGAGCACGGCGATCTGCTCGTACGACGGCTCGAGCGTGCCGATGATCTCCGGCGACTCCGTGTACGCGTCCTCGAGCCACGGCCCGACGCCGTCGCCGCCGAACGCGAGCCAGTCGCTCGCCCCGACGGGCTCCACGCCGAGCGCGAGCGCCGTCTCCGCGTCGCCCCAGCCGAGCGCGACGACGCGCGTCGGCTCCTCGGGGATCTCGACCTCGCCGAAGGCGGTGTCGATGGTCACGGGGAACGCGTCGGCCGCCGCCTCGCTCTCCGTGCCCGACGGCGAGGCGTCGCCGCCCCCGGCGTCGTCGCCCGAGTCGCTGGAGCAGGCCGCGAGCGCCAGCAGCGCGACGGCGGCGGCACCGGCGACGGCGGCGCGACGGGTCGCGGCGGCGCCGCGGTGGGTCAGTGCGTTCATGTTCTTCCTCAGTCCTCGAAGATCTGACCGATGGGCTGCCGCTTCTCGGCCTGGAACCGGTCCTCGGCGCGTCCGTACGCCCAGTACCCGGACAACGACAGGTCCTCCCGCGGCACGCCGCGGGAGGCGAACACGCGGCGCAGGGCCTTCATGGCCTCGCGCTCGCCGTGCGCGAAGACGCACACGCGCCTGCGCGCCACGGCAGCGCGTCGACCGCGTCGGCGAGCAGCGTCGTCGTGCCCGCGGGTGCGTCGCCGCGGAACAGCCACCGCACGTCGACGCCCGCCGGGGCGTCGAGCGGCTGCACGTCCGCCTCCCTCGCGACCTCGACGAGCGCGGTCCCGACGGCGTCGCGCGGCATCGCCTCGAGCGCGGCGGCGATCGCCGGCAGGGCCGAGTCGTCGCCGGCGAGCAGGTGCCAGTCCGCCGTGGGGTCAGGGGTGTACATGCCGCCAGGGCCGGCGAAGACGATGCGGTCACCGGGGCGCGCGCTCGCCGCCCACGGTCCGGCGATCCCCTCGTCGCCGTGCACGACGAAGTCGATCGCGAGGCGTTGCGCCGCCTCGTCGACGTGCCGCACGGTGTACGTGCGCGTGACCGGCAGGTCCTCGGGCGCGAGCGTCTCGCGCAGCGCGGCGACGTCGTACGGCGGTTCGAGCTTGAGCTCCGGCTTGGCGAAGAAGATCTTCACGTACTTGTCGGTGCTCGCGTTGGTCGTGAACGAGGCGAAGCCGGGCCCGCCCGCGACGACGCGCACCATGTGCGGCGCGAGCCATGAGGTCTCGAGGACCTCCAGGATCGTCTGCGGGCGCGCGCGACGGGGCGCCTGCGTGGTGGGGGTCGACATGCCTGCCTCTCGTCGATGGCCGTCTTAGGTGAGGCTAACATCACTCGCCGCCCGCCTCCCACGGCTGTCCGGCGAGGTCCACGTCACACCCGGCGTCCGCCCCGGTGAACGCGAGGGGTCCGCGTGGTGAACGGCACTCATACGCGCGCCCTGCGGCCTCCACAGCGGACGCATAGGCACCGGCCCTTCCCTGGACCTGTCACCGTCCACCGGCGCCCAGCGCCCCGGCCCCGGGAGCCGCCCCGTGTCCCAGCCCCTGCTCTACGTCGTCGACCTCGTCGCGGTCGCCGTCCTGGCCCTCGGCCTCTACTTCCCCCGGCACCGCCGGCGCGACCTCGTGGTGGCGTACCTCGGCGTCAACGTCGGCGTGCTCGTCGTCGCCGCGACGCTCGCGTCGAGCGCGGTCGGCGCCGGGCTCGGGCTCGGCCTCTTCGGCGTCCTGTCGATCATCCGGCTCCGCTCGACCGAGCTGTCCCAGACCGAGGTCGCGTACTACTTCGCGGCCCTGGCGCTCGGCCTGCTCGGCGGGCTCGGCGCCACCACGGGGTGGCTGTCCGTGGCGGGCTCGGCGCTCGTCGTCGCCGTCATGGCCGCCGCCGACCACCAGCGCGTCCTGCGCCGCGCGCGCAGCCGGACGATCGTCCTCGACCGGGCGCTCGTCGACGAGGAGGCACTCGTCGCGCACCTCGAGCAGCTCCTCGGCGCGCGCGTCCACGGGGTGAGCGTCCAGCGGGTCGACCTCGTCAACGACACGACCTGGGTCGACGTGCGCTTCAGCGCCCCGGGGCGTGCGGCGCGCCGGTCCGGTCGCTCCGGCGTGACCGCGCGGGCCGAGGGCCGGGCCGACGCCGCGGCGCCGACCGCGCCCGACGTCGCACCCGCGCCGCCCGCCCGCGCCCACGTCGGGGCCTCGGCGTGACCGCGCCCACCCGCCTCGCGACCGCGCACGACCTCGTGCGCGCGGCCCTCCACCCGCTCGACGGGATCGCGCTCGACGAGCTCGTGGCGTCCGCGGCCTGCTGGCGCGCGTGGACCGCAAGTACGTCCTCGGGGTCGACGACGCGACCGCCGTCCTCGACACGCTCGCCCGCACGGGCGGCGCCCGGGTCCTCGAGATCGACGGCGTCCGCCAGTTCGGCTACGAGTCCGTGTACTTCGACACGCCCGACCTCGCCTCGTTCCGCCTCACCGCGACGCGGCGCCGTCGCCGGTTCAAGGTCCGCACCCGGACCTACCTCGACTCGGGCCAGAGCTTCCTCGAGGTCAAGACGCGGGCCGCCCGTGGCACGACGCTCAAGCAGCGCGCGGAGCACGCGGGGTGCCCGACGGCGCTCGGCCCCGGCGGCGCGTTCGTCACCCGCGCGCTCGTGGCCGAGGGCGTCCCCGCCGCGGACCGGCTCCTCCTCGAGTCCGGCCTGGTCTCTCGCTACCGCCGCACGACCCTGCACCTGCCGGGACCCGACGGCGGGGCGCGCGCCACCGTCGACACCGGGCTGGCGTGGCGGCTCGGCACCGACCGGGCAGGGACCACCCGCCCGACCGGACGGGCCGTCACCCTCGCCGTCCCGCACGTCGTGGTCGTCGAGACCAAGGGCGGGTCGACGCCGTCCGCCCTCGACCGCCTCCTGTGGCGGCACGGCCACCGGCCGGAGCGGATCTCCAAGTACGGCACCGGCCTGGCGCTGCTGCGCCCCGACCTGCCGGACGGTCCGTGGCGCCGCGTCATCCGCCGCCACCTCGACCCCGGCCTCACCGCACCCGCCCGCACCGCCGGGCACCCCGACGACAGGAGCCTCTGATGCGCATCCGCCGCCCCCTCGCCACCCTCACCGCCGCCGCGGCCGCGGCCGCGCTCGCCGGCTGCTCCCTGCTGAGCGGCACCGCCGCCACCGAGAGCGACGGCACCGCCGCGACCACGGCGACGACGACCGTCGCCTCGACCGCCGTCGCGGGCCTGACCCCCGACGAGGCCCGGGCCGACAACACCGACGTCGCCGTCGACGACGCCGACCTCGCCTGGGACGCGGCCTCCGCCGTCGCCGTCGCGCTCGACGGCGACACCGCCACGGTGACCGACGGCAGCGGCGTGACCGTCGACGGCGCCACCGTGACCGTCACCGCCCCGGGCACGTACGTGCTGAGCGGCACGCTCGAGGGTCAGGTCGTCGTCGACTCCGCGGCGGAAGGGCTCGTGCAGCTCGTCCTCGACGGTGCCGAGGTCACGGGCACGACGAACGCCGCGGTGGACGTCCAGGACGCCGACCGGGTCGCCGTCGTGCTCGCCGACGGGTCCGCGAACACCCTCACCGACGCCGAGACGTACTCCGGTCAGGCGCCGACGGCGAGCCCGACGGCGCGCTGTTCTCGACCGCCGACCTGCTGATCGGCGGGTCGGGGACCCTGGCCGTGACGTCGCACGCGGCCGACGGCATCGTCTCCAAGGACGGCCTCGTCATCGCGGGCGGCGACCTCACGGTCGACGCGGGCGACGACGGCGTGCGGGGCAAGGACTACCTCGTCGTCACGGGCGGCACGCTCGACGTCACGGCCGCGGCCGACGGGCTGAAATCCACCGAGGACGGCGACGAGGCGCTCGGCTTCGTCGACCTGCGCGGCGGGTCGGTCACGATCACGTCCGGCGACGACGGCGTCCAGGCCGTGACCGACGTCATCGTGTCCGGTGGCACGCTCGACGTCGTCGCGGCGGGCGGTGCCGGCGAGACGGTCGCGGACGACGCGTCGGCCAAGGGTCTGAAGGGCGACGTGGGCGTCGTGGTCGGCGACGACGCGGCCGTGACCGTCGACGCCGCCGACGACGGCCTGCACGCGAACGGCGCCGTCGCGATCTCCGGCGGGTCGGTGTCCCTCGCGTCGGGGACGACGGCGTGCACGCCGACGGCGACGTGACCGTCTCCGGCGGCGAGCTCACCGTCACGACCTCCGTCGAGGGGATCGAGGGCGCCGACATCACCGTCGCCGGGGGCACGGTCGACGTGACCGCGAGCGACGACGGGCTCAACGCGACCAGCGGCACCACGAGCACCGGCACGACCGACGGCGCCACCGCGGGCACCGACGGCGCGGCGGGCGGGACGGCGCAGCCGCCTGCCGGCGCGCCGGAGGACGGCACACGGCCCGATCGGCCGGCGGACGGACAGATGCCCGAGCCCCCCGCCGACGGCGAGATGCCCGAGCCCCCGGCCGAGGGCGAGATGCCGCCGGGCGGGCGCGGCGGGGGCGGGTTCGAGGGCGACGACGGCTCGACGCTGACGATCTCGGGCGGGACGCTCACCGTGGACGCGGGGGGCGACGGCCTGGACTCCAACGGGTCGCTGATCGTCAGCGGCGGCGACACGGTCGTCCAGGGCCCGACGAACGACGGGAACGGCGCGCTCGACGTCGGCGGCACGCTCGAGGTCACGGGGGGCACGCTGCTCGCCGCGGGCAGCGCGGGCATGGCCGTGGCACCCTCCGCGGACTCCGCGCAGGGCTGGCTCGCGACGGACGTCTCCGCGAGCGCCGGCGGGACCGTCACGATCACGGCGGCCGACGGCACGGAGCTCGCGACGTACACGGTCACGAAGGACACGGCGAACGTCGTCTTCTCCTCCCCTGACGTGACGAGCGGCGACACCTACACCGTCACCACCGGCAGCGCCTCGACGCCCGTGACGGCGGGCGAGTGGTCGGGCGGTGGCATGGGCGGCATGGGTGGCGGCCGCCGCGAGAGCGACACGACGACGGACACCGACGACGCGACGACCACGTCCTGACGGCACCCCGACGCGGCTCGGGCCGGCAGGACCCCCGCGCCCGGGTGAGACGGAGCAGGAGGGGTGGGTGGGGGCGCCGCGTCGTGGCGGGGCTGGCGGGAGCCGCGAGGAACGAGCGGCGGATGGGTAGACGCGGCGCACCGACCCGCCCCTCATCCAGGGCGACGAGCGCCAACCGCAGGGCGTCGTCGTACCGTGGGAGGCGTGCCCTCCGACCCCTCGACGCCGGCCTCGTCCTCCCCCGCCCACGTGGCGACGTCCGCCGCGAACCTGCCGCCGTCGGCCGTCCCGACCGTCTCGTCGCGGCTGACCTGGCGCCCGAGCCGGCCGCCGGCGTCGGGCACCGGTCCGGCGCCGCGCACGGGGACGGCCGCGGACGCCGCGGAGCTCCTGCGGGGCCTGCGCATCACGGCGCTCACGGGTGCGGGCGTGTCCACGGACTCGGGCATCCCCGACTACCGGGGCCCCGACTCGCCGCCGCGCAACCCCATGACGTACCAGCAGTTCGTGCAGGACGAGGCGTTCCGCCGCCACTACTGGGCGCGCAACCACGTGGGCTGGCAGCACGTGCACCGCACGCACCCGAACGCCGGGCACCGCGCGCTCGTGCGCCTGGAGGACGCGGGCGTGCTCGTCGGTCTCATCACGCAGAACGTCGACCTGCTGCACGAGGACGCGGGCAGCCGCACCGTCATCGACCTGCACGGCCGCTACGACCGGGTCATCTGCCTGCAGTGCGGTCGCGTCATCTCGCGCGAGCACCTCGCGGACCGGCTCACGGCGCTCAACCCCGGCTTCCTCGAGTCGGTGACCGAGGTGGGCGACGTGGAGATCGCGCCGGACGCGGACGCCGTGATCGAGCAGACGTCGCACTTCCGCCCGGCACCGTGCGAGTTCTGCGGCGGCGTCCTCAAGCCGGAGATCGTCTACTTCGGCGAGAACGTGCCGCGCGAGCGCGTCGACCGCGCCTACGCGCTCGTGGACGACGGCGACGCCCTCCTCGTCGCCGGCTCGTCGCTCACGGTGATGAGCGGCCTGCGCTTCGTGCGCCACGCGGCGAAGGCCGGCAAGCCGGTCGTCATCGTCAACCGCGGCGCGACCCGCGGCGACCCCCTCGCGACCCTCAAGGTCGAGGCCGGCGTCTCCGAGACCCTCACCGCCCTCGCCGACGCCTGAGCTGACGCGGCCCGACGCCTGGGCCAGGCGGAGCGACGACGACGCCGCGTCGCGGGTCCGGGACCGGCGGGGAGGGACGGCGGCGCCGGGTCGTGGCGGGTCTGGCGGGAGGCGCCGAGGAACGAGGCGCCGGATGGTAGACCCGGCGCCGCCGTCCCGGACCGTCGGGCCGGGCCCCCGACCCGGCGGCGTCGTCCCGGACGGCCGCACCCTGACCGTGGGAGCCGGGAGTTCTCAGCGCTGAGTCCCGAAGAAGTCCCGCAGCAGCCGACCGCACTCCTCGGCGCGGACGCCCGGGACGACCTCGACCTCGTGGTTGGCGCGCTGGTCGCGCACGAGGTCCCAGACGGAGCCCGTCGCGCCGGCCTTCGGGTCCCACGCGCCGAGCACGAGGCGCTGCACGCGGGACAGCACGAGCGCGCCGGCGCACATGACGCACGGCTCGAGCGTGACGACGAGCGTGCAGCCCTCGAGCCGCCACGTCCCGAGCGTCGCGGCGGCCTGCCGCAGCGCGAGCACCTCGGCGTGGGCGATCGGGTCCCCGGTCTCCTCGCGGCGGTTGCGCCCGAGCCCGAGCAGCCGCCCGTCGGGGCCGACGACGAGCGCCCCCACGGGCACGTCGTCGCTCGCGAGCGCGTGGGTGGCTTCGTGCAGCGCGAGGCCCATGAGTGCGTCCCAGACCTCGCGGCGCGCCTCGAGCGTCGGCGGCGGGAACGACGCGTCGGCCCACGGCGCGCCGAGGCCCGGCCGGGACCGTCGCGGGGCTGCGGGGCGTCGTCGGGCACGTGACCTCCAGGGGTGGGCGAGACGTCGTCGCGCGACCCAGGCTAGCGAGCGGGTGCGCCCGGGCGGGTACCGTTGCGGTCATGCGCCTGCACGTCGCCGACCACCCCCTCGTCGCCCACAAGCTCACCGTCCTGCGGAACAAGGAGACGGCGTCGCCGACGTTCCGGCTGCTCGTCGACGAGCTGGTGACGCTCCTCGCGTACGAGGCGACGCGCGACGTGCGGGTCGAACCGCACGACATCGAGACGCCGGTCACGACGACGACGGGCGTGCGGCTCGCGGAGCCGCGCCCGCTCGTGGTGCCGATCCTGCGCGCGGGTCTCGGGATGCTGGACGGCATGACGCGCCTGCTGCCGACGGCGGAGGTCGGGTTCCTCGGCATGCAGCGCGACGAGGAGACGCTCGAGGCGGTCACGTACGCGAACCGGCTGCCCGACGACCTCACCGGCCGCACGTGTTCCTGCTCGACCCGATGCTCGCGACGGGTGGCACGCTCGTCGCGGCGATCGACTACGTGTTCGCCCGGGGGGCGCGCGACGTCACCGCCGTGTGCCTGCTCGCGGCGCCGGAGGGGCTGGAGGTCGTGCAGGAGGCCGTCGGCGAGCGGGTCGACGTCCACGTGGTCGTGGCGGCGGTGGACGAGCGCCTGAACGAGAAGGCGTACATCGTGCCCGGGCTCGGCGACGCCGGGGACCGCCTCTACGGCGTCGTCTGAGGTCGCCGCGCGTCCGGCATGTGACGCGCCGCCCCGGGTCTTCTGTACCGGATGGTGAGATCTCCGGTCCGGGCTCTTGGCACCGCCGCCCGCGCGCTGCCATGCTGCCTCTCGTGAGCACCCTGACCACCCCCGCCAGCGCGCCGTCCGGCGCGCTCCCGGGCGCGGTCATGTGCGTCTGTTGTCAGGCCTGAACCGTCCTCGTTCAGCCCTCGACCCGCCGACCCGCCGGACCCCTCCGGCCGAGACGTCGGCAGCCCGACGCACCCGGAGCCACCCGTGACCACCCTCACCGCACCCCGCCCCACCCACGACGGCGGCCGCCGCCCCGGCTTCGTCCTGTACGTCGCGTCGACGCCGCGCCGGGAGAGGCCCCCGCCGCCGAGCTCGTCGAGCTCGCCGAGGCGCTGGGCGAGCTCGCCCGGGACTGGCTGCCGGACGCCGAGACGTACACCGCGCTCGCCCTCGCGGAACCCTCCGCGGCGACCGCCGAGCGGTCGCCCGTCCCCGACATCGCGGCGTTCCGCGAACGGCTCGCGGCGCTCGCGCCCGTGCCGCGCGTGGTCGTGGACGACGTCGGGCGGACCGTCACGGTCGACGGTCGCCGGACCCGGCTCACCCGGCGCGAGCTTCACCTGCTCACGCACCTGGCGCGCGCCGCCGACCGCGTGGTGAGCCGCGCGGAGCTGCTGGAGACGGTCTGGGCCGACCACGCCGTGGCGCCCGGGAGCCGCACCATCGACGTCCACGTGCGCCGTCTGCGGAGCAAGCTCGGCGTGGACCACCTCATCACGACCGTGCGCGGCCTCGGCTACCGGTTCGACCCCCAGGTGCCCGTCGTGCTCGGCGAGCTCGACGCGCCCTCCTGACCCGACGCCGAGGTCAGCGCCGCACGCTCACCGGGCGACCCACCGCCGTCGGCGATACGTTCGGCGCATGCGCACAGTCATCGCGGGTGGTCACGGCCAGGTCGGCCGTCGCCTCGCCCGGACCCTCGTGGAGCGGGGTGACGACGTCGTCGCCTTCGTCCGGTCGGCCGCGCAGATCACCGACCTCACGGAGCTCGGCGCGCACGTCGCGCTCGTCGACCTCGAGCAGGACGACGCCGTCGCCGTCTCGTTCGAGCTCGAGGGTGCCGACGCCGTCGTCTTCACCGCGGGTGCCGGCGCCGGCAGCGGCGCCGAGCGCAAGGACACCGTCGACCGGGCAGGCGCCGCGGTCCTCGCCGACGCCGCCGAGCGGGCGGCGTCGGCCGGTACGTGCTCGTGTCCTCGCGTGGCGTCGAGGCCGCGCACTCCGGGCAGCGGCCGGACGGGGTCGACGACGTGTTCTGGGCCTACCTGGAGGCCAAGGCCGCCGCGGAGGACGACCTGCGTCGGCGTTCCCTCCTGCAGTGGACCGTGGTGCGGCCCGGACGACTCACCGACGAGCCGGGGGTGGGCCTGGTCGCGCTCGCGCCGGTGGACGACGAGGGCCAGCGCCCGCGCGGCAAGCGCCGCAAGGCGGGCGGGGATCGCGAGGACATCTCGCGGGACGACGTCGCGCTGGTCGTCGCGGCGCTGCTGCACGAACCGCGCTCCGCGGGGACGGTGCTCGACCTCGTGGGCGGCGACCGCCCCGTCGACGAGGCGCTGGCGGACGCGCTCGCCTGACCGGCGCCCGGTGGGGCGTCAGCCCTCGCCGCAGCGCCCGCGGTCGTCCCAGAGCCCGCGGCCGATCAGACCGCCGGGGCGCGTGCCGAACGTGTGCCACACCGCGGAGTAGTTCCGGCCTCCGTAGGACACCATGTCGCCGCGCACGTACCAGGCGTCACCGTCCCAGGGCGTCGCGCACTGCGGCGCCGCCGAGAACGCGTCGACCGCGAGCTGCTGCGACCACGAGCCGGCCTGGACGACGTACGCCGCCCCCTGCGCGCCGACCTGGCCGAGGTCGACGGTCAGGCGCTCGTGCGCCGGCACCTCCCAGGACCCCTGCGCGGCACCGGTGACCCGGAACGACGCGGGGACGTTCGACCCGGTGTTGTCGAGGACGACGGACACGGCGCGGTACGAGCGCCCGTGCGCGTCGTCGTAGGACGGCTCGCCGAGCTGCAGGCTCGCCGCCGGGAGCAGGACGGTGCAGTCGACAGCCCCGTACCCGGCGGTGACGTGCTCGACGTACGTGCGGCCGAGGACCTTCCGCGTCAGGTCGAAGGTGACCTCGCCGGCCGGGACGCTCATCTGCCCGGTCGCCACCTCGGCGCTCACGGCACGGCCCGGCGCGACGTCGCCCAGGTCGTGCGTCCCGGGCGGCGTGCGCGCCACGACGTGCATCGTCTCGCCGGAGTCGTTGCGCAGGCTCGGCACGAGCACGGCCGCGTCCGCGACGCACCGCGTCGCGACGGTCGCCGACACGTCCCACTCCGGCACGTACGACGCGCCGCCGAACGCGGCGGTGAGGTCCTGGTCGAAGAAGAACGTGCCGAGCACCGTGCGGGTCTGGAGGAACGCCACGCGTCCCGGCTTCACGTCGGTCGAGCGCGTGTCGGCGACGAGCGTCGCGGTCTGGCCCGGGGCGATCCCGCGGACCACCGGCGAGTCGGGCAGCGAACCGCCGCGCAGCTGGGCGTCGATCGTCTCGGGCGAGTCGTTCGTCAGGGTCGCCACGAGCTTGACCGAGCCGTCCTCCCACCGCGCCTCGACGCTCACGTCGGTCGCCCACTGCGGCGTGTAGCTGAACGCGGCGTAGGGCGTCGTGATCGTGTGCGCGCCCTCCGACCCGTCGAGACGCGTCGCGGTGAAGGCGACCTCGCCGGCCTTGACGGTCAGGCCCCGCGCGGGGACCGTGAGCGTCGCCGTCTGCCCGGGGGCGACCTCCACGCGTCGGAGGCCCCGAGCGCGCCGGCGTCCATGACCACGCGCAGCGGCGCGGCGCGGTGGTCGTTGCGGAACGTGCCGCTGAGGACCGGCGACCCGGTGCCGCCGTCCGCCGCCCACTCGACGCCGGCGGACCCGTCCACGGCCCAGCGGAAGCAGTCGACGCCGGCGACGTCGTGCGTCGCGACCGGCGCGCCGTCGGCCAGGACCGTGAACGTCGTGCCCTGCGAGCCGACCGTCGCCGCGAGCGAGCCCGTCGCGCCGGGGGCCACGCGGGCCTCGCCGACACCGGCGACGGAGTACGTCACCGGGACCGTCGACCGGGTGTTGTCGAGCCGCAGCGCCACGGGGGCGCTCGACGTGTCCGTCGCCGGGTCGAACACGCACTCGCCGACCGTCGGCGCGGCGTCCGCCGCCGGCGCGTACCGCACGGCCGCGTACGCCACCTCGTCCTCGTGCACCTCGCCGGAGGCGTCGAGCCGCGTCGCGCGGAACGTCACCGCGCCGGACGGGACGTCGCGCGACCGGGTGTCGACGGCGAGCGCGACCTCCTGGCCCGGCCCGACGTCGACCGCGGTCGACTCCCCCGCCGCGCCGGCGTCCATGACGACGCGCATCGCCGTCACCGCGTGGTCGTTGCGGAACGTCCCGGTGAGCACGACCGACCCGCCCCCGGGGACCGCGGTCCACGCCGCCGCGGCCGACGCCGCCACGTCCCAGGGGAAGCAGTCGACCCCCGCGACCTCATGGGTCCGGGGCTCCATGCCGTCGGCGCGGACGGTGAACGCGGCGGCCTCGCCGCCGACGCCGCCGGGCACCTCGACGTCGAGCACCTCGCCGCCGGGCACCGTGCGCGCCAGGTCGTCGCGGCCCGCCACCGAGAACGGCACCGGCAGCGTCGACGCGCGGTTGTCGTAGTGCAGCGTCACCGTCGCGCTCGACGTGTCGGTCGCCCGGTCGAACACGCACCGACCGACCGTGGGTGCGCTCGACGCCGGGGCGATCGACTGCTTCTCCAGCAGCAGCGGGAGCAGGCGCTGGTAGCCCTTGCCGTCGCCGTCCGCGTCCGTGTGCCAGCGGTACTGGCGCAGGACCGCGTTCGCGCGCGAGGTCTGCGCCTGGCCGGTCTCGAGCACGAGCCGGCCCGAGGCGCCCTCGCGCAGCGGCGCGATGGCGGCGGAGTCGGCGACCGAGGTCCACGTGCCCGTGTCGGGCGCGAGGAGGCGCACATCCATGCGCATCCCCGTGTCGTTGGTCGGCACCGCGGTGAAGCGCACCGTCCCGCCGACGTTCTCCGCGACCATCGCGACGTCCGCCGCGGTGAGCCACGGCGGCTGCGTCCAGCAGTCCGTCGCGGCGACCGTCCCGGCGTCGAGCCGGTGCTCGAACGTCTCGCCCGCGACGGTCGTCGACAGCACGACCGCCGCCGGCCCGGCGGGGAACCGCACGCCGTCGTCGACCTGGAGGGTGGCTTCCTGGTCGCGCCCCACGGGCACCGTGGCGCTCGAACCGGCGGCCTCGAGCCGGACGGACAGGTCGTCGTACGCCGTGCCGTTCGTGTACGTCGCGAGGACCGACGCGACGTCGTCCGCGCCGCACCGCGGCGTGGCGACGCCGGCGAGGCCGTCGGCCCCGGCCCACCACGCCCCCACGTCGAGACCGACGCGCGTCGACCCCTCGTGCGCGTCCACGGCGTCGACGCCCACGGTGAGCGTGTGGTCGGCGGCCTCCGCGTCCTGCGCCGCGGCGAGGAGGTGCACGTCGAACGCGCTCGCCTGCTTCGGCGCCAGGTCGGCGTCGGTGGTGCACGACACGGTCCCGTCGCCGACGCCACAGGTCCAGCCGTCGGTACCGCCGCCGACGAGGCGGACGCCGTCGGGCAGGGGGAACGTCACGACCGGGTCGGCCGCGACGCGGTCACCCGTGTTGCGGACCTCCAGCGTCACCGACCCGTCGCCGGGGTTGGCCATCGGCACCGTGAGCCCGTCGACGCGCCGACCGCCGTCGAGCGCGGCGACCCGCACCTCCGCGCCGTAGTACGCGGCCGGCGTCGGGGCGAACGTGCGGCGCACGGGCTCGACCCCCTGGGCCCGCACCGACCCGGAGAACGTGTAGTCGCCACCGGAGTCGGCCTGGACGGTGACGGCCAGCCGCCGCGACTCGCCCGGGCCCAGCACGCCGACGGAGCAGCTCACGACGCTCGTGCCGTCGCCCTGCGGCTCCGCGGCGCCGCACGGCACCGTCTCCGCCCGGACGACGGTCGCGACGCCCGACCCGCCGACCACGCGCGCGGTGGGGACCTCGACCCCCGTGGGCAGCACGAGGTCGACGAACACCTGCTCGGCCGCACGACCGCCCGAGTTCGAGGCGGTGACGACGAGCTCCGCCGGCTGCCGCGCCGCGAGCTGCACGGAGCCGAGCGTGAGGTCGAGCGACGGCGGCGCGGGCGGCGGGTCCACCGGCCCGGGGTCGACGGGCCCGGGATCGACCGGTCCCGGGTCGACGGGCGTCGGCGGGGGCGCCGGGTCGCCCGAGGGCGGCGTCCCGCCGACGGCGGACGGGTCCTGCGCGACGCCGTCGGTCGCCGGGGTGCCGCCCGGAGCGGTGGGCGGGACCTCGACGGGCGTGCTCCCGAGCGTGTCGGCGGGCGGGACGTTGGCGGGCGACGTCGGGTCGGTCGCCGGGTCCGTGGGCTCGCTGCTGGGGTCCGTCGACGGCGTCCCCGGGGCCGACGGGCCGGTCGGCTCGCCGCTCGGGGCCGGGTCGGTCGTGGACGTCGCGGCCGTCGGCTCGTCCTGCGGCGGCTCGTCCGGGGAGAAGGCGC
>NZ_MKKH01000014.1 GCF_001942335.1 Cellulosimicrobium sp. CUA-896 | reverse complement strand
CGAGCGCGGCGGCGGCGAGCGCGCACGCGTCGTCGGGCCACGTGTCGGGCGTGCCGACGCGCCACAGGGAGCGCACGGTCCCGAGGAGCGCGACGGTCGCGACGAGAAGGCCGGCGAGGACGACGAGCGCGACCTCGATCCCGTAGCGGGCGAGCAGGCCGCTGCCGACGAGCGGCACGAGCGGACCGGCGGCGAGCCCCGTGAGACCCATGACCGAGGAGAGCCGGCCCTGCAGCCCGGGCGGGGTGATCGCCGCGGCGTAGCCGGACAGGCCCGCGTTGACCGTGGGCACGAGCAGCACGGCGACGGGGAGGACGGCGAGGTAGGCGACGTAGGACTGCAGGAGGGAGAGCGCGACGGCACCCGCGGCGAGCACGCCGAGCGCGACGACGACGAGCGGACCCGCCCGGAACCGTGCGACGAGGCGCGGCGCGACGACGGCCCCGGCGAGCACACCCGCACCCACCGCGAGGTCCACGAGGCCGATGCGGACGGGGGCGGTGCCGGTGCGCACGAGCTCGAGGTTGATCCCCACCATGAGCCCGCCGAACGCCACGTTGATGACGACGAACAGCCCGAGCAGGGCGCGGAAGAGCGGGACGGACCACACGAACCGCAGGCCGTCACGGAGCGCCGCGACGGGGCGGGTGGCGCGCGCCTCGGCGAGGTCGCCGTTGAGGGGCTCGCGCACGAGCCAGGTGCACACCGCCGTGGCGAGGTGCCCGACGGCGGCGGCCGCGAGCGGCACGGCGTGCGCGAGGGCGTAGAGCGCGCCCCCGACGGGGCCGGCGAGCAGGCTCGCCGCCGCGTCGCGCCCCTGGGCGGCGGCGAGCGCGGTGGGCAGCTGCGGGACGGGGACCACCGACCGGAACGCGCCGCTCGTCGCGGGGTCGACGAGCGCCCCGACGACCGAGGCGCCGAACAGCACGGCCGCGAGGTGCCACGCCGTGAGCGACCCCGTCGCGGTCGCGACCACCGCCGTGGCCCACAACGCGCCCCCGCGCCCGCCGCCGCGACCACGAGCCGGCGCCGGTCGACGCGGTCGGCCAGGACGCCGGCGGGCAGCGTCGCAAGGAGCGCGCCCACCTGTCCGACCGCGGCGACGACACCTGCCTGGACCACGGACCCCGTGAGGCCGTAGGCGACGAGCGGCACGGCGAACAGGGCGATCCCCGCCCCCAGCGACTCGGCCGTGAGCCCCGACATGAGCAGCACGTAGGACCGGTTGCGCAGCAAGGGCCGCGCGACGGCGCCGGCGTCCCCGGCGCGTCCGGTACGGCACCGGTGGCTCGGGTGTCGCCGGGTCCCCCGGTCGGCGCGGTGGCGGGTCCCGCGGCGGGGACGGGAGCGGGACTCGGGACGGTCGGCATGCGAGCAACCTAATGTGCGCAATGACTCTTGCGCAATAGCGTTTGCGCACCTCTTCGTGCGCGCCGTCCTGTCGTTGCTAGCCTCGGCACGTGCTCGAGACCTTCCACGTCCACGACCCCGCGGCGCTGCGGGCGATCGCGCACCCGCTGCGGCAGCGGATCCTCACCGAGCTCGCCGTGCTGGGGCACGCCCGCGCCGCCGACCTCGCCCGGGCGATCGACGAGCCCGCGAACTCCGTGAGCTTCCACCTCCGGGTGCTCGCGCGGGCCGGGATGATCGTCGAGCGCCCGAGCACGCGCGCGACCGGCGCGACCGGGTCTGGACCAACGTGGCGGAGACCTACGCCGTGCAGCCGGACTCCCCCGGGGCCGTGCGCGACGTCGTCCGCCCTGCCCTGGTGTGGGCCGAGGAGAGCTTCGCCGCGGCCGCCGGCGGCCCGGCACGGGACGACCGCGTGCTCGCCCTGAGCAGTCTCGCGCTCACACGCGAGCAGGCCGGCGAGCTCGCCGAGGAGATCCAGGAGCTGCTGCGGCGGTGGTCGGACCGCTGGCTGTCCGAGGCCCGCGAGACGCCCGACGCGGACCGGCACACGTACCAGCTCCTCGCCGTGCTCGGTCCGCGCGCCGGCGACGCGCCGCACGGCGACGCTCAGGACGGCGACGCTCAGGACGGCGACGCTCAGGACGGCGACGCTGAGGACGAGGAGGAGCAGGGCGCCGAGGGCTGACGGCGCAAGCGGGCGCTGCCGCCGAGGTGCCTGCTGCCCTACCCCACGACGACGCGACGGCCCTCGACGCGCATCCCGCCGCGCGCGACGCGCCCGACGGTCTCGACCAGCAGCGCGCGCTCGGCGACCTTGATGCGCTCGTGCAGGCTCGACTCGTCGTCGCCGTCCTCCACCGCGACGACCGTCTGCGCGATGATCGGGCCCGTGTCCACGCCGTCGTCGACGACGTGCACGGTGCAGCCGGTGACCTTGACGCCGTAGGCCAGCGCGTCGCGCACCCCGTGCGCGCCGGGGAACGACGGCAGCAGCGCCGGGTGTGTGTTGACGGTGCGGCCGGCGAACCGCCCGACGAACGCGGGCCCGAGGATCCGCATGAACCCCGCGAGGACCACGAGGTCCGGCCGGAAGACGTCGACCGCCTGCGCGACGGCGGCGTCCCACGCGGCGCGGTCGGGGAAGTCGGCCGGCTCGACCGCCACCGCGGCCACCCCGGCGTCGCGCGCGAGAGCGAGCCCCCCGGCGGCCGGCTTGTCGGAGACCACGCCGACGACACGCGCCCCGTAGGCCGGGTCGTCGTGCGCCGCGAGGATCGCGGCGAGGTTGCTGCCCGCCCCGGACACGAGCACGACCACGCGCGCCGCGGGCGTGGACTCGACGGGGTGGCCGGAGGGCGTGCTGGCACGGGTGCTCCTGGGATGGAGAGGTGTCGGTTCGGGCCGGGGCACGGTGCTCCTGGGATGAGAGGTGTCGTTCGGGCCGGGGCCACGGGCGCGAGCCGGACGGCGACCGCGCACCACGACGCCCCGGTGGGAGAATGTACCGCGAGCCCGCCGCCGACCGAGGAGCAGTCTTGGGCAACCCCTACGCCCCGCCCCGTCCCGACGAGCCCGGACGCACCGCACCCGAGCGCCCGGTCGACGGGCCCGACGCCGGACGGGCGGCGCCCCGGCCGCCGGAGACCGGGCCCCGGCCGACAGGCCCCCGGCCCGCGGGGCCCACCGAGCCCGGGGGCGGGAGGACCGGGCACCGGCCGCCGGCGCGAGCGCCGGAGCCCGCTGCCGACCCCGAGAGCGCGCGACGCGCCACCCGCGCCGCGCTGCACTTCGGGCTGCTCATGCTGCTCGTCGTCGTGATCAGCGCGTTCCGCTTCCCGTGGCGCACGGCGGCGCTCGCGTTCGCCGTGTGGGCGATCGTCGTCGGCGTCCGGGCGCTCGTCGTCGCACGGCGCGCCCGGGTGCGCGGCGCCCTGGTCCCGGTGCTCGCCGTCGGCGTGGGCCTCGCGGCGCTGATCTCCGTCCAGTCGCTCGGGACGCTCGCGACGTGGCAGGTCGAGGCGGAGTACCAGCGCTGCCTCGACGGCGCGATCACGGTCTCGGCGGAGGAGCGGTGCGAGACCGAGCGGCTGCGGACGATCGAGGGGTGGGTGTCCGGCGTCACCGGCGTCCCGGCACCGGCACAGCCCTGACCCTCAGCGCCGACGGCCCAGCGGGTCCAGCCGGCCCCACGCGAGGGCCAGCGCCGCACCACCGCCGATCTCGGCGGCGCCGAGCAGCCCGACGAGCAGCGGGTCGGCACCGACGGCCGCGAAGCGGCCCGGCCCGACGGCCCCGCTGCCGAGCCACGTGCCGAGCCCCAGCAGGAGCCCGGTACCCGTGAGCACCCCGACGAGGGACAGCGCGACGTCGGACCAGCGCGCGTTCCCGGGGCTCGCGACACCGGCGGGACCGGGCAGCCGGCGCCAGACGTACGCCCCGGCCACGACCCCGAGGGCGACCACGACCACGGGCAGCCACGCGGTGAGCGCGCTCGCCCAGTCGTCGCCGGGCAGCGCCCCGAGCAGCGGGACGGCCGGCAGCGCACCGCTCTGCGAGCCGGACGCGGCGAACGTGCTGCCCTCCCCACCTCGAATCCGGGGCCGACGAGCCACGCCCCCGCCCACAGCACGAGGTTGGGGAGCACGGCGAGCTGGGACACGGCGAGCACGACGCCGCCCACGGGCCCGGGCGCGAGGCCGGTCACGATGTCCCCGGACGTCGCGCGCCCGGCGACGACCCAGGCGCCGACGACCACCGCCGAGAGGGCGACGAGGAGGCTCGCCCCCAGCAGCGCTCCTCGCAGGCCCAGCCGCAGGGGCGCCGGGAGCCACCGGTCCGCCCTGCGGGCGACCTCGGCGACGAGGGGTGCGTCCGGGCGCGCCAGGATCCCGGCGCCCAGCCCGACGGCGGCCACGCCCGCTCCCCCGACGACGGCGACGGCCGGCCCCCAGGCGTCGTCGTCCCGGCGAGCAGCGCGACGGCGAGCGTGAGCGCCGCGTACGTCGCGGTCCCCGCGGCCCACGCGGACAGCGCCGTGTGCGCGGAGCGCCGGGCGGAGGCGAAGCAGCAGAACAGCGCGAGCGCGGTGAGGCCGAGAGGGACGAGCGTGACGGTCGCGCGCTGGCGACGAGCGGGACGCCGTGGCCCAGCAGCCACAGCCCGGAGGCCACGGTCACCGACTGCCCCCAGCCGCCCGTCGCGTCGGGCGACGCGGCCACGTAGGCGACGACCCCGGGGAGGACGACCACGGCGAGCGAGAGGGCGAGGGCCTGCAGCGCGGCGAGCATCCCCGAGACGGCGCGGCGCGGTGCCACGGGCCGGGGCGCGGGCGCGCCCTCCACCGTGTGCGGGCGGGTCCGGCGGCCGGTCGTGGTGCTCATGTCCCTATCGTCCTCGATCGAGTGCGCGCTGCGGGTGATCGCTCTCGGCGCGCCAGCGTACCCGCCGGGGACGACGACGCCCCGCGCCCGGGTCGACCGGGGCGGGGCGTCGTGGCCGCGGGGGCGCCTCGGGGCGCCCCCGCGGGGTCAGGACAGGATCTCGCGCATGAGCGCGGCGGTCTCGGACGGCGTCTTGCCGACCTTGACGCCGGCGGCCTCGAGGGCCTCCTTCTTCGCCTGCGCCGTGCCGGACGAGCCGGAGACGATCGCGCCCGCGTGACCCATCGTCTTGCCCTCGGGGGCGGTGAAGCCCGCGACGTAGCCGACGACCGGCTTCGTGACGTTCTCCTTGATGAACGCCGCGGCGCGCTCCTCGGCGTCGCCGCCGATCTCGCCGATCATGACGATCGCCTCGGTCTCCGGGTCCGCCTCGAACGCCGCGAGAGCGTCGATGTGCGTCGTGCCGATGATCGGGTCGCCGCCGATGCCGATGGCCGTGGAGAAGCCGAAGTCCCGCAGCTCGTACATCATCTGGTACGTCAGCGTGCCCGACTTCGACACGAGCCCGACCTTGCCCGGGCCCGTGATGTTCGCCGGGATGATGCCGACGTTCGACTTCCCGGGGCTGATGATGCCGGGGCAGTTCGGGCCGATGAGGCGCACGCCGGCCTGCTGCGCGAGCGTGAAGAACTCCGCGGAGTCCGCGACGGGCACGCCCTCGGTGATGATGACGGTGAGCGGCATGCGGGCGTCGACCGCCTCCACGACGGCGGCACGCGTGAACGCCGGCGGCACGAAGATGACGGAGACGTCCGCGCCCGTCTGCTTCATCGCCTCTGCGACGGAGCCGAACACGGGGACGGTGACGTCGCCGGGGAACTCGACGCTCTGGCCGGCCTTGCGCGGGTTGACGCCGCCGACGACGTTCGTGCCCGACGCGAGCATGCGCGTCGTGTGCTTCATGCCCTCCGAGCCGGTCATGCCCTGGACGATGACCTTGGAGTCCTCGTTGATGAAGATTGCCATGTCTGTGTCTGTTCTCTTCTCGGTCGTCTCGGGCTCAGGCGGCGTGCGCGGCGGCGGCTGCGGCGTCGGCGCCGCCGTCCATCGTCTCGGCCAGCGTCACGAGCGGGTGGTTCGCCTCGGCGAGGATCCGGCGGCCCTCCTCGACGTTGTTGCCGTCGAGGCGGACCACGAGCGGCTTGTTCGCCTCGTCGCCGAGGATGTCGAGCGCCTGGACGATCCCGTTCGCCACCGCGTCGCACGCGGTGATGCCGCCGAAGACGTTGACGAACACGCTCTTGACCTGCGGGTCGTTGAGGATGACGTCGAGCCCGGCCGCCATGACGGCCGCGGACGCGCCGCCGCCGATGTCGAGGAAGTTGGCCGGCTTCACGCCGCCGTGCGCCTCGCCGGCGTACGCCACGACGTCGAGGGTGCTCATGACGAGCCCCGCGCCGTTGCCGATGATGCCGACCTCGCCGTCGAGCTTGACGTAGTTGAGGTCGTTCTCCTTGGCCTTCGCCTCGAGCGGGTCGGCGGCGGCCTTGTCCTCGAGCGCGGCGTGCTCCGCGTGCCGGAAGGAGGCGTTCTCGTCGATCGAGACCTTGCCGTCGAGCGCGACGACCGCGCCGTCCTCCGTCCGGACGAGCGGGTTGACCTCGACGAGCGTCGCGTCCTCGGCCTGGTACACCGTCCACAGCTTCTGGATCGTGTCGGCGACCGCGTCGCGCACGTCCTCGGCGAAGCCGGCGGCCTCGACGATCTCCGCGGCCTTCGCCGCGTCGATGCCCACGGTCGGGTCGACGGCGACGCGCGCGAGCGCCTCGGGCCGCTCGACCGCGAGCTGCTCGATCTCCATGCCGCCCTCGACGCTCGCCATCGCGAGGTAGGAGCGGTTCGCCCGGTCGAGCAGCACGGAGAAGTAGTACTCCTCGGCGATCTTGGCGCCGGCGGCGACCATCACGCGGTGGACGGTGTGGCCCTTGATGTCCATGCCGAGGATCTCGGACGCCTTCTCGGCGGCCTCCTCGGGCGAGTGGGCCAGCTTGACGCCGCCCGCCTTGCCGCGGCCGCCCGTCTTCACCTGGGCCTTGACGACGACCGTCCCGCCGCCGAGCTGCTCCGCGCCCGCACGGGCCTCGTCGGGCGTCGTCGCGACGACACCGCCCAGCACGGGCACGCCGTGCTTCTCGAAGATGTCGCGCGCCTGGTATTCGAACAGGTCCACCCTGCTGCGTCCTTCCGTCTGATGCGCCGTGAGCGGCATGACCGATGTCTCGACATCAAGACATCCCCGTACAGGGTAGCCCTCGACGCCCGGCGGGCCTACCGGGCCCGGGGGTCCGGCAGGCGGGGGCGGTGTTCGCTTCGTCACGTCGCCACGGCTCACACCCGGAGCGCTCGGCGCGCTCGGTGTCAATCCAGGTTGACGCGGCGTACAGTGTCAACCTACATTGACAGCATGCCGACCTTCGACGTGCAGGACGCGAGCAGCCCCGACCCGGACGTCGGCCTGCGCGCCGTGCGGTCGTTGCGCACGCTCGCCGAGCGGCTCGAGGCCCTCCAGGTGGAGCACGCGCGGGCCGCGGGCTGGTCGTGGCAGGAGATCGCGGAGCGGCTCGGCGTGAGCCGGCAGGCGGTCCACAAGAAGTACGGCACGTCCCGAGACCGGAGGTCATGATGTTCGAACGCTTCGCGGCCGATGCCCGCTCGGCCGTCATCGACGCCCAGGAGATCGCCCGACGCCGGGGCGCGCGGTCGATCGAGGCGGTGCACCTGCTGCTCGCTGTGGCCGAGCAGGACGGCCCCGCGGCCCGCGCGCTCGGCGCGACCGGGGTGACGGCACCGGCCCTGGACCGCCTCGCCACGGCGACGGAGTCGGCGGACGCGCTCGACCGGGACGCTCTCGCAGCGCTCGGCATCGACCTGGACGCGGTGCGCGCTCGGACCGACGCGACGTTCGGCGCCGGTGCGCTCGAGCGCGCGGGCCGGCGGCGACGACGCGGCCACCTCCGGTTCACGACGGAGGCGGCGAAGGCGCTCGAGCGCTCGCTGCGCGAGGCGATCGACCTCCGCTCCCGCTCGATCGACACCGGGCACGTGCTCCTCGCCCTGCTGCGCGCGGACGGCACGACGGCGCAGCGCACCCTGGTCGCCGCGCTCACCGAGGCGGGTGCCGACGCCGACGCGCTGCGCGCGGCGCTGGAGGGCCCCCGCGCGCACGGCGACGGCCGAGCCGCGTCCTGAGGACCTCCCTGCCCTCTCGGCCGGTCCGCGCCGCACCGCACAGCACCGCACCGGGGTGTCCGGCCGCCGCGACGCCCGGTCGTGGGCGTGGTTCACTCGCGGTATGTCGGGCGACCGGGCGCAGGCACGCCAGCTCGGGCTCCTCCTCGCCCTCGCGGCGCTGGTCGGCGTGGTCGCCGCGGGTGCCGCGACCGCCTTCACGTCGCTCGTGCACGCTGCCGAGGACTTCCTGTGGCACACGGCGCCGTCGGCGCTCGGGGTGGACGAGCCCCCGTGGTGGTGGGTGCTCGGCCTCCTCGTCGTCGGTGCCGGCGTCGTCGCCCTCGCTCTCCGGCTCCCCGGACGCGGTGGTCACCACCCGCTCGACGGGCTGTCGTTCGACGTCCTGCCGCGCCAGCTCCCGTCCGTGCTCCTCGCCGCCTTCGGCTCGCTGGCGTTCGGCGCGGTCGTCGGGCCGGAGGCCCCCCTCCTCGCCCTCGGCGCGGGGATCGGCGTGGCCGCGGCCCGTGCGGTCGCGTCGGACGCGTCGCGCGTGGTCGTCCTCGCGGGCGCGGGGGCGGCGATCGGCGTCGTCCTGGGCAACCCGGTCGTCACCGCGCTCCTGCTGCTCGAGGCGCTTCTCCACGCGTCACGGCCCGAGGGTGGTCCCGGCCCGGCGCGGGCGATGGTGCCGGTCCTCGTCGCACTGGGCGCGGGCGAGCTCGTGCGCGTCGGGGTCGACGGCTGGCCCGGCGTGCACACCGCCACGCTGAGCACGGGGCAGCTCGCCGCCTACCCGACCGTGCAGGTCGCGGACCTCGCGTGGGGACTGCTCGCCGCGCTCGTGACGACGGCGCTCGTCGTCGTCGCCCTGCGCGGCGCGGAGTCCCTGCGGCGCCTCGCCCGCCGGTCGCCCTCCGTCGCGCTCGTCGCCGCGGCCTGGCGGTCGGCGCGCTGGCGCTCGGCGCCCGCGCCGTCTCCGGTGTCGGCGTCGACGTCGTGCTCTTCTCCGGTCAGCAGTCGCTCGGCACGGTGACGGCGACGACGGCCGTGGGCACGCTCGTCGTGGTCGCCGTGGCGAAGGCCGCCGCGTACGCCCTGAGCCTCGGCGCCGGGTTCCGCGGGGGCGAGATCTTCCCGGCCGTGTTCCTCGGTGCGGCGGTCGGCACGGCGGCGGCCGCGGGGCTTCCCGGGGCCGCGGTGGGCGCGCAGGTCGCGTGCGGCATCGCGGCCGGCGCCGCCGTCGCGCTCGGGATGCCGGTCACGGCGCTGACGCTGGCCGTCCTGCTGTGCGCGAGCGCGGGACCGGCCGTCACGGTCCCCGCGATCCTCGGGGCGGTGGTGGGCACGGTCGCCAAGACGTTCCTCGACACGCGCCGGCAGGGCGTCGAGGCCCCGACCGCCACCGGGTCCGCCGCCGCGTCCGCGACCGCGGACCCGTCCGCGCCGGCCACCTGACCGAGCGGCGCGGGCGGGAGCGGCTCAGATCTTGGTCACCGGCGAGTAGCGCAGCAGGAGCCGCTTCGTCCCGTCCGCGCCGAAGTCGATCTTCGCGACGGCGTTCGGCCCGGCCCCCTCGAGCGCGACGACCGTCCCGAGCCCGTACGCGTCATGGGTCACCTTGTCCCCCACCGACAGGCTCGGGATGTCGGCGTCCTGCCGCGGCGTCGCCGACCCGAACGTCGCCCCGCCGCTGCCTCCTCCGGACGACCGCCCGGCCGACCCGGACGACGAGCGGGCCGGGGCCGAGGACGCCGGGTCGTGGCGGGTCTGGCGGGAGCGGTCCGAGGAACGAGGACCGCGGATGGTAGACCCGGCGTCGTCGGCCCCGGACCGCGAACCCGACCACGACCCGCGGTACCCGCCGGAACCCCGCCCCCAGACGGACCCGCCGGCGCGCAGCGTCTGCATCGACGACTCCCGGCGCCGCCAGTCCCACAGCTCCTCCGGGATCTCCTCGAGGAACCGGCTGGGCGGGAACTCGTTCGCCATCCCCCAGGCGGACCGCACCGCGGAGCGCGACACGTACAGCCGTTCGCGCGCCCGGGTGATGCCCACGTAGGCGAGGCGCCGCTCCTCGGCGAGCTCGGCGTCGTCGTGCAGGGACCGCATGTGCGGGAAGGTACCGTCCTCCATGCCGGTGAGGAACACGACGGGGAACTCGAGCCCCTTGGCGGTGTGCAGGGTCATGAGGGTGACGACGCCGGGGTCCTCCTGCTCCTGGTGCTCGCCGTCGCCATCGCCGTCGGTGTCGTCGCCGGAGTCCTCGGTGGGGATCTGGTCGGCGTCGGCGACGAGCGAGACACGCTCGAGGAAGTCGGACAGCGTGCCCTCGGGGTCGAGCTCGGTGAACTCGGCCGCGACGGCGTGCAGCTCGGCGAGGTTCTCGACGCGTGTCGCGTCCTGCGGGTCGTCGCTCGCGCGCAGCTCGGCGAGGTAGCCGGTGCGGTCGAGGACGGCACCGAGCACGTCGGCGGGCGTCGCGCCCGAGCCCGCGAGCTCGCGCAGCCCGGTCATGAGCTCGGCGAACGCGCGCAGCGGGTTGAGCGTGCGGTTGGTGAGGCCGGGGATCTCGTCGATGCGGCCGAGCGCGGCGCCGAACGAGATCCGCTCGCGGTCAGCGAGCGCCGCGACGGCGCCCTCCGCCCGGTCGCCGAGACCGCGCTTGGGCACGTTCAGCACGCGGCGCAGGTTGACGTCGTCGTCGAGGTTGTCGATCGCCCGCAGGTAGGCGACGGCGTCCTTGACCTCGCGCCGCTCGTAGAAGCGCGTGCCGCCGACGACCTTGTACGGCAGGCCGACGCGGATGAGCACCTCCTCGAGGGCGCGCGACTGCGCGTTGGTGCGGTAGAACACGGCGACGTCGCCGGGGCGCACGCCGCTCGTGTCGCCGAGGCGGTCGATCTCCTCGGCGACGAACCGCGCCTCCTCGTGCTCGTTGTCCGCGACGTAGCCGATGACCTTGGCGCCCGCGCCGGAGTCGGTCCACAGGCGCTTGGGCTTGCGGTCGGGGTTGCGCGAGATCACCGCGTTGGCGGCCGACAGGATGTTTTGGGTCGAGCGGTAGTTCTGCTCGAGCAGGATGGTGCGCGCGTCCGGGTAGTCGGCCTCGAACTCGAGGATGTTGCGGATGGTGGCGCCGCGGAACGCGTAGATCGACTGGTCGGCGTCGCCGACGACGGTGAGCTCGGCGGGGTCGAGCGCGGGCACCTGCGCCTCGCCGGTGCCGCTCGTCGCCGGGTCGGTCGCCGCGGAGCCCGCGCCCACGCCGGCGAGCTCGCGCACGAGCACGTACTGGGCGTGGTTGGTGTCCTGGTACTCGTCGACGAGCACGTGGCGGAACCGGCGCCGGTAGTGCTCCGCCACGGCGGGGAACGCCTGGAGCAGGTTGACCGTGGTCATGATGATGTCGTCGAAGTCGAGGGCGCTCGCGGCCTGCAGTCGTGCCTGGTAGCGCGTGTAGACGTCCGCGAGCACCTGGTCGAACTCCGGGATCTGCGCGCCGCGCGCCCCGGGGTGCTCGGCGAGCCCGTCCTCGGTGGCGCGGGCGCGGACTCGCGCGCGTACGTCTCGGGGTCGACGAGCTCGTTCTTGAGGTCGGAGATCCTGTTCGCGAGCGAGCGCGCCGTGTACTTCTTCGGGTCGAGGTCGAGCTCACGCGTGACGAGCGTGATGAGCCGCTGCGAGTCGGCGGCGTCGTAGATGGAGAAGCTGGACCGCAGACCGAGCGTCGTCGCCTCGCGGCGCAGGATGCGCACGCACGCCGAGTGGAACGTCGAGACCCACATGCTGCGCGCCGCCGGCCCGACGAGGTGCTCGACGCGCTCGCGCATCTCGCCGCGGCCCTGTTCGTGAACGTGATCGCGAGGACCTGGCCCGCGCGCGAACGCCCGGTCGCGAGCAGGTGCGCGATCCGGTGCGTGAGGACGCGTGTCTTGCCCGAGCCCGCGCCGGCCACGATGAGCAGCGGGCCGCCGGCGTGCACCACGGCCTCGCGCTGCTGAGGGTTGAGCCCCTCGAGCAGGGCCTCCGGGTCGATGTGCGCGTAGCGGCCGCGGCGCGTGCCGGCGTCCTCGACGCCTGCGCGTGCCGCGTCGTCGCGCGACGCACCCGCGGAGCGCACCGGCGCGCCCGCGGCGTCGGGCACCGCGGCGTCGTCGGTCCAGCGCGGCGCCGTGCGCGGCAGGCGCGACTCGCCGCCGTGGTCGACGCGCGGGCCGTCGAACAGCGTGTCGAGGCCGGGCAGCGGAAGGTTCTCGAAGAGCGATGTCATGGCCCTCCCAGCGTAGGCGCCCGGGCCGACACCGCGGGCCACGCGCGCGGCGGCGCGGCCGCCGGCCCCCGCGGCCGCGGGCGATGAGTTCGCGCCGTGCGCGACGTCACCACGGCAGGTGCCGCGCGACCGCGCGGCCGGAGGGAGAGCTCGCCATGACCACCACGCACCTGACGGACGTGCACACCGTCGCCGTCCCGGTCGCGGACCAGGACCGCGCCCTCGCCTTCTACACCGGCACGCTGGGGCTCGAGGTCCGCATGGACGGCGAGCTCCAGGAGGGCTTCCGGTGGATCGAGGTCGCGCCGGCGGGCGCGACGACGTCGCTCGCCCTCGTCCGTGCCGACGGGCAGCCGACCGGCGTCGACACGGGCATCCGGCTGCTCACGTCGGACGCGGCGGCCGACCACGAGGCGCTCACGGCCGCGGGGGCGGACGTCGACGAGCTGCTGCGCTGGGACGGGGTGCCGCCGATGTTCGCGCTGCGCGACGTCGACGGCAACGCGCTCTACGTCATGCAGCCCGGCGGCTGACTGCGGCCGGTGCGGGATCCGGCGCGCGCGCTCACACGACGAACGCGCCGACGAGCCACGTCGCGGCCGCGAGGAGCCCGCCGAGCAGCTGGACGAGGATCGTGATGCCGGTGGCCTGCATCGCGGCCACCGTCGCGCGCCACGCCGCGCGCCGGTCGCGGCGCCGGACCAGCTCGGCGAGGAAGACGGCGAGCACGAAGCCCACGAACAGGCCCACGACGGGGATGACGAAGAAGCCGACCACGCCGGCGACCCCGCCCCAGACGAGGGTCGACCATGGGACCTCGGCCCGGCGCATGTGCCGCCCGGCGAGGACGTACTGCGCGACCTCGGCCGCGACGACGAACACCGCCGCGAGGGCGAAGCACACCCACGCCGCGGCCCCGCCCGTGACGACCGCCCACACCAGCACCGCGCCCAGCACGAGCACGTTCCCCGGCAGGACCTGCACGACGATCCCCACGAGACCGACGAGGATCGCCAGGCCGACCAGGACCTCTCCACCCACGCTCACGCGCGCCACTCTCGCACGTCAGCGGGCGCGCGCGTCCAGCACCGGACGTGTCGGGGTCGGCACGGGCGAGACCGGCAGGCCGCGACGAGATCGGCAGCCCGGGGTCGCCGATCTCGGCCCGACCTGCCGATCTCGCGCGCGACGTCAGTTCCAGAAGACCGCGACGAGGATGTTGACGAGGGTGAGCCCGCCGATCGCGTGCTTGACGCCCGGCGCCACCGCGCCGTCGCTCGCGCGGGCGCCCTGCCGCTTGGCCACGAACGCGAGGACGGCGATGACGAGGGCCACGACGAGCTTGACGCCGATCTTGGCCATGCTCGGGCCGCCGTCGCCCCAGACGGAGGCCTCACCGATGCCGACCATGAGCACGCCCGCGACGAGCGCCGTGAGCGCACCGTGGAAGACTCCCGTGTACAGCCCGGGCGACCCGAGGGAGGCGAGGTAGCCGCCGAGCACGATGGCCCAGCCGATGAAGTGCAGCGCGACGAAGACGTTGTAGAGGAACTCCATGGCGGCACCCTATTTGCTGACGCCGACGTCAGGAAAGCCGGGACGACGTGAGATCGGCCGCACCCCGCGGCCGTTTGCGAGCGGCTCGAGCCGCGCCTAGAACGACGCTATGGCCCTCCCCACGCACCGCTCCTCCGCGACCGCGCCCGCCGAGCCCCTGGACGCCGGACCGGGACCCGTCGAGCGGGGCGGCGGAGCGCGTCGCGGCGACCACCGACGACGCGCCGGCGGCCGACGGGCGGACCGCGGTCGTCGTCATCACCCACGACCGGCGCGACGAGCTCCTGCGCACCCTGCGGCACCTCGAGCGCCTGCCGGAGCGGCCGCACGTCGTGGTCGTGGACAACGCGTCGACGGACGGGACCGCCGACGCGGTGCGCGCCCGGCACCCGGGCGTCGAGCTCGTCCGGGCAGCGTCGAACCTGGGAGCGGTGGGGCGCAACGTCGGCGTCGAGCGCGTCGTCGCGCGGGGCGGGGCGACGTACGTGGCGTTCTGCGACGACGACACGTGGTGGGACGCGGGCTCGCTGCGCGCGGCGGCCGACGCCCTCGACGCGAACCCGCGCCTCGCCGTCGTGACCGCCCGGATCGTCGTCGAGCCCGCCGGGACCGAGGACCCGGTGGTCGCGGAGCTGCGCGACTCCCCCGTGCGCCCCGCGTTCCCGCTACCCGGGCCCGCGCTCGGCAGCTTCCTCGCCGGCGCGTCCGTCCTGCGGGTCGAGGCGTTCCAGCAGGCCGGCGGCTTCTCCCCGCGCCTGTGGCTCGGCGGCGAGGAGGAGCTGCTCGCGGCGGACCTCGCCGCTGCCGGGTGGGAGCTGTGCTACCTCGAGGACCTCACCGTGCACCACGCGGCGTCGCCCGCGCGCGACCGGTCCCGCCGCGCGCGCGACGGCGTCCGCAACACGCTGTGGTTCACGTGGCTGCGACGCCGCGGCGCCGCCGTCGTGCGCCGGTCCTGGGCGGTGGTGAGCAGCCTGCCACCCACGCGCGAGGCGTGGCTCGGCGTGCTCGACGCCGTCCGCGGACTGCCGTGGGTCCTGCGCGAACGACGCGCGCTGCCACCCGTCTCGAGGCGCGCTTCCGTGCCCTCGAGACCTCCCAGCGCACCTCGACCGCCCGCCGGTACGGCCGATGACGGCCGAGCAGACGACCGACGCCGGGACGCCCGTCGTCGAGGACGACCGCGTGACCGTCGTCGTCATGAGCAAGGACCGCGCGGAGGACCTGCGCGCGTCGCTGCCGCGTCACCGCGCGCCGGTCGTCTACGTGGACAACGGGTCGGCCGACGGCAGCCCCGGCACCGCGGCCGACGTGCGCCCCGACGCCGAGGTGGTGCGCCTGCCCCGCAACGTCGGGTCGCTCGCCCGCACGGTCGGGATCGAGCGCGCGGCGACGCCGTTCGTCGCGTTCGCCGACGACGACTCGTGGTGGGCGCCCGGGTCCTTGCGGCGCGCGGCGGACGTGCTCGCGGCGGACCCGTCGGTCGCCGTGGTCGTCGCCCGCGTGCTCGTCGGGCCCGAGGAGCGCGAGGACCCGATCGTCCCCGCGCTGCGCCACTCGCCCCTCGACGCGACCGACCTGCCGGGCCCGCGCGTCCTCGGGTTCATGGCGTGCGCCGCGGTCGTGCGCCGCGACGCCGTGCTCGACGTCGGCGGGTTCGACCCGGCCGTCCGCTTCCCCGGCGAGGAGGAGCCGCTCGCGCTGCGTCTCGCCGCGACGGGCCGGGCGATCGTCTACCGCGACGACGTCGTGGTCCACCACCACCCGTCGCCGTCGCGCCACGCGCCGCCGCAGCGTGCGGCGGCCGTCGCCCGCTCGGCCGTCGCGACGGCGCTGCTCCTGCGTCCGTGGCCCGTGGTGCGCGTCCGCACCGCACAGGCCTGGCGCACCGGCAGGCTGAGCGCCCTGCCGACGGCGCGCCAGGCGTGGTCCGCCCTGCGCCGCCGCACCCCGCTCCCGGCGGCGGTGGAGCGCGACCTGGCGCTGCTCGACCGGAGCCGCGGGGACGGATGAGACGCGGGTCCGCCATGCGGACGCCGTCTTCCGGCTCCCGAGACCGGCGTGTACGGTTCTCGGCATGACCACGGCAGCCCGCACCCTCCTCGTGACCTCGCGTCACGGGATGCCGGCGTGCGCGCACACGTGTCTCAGCTGTTGTCGCTGAACCGCGCCTGACTCAGCGCGAGCCCTGCTCGCTCCCCTCCTGAGACCCGGCGCGCGCGTCGGTCCTCAGCCCTCTCGCACCCTCGCTGAGCGCTCGTCGTCGCGCGTCCCCGCACCGACGAGGACACCGAGGTACCCGATGACGCAGGCCCCGACTGCGCACGACACCGCACCGAACCCGGCCCGCACCCCCGGCGAGCGTCCGACCCGCACCCCTGGCGAGCGCCCGGCACGGCCCGCCCGCGCGGCCCGGCCGAACGGGCAGTGGAAGGTCGACGGCACCGAGCCGCTCAACGCCAACGAGACGTGGAAGCAGCAGGACGGCGGGCTGTCCGTCCGCGAGCGCATCGAGACGGTCTACGCGCGCGACGGCTTCGACTCGATCCCGGGCGACGACCTGCACGGCCGCTTCCGCTGGTGGGGGCTGTACACGCAGCGCAAGCCCGGGATCGACGGCGGCAAGACGGCGACGCTCGAGCCGCACGAGCTCGAGGACCGCTACTTCATGCTCCGCGTCCGCATCGACGGCGGCGCGCTGACGACCGAGCAGCTGCGCGTGATCGCCGGCATCTCCCGCGAGTTCGGCCGCGACTCCGCCGACATCACGGACCGGCAGAACATCCAGCTGCACTGGGTCGAGGTGGAGGACGTCCCGGAGATCTGGCGCCGCCTCGAGTCGGTCGGGCTCCAGACCACGGAGGCGTGCGGCGACGTGCCGCGCGTCGTGCTCGGCAGCCCCGTCGCGGGCATCGCGGCGGACGAGCTGATCGACGTCGGACCGGCCGTCGCGGGGATCACCGAGAAGTACATCGGCGTCCCCGAGCTCGCGAACCTGCCGCGCAAGTTCAAGACGGCGCTCACCGGCCACCCGAGCCAGGACGTCGTGCACGAGATCAACGACGTCGCGTTCGTCGCCCACCGCCACCCCGAGCTCGGCGTCGGGTTCGACCTGTGGGTCGGCGGCGGGCTGTCGGCGAACCCGCGGCTCGGCGAGCGCCTCGGCGTCTTCGTCACCGAGGAGCAGGTGCCCGACGTGTGGCACGGCGTCGTGCAGATCTTCCGCGACTACGGCTACCGCCGGCTGCGCAACAAGGCCCGCCTGAAGTTCCTGCTCGCCGACTGGGGGCCGGAGAGGTTCCGGCAGGTGCTCCAGGACGAGTACCTCGGGTACGCGCTGCCCGACGGCCCGCCCGCGCCCAAGCCGCCGGTGCCGGGCGACCACGTCGGCGTGCACAAGCAGAAGGACGGGCTGAACTACGTCGGCGCGGCCCCGTACGTCGGCCGGGTCTCGGGCACGATCCTGGCGAACGTCGCCGACCTCGCCGAGTCGGTCGGGTCGCGGCGCGTGCGCCTCACGCCGCACCAGAAGCTGCTCGTGCTGGACGTCCCCGACGAGCACGTCGAGCACGTCGTCTCGACGCTCAAGGCCCACGGCCTCGACGCGAACCCGAGCCCGTTCCGCCGCAGCACCATCGCCTGCACGGGCATCGAGTACTGCAAGCTCGCGATCGTCGACACCAAGGACACCGCCACGGCGACGATCGACGAGCTCGAGAAGCGGCTCGGCGACCTGTCGCACATGAAGCCGCTGTCCCTGCACGTCAACGGGTGCCCGAACTCGTGCGCGCGCATCCAGACGGCGGACATCGGCCTCAAGGGCCAGCTCGTCATGGACGACGACGGCGAGCAGGTCCCGGGCTTCCAGGTCCACCTGGGCGGGGGGCTGGCCTCGGACGACCGCGAGGAGGCCGGGCTCGGCCGCACCGTGCGCGGGCTCAAGGTCACGGCGACCGACCTGCCGGACTACGTGGAGCGCGTCGTGCGCCGGTACGAGGCCGCACAGTCGGGCAAGGACGGCGGGGACCGCGAGACGTTCGCCCAGTGGGCGCACCGCGCGGACGAGGAGGCGCTGCAGTGAGCGGGGACGTGGAGGCCGCGGCCCGGCCCGCGCCGTCGGGCACGGGAGCAGGCACCGACCCGTTGGCCGCGCTCCGGGCGGCCGCGCGTGCGACGGCCGAGCGGCGCGAGGCCGAGAGGGCCGCCCACCACGCGGAGCGCGAGCGGCAGGGACGGGCGAAGCGCTCGCTCGACGAGCTGCGCGAGATCGCCCGGCGCGGCGCCGCGGAGCTGCACGGCGTCGGCACGCCCGGCCACGACGGCGCCCACGACCGGCCCGAGGCCACGGCCGACGAGGTCGTCGCCTGGGCGGCGCGCGAGTTCGGCACGTCGGTCGCGGTCGCGTGCTCGATGGCCGACGCGGTGCTGCCCCACGTCGTCGCGGCGCAGATCCCCTGGGTCGACGTGCTGTTCCTCGACACCGGCTACCACTTCGCCGAGACCGTCGGGACGCGCGACGCCGTCGAGCAGCAGATGGACGTGACGATCGTCGACGTCCACCCCGAGCTCACCGTCGCGGAGCAGGACGCCGCGCACGGCACGGACCTCTTCTCGCGCGACCCCGGCCTGTGCTGCCAGATACGCAAGGTCGAGCCGCTGCACCGCACGCTCGCAGGCTACGAGGTGTGGGTCACGGGCGTGCGCCGCGACGAGGCGCCGACCCGCACGACCACCCCGCTCGTGACGTTCGACGAGCGGAACGGGCTCGTGAAGATCAACCCGCTCGCGGCCTGGTCGTTCGACGACCTGCTCGCCTACGCCGCGCAGCACCAGGTGGTCCTCAACCCCCTGCTGAACGACGGGTACCCCTCCATCGGGTGCCGGCCGTGCACCCGGCGCGTCGCGCCGGGCGAGGACCCGAGGGCCGGCCGCTGGGCGGGCCTGGACAAGACCGAGTGCGGACTCCACGGATGAGGACGGCCATGACGACCACCGACCTGACCACCGCCCCCACGGCGACCACCGGCGCGCCGGACCCGGCCACCGCCGTCCCCGCCGCCGCGCTGCCCGGCGCGCGCCGGCTCTCCCAGCTCGACGCGCTCGAGAGCGAGGGCATCCACATCGTCCGCGAGGTGGTGGCCGAGTTCGAGCGGCCGGTGCTGCTGTTCAGCGGCGGCAAGGACTCCGTGGTGATGCTGCACCTCGCGGTCAAGGCGTTCGCGCCCGGCCCGGTGCCGTTCCCCGTGCTGCACGTCGACACGGGGCACAACTTCCCGGAGGTGCTCGCCTACCGCGACGCGACGGCCGAGCGCCTGCGCCTGCGGCTCGAGGTCGCGCGCGTGCAGGACTACCTCGACGACGGCCGCCTGCGCGAGCGCGCCGACGGCACGCGCAACCCGCTCCAGACGCAGCCGCTGCTCGACGCCATCTCGGGCACCGGTTCGACGCCGTGTTCGGCGGCGGGCGCCGCGACGAGGAGAAGGCGCGCGCCAAGGAGCGCGTGTTCTCGCTGCGCGACGAGTTCGGCCAGTGGGACCCGCGCAACCAGCGGCCCGAGCTGTGGAACCTCTACAACGGGCGCCACCGGCCGGGCGAGCACGTGCGCGTCTTCCCGCTGTCGAACTGGACCGAGCTCGACGTGTGGCGCTACATCGCCCGCGAGCGCATCGAGCTGCCCGGGCTGTACTACGCGCACGAGCGCGAGGTGTTCGACCGCGACGGCATGCTGCTCGCCGTCGGGCCGTACTCGGCGCCCCGGACCGAGGCCGAGGCCGCGTCCGTGCGCACCGAGACCGTGCGGTACCGCACGGTCGGCGACATGTCCTGCACGGGCGCCGTCCGCTCGGACGCGGCCGCCGTCGAGGACGTCATCGCGGAGGTCGCGGCCACGCGCATCACCGAGCGCGGCGCGACGCGCGCCGACGACCGCCTCTCCGAGGCGCCATGGAGGACCGCAAGAAGGAGGGGTACTTCTGATGGGCACGCCCACCACGCGCTCGACGGCCGCACCGGCCGCACCGCTCCCGCTCGACGACGACCGCCGCGGCACGCTGCTGCGTCTCGCGACCGCCGGCTCCGTCGACGACGGCAAGTCGACGCTCGTCGGGCGGCTGCTCTTCGACTCGAAGTCCGTCCTCGCGGACCAGCTCGACGCCGTGGAGCGCGTCTCGCGCGACCGCGGCCTGGAGACCGCGGACCTCGCGCTGCTCACCGACGGCCTGCGCGCCGAGCGCGAGCAGGGCATCACGATCGACGTCGCGTACCGCTACTTCGCGACCGCGCGCCGGTCGTTCGTCCTCGCGGACTGCCCCGGGCACGTGCAGTACACCCGCAACACGGTGACGGGGGCGTCGACGGCGGACGTCGTCGTGCTGCTCGTCGACGCCCGCAAGGGGCTGCTGGAGCAGACGCGGCGCCACCTCGCGGTCGCGAGCCTGCTGCGCGTGCCGCACGTCGTGGTGGCCGTGAACAAGATCGACCTCGTCGACTACGCGCAGGCACGGTACCTGGAGGTCGAGCGCGGCGTCGTCGCGGCCGCGGCGTCGCTCGGCCTCGCCGACGTGCACACGATCCCCGTCTCCGCGCTCGTCGGCGACAACGTCGTGGACCGCAGCGACCGCACGCCCTGGTACGACGGCCCGAGCCTGCTCGAGCTGCTCGAGGAGCTGCCGGCCGGCGACGACCCGGACGCGGAGTCGTTCCGCTTCCCCGTGCAGGTCGTCATCCGGCCGCAGACGGGGATGACGGCGACGGCGGACGCGGACCGCTTCCGCGACTACCGCGGGTACGCCGGGCAGGTCGCGTCGGGCGTCGTCCGCGTCGGCGACGAGGTCGTCGTGCTGCCGTCCGGCCGCCGCACGACCGTCGCCGGGATCGACACCGCCGACTCGCTCGCGCGCGGGGAGGAGCTGACCGAGGCGTTCGCCCCCCAGTCCGTGACGCTGCGCCTGACCGACGACGTCGACCTCGCCCGCGGCGACCTCATCGCCGCGGCGGACGACGCGCCCGACGTCACGCAGGACGTCGAGGGCACGGTCGCGTGGCTGGGAGACCGCCCGCTCCTCCCGGGGTCGCGCGTGCTGCTCAAGCACACGACGCGCACCGTCCAGGCCGTGGTGCGCGACGTCGTCGGGCGCCTCGACCTCGACACCGCCGAGCTGGAGCCCGCCGAGCGGCTCGAGCTCAACGACATCGGGCGCGTGACGCTGCGCCTCGCGGCCCCGGTGGCCGCCGAGGAGTACGTGGTCGCGCGCCGGACCGGGGCGTTCCTGCTCGTCGACGCCCAGGACGGCGGCACGCTCGCCGCCGGCATGGTCGGCGACGCGCTCGCCGCGGCCCGCCGGCCCGCGGAGCGTCCCGGCTCCTACACGATCTGAGGCGACCATGACCGAGACCTCCGCCACCGCCGCGTCGGGCACCCCCGACGCGCGAGTTCCCGCGCACCACGAGACGTACCCGCTCGGGCTGCGGGTGGCCGGCCGGCTCGGCGTCGTGGTCGGCGGGGCCCGGTCGCGGCACGCCGTGCGCGCGGGCTGCTCGACGCCGGGGCGCAGGTGCGCGTCGTCGCCCCGTTCGTGTGCGAGGACCTGGCGGTGCTCGTCGCGTCGGGCGCCGTGGCCTGGGTCCGCCGGGACTACCTCACCGGCGACCTCGACGGCGCGTGGCTCGCCCACACCGCGACGGGCGACCGCGCGGTCGACGCGCTCGTCGCGGCCGACGCCGAGGCGGACCGCGTCTTCTGCGTCACCGCGGGCGACGCCGGGCTGGGCAGCGCGTGGGTGCCGGCGGTCGCGCGCACGCGCGTGCCGGGGCTGCCCGGGCTGCCCGGTGCCGACGGCGGTGCCGCCCCGGGCACCGACGTCACGGTCGCGGTGAACGCGGGCCGCGACCCCCGACGGGCGCAGCGCGTGCGCGACGCCGTGGCCGCGCTCCTCGAGACGGGCGAGCTGCCCCTGCGCGCGGTGCGCACGACGTCCCCGGCCGCACCGTCGGACGACGGCGCCGCACTGCTCGCAGGCGCCGGACCCGTGACCGCCCCGCTCGTGCGGCCGGTCGGGTCGGTCGCGCTCGTCGGCGGCGGACCGGGCGACCTCGGTCTCATCTCGGTGCGGGGCCGCCGTCTGCTCGCGGAGGCGGACGTCGTCGTGGTCGACCGGCTCGGGCCGCGCGGCCTGCTCGACGAGCTCGCGGACGACGTCGTCGTCGTGGACGTCGGCAAGACGCCGGGCAACCACCCGGTCCCGCAGACGGAGATCAACGCGATCCTCGTGCACCACGCGCTCGTCGGACGCCGCGTCGTCCGGCTCAAGGGCGGCGACCCCTACGTGTTCGGCCGCGGCGGCGAGGAGCTCGACGCGTGCCGCGAGCACGGCATCCCCGTCGAGGTCGTGCCCGGCGTGACGAGCGCCGTCTCCGTCCCCGCCGCCGCGGGGATCCCCGTGACGCACCGGGGCGTGTCGCGCGGCTTCACCGTGCTCACCGGCCACGAGGACGTCGGCAAGGTTCCGGCCGCGAGCGACCACACCGTCGTCCTGCTCATGGGCGTGTCCCGCCTCGCCGAGACGGCGGACGCGCTCGTCGCGCAGGGCCGCTCGCCGCAGACGCCGGTCGCGGTCGTCGAGGACGGGTACGGGCCGCGCCAGCGCACGACCGTCGGCACGCTCGCGACGATCGCCGACCGTGCGCGGGACGCCGGCGTGCGCCCTCCGGCCGTCACGGTCGTGGGCGACGTCGTCCGCCTCTCCCCCGCCTGGGAGAGCGACGCGACGCCGTAGGCCCGGGTCACCGCACCGGCACGGGCTGCGAGAACCTGTCGTCCGTCGAGGCGCCGCAGCGACAGCTTCTCGCAGCTCGCGACCGTCGCAGTGTCATCACGTCATCACGTCACCGCGTCACCGCGTCACCGCACGCGGGACGGCGTCACGACCCGGGTGCGCGCCTCGGCATCCGGCGCCGGAGCGACGTCCTCCGGCCGGACCCCGCGATCGAGGAACGCCTGCAGCACGCGACCCTCCGTGGCGGGCCACCGCCGGAGCACGTCGTGCGCGAACAGCACGACGACACGCCAGCCCAGGCGCTCCAGCTCCTCCTGACGGGCGACGTCGTCCAACCGCTGCTTCGCCGAGACGAGATGGTGCCGGCCGTCGTACTCCACGGCGATGCGCAGCCGGGGCCAGGACAGGTCCGGCCGGGCCAACCAACGGCCGTCGTCGTCGAACACGTCGGCCCCCACGACCGGGCAGGGGAACCCCGAGGCGACGAGCCGCAGCCGCAGCCGCGTCTCCATCGGCGAGTCCACGAACCGCCTCGAGAGGCCGAGCGCCCGCCGCAGCATCACCGCGCCCCGGCGACCCTCCCACCGGGAGAGCCGCCGCTCCAGCAGCGCGCGAGGGTGCGGCCCACGCCCCCGGACCCCGCGCAGCAGGGCGTCGCTGACGACGACGAGGTCCGCGAGCCCGAACGCCCCGGGCTCGGCATCGGACGCCGCGCCGAGCGCACCCAGGTCGGCCCACGTCCGGTCCGGCGTCGTCACGCGCAGCCCGTGCAGCCGGGCGAGGTCCCCGGGCTCGAGGCCCTCGTGCTGGCGGATCGCGCGAGCCGCGACGGGGCGTCGACCGGGCGCCCCGCTGACGTGCAGGTCGGCGACCGGCTCCGCGCCGTGCGGGAGGGGCAGCCCCCACAGGGCCGCCGCGCTGGTGTGGGAGAACCCCGCGTCGTCGGGCAGGACGAGCTGGACCGCCGCGCACACGGCCTCGAGGTCCTGGGCGCGGCGGGCGTCCATGCGGACGCCTCGGACCGGGGCGTGCAGGCGGGAGGCGCGGAGCTGCGCGGGTGTCGAGCCCTGCGCCAGGGCGTCCGCGACCCGGAACGGCAGGGGCGGCAGCGGCGTCGGCACGCGACACAGCCTGCCCGGGTTCGGGCCGCGGGCGGCAGGCCCTGTGGACAACCTCCGGCGCTCACCAGGACCTCTGACGACCTGGGAGAAGATGTCGCCGCTCAGCCCGTCGGCACCGCACCTTCTCGCAGCTCGGCGAGGCTCAGAGCAGACGACGCTGCGCCGCCCAGCGCGTGAGCTCGTGCCGCGACGACAGCTGGAGCTTGCGCAGCACGGCGGAGACGTGGGTCTCGACCGTCTTGATGGAGATGAACAGCTCGGACGCGACCTCGCGGTAGGTGTACCCGCGCGCGATGAGCCGCATGACCTCCTGCTCGCGCGCCGAGAGCCGGTCGAGCTCGTCGTCGCGCACGGCGACGTCGCCCGCGCCCGTGCCGAACGCGTCGAGCACGAAGCCCGCGAGGCGTGGTGAGAACACGGCGTCGCCGCCCGCCACCTGGCCCACCGCCGCGGACAGGTCGGGCCCGGAGATCGCCTTCGTCACGTACCCGCGCGCCCCGGCGCGGATGACGGCGACGACGTCCTCCGCGGCGTCGGACACCGACAGCGCGAGGAACCGCACGTCGCCGAGGACGTCGGCGCAGCGCTGGATCACCTCGGCTCCCCCGCCGCCGTTCCCGCCGGGCAGGTGCACGTCGAGCAGCACCACGGGCGGGCGCAGCGCGTGCACGCGCTCGACGGCCGACTCCACGTCGTCCGCCTCGCCCACCACCTCGACGAGCGCCGGGTCGAGGCTCGCGCGCACGCCCGCACGGAACATGTGGTGGTCGTCGACGAGCACGACCGGCACGGGGCCGACACTCCTGGCGGCGCCGTCGGCGGCGGGGCTCGGGATGGTCGTCACGTCGTCTCCTCGGTGGTCTCGCCGGCCGCGCGCTCGGGCGCGGGCGTCCCGGCCGGGTCGCCGTCGCGGGGCACGCGCAACCGTACTTCCGTGCCCCAGCCCGGTCGACTGATGATCTCGGCCTTGCCCGCCCGGCGCTGCACGCGCCCGAGGATCGACTCGCGCACCCCGAAGCGGTCGGGCGCGACGTCCTCCATGCGGAACCCGTCGCCGCGGTCCCGGACGAACACCTCGGCGGCGTCGGCGCTCACCTCGAGGTAGACGGAGTAGGGCGGGCGCCCGTGCGCGACGGCGTTGACGAGCGCCTCGCGCGTCGCCTGCAGCAGGGCCGCCGTCGCCGGGGTCGGCACGCAGTCGCCCACGACGACGACGTCGACCACCACGGGCCCGGGCTCGGCCTCCGCGCCGCCGACCGCACCGAGGGCCTGCGGGCGGCGGCCGACGCGCCCGTCCTCGACCTCGGCGACGAGGCCGCGGAGCTCGGCGGCGAGCGACGTGCCCGGCGACGGGCGGTCGTCGTAGAGCCACTCGCGCAGCTCGCGCTCCTGCGCGCGGGCCAGGCGCGCCACGGTGTCGGCGTCGGACGCTCGCGCGCGGATGAGCGCGAGCGTCTGGAGCACCGAGTCGTGCAGGTGCGCGGCGATGTCCGCGCGCTCCGCCTCGCGCGCCCGCGCGGCCCGCTCGTCGCCGAGCTCGCGCACGAGCCGCAGCCACCACGGCGCCAGCACGATCGCCGCCCCGGCGAGCACGGCGAGCGACGCGACGGTCGCGCCGATCATCGTCGCCGTCGTCGCGCCCTGGCCGACGAGCAGCACGATGCCCACCAGCACGAGCACCAGCCCGCCCGCGACGCGGACCACGCCGCCGGGCGTGCGTCCCCCGGCGCGGCTGAGCCAGCGGCCGCGCTGCGCGGCGTCGAGCTGGCTCCACGCGAGCGCGGTACCCGCGAGGGCGATGAGCACCGGGATGACCCACGACACCTCGACGTCGACCCCGGCGCGCAGGGCGACCAGCGCGGCCGCGCCGCTGAGCAGGACGACGCCGATCGCGACGTCGCGCACGGGGAGCCTGGTCACCCTGCCCTGCAGGCGCGGGGCGAGACGGGACAGGGACGCCGGCCGTTCCTCCTCGAGCGCGGCCCGCGGGTCGCCCGCGGGCACGGTCACCCACCAGAACACGTACAGCGCGACGCCGGCCCCGCCCGCGAGCGCGAGGAACGCGACGACCAGACGCACGGCCCCGACGGGCACGCCGAGGTGGGCCGCCAGCCCGGCGCACACGCCCCCGACCCACCGGCCGTGCTCGGGCCGGCGCAGCGGCAGACCGGCCCGGGCCGGCGGGGTCACCGCGGACGGTGCGGGCCCGTCGGGAGCGGGGCTCGGGGGCGGGGTCGCCTCGGACGTCACCCCCCGATCGTCACACGCCGGCGCGCCCCTGAGAGGCTCTGGGCGCCGAGACCAGGGTCGTGGCGACCCGGATTCAGGGTCCGGTCAGGGGGGAACCCGATACCCCGGGCGCGGCGCCGCGCGCCAGCATGGACGCATGAGCACACCGCACCTTCCTCCCGGGTCCCCCGCGGGACCGGCGGGGCCGGCCGGACCGGACGAACCGGCCGCCGGGGCCCCGCAGCAGGATCCGTCACGACCGTCGCCCGACGCGGGCAACCGCGCGTCGAGCACCGACGGCTTCTTCGACGCCGTCCGTCGCGCCGGCGTCGCCCGGTCCGACGACCGCTGGATCGGCGGCGTCGCCGCCGGGGTCGCCGAGCGCTTCGGCATCGACCCGCTCGTCGTGCGCGGCATCCTGTTCGTCACCTTCTTCCTCTCCGGCGCGGGCCTCGTCCTGTACGGGGCGGCATGGGCCCTGCTGCCCGAGCGCCGCGACGGGCGCATCCACCTCCAGGAGGCGTTCCGCGGGAACTTCGACGTCGCGATGCTCGGCGCGGTCGCGATGGTGGTCGTCGGCCTGAGCTGGGGCGGCGGCTGGTGGTCGTGGTGGGACTACATGGGCCTCGGGTGGCTGAACGGCCTGTTCTGGGTCGCGGCGATCGTCACCGTCGCGGTCGTCGCGGTCTCGGTGCTCAACCGGCGCGGGCCGCGGCCCGGGACGCAGGGGCCGGGTGGCGCACCGACCTGGTCCGCACCGCACGCCGGTCCGGCCCCGGCACCGGGCGGCGGCAGCGCCCCGGCACCCGACGCGCCGTGGGGTTCCCCGCCCGCGACCGCGCGGGGCCGAGAACTTGGCGGGCCCGTCCGCCCCCGGCGCACCGACGGCGGACGCCCAGCCCACGCCCGCCGGGCCCTACGCGACGACGCCTCCGCCCGCGCCCCCGCGTCCGCCGCGCGCACCGCGGCCGCCCCGACCGCCGCGCCCCCGCGGCCCCGGGTCCGCGACGGTCGGGGTGGTCCTCGGGCTCAGCCTCCTGCTCGGCGCGCTCCTGCTCGTCGTCGACCGCACCGGCGACCTGCCCTGGCCCGTGTTCCTCACGTGGGCCGGCGCGTCGGTGGTGCTCGCCGGGCTGGCGATCGTCGTGAGCGGCCTGCGCGGCCGGACGAGCGGTGGCCTGGGCTGGCTCGCGGTGCTCGCCCTCGTGGTCGCCGTGCCCGCCGCGTCGTGGCACGACGAGCCCCCCGGCTTCGTCGTCGACGACTCGACACGCACCGTCTCCGACGGCACGTACCGGGTGACCGACCCGGACGTCGCGAGCGAGGGCTTCGGCGTCCGCTGGGGCGACCCGACGATCGACCTGTCCGCCCTCGACCTGTCCGACGCCACCGCCGCCGACCCCGTCGAGGTGCCGGTCCAGCTCGGCGCGGGCGACGTGACGGTCGTCGTGCCCGACGGCGTGCCGGTCCGCGCGGAAGTCCAGGTCTGGGCGGGCAGCGCGCGCTGGGAGGTCGACGGCGAGCGCCGCGAGATCAGCGGCGTCAGCTCGCGGCCTGTGACCTTCACCAACGACGAGGCCGACGCCGGCGAGGACCCGCAGCTCGTGCTGCTGGTCGACGTGGGTGCCGGTCAGGCGATCATCGAGGAGGACCGATGAGCCAGGACGACCGTCGCGAGGCTCGCGACACCGACGACACGCTGGAGCTCCGGACGGCCGGGGGCGCGGCGCCGACCCAGCCGCTCGGCGACGCGGTGCTCGGCCCGGCCGGTGGGCCGACCGGCACGACGGCAGCGTCGGGCGGTCCCGCGACGGAGCCCACGGGTGCGGACCGGACTACCGACGAGCCGACGCACCGTACCGACCCCGGGCCCGGTCCCGGCCCGGCACCCGGTTCCGGTTCCGGCTCCGGCTCGGGCTCGGGCTCGGGCTCGGGCTCGCCGAGCGCCACCGCCGAGGCGGTTGCTCCGCCGCGCGGCCCGCGCGTCGGGACGATCGTGTGGGGCTTCCTCGTGATGGCCCTCGGGGCCGCGGTGCTGGCCACCGCGCTCGGCGCCAGCGTGGACGTGGGGCTCGCCGCGATCGTCGTGCTCGCCGTGGCGGGCGTGACGCTCGTGGTGGGGTCCGTCGCGGTCGCCGCACGACGCCGCGGCCGCGGCTGAGGCGCGCCGCCGGGCACCACCGGCGCCAGCACGGAGGGAGCCGTGACGCGACGCGTCACGGCCCCTCGGTCCGCCCGGGACGCGGTCCGCGCACTGCCTCCGGTGCAGCCCGGCGGCAGCGGGTCTCCGGCGTCCGGACGGACGGCTTCCGGCACCCGTCAGGGCCGAGGTGCCTCGCCGCGCCGCTCCGGCTCGTCCGGGCCCGCGGTCGACGGCGGAGCCGCCTCGGGCGAGGAGCCGGGCGAGGTGGGTGCGTCGCTCGGCCGGCCGGCGGACGCCGTGGAGGTGCTGTCCGGACCGGGACCGGTCGTCGTCGGACCCGCCGCGCGTGCCTGCGCCCCCGGGGTCGTGTACGCGGAGGTGCGGTCCGGCCGCGGCGACGGCCCGGGCTCCGGCGACGGTTCCGGGCGCACCGGCGGTGCGGCCGGGGACGGCCCGTGCGGCGCACCGCCCGGGGCGACGTGCCGCCCTCCCTCCGACAGCTCGCCGGACGACGTGTACGCGGCCGGGGTCTCGACGGCGACGCTCGGGCCGCCGGCGAGCCGTCGCAGCGCGGCACCGATGAGGATGAACAGGATGCCGAGACCCACGACGAGCGCGCAGACGCCGAAGGCGACGACCGACGTGTACAGCGACGCGCGCAGGAACGACGCGTTCATCACGGTGTCGCGCGTCGGGTCGTCCTGGTCGAGCTGGGCGTACGTCTGGCCGCCGCTCGCCTCCAGGGCGTGCTGGTCGATGACGTCCGCCTGGGCGTAGGCGGTGAACGGCCCGGCCACGTGGCGCCCCGCGAGGAACGACGCGTCGTCGGAGACGGTGATCTCCTCGGACGAGAGCTCGGTGGCGACGACGATCCACGTGCCGACGCCCGCGAGGACGAGGACGATGCCGGCGATGATGGACACGAGGCCGATGCCTCGGACCCCCCGCGCCGGCGAGACGGTGACGGTGCTCGACATGGTGCGCTCCCCTTCGACAGGACCTTCACGGTCCGTCCGCGGCGCCGCGCCCGTGGCGACACCGCCGCGAGACGGTCGAACCACCCACTCGTGGCCACCGTAGCGACCGCGACGGCGCCGCGCCCGGGGAACACGCGGGCGCGGCACGTCCCGGCGTGCGCCGGACGTGCGCCGATGCGGGGACGCGCCACCGCGGGTGGGAGGATGCGCGCGTGCGCATCGTCCACGTCACCGACTGCTACCTCCCGCTCCTGGGGGGCATCGAGACCCAGGTGGCGAGGCTCGCGCATCAGCAGGCCGCGGCCGGGCACGACGTCGCGGTCGTGTGCACGACGCCGTCCCGCCCCGGCGCGCACGGGATCGGCACGGAACAGGTGGACGGGGTGCGGGTGCACCGCCTGGCGGCGCGCGTGCCCGGCGGGTACCCGGTGCACCCGCGCGCACCGCACCACGTCCGGCGGCTGCTGGGTGCGGAGCGGCCCGACGTCGTGCACCTGCACATGGGCGTGCTCACGCCGTCGACCCAGGCGTCGCTGCGCGCCGTGGTGCGCGCGGGGCTGCCCGCGGTGCTCACCGTGCACAGCGTGTGGGGGTCGGCCGAGCGCTGGTTCGCGGGTCTCGACCGCGTCGTGGGCTGGTCCCGCTGGCCCGTGCTGTGGTCGGCGGTGAGCGAGCTGACGGCCGCGCCGCTGCGGCGCATCGTCGGCGACCACGGCGAGGTCGCCGTGCTGCACAACGGTCTCGACCTCGACGCGTGGCGCGTGCCGCGCACCGAGCGGGCCGACCGCATGGAGGGCCGGGCCGTCCACGTCGTCGCGGCGACACGCTTCGCCCCACGCAAGCGCGTGCTGCCGCTCCTCGAGGCGGTGCGCGACGCGGTGGCGCGCGTCCCCGCCGGCGCCCTGCACGCGACGGTGGCGGGCGACGGCCCCGAGCTCGAGGCGGCACGGCGCTTCGTCGCGGAGCACGCGCTCCGCGACGTCGTGTCGCTGCCCGGGCGCCTCACGGCAACGGATCTCCAGCGCCTCTACGCGCGCGCGGACGTCTTCGCGGCACCCGCGGTGGACGAGGCGTTCGGCATCGCCGCGCTCGAGGGCCAGGCCGCCGGGCTCGTCGTCGTGTCGCGCGCGCAGTCGGGCGTCGCGGAGCGGCTCACCGACGGCGTCGACGCGCTCCTCGCCGACGACGACGCGGGGCTCGCCGACGCGCTGGTCCGGCTCGCCACCGAGGACGGCCTCGTGGACCGGATGGTCGCGCACAACCGGGACGTGCCGCCCGCCGCGGGGTGGCCCACCGTCCTGGCCGAGGTCGAGCGCGCCTACGCGCGCGCGACGGATCTCGCGCGTCGCTCCTGACGCCGCGCGGCCGGGGAAGTCGGCCCGGAAAGTCCTCGCGGCCGCGAGCCGCGGCCGGTACCGTCCCGGACGTGTCCCCGCTGCGGGGCCGGGCACGCGTGGTGCGGCCCCCCGCAGCGACCTGCGACGGAAGGACGTGCCGACGATGGCGTGCCGGATCAGCGAGCTCGTGCTGGAGTGCCGTGACCCCGAGGCGCTCGCCCGGTTCTGGTGCGAGGTCCTCGACTACGTCGTGCTGGGCGACGAGGGCGACGGGTCCCTGGAGATCGGCCCGCGCGAGGGCTTCGGCGGACCGCAGCCGACGATCGTCCTCAGCCGCCACGACACCCCGCAGCCCGGGAAGTCACGCCTGCACGTCGACGTGAACGCCACGGACCGCGACCAGGACGCGGAGCTCGCGCGGCTGCTGGCCCTCGGCGCGCGGCGGGCCGACGTCGGGCAGACCGGCGACGAGTCCTGGCACGTCCTCGCCGACCCCGAGGGCAACGAGTTCTGCCTGCTGCGGGCCCGCCTCGACCCGCTGTGACGGCGGCGCCGGGCTACGCGGCCGGCGCCTCGCCGCGCAGGATCGACGACATCTTCTTCCCGCGCGCGACCTCGTCGACCAGCTTGTCCATCCACCGGATCCGCTGCATGAGCGGGTCCTCGATCTCCTCGACCCGTACCCCGCAGATCACGCCGGTGACCAGCGACGCGTTCGGGTTCATGGCCGGCGCCCGCGCGAAGAAGGCCTCCAGGGAGACCTCGTCCGCGACGGCGCGCGCGAGCCCCGCGTCGTCGTAGCCGGTGAGCCAGGTGACGACCTGGTCCACCTCCGCCCGGCTGCGGCCCTTGCGCTCGACCTTCGCGACGTACAGCGGGTAGATGGTCGCGAAGCTCATCCCGAAGATCTTGTGCCCTGCCACGGTCGACCCCTCCGTCCCGGTGCGGCTCACTCCCACTCGATGGTGCCCGGGGGCTTGCTCGTCACGTCGAGCACGACCCGGTTGACCTCCGGCACCTCGTTCGTGATGCGCGTCGAGATGACGGACAGCACGTCGTACGGCAGGCGGGTCCAGTCGGCCGTCATCGCGTCCTCGGACGACACCGGCCGCAGCACGATCGGGTGGCCGTAGGTGCGGCCGTCGCCCTGCACGCCGACCGAGCGGACGTCCGCGAGCAGCACGACGGGGCACTGCCAGATCTCGCGGTCGAGGCCGGCCCTGGTCAGCTCCTCGCGCGCGATCGCGTCGGCCGCGCGCAGCGTGTCGAGCCGGTCCGCGGTGACCTCGCCGACGATGCGGATGCCGAGGCCCGGGCCCGGGAAGGGCTGACGCCACACGATGGCCTCGGGCACGCCGAGCTCGAGCCCGACCGCACGGACCTCGTCCTTGAACAGCGTGCGCAGCGGCTCGACGAGCGAGAACTGCAGGTCGTCGGGCAGGCCGCCGACGTTGTGGTGGCTCTTGATGTTCGCGGCGCCCTCGCCCCCGCCGGACTCGACGACGTCCGGGTAGAGCGTGCCCTGCACGAGGAACTTGACCTCTTCCCCGTGCTCGCCCGCGTCGACGACGATGTCCCGTGCCGCGTCCTCGAACACGCGGATGAACTCGCGCCCGATGATCTTGCGCTTGGTCTCGGGGTCGCTGTGCCCGGCGAGCGCGGTGAGGAAGCGCTGCTTCTCGTCGCGCACGACGAGGTTGACGCCGGTCGCGGCGACGAAGTCGCGCTCGACCTGCTCGGCCTCCCCCGCGCGCAGCAGGCCGTGGTCGACGAACACGCACGTGAGCTGGTCGCCCACCGCCTTCTGCACCAGCGCCGCGGCCACCGACGAGTCGACGCCGCCGGACAGCCCGCAGATCACCCGCGCGTCGCCGACCTGCGCCCGGATCGCCGCGACCTGGTCCGCGATGACGTTCCCGGCGTTCCAGTCCGGGGCCAGCCCCGCGCCGTCGTACAGGAACCGCTCGAGCACGGCCTGGCCGTGCGCCGAATGCTTGACCTCGGGGTGCCACTGCACGCCGTACAGACGCCGCCCGCGGTCCTCGAACGCGGCGACGGGCGAGCCCGACGACGTCGCGAGCACCTCGAAGCCCTCGGGAGCCCGGTGCACGGCGTCGCCGTGGCTCATCCACGCCGTCTGGTTCTCGGGCGAGCCCGCGAGCAGGACGCCCGCCTCGCACACCGACACCTCCGTGCCGCCGTACTCGCGGTTGCCCGTCTGCGCGACGTCGCCGCCCAGGGCCTTGGCCATCGCCTGGAACCCGTAGCAGATGCCGAGCACCGGCACGCCCGCGTCGAACAGCGCCGGGTCGACGAACGGGGCCCCGGTCGCGTACACGGACGACGGACCGCCCGAGAGGATGATCGCCGCCGGGTCCTTCGCGAGCATCTGCTCGACCGTGGCCGTGTGCGGCACGATCTCCGAGTAGACGTTCGCCTCGCGGACACGGCGCGCGATGAGCTGCGCGTACTGGGCGCCGAAGTCGACGACGAGCACGGGGCGGGGCGTGGAGAGCGGCGTCGATCCGTCAGGCGTCGTTCCGTCGGTGGCGGTCGGCGGGGCGTGGGGCACGTCGGGCGCGGAGGTCACGACCCGATTCTAGGTGTCCCTCCCGGTGCCCCGCGCCGCGCGCTCGCGGCCGCCCGGACGAGTCAGCCGGTGGCGAAGGACAGCTCGACGCGACGGTTCAGCGCCCGGCCGGCCGGGTTGTCCTCGCCGCCGAGCGTGTTCTCCGCGACCGGCTGCCGGCTGCCGTGACCCGTCACCGCGAGCGTCAGGTCCGGGCGCTCGGCGCGCAGCACCGCCGCGACCGCCTCCGCCCGCCGCGCCGAGAGCTCGTCGTTGCGCGCGTCGGTCCCCATGGCGTCGGTGTGCCCGTCGACCGCGACCGCGGCGCCCTGCGGGACATGCTCGATCAGCGTCGCGAGCGCGTCGGCCGCCTCCTCGGACAGCTCCGCGGAGTCGAACGCGAACATGAGGTCGGCGGTCAGCACGACGGTCGTCGTCTCGTCCTCCTCGCGCGTCGTCTCGAGGTGGGTCGTGGCGTCCGCGCGAAGCAGGGCGAAGGTGGCGTCCGCGGGGCGCAGGTCGATGGTCGCGTCCGCCCGCATCGCCGCCGTGACGTCCACGGCGGCGATGCGCTCGCGGTCCTCGGCAAGGTCCTCGACGACCTCCTCCGGCAAAGCAGCCGGGTCCTGCCCGTCGGTGGAGGCGACGGCCGGCGCCGGCGCGACGAGCGCGCCCGCGAGCGCCGCGAGGAGCGAGGCGACGAACGTCGTCCGCCACCGCACGGCCCTCACGCCTCGTCTCGAGGTAGGTGACCTCGACGGCCGTGAACGCGGGCAGGCCCTCGGCGGGCAGCACGTCGAGCGTCTCGACCCGTTCCTCCGGGGCGGGGAGCACGGCGTACGCCTCCACGGTCCCGTGGTTGGGGAACGCGAAGAAGACGTTCTCCAGCGGGGAGACGAGCATCGAGTCCTGGCAGCGCAGCTGTTCCAGGCCGCGGTCCGTGGCGCTCTCGGTGTCCGGCTGCCAGGCGCCCTCCGTGCACAGCGGCCGGTAGGCGACGAGGTTGACCGGGTCGGTGACCGTCGCGACGGGCTCGACGCCCATGTCGTAGTAGCTCACGTCGGCGTCGGCCGGCGCCTCGTCGTCGTCCCAGCGCAGCGCCCAGCGCAGCATCATCGTGCCGCCCTGCACCTCGAGCGCGCGGACCGTCACCGTGAGCTCGCCGCCGCGCGCGTCCCCACCGCCGTGGGGGGTGGCGACCGTCTGCTCGGCCATCACGCCGTCCGCGACGCGCGCCGTACCGACCTCCGTGGCGGTCCCCGCGCCGTTCTCGGCCGACGGTGCCGACGCCTCCGACGACGGCGGTGTGCCGTCGTCACCCTGCACCAGGCTGCATCCGGAGAGGACGAGGGCGACGAGGGCGGCGGCGACGGGCGCACGGCGCGTGCGGGGCATGGTTCTCCTGTCCTGGGCTCGACCGTGTCGAGAGGTTGTCGAGAGGTTGTCGAGAGGTTCCGGGGGCGGCGCGGCGCGCGGGCGGCGCGCGGCCGCCGTGAGCATCGCACACGCTCCACCCGGGCCTGAAGCGGACGAGATGGGGAGGACTCCGCTGCTGGAGCGCACCTGCCCGCCCCTCAGCCCAGGCGGTCGCGCAGCGCGCGCGCCGCGCCTCCGGGTCGGCCGCGTCCGTGATCGCCCGCACGACGACGACGCGCGTCGCCCCGGCGTCGAGCACCGCATCGAGCCGGTCGGCGTCGATCCCCCCGATGGCGAACCAGGGCGTCGTCGGCGCCGTGCCGGCGACGTCGCGCAGCAGCTCGAGCCCGACGGCCGCCCGGCCGGGCTTGGTCGGCGTCGCCCACAGCGGGCCCACGCAGAAGTAGTCGACGTCGGGGTCGGCCTCGGCCGCGGCGGCCTCCTGCGCCGAGTGGGTCGAGCGCCCGAGCACGGGCGCGCCGCCGAGGAGCGAGCGCACCGCCGGGACCGGCAGGTCGCCCTGGCCCATGTGGACGACGGGTGCGCCCGCCAGCCCCGCGACGTCGGCCCGGTCGTTGACCGCCCACAGCGCGCCGTGCTCGGCCGCGACGCGCGCGACCGTCTCGTGAAGCTCGAGCTCGCGCGCGACGTCGAGGGTCTTGTCGCGCAGCTGGACCACGTCGACGCCGCCCGCCAGCGCCGCGTGGAGGAAGTCCTCGAGGTCGCCGCGCTCCTCGCGCGCGTCGGTGCACAGGTACAGGCGCGCGTCGGCGAGCCGGGTGCGCGCGGCCGCCGCGGCGTCGGACGTGGACGGGGGCGCGGACGTCGCGGGCTGGCTGCTCATCCGACGGAGTGTAGGGCCGGACGGTCGCCGCGCCGGGTACGGTGTCCGGAGCACGGGAGCCCCGCACGGGGCTGAGAGGGCGCAGGAGCCGACCGTCGAACCTGATCTGGGTCATGCCAGCGAAGGGAGCGCACATGCACCAGCACGTCCGTCCGTCCGCGGTCGCGGCACCCGTCGGGCGACCGGCCGGGTCACGCGACGTGGTCGTCGTCGGCGGCGGGATCGTGGGGCTCGCGGTGGCGTGGCGCGCGACGCTCGCCGGGCTGACCGTGACGGTCCTCGACCCGCGGCCGGGCGACGGCGCGACGCGTGCCGCGGCCGGGATGCTGGCCCCGGTCACCGAGGCGGACTTCGGCGAGGACGCGGCGCTCCGGCTGCACCTCGCGGGCGCGGCCCGCTGGCCGGGCTTCGTCGCCGAGCTCGGCGACGCGACGGGCGCGGACGTCGGGCTGCGGACCGCCGGGACGCTCACCCTCGCCTACGACGCCGACGACCTCGCGCTGCTGCGCCGCGTCCTCGCGCTCCACGCCGCGCACGGCCTCGCGTCGCACGAGCTGACGACCACCGACGCGCGCCGGCGCGAGCCCCTCCTCGGCCCGCGCCTGGCCGGTGCCGCGTGGGCGCCGGCCGACCACGCCGTCGACCCGCGCGCGACGCATGCCGCCCTCCGGTGCGCGGTCGAGCGGGCGCCGGGGTGCGCCGTCGTGCCGCGCGCCGCGACGGCCCTCGACCGTGACGGCGCGGGCCGCGTGGTCGGCGTGCACGACGACGCGGGCGACGTCCACCAGGCGGGCGCCGTCGTGCTCGCGGCGGGCTGGGAGACCGGCGCGCTGCTCGCCGACGTGCCGCAGGTCCGCGTGCCGACGCGACCGGTGAAGGGGCAGACCCTGCGCCTCGACGCCGGGCCGGACCTCGCGCTCGAGCACGTCGTGCGCGGCCTCGTGCAGGGCCGCCCGGTGTACGTCGTGCCGCGCGACCCGGTGCCCGACGGCCCGCGCGCCGGGCACCGCGAGATCGTCGTGGGGGCGACGACCGAGGAGAACCCCGACGACCGGCGCGCGACGGCGGGCGGTGTGTTCGCGCTCCTGCGCGACGCGCGGGCCCTCGTCCCGGGACTCGACGAGGCGGCCCTCGTCGACGTCACCCCGCGCGCACGCCCCGCGAGCCCCGACAACCTGCCGCTGATCGGCGCCACGGGCGTCCCGGGGCTGCACGTCGCGGCCGGCCACGGTCGCAACGGCGTGCTCCTCGCGCCGCTCACCGCCGACGCGGTCGTCGCCGGGCTCACGGGCGAGCACCTGGACGACGACGTCGCGGCCGCGCTCGCCGCCGCCCGCCCCGACCGCTTCACGGCGAGCCACCCCACCGCCGAACCCCGGGTTGCGCCCCCGTCGGCCCCCGCCGGCGCTGCCGAACCCCGGTCTGCCGACCGATCGGCGGCCGGATCGGTGGACGACCCGGGGTTCGCGACCCCGGCCCGAACCCCCGCGACACCGAGATGAGACCCATGACCCAGACCGCTCACCCGACCGCCCTCGTCAACGGCGAGCCGTACCCGCTCGACGGCCCCGCCGGCGTCGAGGACCTCGTCGCCACGCTCGCGCCGGCCCACGTCGCCGACGGCGCCGCGCAGGGCGTGGCGGTGGCGATCAACGACGCCGTCGTCCCGCGCGCGCGTGGGCGAGCACCGTCGTCGAGCCCGGCGACCGTGTGGAGATCGTCACCGCCGTCCAGGGAGGCTGAACCGATGACCACGAGCACCACGAGCACCGCACCGTCGGGCACCGCGCCCGCGCCGCACGCAGACCCGCTCGTCGTCGCCGGGACGACGGTCGGCTCGCGCCTCGTCATGGGAACGGGCGGCGCCGCGAACCTGCTCACCCTCGAGGACGCGCTCGTCGCGTCCGGGACCGCGCTGACGACCGTCGCGATGCGTCGCGTCGCCGTGCGGCCGGGCGGCGCGGGCTCGACCGACGCCGGCATCTGGGGCCTGCTCGACCGGCTCGGCATCCGCGCGCTGCCGAACACCGCCGGGTGCTTCTCGGTGCGCGAGGCGGTGCTCACCGCGCAGCTCGCGCGCGAGGCGTGCGGCACCGACTGGGTCAAGCTCGAGGTGATCGCCGACGACGTCACGCTCCTGCCCGACCCGGTCGGCCTCGTCGAGGCGGCCGAGCAGCTCGTGCGCGACGGCTTCGTCGTGCTGCCGTACACCAACGACGACCCGATCCTCGCGCGCCGGCTCGAGGACGTCGGGTGCGCGGCCGTCATGCCGCTGGGCGCGCCGATCGGCACGGGGCTCGGCATCCTCAACCCGCGCAACATCGAGGCGATCGCCGCCGCGGCGCGCGTCCCGGTGATCCTCGACGCGGGCATCGGCACGGCCTCGGACGCCGCGCTGGCCATGGAGCTGGGGTGCGACGGCGTGCTGCTCGCGACGGCCGTCACGCGCGCCGCGGACCCGGTGCGCATGGCGCACGCGATGCGGCTCGCCGTCGAGTCGGGGCGGCTCGCCGCCGGAGCCGGCCGCATCCCCCGGCGCGAGGGCGCGCTCGCGAGCTCGTCACCGGAGGGTCGCCTCGACCTCGCCCTGTGATCCGCGGCCCGTGGTCCGGCGACCGTCGACGCGGGAGCCGGCCGGGCGCGAGGGCGAGGGTTTTTCCCGAGGGAGAGGGAGATCTCCTTCCCTCTCGCGGGGAACCCTCTACCTCGCGGCGGGCGGTGCGGTCTCGAGCTCGGCGAGCAGCGCCGGGACCCCGCCGACGACCGAGCGGGCGTCCACGCCCGCGGCGCGCGCGACGTCGGCCACCCGTGCCGACCGCATCCCGGCGGCGCACACGACGAGCACCGGGCGGTCGACCGGGAGCCCCGTGAGCGCGGCGCGCGCGGCGTCGTCCGGCGCACCGGGCGCCCCGCCCAGGAACGTGCCGCTGGGGACGAGCGCCGCGCCGGGCACGGGCCGCACCTGCGCCTCCCAGTCCTCGCGCACGTCGAGCAGGTACGGGGCGGCCGACGTCGCGCCGCCCTCGGCGAGCAGGCCCGCCGCCTCGCGCGCGCCGACCTCGCCGGACCCGTCGGGCGCGCCCGACGTCGCAGGGTCGCCCGCGTGCTCCCCGGCGCCCTGCGCGGCGGCCGGGTCGAGGCCGCAGAAGGCGGCGTAGGCGTCGTCGCCGGCGAGGAGCTCGGTGACGGGATCGCGCGCGGGGTCCGGGCGCACGGCGAGCTGGCGCCACGTGAGGTCGAGCGCGTCGTAGACGGCGAGACGCCCGAACAGGGTCGTGCCCGCGCCGGTGACGAGCTTGACCGCCTCCGTCGCCATGACCGACCCGACGGTGCCGCACATCGCGCCGAGCACGCCACCGGTCGCGCAGTCGGGTGCGGCGCCCGGCGGCGGAGGGACGGGGAAGACGTCGCGGTAGGTCACGCCGCGCGGCGCCGCGCCCGGGTCGTCGGCGTCGTCGGTGGCGGACGCGTCGGCGGCGCCGCCATCGGCATCGGCGAACCAGGGCCGGCCCCAGAACACGCTGACCTGGCCCTGGAAGCGGTAGATCGAGCCCCACACCACCGGGAGCCCGAGGATCTCCGCGGCGTCGGAGACGAGGTAGCGCGTCGCGAAGTTGTCGGCGCCGTCGAGCACGACGTCGTAGCCGCGCAGCACGTCGAGCGCGTTGCCGGCGTCGAGGCGCAGCGCGTGCCGGACGACGTGCACGTGGGGATTGACGTCGGCGATCGCGTCGCGCGCGGAGTCGACCTTGCGCCGTCCGACGTCGGCGCCGCCGTGCACGACCTGGCGCTGCAGGTTCGACAGGTCGACCGCGTCGTCGTCGACCACGCCGATCGTGCCGACGCCCGCGGCCGCGAGGTAGAGCAGCGCGGGGCTGCCCAGGCCGCCCGCGCCGACGACGAGCACGCGCGCCGCCGCGAGCCGGCGCTGCCCCGCGGGGCCGACGCCTGGCAGCGACAGGTGGCGGGCGTAGCGTTCGAGCTCCGCCGTGGACAGCTCGCGCCCCGGCGCGACCAGCGGCGCGAGCCGCGGGGCCGCGCGAGCGGTCCGGTCAGGGGCGTCGCCGGACGTCACGACGCGTACCGCTCCTCCAGCACCGCGAGCTTGTCCTCCGCCTCGGCGTGCACCTTCTTCTCCAGCACGAACGACATGACCGGCACGACGCCGGCGAACACCATCGTCGCCAGGCGGCCCCAGCCCCACCGCATCTTCGTCCACAGGTCGAGCACCGTGACGAGGTACACGACGTAGATCCAGCCGTGCGCGAACGGCACCCACTCGACGTAGCGCACGAACGGCTCGACGTCCGTGAACGCTCCGATGCCGTACTTCACCAGCATCTCCACGCACAGGACGAGCAGCATGACGCCGGTGACGATCGCGAGGACGCGGTAGCGCGCGAGCGCACCGCGCGCCTTCCGGATGGCGGTCCGTGCCGCCTCGGTGCCGGTGGGGTCCGCCACGACGCGGTCGGTGGTCGGTTCGGGGGTGGTCATGGCAGTGTTCCTCATCCGATAAAGCGTCGCCCCGTGTCGGACGCCGAACCTAGGGTAGAACACCGTGCGCCCCCTCCCCCTCCCCGACCCGGGGACCCCCGACCTGCGCGGACCCGCGCGCTTCCTGCTGTGGATCGCACGACGCCAGTGGACCGTGCTCGCGGCGGCCGTCCTGCTGGGTCTCGCGAACTTCGCGTGCCAGGCGCTGCAGCCCTACATGCTGGGCCGCGCGCTCGACGAGGGGCTGTCCGCCGGCTTCGGCCCGGACCTCTTCCGGTGGGCGGGGCTGCTCCTCGCGCTCGGGCTCGGCGTCGTCGTGACCGGCGTGGTGGGGCACCGCTTCGACGTGGCCAACTGGCTCCGTTCCGCGCTCACGACCTCGCAGCTCGTGGGCGACGTCACCGCGCGCTCGGGCGACGCGATCACCGAGGAGCTGCCCACGGGGGAGGTCGTGTCGACGGTGGCGAGCGACGCGATGCGTGTCGGACAGCTCTTCTCCATGCTCGGCCAGTTCCTCGGCGCGCTCGGGGCGTACGTCGTCGTGGCCGTCGTCATGCTGTCCACGTCGCCGCAGCTCGGGCTGGTGGTCGTGCTCGGCCTGCCCGCCGTCGCCGCGGTGCTCGCCCTGCTCGTCAAGCCGCTGCAGCAGCGCCAGGCGGCCCAGCGCGAGGCGCAGGGCAGGCTCACGACGCTCGGCGCGGACACCGTCTCGGGGCTGCGCGTGCTGCGCGGGATCGGCGGCGAGCGCGTCTTCGTCGGCCGGTACGCGCGCCAGTCGCAGTCGGTCCGCGAGGCCGGCGTCAAGGTCGCCCACACGCAGGCCACGCTCGACGCGCTCCAGGTGCTCCTGCCGGGTCTGCTCGTCGTGCTCGTCGTCTACCTCGGCGCGACGGCGGCGCTGCGCGGCGACATCACGCCCGGGCAGCTCGTCGCGTTCTACGGGTACGCCGCGTTCCTCGGCTGGCCGCTCCAGGTCGCGACGCAGATGCTCAACATCGCCACGCGCGCGCACGTCGCGGCCCGCAAGATCGTCCGCGTGCTCGCGGTCGTGCCCGCCGCGGGCGCCGCCCCCGCCACGGCGCCCATGCCCCCGGAGGGCAGCCCGCTCGTGGACGAGACGAGCGGGCTCGTGCTCGAGCCCGGGCGCGTCGTCGCCCTCGTCTGCGCCGACCCGGACGCGTCGGCCGCCGTCGCCACGCGCCTCGGGCGCTTCGACGACGCGGCGGAGGCCGCCACGCCCGTCCGCCTCGGCGGGACGCTGCTCGCGGAGCTCGACAAGCTCGCCCTCCGGCACCGCGTCGTCGTCGCCGAGGCCACGCCCCAGCTGTTCTCGGGGCGCCTCCGCGACGAGCTCGACCCGCGCGGCCGCGCCGACGAGGGCCGGCTGCTCGCGGCGATCACGACCGCCGACGCGCACGACATCCTCGACTCCGTCCCGGACGGGCTCGACGGGGAGCTCCCGAGAAGGGGCGCTCGCTGTCCGGCGGCCAGCGCCAGCGCGTCGCGCTCGCCCGGGCGCTGCTCACCGACCCCGAGATCCTCGTGCTCGTCGAGCCGACCAGCGCCGTGGACGCGCACACCGAGGCGCGGATCGCGGCCCGGCTCGCGCAAGCCCGGCGCGGGCGCACGACCCTCGTGGTGACCGCGTCCCCGCTCGTCCTCGAGCAGGTCGACGAGGTGCTGCTGCTCGAGGGCGGCCGCGTGACGGCGCGCGGCACGCACCGCGACCTCGTCGCGCGCGGCCACGCCGAGGGCGTCGCCCCGGACGACGACGCGGCGCGCTACCTCCGCGTCGTCGGGCGCTCGCTCGACGACGCACCGCCCCCGGTCCTGGCCGCCACGACCGGCACCACCCCCGTCCCGGAAGGAGAGCACGCATGAGGCTCCCCGTCGCCGACGGCCCCGCCGTCCGCGCCGCCGCCGCGCGGCTGTTCTCCCGCCACCGGCGCACGCTGTGGGCCGTCGCCGTGCTGCACACGCTCGCGGCCGTCGCCGGGCTCGTCGGCCCCTGGCTCCTCGGGCGGCTCGTCGACGCCGTGACCGCGGGCACGACGTCGGCCTACGTCACGACGGTCGTCGCCGTCGGCGCGGTTGCGGTCCTCGCCCAGGCGGTCCTGCGCCGGTACGCCCAGCGGATCTCCATGGTGTTCGGCGAGACGGTCTTCGCGGACCTGCGCGAGGAGCTCGTCGACACCGTGACGTCGCTGCCCCTGTCGACCGTCGAGCGCGCGGGCACGGGCGACCTCGTCGCGCGCACCACCAACGACGTCGACCGCATCCAGCACGCCGTGCGCTTCGGCGTCCCCCAGCTGCTCGTCGCCGTCGTGACCCTCGCTCTCACGGTCGTCGCGTCGCTCGTCGTCGCGCCGCTCGTCGCGCTCGCGCTGTTCGTCGGCGTACCGCTGCTCGTCGTCGTCGCGCGCTGGTACCTGCGGCGCGCCTCGGCGGGCTACCAGCGCGAGGCCGCCGCCTACGCGACCCTCAACGGCTCCATCACCGAGAACGTCGAGGGCGCCCGGACGGTCGACGCGCTGTCCCTCGCGCAGCACCGGCAGGACCGCGTCCGCGCGGACCTGTCCGAGGCGTTCGCGGCCGAGCGCTACACGCTGGGCCTGCGCACGGTCCTGTTCCCCGGCATCGACCTCGCGATCGCGATCGCCCCCGTCGCCGCGCTCGTCTGGGGTGCGTGGCTCCTCACCCAGGGCCAGACGACGCTGGGGGCCGTCGCGACCGTCACCACGTACGCGTTCCAGCTCGCCGGCCCGGTGTGGAACCTCATCTTCTGGCTCGACGAGATCCAGGTCGCGGCGGCGTCCTACGCGCGCATCGTCGGGGTCTCGCTGGTCCCGACGGACCGCACCGCGACGGACGACGAACCCGCCGACGACCGCGTCGTCGCGCGCGACGTCGAGTACGCCTACCGTGCGGGCCACCCCGTGCTCCACGGCGTCTCGCTCGACCTCGCGCCGGGCGAGCGGCTCGCCGTCGTCGGGCCGTCCGGGGCGGGCAAGTCGACGCTCGGTCGCATGCTGGCCGGCATCCACCCGCCCACCGCGGGCACCGTGCGCGTGGGCGGCGTGCGGCTCGTGGACCTGCCGCTGACCGAGCTGCGGCGCCAGGTCGCGCTCGTCACGCAGGAGCACCACGTGTTCGTGGGCACCGTCGCCGAGAACCTGCGTCTCGCCGACGTCGGCGCGAGCGACGAGCGGCTGCGCGCGGCGCTGGGCGCCGTCGACGCGCTCGGCTGGGCGCAGGCGCTGCCCGACGGCCTCGAGACGGTCGTCGGGTCGGGCGGCCATGCCCTGACGCCGGCCCAGGCCCAGCAGGTCGCGCTCGCCCGGCTCGTCCTGCTCGACCCGCACACGCTCGTGCTCGACGAGGCCACGTCGCTCCTCGACCCGCGCGCGCGCGGCACCTCGAGCGGTCGCTCAACGGGGTGCTCGAGGGCCGGACGGTCGTGGCCATCGCGCACCGCCTGCACACCGCGCACGACGCGGACCGCGTGGCCGTGGTCGACGGCGGGCGGATCAGCGAGATCGGTCCGCACGACGAGCTCGTCGCCGCCGGCGGCGACTACGCGCGCCTGTGGCACTCCTGGCAGCAGGAGTAGCGCGGGCCGAGATCACCCGTCGGGGCAGGGAGGGACCTCACCGCGACGACGCCGTGGCGGGCAGGCCGGCGATCCCGTCGTCGTCGCCGCGCCCGCCCCGCGCCCGCCGGCGACCTCGTCGCGGACGAGCCGGAGCCACAGCAGGACGGCGAACCCGCCGAACACCCACCACTGCAGCGCGTAGAACACGTTCTGCAGGTTGAGCCCCGTCCCACCCTCGATCGTCGGGCGCGGCAGGATCCCGGGGCCGCCGTCGGCGGCGGCGACCTGCGCCGGGTCGGAGGCGATGAGCACGAGGTAGCCCGAGTAGATGGGGCCGCCCCAGTCGTTGACGAGCGCGCCGGTGGAGATCGAGTCGGTCCGGCCGGCAGGCAGCTCCGCCTCCCCCGCCGCCTCGGAGGCCTGGAGGTAGCCGGTGAGCCGGACGACGCCGTCCGGCACCTCGAGCGCCGCGCCCGCGTCGGGCGTGGGGACCCACCCGCGCACGACCGGCAGCACGGGCGCACCGGAGAGGTCCTGCCACGACGCCCCGCCCGTGCCGTCGTCGGTGACGCGCAGCGGCGTGAGCACGAGGAAACCCTCGCGACCGTCGAGCGCGCGCCCCGCCACGAGCAGCTGCTCGTCGGGCTCGTACTCCCCCTCGACCCAGGCCTGGCGGCCCACGAGCTCGCCGGGGAACGTCGTCTGCGGCGGCAGCAGCACCCCGAGGCCCTCGGGCCCCTCGGCCTCCGCCTCGGCGGCCTCCTGCTGCGCGGCGAGGTCGGCGCGCTGCTGGGCCCGGTCGAGCTGCCAGACCCCGAGCCGGGCGCACACCGCCGCGGCGACGAGGAACAGCACGAGCAGACCGATCATGCGGGGCTGGCGGGCGACCGCCCAGAACGAGCGAGGGGCGGCGGTCTCGGGCACGTGCCCACGGTAACGGCGCGAGGACGGTCCGCCCGAATCGGCCCAGGGCCCCGCCGTCCCGTGCCGGAGGTCCCGCGTCACGGTCGGTCGCCCGGGACCTTCGTCCCTTTCCCGCCCCGACGACGCACGTCACACCGCGCCGCGGCGGGGAACCTCGTGCAGCCACCTCCCGCATGCGGTTGTATGAATGCGTAGTCGTCCGCGAACCCCGTCCCGCAGGAGCGTGAGATGAGCACGACCACGGCCACCCCCACGAACCCCTGGCGCACCACGGAGGTCGCGCCGCTCGACGACGAGACGCTGCGCCGCGTCGACGCGTGGTGGCGTGCGGCGAACTACCTGTCCGTCGGACAGATCTATCTCCTGGCGAACCCGCTGCTGCGGACCCCGCTCACGCGCGACGACGTCAAGCCGCGCCTGCTCGGGCACTGGGGCACGCGCCCGGGCTGAACTTCCTGTACGCGCACCTCAACCGCGCGATCGCCCAGCGCCGCCAGTCCACGATCTACGTCGCCGGCCCGGGTCACGGCGGCCCGGGGCTCGTCGCCAACACCTACCTCGAGGGCACCTACTCGGAGATCTACTCCGACGTCACCCAGGACACCGAGGGCATGCGGCGCCTGTTCCGCCAGTTCTCCTTCCCCGGCGGCATCCCGAGCCACGTGCACCCGAGACCCCGGGGTCGATCCACGAGGGCGGCGAGCTCGGCTACGCCCTCTCCCACGCGTACGGCGCAGCGTTCGACAACCCCGACCTGCTCGTCGCGGCCGTCGTCGGCGACGGCGAGGCCGAGACCGGTCCGCTCGCGACGAGCTGGCACTCGAACAAGTTCGTCACGCCCGCAACGACGGCGTGGTCCTGCCCATCCTGCACCTCAACGGGTACAAGATCGCCAACCCCACGGTGCTCGCGCGCATCAGCGACGACGAGCTGCGCGACCTCATGATCGGGTACGGCCACACGCCGTACTTCTTCACCGGCGGGTTCGACGACGAGGACCCGATGGAGGCGCACCAGCGCTTCGCGGAGCTCCTCGACGAGGTGCTCAACCACATCGCGCAGATCAAGCGCGAGGCGCACGAGGGCAGCGACGAGCGCCCGGCGTGGCCGATGATCGTCTTCCGCACCCCCAAGGGCTGGACGTGCCGCCCGAGATCGACGGAAGAAGACCGAGGACTCGTGGCGCGCGCACCAGGTTCCCCTCTCCAGCGCGCGCGACACGCCCGAGCACCTCCAGACGCTGAAGGACTGGCTCGAGTCCTACCGGCCCGACGAGCTGTTCGACGAGGACGGCCGGCTCGTCGACGACGTCGCCGCGCTCGCCCCTCCGGGGACGCTGCGCATGAGCGACAACCCGCACGCGAACGGCGGGCTGCTGCTCAAGGACCTGCGCCTGCCCGACTTCCGCGACTACGCGGTGGAGGTCCGTTCGCCCGGGGAGGGTGTGGCCGAGGCGACGCGCGTGCTCGGGACGTGGCTCGACGACGTCGTGCGGCGCAACCCGGACAACTTCCGGATCTTCGGCCCGGACGAGGTGGCGTCCAACCGGCTCCAGGCCGTCTACGACAGCACCGACAAGCAGTGGAACGCGGAGTTCTACGGGCCGGACGTCGACGAGCACCTCGCCCGCGCGGGGCGCGTCATGGAGATGCTCTCGGAGCACCAGTGCCAGGGCTGGCTGGAGGGCTACCTGCTCACCGGGCGGCACGGGCTGTTCACCAGCTACGAGGCGTTCATCCACATCGTCGACTCGATGGTCAACCAGCACGCGAAGTGGCTCAAGGTCACCAACCACATCCCGTGGCGCCGACCGATCGCGAGCCTCAACTACCTGCTGTCGAGCCACGTGTGGCGCCAGGACCACAACGGCTTCTCCCACCAGGACCCGGGCTTCATCGACCACGTCGTCAACAAGAAGGCGGAGATCGTCCGGGTCTACCTGCCGCCGGACGCCAACACCCTCCTGTCGACGTACGACCACTGCCTGCGGTCGCGGCAGTACGTCAACGTCGTCGTGGCGGGCAAGCAGCCGGGCCCGCAGTTCCTGTCGATGGACGCCGCGATCGCGCACTGCACGCGCGGGCTCGGCATCTGGGAGTGGGCCGGCACCGAGGTCGAGGGCGAGGACCCCGACGTCGTGCTCGCGTGCGCGGGCGACGTCCCGACGCTCGAGACGCTCGCCGCGGCGGACCTCCTGCGCCGGCACCTGCCCGACCTCAAGGTGCGCGTCGTGAACGTCGTGGACCTCATGCGCCTGCAGGACGAGAAGGAGCACCCGCACGGCCTGTCGGACAAGGACTTCGACACCCTGTTCACGACCGACAAGCCGGTCATCTTCGACTACCACGGCTACCCGTGGCTCATCCACCGCCTCACGTACCGCCGCACGAACCACCCGAACATCCACGTGCGCGGGTACAAGGAGGAGGGCACGACGACGACGCCCTTCGACATGGCGATGCTCAACGACATCGACCGGTACCACCTCGTCATCGACGTCATCGACCGCGTCCCGTCGTTGCGGTCGCGTGCCGCGGGCCTGCGCCAGCGCATGGTCGACGCGCGGCTGCGCGCGCGGCAGTGGACCCGCGAGCACGGCGAGGACATCCCGGAGGTGCGCGACTGGGTGTGGCCGGACGTGGGCGAGACCGGGACCGAGCAGGGCGGCCCGCAGTACAACGGCGGCCCTGCGGCCGCGCAGGACACCGGAGGGGACAACGAGTGAGCGGACCGGCTCGCAGCATCTACATCGCCTCGCCCGAGGGCGAGACGGGGAAGTCCACCGTCGCGCTCGGCGTGCTCGACCTCCTGGCCCGCAAGGTCCAGCGGATCGGGGTCTTCCGCCCGGTCACGCGGGCCGCCGGGCCGGACGTCCAGGACTACGTGCTCGAGCTGCTGCTCGCGCACGACGGGGTGGACCTCACCACGGAGCAGGCGATCGGCGTCACGTACGAGGACGTGCACGCCGACCCGGAGGCGGCGCTCTCGCGCATCCTCACCCGCTACCACGAGGTCGCGAGCGCGTGCGACGTCGTCCTCGTCGTGGGCACCGACTACACGGACGTCGCGGGCCCGACGGAGCTGGCGTTCAACGCCCGGGTCGCGGCGAACCTCGGGGCGCCCGTGCTCCTCGTCGTCTCGGGCAAGGACCGCACGCCCGACGCCGTGGGCAACCTCGTCGAGGTGAGCGTCGCCGAGCTGCGGTCGCAGCACGCGCAGCCCATCGGCGTCGTGGCGAACCGGGTGCGCCCCGACGACCTGGACACGGTCCGCGCCCTGCTCGGGACCCTCGGACCGGACGGGGCTCCGCGCGGGCGGGGCGAGGTGCCGTCGGGAGGCTCGGCGGGCGCAGCCCCGGACGCACGGCGGCTGCCCGGCTGGGCCGTGCCCGAGGACCCGTTCCTCGACGCACCGACGGTCCGCGCGCTCATGGAGGCGGTGGACGGCACGCTCGCATTCGGCGAGGAGGCGCTGCTCGCGCGCGAGGCGACGGACCTGCTCGTCGGGGCCATGTCGTTCGAGCACCTGCTCGACCGGCTGACGGACGGCGCGGTCGTGATCACGCCCGGGGACCGCGTCGACATCGTCATCGGCCTGCTCGCCGCGCACTCCGCTTCCGGCTTCCCGTCGCTCGCGGGCGTGATCCTCAACGGCGGGTTCTTCCCGCCGGAGTCGACGGCCCGGCTCGTCGCGGACCTCGACCCCAGCCTGCCGATCATCCGCACGGAGCTCGGCACGTTCCGCACCGCGAGCGCCGCGTCGCGGGCGCGCGGGCGCGTCACCAAGGACGCCCAGCGCAAGGTGGACACCGCGCTCGCGCTGTTCGAGCAGAGCGTCGACGGCGCCGAGCTTCTCGCGGGCCTCGACGTGCCCAGGCCCGAGGTCGTCACGCCGCTGATGTTCGAGTACGAGCTGCTCTCGCGCGCACGCGCCGACCGCAAGCGCGTGGTGCTCCCCGAGGGAGACGACGACCGCATCCTGCGCGCGGCGTCGACCCTGCTCGGGCGCCAGGTGGCCGACCTGACGATCCTCGGCGACGAGCAGCGCGTGCGCGCCCGCGCCGCCGAGCTCGGGCTCGACATCGACGCCGCGACCGTGCTGAGCCCGCACGACCCGGAGCACGTCGAGCGTTTCGCCGCCGAGTACCAGGCGCTGCGGGCGCACAAGGGCGTGACGCTCGACGAGGCGCGCGAGCGCGTCCAGGACGTGTCGTACTTCGGCACGATGATGGTCCACCTCGGTCTCGCCGACGGCATGGTGTCGGGCGCGAAGCACACGACGGCGCACACCATCAAGCCGTCGTTCGAGATCATCAAGACCCAGCCCGGCGTCTCCGTCGTGTCCTCGGTGTTCCTCATGTGCCTCGAGGACCGCGTGCTCGTCTACGGCGACTGCGCCGTCATCCCCGACCCGACCGCCGAGCAGCTCGCGGACATCGCGATCTCCTCGTCCGCGACGGCGGCACAGTTCGGCATCGACCAGCGGGTCGCGATGCTGTCGTACTCGACGGGCGAGTCCGGCTCGGGCGCCGACGTCGACAAGGTGCGCCGCGGCACCGCCCTCGTGCGCGAGCGGCGTCCCGACCTCTTCGTCGAGGGTCCGATCCAGTACGACGCCGCCGTCGACGCGTCCGTCGCCGCGTCGAAGATGCCCGGCTCGGACGTCGCGGGTCGCGCGACGGTGTTCATCTTCCCGGACCTCAACACGGGCAACAACACGTACAAGGCGGTCCAGCGCTCGGCCGGCGCGGTCGCCGTCGGGCCCGTGCTGGCAGGGCCTCAACAAGCCGGTGAACGACCTGTCGCGCGGCGCGCTCGTGCAGGACATCGTCAACACTGTCGCGATCACCGCCATCCAGGCGCAGGCGCCCGCCACCGCCGCGGGCGACACGGCCGCGCCCGCCGGCCCCGCGTCCACGACCCCCGTCTCCCAGGGAGCCACCTCATGACGATCCTGCCCGAGGGCGAGCGCCCCAACCCCTACAGCGCGTACGGGGCGCACGGCTCGGTCCTCGTCATGAACTCCGGCTCGTCGTCGCTGAAGTATCAGCTCGTCAACCCGGTCGGCGGGGAGGCGATCGCCGCCGGCACCGTCGAGCGGATCGGCGAGGAGTCGGGGATCGTCACGCACCGCTTCGCAGGGAACACGACGACGCGCGAGCAGCCCGTCGCCGACCACGGCGAGGCCCTGCGCATCGCGCTCGGCCTGTTCGACGAGATCGGCCCGGACCTGTCGGACGCGGACGTGTACGCGGTGGGCCACCGCGTCGTGCACGGCGGCGCGGTGTTCTCCCGGCCGGTGCTCGTCGACGACGACGTCGAGCGGCAGATCGACGAGCTGTCCCCGCTCGCGCCGCTGCACAACCCGCCGAACGTCACCGGCATCCGCGTCGCGCGCGAGCTCCTGCCCGACGTGCCGCACGTCGCCGTCTTCGACACCGCGTTCTTCTCGTCCCTGCCCGACGCCGCGTCGACCTACGCGCTCGACCGCGCGGTCGCGCAGGAGCACGGCGTGCGCCGCTACGGGTTCCACGGCACGAGCCACCAGTACGTCTCCGGCAAGGTCGCCCGCGTCCTCGGACGCCGCATCGAGAGCCTCAACACGATCGTGCTGCACCTCGGCAACGGGGCGTCGGCGTCCGCCGTGCGCGGTGGCGTCGCGGTCGACACGTCCATGGGCATGACCCCGCTCGAAGGCCTCGTCATGGGCACCCGCACGGGCGACATCGACGCGGCCGTCGTGTTCCACCTCGCCCGCAACGCCGGCATGAGCATCGACGAGATCGACGACCTGTTCAACAAGCGCTCCGGCGTCAAGGGCCTGTCGGGCGTCAACGACTTCCGCGAGCTGCGCCGCCTCATCGACGCCGGCGACGCCGACGCGCAGCGGGCGTTCGACGTGTACATCCACCGGCTGCGCAAGTACGTCGGCGCGTACCACGCCGTCCTCGGCCGCGTCGACGTCCTCGCGTTCACCGCCGGTGTCGGCGAGCACGACGCCGCCGTGCGCGCGGCCGTCGTCGACGGTCTGGAGCCTCTCGGCCTCGCCGTCGACCCGGACCGGAACGCCGCCGACTCCGGCGAGCCGCGCGTCGTCTCGCCCGACTGGACGAGCACGCTCGTCATGGTCGTCCCGACGATGGAGGAGCTCGCCATCGCGCGGCAGTGCGTCGAGGTCGTCGAGGGCGGGCGCCCGAGCGCCTGACGACGACGTCCCGGGGGCCGGACCGGGACGCGCCGGGGGTGCTCGCCTGAGCCTCGCCCAGGTGACTGGTCCGCGAGAACGCCGGGCGATGGCCGGAGGGGCGGCCGTGCCGGGTCGTGGCGGGTCTGGCGGGAGCGCCGCGAGGAACGAGCGGCGCGGATGGTAGACCCGGCACGGCCGCCCCGGAGTGCCACCACCCGGCACCCGGACCAGCACACGGGTGGCATGCTCGTGACGTGACCGTCTACGTCGACCCGCCCGCGTGGCCCGCGCACGGGACGCTGTTCAGCCACCTCGTGTCGGACGCGTCGCTCGCCGAGCTGCACGGGCTCGCCGACCGGATCGGGCTGAGCCGGCGGGCGTTCGACCTCGACCACTACGACGTCGCGGCCGAGCGGTACGACGACGCCGTGGCGGCCGGGGCCGTGCCGGTCTCCGGGCGCGAGCTCGCGCGCCGGCTCGGGTCGTCGGGCCTGCGGGTGCCCGGCCGGGCTCGCAGAGCGGCGAAGGCGGAGTCGCTGCTGGCGCGGTGGGACGCGCTGCTGCCGGGGGCGCGTGACGTCGGGGTCGACCTCGTCGAGCGGTGGCACGAACCGCACCGCGTCTACCACGGGCCCGAGCACCTCGTGCACGCGCTGGACTCGCTCGCACTGCTGGAGGGCCGCCCAGCGGGGGCTCCCGACATCGCGAACGACGCCGGGGCGTCCGCGCGTCACGGCCACGCGACCGCGGCGTCGGTCACGCAGCTCGCGATCTGGTTCCACGACGCGGTGCACGACGGCGAGGCGCGCGTCGACGAGGAACGTTCGGCCGCTCTGGTGGGCGAGGCGCTCGGTCCGCACCTCGACGCGACGGTGGTCGAGGAGGTCGCGCGTCTCGTGCTGATGACCGCGGACCACTCCCCCGCGCCGGACGACGTCGCCGGCGGACTCGTCTCCGACGCCGACCTCGCGATCCTCGCCGCAGCGCCCGACCGGTACGCGCGCTACGTGCGCCAGGTGCGGGCGGAGTACGCGCACGTGCCCGACGACGCCTTCCGGGCCGGCCGCGCCGCGGTGCTGCGCTCACTGCTCGGCGCAGGACCGCTCTACCGGACGGCGTACGCGGCGGAGCACTGGGAGGACCGCGCGCGCTCCCACCTCTCCGCCGAGCTGGACACGCTCGCGGGGCGGGCATGAGAACCGCTGCCCGCACGGCCCTGGTCCTCGCCGGCGCGGCCGTGCCGGCGCTCGCGCCCTACGCCGCCGTGCAGGTCCTCGGACGTCGCCGTGTGCTGGCGCCGGGCGAGGTCCCGGCGAGCGACGTCGTCGTCGTGCCGGGCGCCGGGCTGCGCCCGGACGGCACACCGTCGGCGTACCTGCGGCGCCGCCTCGACGCCGCCGCGGAGCTGTACGCGCGCGGGGTCGCGCCCGTGGTGCTCGTGAGCGGGGACGCGCACGACGGCTACGACGAGCCGGCGTCGATGCGCGCGCGGCTGGTGGACCAGGGCGTGCCCGACGAGGCGATCCTGCTCGACCGCGAGGGCTTCGACACGCACGCGACGTGCACGCGCGCCGTCTCCGATTTCGGGTTCGCGCACGCGGTGGTCGTCACGCAGGGCTACCACCTGCCGCGCGCGCTGTTCTCGTGCCGCGTCGCCGGGCTCGACGCCGTCGGGGTCGGCGTGAGCGCCGCCAGCGTCGAGCCGTGGAAGCCCGTCGTCTACCAGGCGCGCGAGGTGCCCGCCGCGGTCAAGGCGCTGCTGGACGCGGTCGTGCGCCGACCAGCACTCCCCGCCGTCACGGCAGGCGCAGCCTCCGCATGACGTCGAGCGCCCGGGTGAGCACGCGGCTCGGCAGCTCGCCGCCGAGCTCGTAGAGCCGGTCGAGCGTCAGCCCCTGGTTCGCGCCGCGCTGGACGGAGACCGTCTGCGCCTCGGTGAGCGCGAGGATGCCCTCCCGGCCGTGCCGCCGCCCGAGGCCCGAGGCCTTCATGCCGCCCATGGGCGCCGCGACCGACCCCCAGGTCGCGCTGTACCCGTCGTTGACGTTCACGGTCCCCGCCCGCACCCGGGCGGCGATCCGCCGGCCCTGCGCGACGTCGCGCGTCCACACGCTCGCGTTCAGCCCGTACGGGGTGTCGTTCATCACGCGCACCGCCTCGTCGTCGTCGGCGACGCGCCGCACGGAGACGACGGGGCCGAACGTCTCCTCCGTGCTGCACAGCGCGTCGTCGGGCACGTCGCCGAGGACGGTGGGCGCGTAGAACCACGGGCCGATGTCGGCGCGGTGCACCCCGCCGGCGAGCACACGGCGCCCCGCGAGAGCGCGTCGTCGACGTGCGCCACGACCCGGTCGAGCTGGGCCTGGGAGGTGAGCGACCCCATGTCGGCCGAGTAGTCGAGACCGGCGCCCAGGCGCATCGCGCGCACGAGGGGGACGAACGCGTCGAGGAAGTCGTCCGCCACGGCCTCGTGGAGCACCAGCCGCTCGGTCGAGACGCACAGCTCGCCGGAGCTGCCGAAGCACGCGCGCAGGCGCCCCGCGCGGCGGTGGGCACGTGCGCGTCGGCGGCGACGTAGAGCGGGTTCTTCCCACCGAGCTCGAGCGTCGCGCCGACGAGTCGTTCGCCCGCACGGGCGGCGACCTTCCGCCCGGTCGCGGTCGAGCCGGTGAACGCGACGTGGTCGACGTGGTCGGTGAGCGCCGCACCCACGTCGCCGCCGCCCGCGACGACGAGCAGGAGGTCGGCGGGCAGGCCCGCGCGCTCGAGCAGCTCGGCACCCCACGACGCCGTGAGCGTGGTCTGCGGGTCCGGCTTGAGCACCACCGCGTTCCCGGCGAGGAGCGCAGGCACCACCTCGGCGAATGCGAGCGTGAGGGGGTAGTTCCACGGCGCCACGACCCCGACGACGCCGACCGGACGCCGGTGCACCGTCGTGCCAGTGAGCACGGGCAGCATGCCGGGCACGCGGCGGTCCGCGAGGTACCGCGGCCCGCGCACCGCGTAGTGCCGCGTGACGATCGCGAGGTCCGCGATCTCCTCGAACGCGCTGCGGCGCGACTTTCCCGACTCCATCTGGATCAGGTCCAGGCCGTCGGACTGCTGCGCGAGCACGAGTGCGCCGAACCGCGTCAGCACGCGCGCCCGCTCGGCCACCGGGACCTGCTCCCACGCACGCTGGGCGGTGCGCGCGCGCTCCACCGCGGCGACCACGTCCGCGGTCGAGGAGAGGGGCACCGAGGCGAGCGGCGCCCCGGTGAACGGCAGGACCGACCGGTGCACGCCGGAGGTGCTGCTCGTGACGATCCGCGCGACGAGCGGTGCGACGACGTCGGGCTCCAGCACGTACGTCGCGGCCGGGTCCTCCGGGTCGAGCAGGCCGTCGGGAGCGGCGCCGCCGCCGGGCACGGGACCGGGCGCAGGGTTCGAGGAGCTGCCCGGGGATCTGGTCATGGGCCCCAGGCTACGGGGTGCGGCCGACAGGCGTCCCGGGCGGTACCGGCCAGGAGGCCCGCCGGGCCGCCAGGTCGCCGGACCGCCCGGCCGCCCTGCTCAGCGGGGCTGGTACGGCGAGACGACGACCTCGATGCGCTGGAACTCCTTGAGGTCGGAGTACCCGGTCGTGGCCATGGCCCGGCGGAGCGCGCCGACGAGGTTGAGCGTCCCGTCCGCGCGCCGGCCGGGGCCGAAGAGGATCTCCTCGAGCGTGCCGGCCGTCCCGACGCTCACGCGCTCGCCGCGCGGCAGCTGCGGGTGGTGGGCCTCCGAGCCCCAGTGCCAGCCTCGACCGGGGGCCTCCTCGGCACGGGCCAGCGCGGCCCCGAGCATGACCGCGTCCGCACCGCACGCGACCGCCTTGACGAGGTCGCCCGACCGGCCGACGCCGCCGTCCGCGATGACGTGGACGTAGCGACCGCCGGACTCGTCGAGGTAGTCGCGGCGCGCGGCGGCGACGTCGGCCACCGCGCTCGCCATCGGCGCGTGGATGCCGAGGCTCACGCGGGTGGTGTGCGCGGCCCCGCCGCCGAAGCCGACGAGCACACCGGCCGCACCGGTGCGCATGAGGTGCAGCGCCGCGGTGTAGGTCGACGCCCCGCCGACGATTACGGGGACGTCGAGCTCGTAGATGAAGCGCTTGAGGTTGAGCGGCTCGGCGACGCCGGACACGTGCTCGGCCGACACCGTCGTGCCACGGATGACGAACAGGTCCACCCCGGCGTCGACGACGGTCTGGTAGTGCTCCTGGGTGCGCTGCGGGGAGAGCGCCCCGGCGACCGTAACGCCCGCCGCGCGGATCTCCTTGAGGCGCTGCGTGATGAGCTCGGGCCGGATCGGCTCGGCGTAGATCTCCTGCATGCGACGCGTCGCGTCGTCGGGCTCGAGCGCCGCGATCTCCGCGAGCAGCGGCTCCGGGTCCTCGTAGCGCGTCCACAGGCCCTCGAGGTCGAGGACGCCGAGCCCGCCGTGGTTGCCGAGCGCGACCGCCGTCGCGGGGCTCATCACCGAGTCCATCGGCGCCGCGAGGACCGGGAGCTCGAAGTGGTAGGCGTCGATCTGCCAGCCGACCGAGACCTCCTCCGGGTCGCGCGTGCGCCGCGACGGCACGACCGCGATGTCGTCGAAGGAGAACGCGCGCCGCCCGCGCTTGCCACGTCCGATCTCGATCTCGTTGCTCACCGGACCAGCCTACCGGCGGGCGGAGCGGCCCGGTCCGCCCGCCGACCGGCGTGTGGGCGGCCCTGCCAGGGTGGCGCCATGACCTGGACGACCGGCCCCCTGGTGGCGTTCGACACGGAGACGACGGGGCTTGACGTGGAGACCGACCGCATCGTCACCGCCGCCCTCGTGGTGCGCGAGCCCGCCGGCACGACCGTGCGGACGTGGCTGCTGGACCCCGGCGTCGAGATCCCGGCCGAGGCGACGGCGATCCACGGCATCGCCACGTCGCACGCGGCCGCGTACGGCGCGTCGCCCCGCGGCGCGCTCGAGGAGATCGCGTCGTCGCTCGTCGCCCACCAGCGGGCCGGGGTGCCCCTCGTCGCGTACAACGCGGCGTTCGACCTCACGCTGCTCGACGTGGAGCTCGCGCGGCACGGGCTCCCGACGCTGCCCGAGCGTCTCGGCCGGCCCGTGCGGCCCGTGCTCGACCCGCTCGTGCTCGACCGGGACAGCGACGCGGCGCGCGACGGCAAACGCCGCCTCGCCGACCTGTGCGCGCACTACGGCGTCGCGACGCCCTCCCCCCTGCACGCGGCGGAGGTCGACGCGCTCGCCACGCTCGACCTGCTCGACGCGCTGGCCCGCGTGCACCCCCACCTCGCGGCGACGACGCTCGACGCCCTGCACGACCACCAGGTCGGCGCGCACCGCCGGTGGGTCGACGAGCTGGAGGACGGCGAGCGCGAGCGCCCGTACGTCGGTGCCGGCGCCGACGGCCGCTGGCCCGTGTGAGCAGGCAGGGCCGCCGCGCCGGCACCACGCTCAGCGCGGGTACACCGCGTCGACCTCGACCTCGACCAGCCACCCGTCGACCGGCAGGTTCTCGATCTCGAGGGCGAAGCGCGACGGCCTCGCCGGGTTGACGATCATCGGCGCGGTCGTCGTCGAGCCGAGCTGGACGTCGAGCGGCGCGCCCGTCGCGCGGTTCGTGTTGGCGAAGAACTGGCGGTAGGCGCGGTTCCAGCCTGCGAAGTCCATCTTCTCCTGGCCGGCGGGGTTTTGGAGGAACACCCGCATGGAGACGACGTCGTCGTAGGAGAGCCCGGCGCGCTCGAGGTTCTCGCCGATGCGCAGGAGGACGTTGATGCCCTGCGCCTCGGTGATCGTCACGCCCGCCGGCAGCACACCGCCGGGGAAGACGTCCGTGGGGATGTAGCGCTCCTCCGTGGAGACGCCGGGCGCGCGGTTCAGGGCCGAGGGCCCGAGCCCCGACGACTTGTACCAGGACACGTTCTTGCCGAACGCCACGCCGTCCGCGATCGACGCGGTGTCCCCGGTGACGAAGGAGACGGCCTCGGTGGGCCGCGGCTCGAAGAGGCGTCCGGCCGCGACGGCGGTGCCGGGCACGGCGACCGCAGCGGTGACGACGACGGCGACGGCGATCTTGGTGCGGTTCTTCACGGTGCCTCCAGGCGGGAGCAGGGACGCCCCTCGGCGTCCGGGTACGGCCGGTCCGGGGCGGACCGGAGCCCGGAAGCTAGCGCGCGGTCGTTTCGCCGCCGTGTCGCCGACGTGTCCGAAACCAGAGGTTTACGAGGACCGCCGGACCGTCACCTGCCCGAAACGCGCAGGACGCGGGGCCGCGACCGGCCACCCCTACGGTCGGTGCCGGTGCTGACGGCGGCACCCGGCGCGCAGGACCGGGAAGGCCGTCCGTCAGGCCTTTCACCACGAGAGGGCCAAGCCACATGGTCACTGACGAGAGCACGGCCGGCGTCTCGCGCCGCAGCTTCCTCCAGGCCGTCGGGGTCACCTCCGGCGCCGGCGCGATGTTCGCGACGATGGGTGCCGTCGGCCTCGCGCCGACCGCCGCCGCCCAGCCGAGGAACGAGTCCTGGATCGCGCCGACGAAGGGCGACTTCACCCTGACGGGGCGCTCGGCCAAGAAGGTCGTCGTCGTCGGCGCCGGCCCCGCCGGGCTCGCGTCGGCGTACGAGCTGCAGAAGGCCGGCTACAAGGTCACGGTGCTCGAGGCGCGTCACCGCCCCGGCGGGCGCACGTTGACGATCCGCGGCGGGGACACCGAGACCGATGTGGACGGCGTCCGGCAGACGGCCCGCTTCGACCGCAACGTCTACATGAACGCCGGCGCCGGTCGCATCGCCCAGTGGATGGTGACGATGGACTACCTCCGCGAGCTCGGGGTGCCCTACGAGGTCTTCACCAACGCGAACGCCGACGCCTACCTCTACAACGAGCGGACGGGCGCGACCCCCGGCAACCCGGTCCGCTACCGGACCGCGAAGGCCGACGTGTTCGGGTACACGTCCGAGCTCCTCAACTACGCGACCGACCAGGGCGCCCTCGACCAGAGACTGACCGCCGCGGACAAGGAGAACCTGCGGGCCTTCCTGCGCAGCTGGGGCTCTCTCACGGCGGACGGCACGTACCAGGGCGGGAACAACCGGGGCTTCTCGGTCTACCCGTCCGCGTGGAACGAGCACGGCACCCCGCTGCCGGGTCCCGGCAGCGTCTCCGAGGTGCTCGCGTCCCGGGTCGGATGTACTTCCCGTTCGAGATCAACTGGGAGCAGTCGATGCTCATGTTCCAGCCGAAGGGCGGGATGGACACGACGTACGAGTACTTCGTCCGCGCCATCGGGAAGCAGAACGTCCTCCTCAGCTCGCCCGTCACCGGCGTCGAGAACACCACCCGGGGCGTCACGGTCACCTACACCGCTCGCAACGGCAGGTCACGCCAGATCGACGCCGACTTCGCCATCGTCTCGGCACCCGCGGGGCTCATGCGCCGATGGGCGACCAACTGGGGGCCCGACGTCGACGCGGCGCTCGGCGAGTTCGCCGTCGGCGCGCCCGCGGGCAAGATCGGTCTGCAGTACCGGACCCGGTTCTGGGAGGACGACCACCGCATCTTCGGCGGGATCACCGAGACCGACATGGACCTCGCCCACGTCTGGTACCCGTCCTACGGGTACGGCGAGCGCAAGGGCCTCGTCGTCGGCTACTACAACACCGGGACCAACGCCCGCACCTACGCAGACATGGCGCCGAAGCAGCGCGAGCTGCGCGCGGTCGAGCAGGGGGTCAAGATCCACGGCGAGAAGTACCGTACCGAGCTCGAGAGCTCGTTCTCCGTCGCATGGCACAAGGTGCCGTACATCGAGGGTGCCTGGGCCTACCCGAACACGCAGTCCTCCCGCTTCAAGCAGCTTCAGCAGGGTGCGGGGAACGTGTACTTCGCCGGCGACTGGATGTCGGAGATCTCCGCCTGGCAGCACGGCGCGTTCTGGGCGGCCCGGTACGCCGTGCAGGCGCTGCACACCCGGGTCATGACCTCCTGAGGCCGGCCGGCGGGGCGGGTGGCGCCGCCCCGCGGCCTGCGAGCCGGCTCCGTACCGGGTCGTCAGAAGCCCGTGTAGTTCGGCGCCTCGGCGGTGATCTGCACGTCGTGCGGGTGGCTCTCCTTGAGCGACGCCGAGGTGATGCGGATGAAGCGCCCCTTCTCCTGCAGCTCGGGGACGGTCCGCGCGCCGACGTAGAACATCGTCTGGTGCAGCCCGCCGACGAGCTGGTGCGCGACGGCCTGGAGCGTGCCCTTGTAGGGCACCTGCCCCTCGATCCCCTCGGGCACGATCATGTCGTCGCTGGTGACCTCGGCCTGGAAGTACCGGTCCTTCGAGTACGACTTCTTGCCGCGCGAGGACATGGCGCCCATCGAGCCCATGCCGCGGTACGCCTTGTACTGCTTGCCGCTCACGAGGATCGTCTCGCCCGGCGACTCCTCCGTGCCCGCGAGCATCGAGCCGAGCATGACGGTCTCCGCGCCGGCCACGATCGCCTTGCCGATCTCGCCGGAGTGGCGCATGCCGCCGTCGGCGATGACCGGGACGCCCGCCGGCCGCGCGGCGAGCGACGCCTCGTACACGGCCGTGACCTGCGGCACGCCGACGCCGGTGACGATGCGCGTGGTGCAGATCGACCCCGGGCCGACGCCGACCTTGATGGCGTCCGCCCCGGCGTCGACGAACGCCTGGGCGCCCTCGCGGGTCGCGACGTTGCCGCCGATGACCTGGACGTCGCGCGTCGCCGGGTCGGTCTTGAGCCGGCGCACCATGTCGATGAGCATGCGCACGTTGCCGTGCGCGGTGTCCGCGACGAGCACGTCGACACCGGCGTCGATGAGCGTCGTCGCCCGCTGCCACGCGTCGCCGAAGTACCCGATCGCCGCGGCGACGAGCAGGCGGCCCTGGCCGTCCTTGGACGCGTGGGGGAACTGCTCCGACTTCACGAAGTCCTTGACGGTGATGAGCCCGGCGAGACGGCCGTCGGCGTCGACGAGCGGCAGCCGCTCGAGCTTGTGCCGGCGCAGGAGCGCCGTCGCCTCCTCGCGCGAGATGCCCGCGGCACCCGTGATGAGCGGCTGGGGCGTCATCACCTCGTCGACCTTGGTCGTCGCCCACTCGGCCACCGGGGTGAAGCGCAGGTCGCGGTTGGTGACCATGCCGACGAGGCGGTGCTCCGCGTCGAGCACCGGGAACCCGGAGATGCGGTACTCCCCCGCCTTCTTGTCGAGCTCCTCGAGCGTCGCGTCGGGACCGATGGTCACGGGGTTCGAGATGATGCCGGTCTGGGTGCGCTTGACGAGGTCGACCTGGTACGCCTGGTCCTCGATCGACAGGTTGCGGTGCAGCACCCCGATGCCGCCCTGGCGCGCCATCGCGATCGCCATCCGGGACTCCGTGACGGTGTCCATCGCCGCGGACACGAGCGGCACCCGGATCGAGATCTCGCGCGTGAGCCGCGTGGTGGTGTCGATGTCCGACGGCGCCAGGTCCGAGAAGCCGGGCTGGAGCAGCACGTCGTCGTACGTGAGGCCGACGAACCCGAACGGGTCGTGCGCGGGCGTCGGGGCGGGCGTGGAACCGGAGGGCGCGGGCGAGGCGGTCACACCGCGAGTCTACGCGCGCACGGGTCGCCGCCGGACGCCGTGGGGCGTCCGGCGGCGGTCAGCGGACGACGGCCAGCAGCTCGTGCAGGAGACCGGTGAAGCTGCGCACGCGGTGCACCGTCGTGGCGAGCGGCAGCTCGGCGGCGGCGTCGTCGCTGGGCAGCCCGACGAACATGGGCAGCTCCGGGTTGGCGTCGAACGCCGCGTGGATGATCCCCAGGTCGGGTCGCGCCTGCGTCGTCACCATCGCGACCGCCGCGGGCCGGACCATCGTCACGAGCTCGAGCGTGCGGTGGACGTTCGCCGGGCCCGTGACGATGCGCGCCATCGCGCCGTGCGTGCCCAACGAGGCCGCGAGTGCATGGGCGGCGAGCGGGAGAGGCTCGTCGGGGGCCGCGAAGACGAGCACGATGCGCCGCATCCGGCTCGGGTGGTTCGGAGGGGGCCCGCCGGCCGCGACGACGGCCTCCTCGCGCGCTGCGTGTGCTCCCGCAGGGCGCCCAGCGTGGCGTTCGCCAGGACGACCTCGGGCACTCGCCCGGCCCGGCGAGGACGGTGCGCTCCGCCAGGCGCTCGAGCGCGGGCTCGACGAGGTCGGACCACCAGACGGCGGGGTCGTCGCCCGACGGGATGCGCAGGAGGCGGTCGCACGTGCGCTGGTCGTAGGCGATCGCGGCGTCGACGACGTCCGAGACGACGGTCGGGCGCGGGTCGCGCGTGCCGACCGATCGCGGCGCGGGGCCGCCGCCCTGGTCGCCTCCGGGGACGGCGCGCAGGAACGGGCGTCCCGGCGCCGTGCGCTCGTCCGCGCCCTCGGAGTCGTCGTCGCGCTCGTCCGTGTGCTCGTCGTGGTCGTCGGGCTCGACGTCGAAGGTCACGGCGCCGCGGTGGGCGGCGAGCTCCTCCTCGTCGGCCTCGAGGGCCGCGCGGGCGGCGTCGGAGGGCGCGACGCCATCGAGGGTGAGGCGACGCATGATGACGAGCCGGGCGACGTCGTCCTCGGTGTACCGGCGGTGCGATCCCGCTCGGTGCTCCGACGGACCGAGACCGTACCTCCGGTCCCAGGTACGCAGCGTCGCAGGAGCGACCCCGAGCCGACGCGCGACGACGGCGACGGCGAGGCCGGGGCTGTACGTCATGGTCGGTCGGGCTCCCTCAGGACCGGGGGCGGACCGCACAGAGGTCATGCCTCGATTCTGCCGACCCGTTCGCGGTCCCGCCACCCGCCCTGCCCAGACCGTGATCTGCAGCGCGCCACGCGCTGTGCAGGTTTTGTTCATCCCTCACGCAAACGCGCCACGCGACCCGGTCGTGCACCACCGCGACGACCGCCTGCGATCACCCGCCCCGATCCGCCCCGGTCATGGCGCGGTCTGCAACGACAGTGGCGCCGACGTGCGGTCACCGACGCGCTTCCGCGCAACGGTTGCCCAGGAAGACGTCCCGGCCGACATCGCGCCGACCAGGGCTTGAACAACTCGTGCAACGCTTGTACGTTGTTCGGCATGGCAGAGATCTCGAGGCTCCCCGGTCCGGTGATGGAACTCTGGGAATGGCAGTACCAGGGCTCGTGCCGCGACGCCGACGACACGTTGTTCTTCCACCCGGAGGGCGAGCGCGGCTCGACCCGCCGACGTCGCGCCGAGGCGGCGAAGGCCATCTGCCACGGTTGTCCCGTGATGATGGAGTGCCGTGAGGCCTCGCTGCGCGTGCGCGAGCCGTACGGCGTCTGGGGCGGCCTGAGCGAGGACGAGCGCGCCGCGATCCTCGCCGAGCGCGCCCGCAGCGCCGTCTGATCTCCCCAGCTCCACGCAGCGAGCGATCCATGCAGCACCCGCGCGTCTGACGCCGCACCAGCGCGTCCGACACTGACGTACGACCGGACCGAGCCCCGGAGACGACGAAGCCCCGCGACCCTCAGGGTCGCGGGGCTTCGTGCTGCAGCGGGTGGCTCAGACCACCACGCGAGGATGTCGCGCGCGGACAGGACGAGGTAGTCCTCGCCGCCGTACTTGACCTCGGTGCCGCCGTACTTGCTGTAGATGACCTTGTCGCCGACCGTCACGTCCAGCGGGACGCGGTTGCCGTTGTCGTCGACACGGCCCGGACCGACGGCCAGGACCTCGCCCTCCTGGGGCTTCTCCTTGGCGGTGTCCGGGATGACCAGGCCGGATGCGGTCGTGGTCTCGGCCTCGAGGGCCTTCACGACGATCCGGTCCTCGAGCGGCTTGATGGGGACCGACACGTCGGACCTCCCCTTTCGCGGTGAGAACTGCAACGGATGGGTCGAGCGCGCCGTCGGCCGTCGTCGCGGGTGCCGGCCGGGGACGCTCACGGGCCACCACCGACCCGGGGGCCGGGGCGACCGCTGCCCAATCTATGACCCGGTTAGCACTCGGTCAAGGCGAGTGCCAACGTCGACGGCCGCCGGGCGCCGCGCGTCGTCGCCGCCTCCCGTGGAAGGATCGAGTCATGGACGCGACCGCCCTGACGAAGCTGCTCAGCCCCGAGGCTGGGCCCTGCTCGGCGCGCTGCCGCCCTACGAGGAGCGCCAGGCCCTCGTGCTCGCGGAGGGCCTGCGGGCCAAGGGCGTCGACCCCGACCTCGCCGCCGCGGCACTCACGCAGTCGCGCCTGCGCGCCGCGGCGCACGCCAAGTTCGGCACGTTCGCGGACGGCATGCTGTTCACCCAGGCGGGGCTCGAGCAGGCGACGCGCCTCGTCGTCGCCGGCCTGCACGCGCAGCGGTACCTCGACGCCGGCGTCACGCGGGTGGCCGACCTCACCTGCGGGATCGGCGCCGACGCACTGGCGTTCGCGGGCACGGGGCTGCGCGTGCTGGCGACCGACGTCGACGAGCTGACGGCCGCGCTCGCGACCGTCAACCTGCGCCACTTCCCCGAGGCCGAGGTCCGCCACGGCGACGGCCTCGCGCTCGACCTCGCGGCCGAGGCGTCGACGGCGTCTACGCCGACCCCGCGCGCCGCACCCGCTCCGGGTCGCGCGTGTTCGACCCCCGTGCCTACGCACCGCCGCTCGACGCGGTGTGGGCGCTGCGCGAGCGCGTGCCCGCCGTGGGGATCAAGGTCGGCCCTGGCATCTCGCACGACGGCCTGCCCGCGGACGCCGAGACCGAATGGGTCTCCGTCGACGGCGACGTGGTCGAGGCCGGCCTGTGGTTCGGCCCGCTCGCGCCCGCCGGCCCGGGGCGCGCCGCGCTCGTGCTCACCACCCGCACCGCCGCGGACGGGACCGAGCGGACGACGAGCCGACGACTCGCGCACCGCCCCGGCGAGGACGACGTCGTGCCCGACGTGGGCGACGTCGGCCGCTACCTCTACGAGCCGGACGGCGCGGTGATCCGCGCCGGCCTCGTGAGCCACGCCGCCGCCGCCCTGGGCGGTCGGCTGCTCGACCGCACGATCGCGTACGTGACGACCGACTCCCCCGCCCCCACGGAGGAGAACGGGCTCGCGGCCGGGATCGCACGGGGCTACCGGGTCGTCGACGACCTTCCCTTCGGACTCAAGCGGCTGCGGGCGTACCTGCGCGAGCGCGGCGTCGGCCGCGTGACGATCAAGAAGCGCGGCACGGCCGTCACGCCCGAGCTGCTGCGCAAGCAGCTCGCACTCTCCGGCGACGGCGAGGCGACGCTCGTCCTCACGCGCGTCGGCGGCCGCCAGCGAGCCCTCGTGGTCGACCCCCTCGACCGGCCCTCGTCCGCCGGGGACCCCGCCGGCCCGGCGGCGCGCGGGTGAGCACGGGCATGGTCACCGGCCCCGGCGGCCGGGCGGGTGCGGCGAGCATCCCCTTCGCCCGCTCGGAGCGCTCGAGCGTCGGCCTCGAGTGGGAGCTGGCCCTCGTCGACGCCGACTCCGGCGACCTGCGGCAGGTCGCGCGCACCGTGCTCGACGCGGTGCGCCCCGAGGGCGGGGGCGAGCACCCCTCGATCAAGCAGGAGCTCCTGCTCAACACCGTGGAGGTGGTCAGCGGTGTGCGCCGCACGGTGCGCGAGGCGGGCCACGACCTCGAGCGGTCCATCGAGGAGATCCGCGCCGTGACCGACCCGCTGCGCGTCGAGCTCATGTGCGCGGGCACGCACCCGTTCGCGCGCTGGACGCAGCAGAAGGTGACGGACAAGCAGCGGTACACCACGCTCATCGACCGCACGCAGTGGTGGGGGCGGCAGATGCTCATCTACGGCGTGCACGTGCACGTGGGCATCGAGGACCGCGACAAGGTGCTGCCGATCCAGCGGGCCATGCTCACGTGCTTCGCGCACCTGCAGTCGCTGTCGGCCAGCTCACCGTTCTGGGGAGGCAAGGACACCGGGTACGCGTCGAATCGCGCGCTGATGTTCCAGCAGCTGCCCACGGCCGGGCTCCCCTTCCAGTTCGAGCGGTGGTCCGAGCTCGAGGGCTACGTCGCCGACATGGTGCACACCGGCGTCATCGACGACTTCACCGAGGTGCGCTGGGACCTGCGCCCCGCCCCGCGGTTCGGCACCCTCGAGACCCGCATCTGCGACGGCACGACGAACGTCACCGAGCTGCTCGCGCTCGCCGCGCTCACGCACTGCCTCGTCGAGCACTTCTCGACCCTGCTCGACGAGGGCCGCGAGCTGCCCACCCTGCCGCCGTGGTTCGCCCAGGAGAACAAGTGGCGCTCCGCGCGCTACGGCATGGACGCCATCATCATCGCGAACCGGGCGGGCGACGAGGAGCTCGTGACCGACGCCGTCGGCCGCCTCCTCGTCGACCTCGAACCGGTCGCGGCGCGGCTCGGCTGCCTCGACGAGCTCGACGGCGTGCGCACGATCCTGCGGCGCGGGGCGTCCTACCAGCGACAGCGTGCCGTCGCCCGGCGGCACGGGGGCGAGCTCGACGCCGTGGTGCGCTCGCTCGTCGCCGAGATGCGGGCGGGTCGGCCGCTCTGAGTGGCCGCGGCCGTGGCGCCGGTCGCGCGTGGCTCGGGCGAGGGGGCGCGGGTCTACCATCCGGCCGCTCGTGCCTCGCGGCCTCCCGCCAGACCCGCCACGACCCGCGCCCCGTCCCCCGTGTCGACCGCTCGTCCGGACGTCCGGACGTCACCGAGCGTGTCGCGTGCTCGCGGACCGTCAGACGGTGACCGTGGTGAGCGGCATCGAGGAGTCGACGCCGATGTCGAGGGTCGAGGGGGCGACACCCGCGCGCACGACGGCGGAGCCGAGCGCCGCGATCATCGCGCCGCTGTCCGTGCAGTAGCGGATCGGCGGGATGCGCAGCTCGATGCCGGCTTCCGCGCAGCGCTTCGCGGCCATATCCCGGAGCTGGGAGTTGGCGGAGAAGCCGCCGCCGACGACGAGCGTGCCGACGCCGTGACGCTCGCACGCCGCGATGGTCTTGGCCGTGAGGACGTCGGCGACGGCCTCCGCGAAGGAGGCCGCGACGTCGTTCGTCGGCACCGCGGCTCCGCTGTCGACCCGCGCCTCCACCCAGCGCGCCACCGCCGTCTTGAGGCCCGAGAACGAGAAGTCGTCCGCGTGCTTCTCCTGGTCCTTGCGCGCCGTCAGGCCGCGCGGGAACCGGATCGCCGTCGGGTCGCCCTCGCGCGCGAGGCGGTCGATGTGCGGGCCGCCGGGGTACGGCAGGCCGAGCAGGCGGCCCACCTTGTCGAACGCCTCGCCCGCCGCGTCGTCGAGCGTGGAGCCGAGCTCGGTGACGGACGTCGCGACGTCGTCCACGAGCAGCAGCGAGCTGTGCCCGCCCGAGACGACGAGCGCCATGACCCGGTCGGGGAACGCCCCGTGCACGAGCTCGTCGACCGCGGCGTGGCCGATGACGTGGTTGACGCCGTACAGCGGCTTGCCGAGCGCGAGGGCGAGGGCCTTGGCCGCCGACGCGCCGATGGTGAGCGGGCCGACGAGACCCGGCCCCGCGGTGACGGCGATCGCGTCGACCTCGGACAGGTCGACGTCGGCGGTCCCCAGGGACCGCTCGAGCGTGGGGATCATAGCCTCGAGATGAGCGCGCGACGCGACCTCGGGGATGATGCCGCCGTACCGGGCGTGCTCGTCCATCGAGCTCGCGACGGTGTCGACGAGCAGCTCGCGGCCGCGGACCAGCGCCACGCCGGTCTCGTCGCAGGAGGTTTCGATGCCGAGCACGAGCGGGTCGCCGCCGCGCGCGGCCGCAGGGGAAGCCATGGGTCCAGGGTAGTCGCGGGCGGCGCGGCGCCCGTGTCGCCGACGTCACATCGTCTGCCGGGAAGATGATTGAGCGCTTGACTGTTGCCCGCGGCATGAGCATCGACACCCTTGCCCCCGCCCTGCGCGTCGACGACGCCACGGCGGACCTGCTGTTCCGCGAGGCCCGCACGACGCGCGACTCACCGACGCCGAGGTGACCGACGAGCAGCTCGCCGCCGTCTACGACCTCGTCAAGTGGGGCCCGACCGCGATGAACACGCTGCCGCTGCGCGTCCTCGCCGTGCGCTCCCCCGAGGCCCGCGCGCGCCTCGTCGCGCACATGGCCGACGGCAACAAGGAGCGTGTCGCGCAGGCGCCGCTCTCGCTCGTCGTCGCGTACGACCCCGCGTTCCACGAGCACATGGACACCCTCATGCCGCACATGCCCGGCATCCGCGAGAACCTCGCCGCCGCGCCGGAGGTGCGCGACGAGATGGCCCGCACCAACGCGCTGCTCCAGGCGGGCTACCTCGTCGTCGGCCTGCGCGCCGCCGGCCTCGCGACGGGCCCGATGAACGGCATGGACCGCGACGGGATCGACGCCGAGTTCTTCGCCGACAACGGCTGGCGGTCGCTGCTCGTGATCAACGTCGGCGTCGCCCGAGGAGAGGGGACCTCCTACCCCCGCGCGCCGCGGCTCGCGTCCGAGCAGGCCGTCACGACGGTCTGACGGCGGCGGCCGGACGGCGGCCGGTCACCCGGGTCGCCGCCCGGTGCGGCTCCCGTCGCGGCCGGACGGGCGGGGTCGTTCGACCACTGCGACCACGACCCCGCGTACAGGGCCGCCTCGACGCCGAGCGTCGCGAGCGCGGCCACCTCGTGCGCGGCCGTGACGCCCGACCCGCAGTAGACGCCCACCGTCGCCACCGCGGCGGTGGGCGTCGCCTTCCCCCGGACCCGGGGCGGCCGCCTCGACGACGCCCAGACCGGCGAAGCGCGCCCGCAGCGCCTCCGCGTCGAGGAACGTGCCGTCGCCGGCCAGGTTGT
>NZ_MKKH01000013.1 GCF_001942335.1 Cellulosimicrobium sp. CUA-896 | reverse complement strand
CGTCGACGCCAGCGAGCCCTCGGCAAGCTCACCCCCGTCGAGTACGAGCTCGCCTTCACCGCCCAGAACGCCGCGCTTGCGGCATGATCACCACTAACCCCGTGTCAACGGATCCGGCAGCAGTCCCCACCATCGTCCGCATGCGCCGCCACGAAGCCACCCGCAACTACGTCGACCGCCGCACCGCCGAAGGGCTCAGCAAACGCGAGATCATCCGCTGCCTCAAGCGCTACATCGCCCGAGAGATCTACGCCAACCTGCCCCACCCGCGCGACGCGGACCCGCCGCTCTCCATCCCGACCATGGCCGCTTGACGAACATAGGAGCATCGAGCGCTTCCAGGACACCCTCAAACGCGCCCTGCGCGCAGCGCCCGCCCAGCCGGCCACGGTCGGCGAACTACAGCAGCTCATCGACACCTTCGTCGCCGAGTACAACACCCGCCCCCCGCACAGCTCGCTGCCCCACCGCAGCCCGCCCGCGACCGCCTACACCGCACGCCCGAAAGCCACCCCCGGCACCACCAGCGACAACCCGCACGACCGCGTGCGCCAAGACCGCATCGACAAAGCAGGCATCGTCACCCTGCGCCACGACGGGCGCCTGCACCACATCGGCGTCGGCCGAACCTACGCCGGAACCTACGTCCTGCTGCTCGTCCACGAGCTCGAGATCCGCATCATCAACGCCGCCACCGGAGAACTCCTGCGCGACCTCGTCCTCGACCCCACCAAGGACTACCAACCCACCGGCCGACCACCCGGACCAACCCCACAAAGCAGAACGGCCGGACCTACGAAATCGTAGGTCCGGCCGTCCTCGATGTCCTGAGAAATCACACTGTCGGGCTGACAGTGTCCTGTCTCACGACATCGAGGACAGGTGTCTCTCGACATCGAGGACACCCTGTCTCCCGACAGCGCGGACACGCCATGATCAGCGCACATGTCGAGAGCCCGGCTGGTCATCACCGCCGTCTTCGTCGGAGGCTGGCCCGTCACCCTGCGCCACGACAGCGCCGGCACCACATCGGGCTCGGCCGAACCTACGCCGGAACCTACGTCCTGCTGCTCGTCCACGAGCTCGAGATCCGCTTCATCAACGCCGCGACCGGAGAACTCCGGCGCGACCTCGTCCTCGACCCCACCAAGGACTACCAACCCACCGGCCGACCACCCGGACCGCCAGGAGGAACAGAACGGCCGGACCTACGATTTCGTAGGTCCGGCGTCCTCGATGTCCTGAGACATCACACTGTCGGGCTGACAGGATTTGAACCTGCGACCCCCTGACCCCCAGTCAGGTGCGCTACCAAGCTGCGCCACAGCCCGTGGCTAGTCTCACCGGGTCGGTTGCAAGCAGTCCGTACCCCGTGAAGCCTCGGATACTCTACCCCATCCGGACCTCGTCGAGAGCACCGTTTGCCCCGGTCCTGGCTGTGCGGTCGGTCTCGCCGCCGGACTCCATCACGTCATCTCGCTCCCCCGTCGGCAGGTGCGCCCGCCAGGCGGACACGACGATCACCAGGCACATCGCGGCGATGACGAGTCCGCCGAGGAACATCTGCGCGTACGTCCACCGCACTGATAGCGCGGCGAGCGCCACGGGCACACAGAACCCCACGTACGTCAGCGAGTAGTACACGGCGGTGAGCCCGGCGAGGTCGTCGGGCGTCGCGATGCGCTGCACCTCGCTGAGGCCGGCGACGAGCGCGAGCCCGTACCCGGCGCCGAGCACCATCGCGGCGACGAGCGCCGTCGGGAGGTCGAGCCGCGCGCTGGCGAGCGCGGCGACGCCCATGCCGACGACGACGATCGACATCGCCACGACCGACGCCGCGCGCTTCGCCGCGTGTCGATGAGTCGGCCGAGCACCTGGATCCCGACGCCGCACCCGAGTCCCAGCACCGTCATGAGCCCGGAGAACGCGATGGGCGTGCCGCCGGCGCGGTCGGACACGAGGCCGGGCAGCACCGCGTACGCGCTGCCCGCGCAGCCGAACACCCACGGCGCCACGGGCACGACTACGCGTAGGAACCGCCGGTGCGCGACCGCCGGGACGCGAAGGTCGTCGAGCAGCCGAACGCGCCTCGCGCCGTCGAACACCGAACTCGCCGCGCGGCGCGTCTCGGGAACACCGATTACCCAGACGCCGGCCACGGCCGCGAGCGCCCCGTGCAGCAGGTAGGCCATGTGCGTGGGCCAGGGCGCCCACTGCGCGAGCACGGCCGCGACGCCGGCGCCGACGAGGAACCCGAGCGTGAGGGCGAGGCCCGCGCGTCGGCGCCGGACCCGCCGTCGGGCCCGCCGGACGCGCGCGCGGCGGCGTCGCTGAGCTCCTCGACCCACGTGGTGCCGACGGCCATGACGAGGCCGAGCGCCACCCCGCACAGCACGCGCCCGGTGGCGAGCAGCGCGGCGGACGACTCCCCCGCGGCGAGGACGAGCGAGCCGAGGAGCGAGACGGGCGCCGCGGGCAGGAGCAGCGGCCGGCGCCCGTACCGGTCGGACAGCGGGCCGCCGAGCAGCAGCGCGGGCACGATGCCGAGCACGTACGCGGCGAGGAGCGCGTCAACGGTCACGGCCGAGAAGTCGCCCACCTCCCGGTACATGACGAGCAGCGGCGTGAACTCGTTGCCGCCCCACGCGACGGCGAACATCGTCAGGGCGACGGGCAGCCAGGCCCGGTCTCCGACGCGCGGAGCGTCCTGGGTCAGATCGCTCACCTCGGTCACGACGGCGGCCGGGCGGCTCACAGTCCGGCCCGCGCATCGTCGAGGTGGCGGTGGAGGCGGCGCAGGTAGGTGCGGGTGTCGCGCAGCTCGAGGGCGTCGACGAGTCCTCGATGACCCTCAACGAAGGTCGTGGCGCGGCCCGGGTCCCACCGGACGCTGTGCGCGATCATGCGCTGCTGGCGCTCGCGCAGCGTGGCGTGGAACCCGGTGAGCAGGCCGTTGCCGCCCGCGGCGACGATCTCGGCGTGGAAGCGCGCGTCGAGGGTCGCGTACTCGGCGACGTCCCCGTCGGCGACGGCGGCCTCCTGCGCGGTGACGAGGTCGCGCAGCAGCGCGACGAGCGTCGCGAGCTCGGCATCGGACAGGCGCACGACCGCCTGCGCGGCGTGCGCCTCGACGAGGAGCCGGGCGTCGAGGACGTCGTCCGCCTCCCCCGGCGCGACCGGCACCACGAGCGCCCCGCGCTTCGGGTACAGGCGCAGCAACCCCTCCGTCTCGAGGCGCAGGAACGCCTCACGCACGGGTGTACGGCTCACGCCGAGCTCCTCGGCGACCTCCCCCTCGCTCGTCATCGACCCGCCGGGAAGCGTGCCGTCGAGAAGCAGCCGCTTGACGTGGCGGTAGGCCTGTTCGGTCGCAGATCCGCTGGTGACGCGAGGCATAGATACATCATGCATCTTTGAGATGCACGACACGAACCGCTGCTGCATGCCAAGGGTTCATGCTCGTCACGACATCCACGGCGGGTCGGCACAGGTGCGCACCGCCTCGCTCTTACTCACACTTTCTTCCGAACTGCATCTATGCTGTGAGGCATGGGTGCAGTTCCGCAATCCACGGTCGCGGTGCCTCCGGTCGGCCGCGAGAGCCACTACTGGATCGCGGAGACGGACGGGATGTCTTCGCGCGCCCAGCTCGCTGCAGGCTCTGGTACGTACGAGTCCAGCGTCCCGATCGCCGTCGCCCGCATCATGCCCGAGCTGGCGCCGGACCTTGCGGCCGACGCGGAGGACGCAGCGGCCGCCCTCACGCGGTTCGACTCGTACGCCCGATCCGCGCTCGGTCCTGACAACCCCACGCTCGGTCCGATGACCTCCATCCTGCTCCGGACGGAGTCCGCGTCGTCGTCGCAGATCGAGAACCTCACGGTCGGCGCGCGCCAGCTCGCGCTGGCCGAGATCGACCAGTCCTCCAGCGCGAACGCACGGACCGTGGTCGCCAACGTGCGAGCGATGCGCGCCGCCCTCGACCTCGCGGAGCGCCTCGACGCGGAGTCGATCCTCACCATGCACCGGGAGCTGATCTCGGGTCAGACGGCGTGGGAGGACCACGCAGGGCGTTTCCGCGACACGCTCGTCTGGGTGGGGTCGTCGAGCATCAGCCACGGGGGGCGACGCACGTCGGTCCGCAGCCCGAGCATGTCGGGCCCGCCATCGCCGACCTCGTCGAGTTCATGCGCCGGGAGGACCTTCCCGTCGTCCTCCACGTCGCACTCGCCCACGCGCAGTTCGAGACGATCCACCCGTTCACCGACGGGAACGGGCGCACGGGGCGAGCACTGGTCCACGCCATGCTGCGCGCCAAGGGCGTCACCCGGGACACGACGGCGCCGGTCTCGGCAGGGCTGCTCATCGACACGCAGGCGTACTTCGACGCGCTGACCGCGTACCGCGCGGGCGACGCGGGCCCGATCATCAGGCAGTTCGCCCGGGCGAGCCGCTACGCCGCGACAGCCGGCAGCCGCCTCGTCGACGACCTCGCGGAGCAGGTGGCGACGTCGAGGGAACGCCTGTCCGGACTCCGACGGCAGGCCGCGGCCTGGAAGGTCCTGCCACACCTCGTCGCGCACCCCGTCGTCAACGCCCGGTTCCTCACCGAACACCTCGGTCTGAACGACACCACGGCCCAGCGGGCGCTCGCTCAGCTCGCGGACGCGGGTGTGGTCAGCGAGCGCACCGGGATGCGGCGCAACCGCGTGTGGCAGCACGACGGCATCCTCGCCGTGCTCGACCTCTTCGCGCAGGACATCCACCGCCGCTGACACACCGACGCACGGGCACTCGGCCGCGCCGCGCGCCACCGCGCGACGATCCTCTCGACCAGCGATGCCTATGCGAGAGGCTCAGCGCTGCGCCCCGCACCCGGCTGCAGGCTTGACCAGCTGCCGGCGGCCACGGCTGCAGCACCCACGGCGTCTCGGGCACGGCACAGCCGGATGAGCTCGTCGTGCCGCGCAATCGACTCCTGCGCGTCCGGCGCGGCGAAGCGCAGCCGCTCGGCGCGGCGGAGCAGGGGCGTGTACTGCTCGAGCACGTCGGCGACGGCCCGGTTCCCCGCCACCTCGACCGGGATGCCGTGCAGGGCGTCGTCCGCGACGACTGCCGCGTCGACGTCACCGGCTTCGACCGCGGCGGCGAAGCGGCGCGCGGCGTCGCTCATCGCGTTGAGGTCGGCGTCGGTGAGGAGCGGCACGGCCTCCCCCACGGCCAACCGGTGCATGGCGGCGACGACGTCGCGCGCCTCGCGCAGTGCGCGCGGGTCCAGCTCGCTCACCACCGTGGACCGGCCGGGCCGTGCGACGACGAGGCCGCTGCTCGCGAGGCGCAGGAGCGCCTCGCGCACCGGCGTCCGGCTGACTCCGAGCCATGCCGCGAGCTCGCCGTCACGCAGCTGTTCGCCAGGCTCGAAGGTGCCGTCGATGATCGCGTCGCGCAGGCGGCGGTAGACGTCGTCGCGCAGGAGCCTGCGACCGGTTGCTGGGGCATGGGTGGGGACGGGCACGAGCCATTGTGTGACAGGGACCGTAGATCTGCGGGCACCGACATGAAATATATTGCATACCGTCGATGTTCCTCTGTGCGTGCCGGGAGGGTCCCGGCCAGCGCGCGAAGGGAAGCACCGACATGAGCACCTCCACGACGAAGCAGACCATCGTCCTCGTCCATGGCGCGTTCGCGGACTCGTCGAGCTGGAACGGGTCGATCGCCGACCTCCAGGCGGCCGGCCACCGCGTCCTCGCGATCGCCAACCCGCTCCGCGGCCTCGAGCACGACGCCGCGTACCTGCGCAGCGTCCTCGCCGGCATCGACGGACCTGTCGTGATCGCCGGTCACTCCTACGGCGGTTCCGTCATGTCGGTCGCGGCCGACGGCAACCCCGACGTCACGGCCCTCGTCTACGTCGCGAGCTTCCTCCCGGAGATCGGCGAGAGCACCGGCGAGCTGGCCACCAAGTTCCCGGGCGCCCAGCTGGGTGGAGCGCTCACCCCGATCCCGGCACCGGCCCCCAGCGGGGGTACAGGTGACGACCTGTACATCCGCCCGGAGGAGTTCCGCGCCGTGTTCGCCGCGGACGTCCCCGCCGAGACCGCCGCCCTCATGGCGGCAACACAGCGCCCTATCCTCCAGCAGGCGCTCGCCGACCCGCTGACCGCGGCGGCCTGGAGGTCGATCCCGTCGTGGAGCCTCGTCGCACGGCAGGACCTCGCGATCCCCCTCGAGTCCGAGCGCTTCATGGCGGAGCGGGCCGGGGCCACGACCGTCGAGGTCGACGCCTCCCACGCCGTCACCGTCTCCCGGCCGGACGCCGTCACGGAGATCGTCCTGGACGCCGCTCGCACCACGGCGCGCTGACCCCTCCTTCCCCACCACCCGATCCTGACGTGGGACCGCCCCGCCAGAAAGGAGACCACCATGCACGACACCGACACCGCGTACGACCCGACGACGCTGCCATCAGCCGTCGTGACCTACCTCGCGCCCGCGACGAGGACCGCTACGACGACGCGACCGGCGTCTTCGCGCCGGACGCCACAGTTTTCGACGAGGGCACGACGTACTCGGGCACCGAGCAGATCCGCGCCTGGGTCGCGAGGTCGTCCACCGAGTACACGTACACGAGCACTCGCATCGGGCAGGACGTCGCGGACGACTCGCGCGCCGTCGTGCTCGTCCGCCTCGACGGGAACTTCCCCGGCGGGACGGCGACCCTGCGCTACCAGTTCGAGCTGCAGGACGGACTCATCACGCGACTCGCCATCGAGGTCTGACGCCTCGACGAACCTCGGCCGACTTCTCCTGCCGTACCTGCCCGCTCGGCCCGCTCAGGGCCGAGCGGCGTGCGCCGTCCGGCGGCGATGCGCGGCAGGCGGTTCACTCCGTCAGGCCTCCAGATCACCGTGGGACGTCCTCAGCGAGCCGTCGAGCCTCCTCACCAGTTCACCGAGTCGGCCTCCCCCGGCGGGTGCCGGAGGGTAGCGGTGCAGCACGTCGACGACCGTCGCTGGGGCGTCACGCAACGCCCCGTCGAGCTCGTCTTCTCCGACGCCGGAATCACTGCCGGCGTCGAGCTCGGCCGCGATCGCCGCATGAGCCGCGGCACCGAGGATGTGTTTGACCTGCGTCGCCTGGGCGAGCGGGTGGAGGAAGGCGGCACCGGCCGCTGCACTCGCCGCCCGAGCGGCGTGCTCGGCGGTCGTCGTGGATGCCTCACCCGCTGCCTTGAGCGCGGCGAAGGCGACGACCCGGAGGTTCTTCGTCCGCGCGCCGCCCTCGGCGAACGCAGTCGCGGCGTCGATTGCCTCTCGCGCGCGAGCGTCCCCGGGTGCGTCGCGCTCGTAGAGCGGTAGTGCCCGCGCAGCGCACCGCGCCGCGAACCCGGTGACGGCCCGGAGCTCGTCGAAGGTCACGTCGATCTCGGGGGATTCGGCCGACATGCCGCCATCCTGGCGTACACCTGTGCCACGACGTCGTGTTCCAGCGCGTTGCTCGACGCCGTGTCGTTGTGCGTCGACGAGCCGGATCTGAGGTCGCGTCGCGTTGCCGACGCCATGGTGGACGTCGTTCATTCCTTCGGCCAGCTCAGCGACAACTCCCAAACCGTCGCGGCCCTCAACATGACCGTGCTCGCGGTCGCGGCGATGGCCACGGCGAAGGCTGTCGATCCCCACGTCGTCATCCACGATCTGCGCACGGACGTCGTTCATGGCTGGGTCGACGTGACCCTCTGAGGCGTGTGTACCGCACGGAGACCGCCAGCAGCGAGCGTCAGGCGCTGCGCCTCAGCGGCACGTGCACCCGCCACACCGCGCGGTAGCCGCGATACCCCCGCAGCAGCAAGATCCCGCAGTGCGCGACCGCGACGACCACCCCGACACCGACCGCCCAGCCCACCGAACCGGTCGCCGCCCGGACGACGCTCCCGCACAGCGTCCCGACGAGCACGGACTCCACCACGAGGATGAGGACCATCGAGCTCGCGAGCGCCTGCGTCCGGTCGCGCGACGCGAACGGGTAGTAGGTGCGGCCGTCGTCGGCCGGCGACATGACGAGGTACCGCTCGACGCCGGGGTCGAGGTCGACGTACGCGCCGCGCAGCCGGTTCATCGCCAGCACGTACGCGAGGTCCTCGTGGGCGGTGTTGAGCACCCGCAGCTGCGTCATGGCACCGAGCAGGGAGAGCAGGAGCAGCACGCCGATCGCCACGCCGGCGAACCACCCGCGGAACCCGGTGGCGTTGCCCAGGACGCCCAGGCTGAAGACCCCGGCGGAGACCAGCGTGAGGAAGATCGCGATGCGGGTGAGCACCTCGCTCTGCGTCGTCGAGCGCGACGCGAGCAGGCTCCAGTGCTCGGTCGCGAGGATCTGCACGCGCAGCGCACGCTGCGCGTCCGTCAGACGCGAGACGTCGTCGCCTCCGGGCGAGGCGGTCCCGGCCGTCGCCATACGGGCATTGTCCACCCGGACGTCCGGACCGCTCGGCGTGGTCGCCGTGCGATCCGGCCCCCTGGGGACGACAGAAGGGCCGCGCGGAGGCGCGGCCCTTCTGCGGGGTGCTCTCAGCGCAGCGTGCGCCGGGAGTGCGACGTCAGCTCGGCTGGATGTTCGTCGCCTGCGGGCCCTTGGGGCCCTGCGTGACGTCGAACGTCACGGTCTGGTTCTCCTCGAGCGAGCGGTAGCCCGAGGTCGCGATCTCGCTGTAGTGCGCGAAGACGTCGGCCGAACCGTCGGAGGGGGCGATGAAGCCGAAGCCCTTCTCCGCGTTGAACCACTTCACAGTGCCTGTCGCCATGATGACTTCTCTCGTCGATACGTCCGGCCCGCGGACGCGGGAACGGTGGTCCAGCGCCGCAGGGCGGCGCTGACGGTGGTGCGGCGGGCGCGGTGCGCGTCCGCCGTGGGGATGGTGCCCGCCGCTGCGAGTCGGGCGGATGCCTGCTCGCGCGTGGCGACGACGTCCAGGGCCGCGAGTAGCGGTCGTGGACGTGGAAGCCGTCGGGACGTAGGGTGACCAGTCCCGCGTACTCGCCGTCCGACGTCGCGACCCACAGGTCGTCGTCGGCGGGCCGCAGCACGAGGTCCGGTCCGGATGTGCCCGGAGCCGCGGTGGGCGTCGTCGGGCGTCAAGGGTGGGGAAAGTGATGTGTTCTCTGCTCTCGCTCCGCGCTCGTGGGCGGAGATCTCGACGGCAGCTCCTGCTGCCTGATGCGTACGGCCTTGCTCCGATGCTGAGGACCGAAGAACGTCGCGGAGTCCGATGCCGACGACGTGAACGCGGCCCTCAGCTTACACGAGGAACGAGGCCAGCCGTTCGGCCTCGACCGCGAGGACGTCGCGAGGGGCGGAGGGCGACCCCGCGTCGTCGTCGAACCAGGACACGACGACCTCCCCGCTCGACGCCGTCCACGTCCCCGCGACGACTCCCCCGACGACGACGAGGTTCGCCCCGCCGCTGACCACCCGGCGGTGCGCGGGCGGGACGACGTGCGGGTCGGCCGTCCCGGGGCCGAGGACCCACTGGTCGTGGCCGGGCAGGAGTCGCACGGACGTCGTCGGCTCGCTCGCGGCGAGGTCGTCGGCGTGCTCGCGCAGCACGGTCGCGGGCTCGCCGTCGACGTCGACCTCCGCGAGCCGGTCGGTGAGCTCGTCCCACCAGCGCCGGACGCGGGCGCGCCCGGCGCCGAGGCCCTCACCGAGCCAGTAGTGCGCCTGCGCCGGGGTGACCGGCCCGTACGCACCGATGTAGTGCAGCAGCGCGTGGTGCCCGGCCTCGTCGAGGTCCGGCCACGGCCGCCAGCGCGGGTTGGTGTCGAGGCGCTGGAACGTCGGCTCCTGGCCGCGGGACGGGCCGAAGCTCATGTCGCCCTGCCACACGAACGGCTTGAGGAACGTGTGGGAGGGGTCGGCGAACGCGTCGCGCAGGTGGGCGTACGCGGGGTCGCGCGCGACGACGCCGCCCAGCTCGGCGCGCGTCAGCGAGCTGTCGGTCAGCGCGTCCCGGACGACCTCTCGCAGGCGCGGCCAGTCGGCGGGCTCGAGCCGGTAGTACTCGCGCCACGTCGCCCGCTCCCACATCCTCCCCGCCGCGCGCAGGGCGAGGTAGGCGCCGCCGTCCTCGGGCGTCACGAGATGGGTCGCGCCGCGGAAGGCGTAGACGGCGATCAGCTCGCCGTCCGCGAGCGCCCGCGCGACCTCGCCGGGCTGCGAGGCCGTCTGCCGCAGGCGGACCGCGAGCTCGGGTTCGGCCGCGGCGGGCACGGCACCGAGCCGCCGCACGACGTCGTCGACCGGCTGGTCGCCCACCGGGTCGAGGAGCTGTCGTCGCAGCCGCCACGCGAGGGCCTGAGGCCACGTCACCCGCATGACCGCAACCTAGCGGTGCCGACCCACGCGCACCGGCGCGGCACCCTGACCAGCGACGACGCCGACACGAAACCGCAACGAGGCGGCGAGTCGGTGCTAACACCCCGGAAACCGGGGTGAAACAGGTTGCTGTGAGCATCCACCTCGGCAGGGGGCGTCGCCCGCGACCCGGGCCCCCGGACGTCCCCGCCGCCTGAGGAAGGAACCGCTCCCCCATGACCCACGCACCCCTGCGCCGTCGGGCACGAGACGCGCCGCGCTCGCCGGCGGCCTCGCGCTCGCCGCGGGCCTGCTGGCGCCCCGGCCGCCATCGCCGCGCCGGCCGTCGCCGAGCTCGACGTGACCGCGCCCGCGTCCGTCGAGGCCGGCGCCTCGATCGAGGTCACCGTCGCCGTCACCGGCGCCGCCGACCTGTACGCCTACGACCTCGCGGTCGCCTACGACCCCGACCTCGTGACCTATGCGGCCGACAGTGCCGTCACCCCCGACGGCGGGTTCTCCGACGTCGCGGACGACGGCGCCGGCACCGTCGCCGTCGCGCACACGCGCCTCGGCTCGTCCCCGGGCCTCGCGGGCGACCAGACCCTCGCGACGCTGACCTTCACCGCCGTCGCCGCGGGCGACGCCGCCTTCGCAGTCCCCGCCGTGACGCTCGTCGGCGCCGACTCGGCGACCGTGGACCTCACCGACGCGGGCTCCGCGACGACGACGATCGCCGCCGCACCCGTGCCGACGGACGACCCGACCGACGACCCGAGCGGCACGCCGACCGACCCGGGGACGAGCGACCCGGACGACGACGGCTCCCCGGACCCGACGTCGACCTCCGGCACGGGATCCGGAGCCGGTTCGGGCGGGTCGGGCGGTTCGGGGGGACCGCTCGCCTCGACCGGTGCGAGCGTCGCCGCGATCGTCGCGGCCGCGCTGCTCGCCGTCGCCGCGGGCGTCGGCGTCCTCGTCGCGCGCCGTCGGGCGGTGGCGGACCGATGAGCCGGACCACGCACCCCGCACCCGAGCCCGCAGGCCGCCCGTCGCCTGCCGCGGCACCCAGCACCCGGAAGGACGGCGCCGTGACCCGCACGCACCGCCGCGCGGGGATCGCCGCGCTCACCCTCACCGGCGTCGTCGGCGCCCTCGCCGCGGCACCCGCCGCGACCGGCGCGCCCGAGGCGCCCGCACCCGCGGGCTTCCTCGCGCCGTACTACACCGAGCTCGACCTCACGGGCGACGCCCAGGTCACGGCCGACGACCTCGCGGTCGTCGCCGACGGCCTCGGCCTGACGTCCGAGGACGAGGCGTGGATGGACGTCGCGCTCGCCGACACCGACGGCGACGGCACCCTCACGGTCGCCGACCTCGCCGCCGTCTCCCAGCGCATGGTCTACGACGACGGGCCGTTCGAGCTCGTCGAGGCCAGCGTCGTCGACATGCAGGCGGCGATGAACGCCGGCGTGACCACGTCCGCGGAGATCACGCAGGACTACCTCGACCGCATCGCGGCGTACGACCGCACGCTCGTCGACACCGCACCGGGCGGCCGCCCGCTCGCATCCGTCATCTCCACGAGCGACGTCGCGCTCGACGCCGCGCGGCAGGCCGACGCCGTGCGCGCCGAGCAGGGCATGACGAGCATGCTGCTCGGCGTGCCCGTCGCGGTGAAGGACAACTACAACACCGTCGACATGCCGACCACGGGCGGCTGCGGCTGCTGGGACGACAACCAGACCGCGACCGACGCCACGATGGTCGAGGGCCTGCGCGCGGACGGCGCCGTCATCCTCGCCAAGGCGAGCCTCGACGAGTTCGCCTACGGGTTCGCGTCGCAGTTCTCCGCGTACCAGCCGGCGGGCGAGTCGACGCTCGTCGCCAGCCCGTACGCGACCGACCGCACCGCGGGCGGGTCGAGCGGCGGCACCGGCGCGGCCATCGCGGCGAACCTCGCCGGCATCGGGTTCGGCACCGACACGGGCGGCTCGATCCGCGTGCCCTCGTCGTACAACCAGCTCGTCGGCGTGCGCCCGACGGTCGGGCTCGCGTCCCGCGACGGCATCATCCCGCTCGCGCTCAGCCAGGACACCGGCGGCCCGATGACCCGCACCGTCACCGACGCGGCGGTCGCGCTCGACGCCGTCGTCGGCACCGACCCCGCCGACCCGGTGACGTCGCGCCAGGAGGGCGAGGTCCCGGCGTCGTACACGCAGTACCTGGACACCGGCGCGCTCGACGGCGCCCGCATCGGGTACGTCCCGTCGATGCTCGGCAACAACGCCACGACGCTGCGCCTGTGGGCCGAGACGCGCGCGACGCTCGAGTCGCTCGGCGCCACCGTCGTCGAGGTGACCCCGCCGACGTCGTACTCCCCCGTCCTGCCCAACGGGTTCGCGAGCGTGCTGTCCGAGGGCTCGGGCTCCACCAACGAGTTCCGGCACGACCTCGAGGAGTACGTCGCGAACCACCTGTCGCCGGCGGTCACGGCGCGCACGATCCCCGAGATCGTCGCGTCGGGCCGGTTCGTCACGTCCCGTCAGGGCACGTACGAGTCGCGCGCCGCCGTCACGGAGGCGACGTACGAGGCGTGGGCCGGCCCGTCCGGCACGCACACCGCCGTCCTCGCCGAGGGCAAGACGCTCGTCACCGCGATGCTCGACGACGCCGACCTCGACGCGCTCGTGTACCCGAGCGGCAACCCGTACGGGACGATCGGCACGAACCTGCGCCTCAGCCCCAACACGGGCCTGCCGGCGGTCACGGTGCCGATGGGTCAGGCCACGGAGGCCGACGGGACCATCCCGGGCGCCGGCGTGAACCTCGAGCTCCTCGGGCGCGACTTCGCCGAGGGCCCGCTGCTCGGCCTCGCCTACGCGCTCGAGCAGGCGACGCACGCCCGCACCGCCCCGGTGCTGTACGGCCCGCTCGGCTGAGCCGGCCACTGCGCCCGACGACGGCCGGTCCCCTCCCTGGGGGCCGGCCGTCGCCGTGCGGCCGTCGTGCTGCGCCACCTCTGCGCCCCGCCGAGCCCCGGTTTGCGCACCGATCGGCGGCCCGTTCATCGCCGACCCCCGGGCTGCGCACCGATGAGCGGAGCGATCGGTGGACAGCCCGGGGCTCGGCGGCCCCGGGCGCGCGTGTTCGTTTCGCTTCACGTGGCCGGGGTCGGTTGACGCGTCCCGACCCGGCGCATACTTTCGTGCACGAACGAACGGTGGAGCACCCGAACGAACAGAAACGATCACCGGAGATCGACAAGGTGCCGCACCGCATGATCGAAGGAGATCCTCGTGCCCGACGACGTCGCCGGACCCCGACCGCACCCCATCACCCGATCCGCGCGCCCTCGCCGGCGCCTCGTCCCGACCCTCGCCGCCGCGACGGCGCTCGCGCTCGGCGGCTCGCTCGCCGCCGTCGGCCCCGCCACGGCCGCCCCGACGGCCGCCCCGACGGCCGCCGCCGCCGAGCCCGCGGCGTCGGGCACCGTACCGGCACCGGACGGCACGGCCTGGACCGACGTGGACGGCAACCCCATCAAGGCCCACGGCGGCTCGGTCGTCACCGTGCACGAGGCCGAGGTGGGGCTCGACATCACCGGCGACGGCGACACCGACGACGACGTCTGGCTCTGGTACGGCGAGGACAAGACCCACGCCACGCGCCCGGTCGACGGGGTGCGCGGCTACTGGTCGACCGACCTCACGACGTGGCACGACATGGGCCGCGTGCTCCCGAGCCACCAGCACTTCACGCTGCGCGTCAACGGCGCGGGGAACGCCGTCGAGGTGGACCCGGCGAAGCTCGACGCGCTCAAGGACGTCGCGAACAAGACCGCGCCGGACGCGCAGTCCACGCAGCAGGACATCGACGCCGCGAAGGCGTTCGTCGCCCCCTACGTCGAGACGTGGGCCGACGAGGCGGCGGGCGTCGCCGCGACCTACGACGAGGCCGCGCTCGCGAACGCGTCCTACCGCCTCAACGGCAACATCAACATCATGGAGCGTCCCAAGATGCTCTGGAACGCGAAGACGAAGAAGTTCGTCATCATCTACCACGCCGACGGCCCGCTGGCCGACAACGCCGACCTCGTGCGCTGGGTGCGCGACGGCGGCGACCCGGCGGACCAGAACGTCGGCTCGCGGTACTCGCGCGCCGAGATCGGCTTCGCGACGTCCGACACCCCGTGGGGTCCGTTCAAGCTCGTCAACACGACGAAGATGAACTGGGCGCCGGGCGTGCCGAACGCCGGCCGCGAGGGCGACTCGCGCGACATGACGATCTTCCAGGACACCGACGTGCACACCGTCGACCCGGTCGCCGACGACGCCTACGCCGTCTACTCGTCCGAGATGAACAAGTGGATGTACGTCTCCCGGCTCAACGCCGAGTACACCGGGCCGCTCGCCGAGGGCGACGACGCCGTGCTGGGCGAGGACTTCTCGAACCGCGTCCTGCCCGACTACTCGCGCGAGGCGTCGAGCGTGTTCAAGCACGACGGCTGGTACTACATGCTCACGTCCGGCACGGACGGCTGGGCGTCGACGCCCGTCGTCGCGTACCGGTCACGGTCGATGATCACGCCCACGGAGGCCGTCGTCGGCGACAACGACCGGCACCCGGCGAACGGCCAGTGGGAGCGCCTCGGCAACCCGTGCGTCGGCGACCCCGCGCGCACCGGCGTCGGGACCGCCGACCCCGTCGAGTGCTTCGACTCCCAGCCGACGTTCGTCATCGCGCTCGACCAGGAGGCGGGCCGGTTCGCCTACATGGGCGACCGCTGGATCACCGAGTCCAACGGCTCCGCCGGCGAGCGCTCGCGCTACGTGTGGGCCCCCATCCAGGTGGGCGACGACGGCGCCGTCACGGTCGAGAACGTCGGCGCGTGGGATCCCGCGAGCACGACGCTGTTCCGCCCGCTCGAGCCGGTCACCCCGCTGGAGTTCACCAGCCACGTCGACGACCGCGACGCCTTCGCCCCGACGTTCGACGTCACCGTCGACGGCGACCGCTACGACGACCTCACCGCCGACTGGAGCACCGCGAGCCTCGACGCCGCGTTCGCCACCCGCGGCACGCACACGCTCGTCGGGCACGTCGCCGGCGACGGGCCGCTCGCCGGCCGGTACGTCACCGCCACCGTCCACGTCGACGGCCCCGTCGACGTCTGCCGCGAGCCCGGCACGACCGTCAGCGCGTCGTTCCACCAGACGGAGTGGGGCACCATGCCCGCCGCGAACGCGTGCGACGGCGACGCGTCGACCGCGTGGTCCACGTGGGCCGGCGGCACGGGCAAGAAGGACCGCGTGAGCTTCACCGTCGAGGCGGCGCAGCCCTGGCAGCTCGACGCGGTGCGCCTGACCAACACCGAGGGCACGATCACCGGCATCACGGTCGAGCACCGCGACGCCGACGGCGCGTGGGCGCCGACGTCCGCGACCGCCGTCGCGCCCGCGGCGAACGGCACGCTGACGACCGTGCGGTTCGACGCCGTGACCTCGGACGCGCTGCGCCTGACGTTCGACACGCCCGGCTCCTACCTGAAGATCAGCGAGCTCACGGTCGCCGGTACCGCGCCGGTCGCCGAGCCCGGGCTCGCGGTCGTCGCCGAGGCGCAGGTGCGCTGCCTGGCCGGTCGCGCGTACGTCGCCGTCCGGGCCACGAACGACGACGACGTCCCGCTCGACGTCACGCTGACCACGCCGTTCGGCGCCCGCACCGTGGCGGGCGTCGCTCCCGGGGCGAACGCGTACCAGGCGTTCGCGACCCGGACCACGGCCGTCGACGAGGCAGCCGTCACGGTGACGGCGAGCGCCGTCGTCGACGGGCGCACGGTCACCGCCGAGCAGGACCTCACGACCTCCGCCGCCACCTGCGGCTGAGCCTCTCGACCCTCCCGCACGTCCCCGCACCACACCGCACCATGTCGCCGACGGCGGCGACAGGAAGGCAGACGATGAGACTGCACCGACCATCCGCCGGGCGCGCGCCCGCGCGGGCCGCGACGGCGGTGACGACGGCGCTCGCGCTGACCGTCACCGGGCTCGTCGCGGCGACGCCCGCGGCGTCGGCGCCGGCCCCGGCCGCGCCGAGCACGACCGCCGAGATCCCGGCCGACCTGCCGGAGCTGCGCTTCGACGACCCGTCCATCGACTGGAAGGAGATCCTCGTCGACGGTGAGGACGTCGAGCGGCGCGCGGACGGCACGCCGTACAACGTGTTCGGCGGCTTCGGCTCCGTGTCGTGCAACAACACGGGCAACCTCCTGCTCGACTATAAGGAGGAGAACCCCGAGGCGTACTGGCGCATCATGCGCCTGATCTTCGACCCGGAGACGGGTGCGGGGCTGCGGCACATCAAGGTCGAGATGGGCTCGGACACGAACACGTCGTCCGGCACCGAGCCGGCGACGAAGCGCAGCGCCGACGAGCCCGCGAACGTGCTGCGCGGCGCGGGCTTCCACTTCATCGCGGACGCGCTGTCCATCAACCCGGACATCGAGACCGAGGCGCTGCGGTGGGGCGAGCCGTCGTGGACGAAGACGGACCCCGACCTGCGCTACCAGTGGTACAAGGAGACGATCGACGCCGCGTACGACACGTACGGCGTGGAGTTCACGTACATGTCGCCGTCGCAGAACGAGGTGGGCGGCAGCTTCCACCAGCCGTCGATCGCGCCCGAGCTGGCGTGGACGGTCGAGTTCGCGGAGCGCCTCGAGGAGGACGCCGAGGCACCCGACGCGCGGTACGACTACGGCGACATCAAGATCGTCGCGCTCGACACGTACCGCAACGTCGAGCCGGTGGCGGCCGCGATCCTCGCGAGCCCGGCCGCGCTCGAGCAGGTCGACGCGATCGGCTACCACTACGACATCGCGGGCGGGCCGAACCTCACGCGCCTGAACAAGGAGTTCGGCAAGGAGGTGCTGTACTCCGAGGGCGTCGCCCCGATGATCGACCCGCAGTACCGCGTCAACGCCGAGCCGGCGCGCGGCGGCATCGGCGGCACCGTGGGCGCCGTCGACATCGCCGACCGGTTCATCAACGCCTACCGCTGGAGCGGCGCGGGCGAGAACCCGGCGCACATGACGTCGTTCCTGTTCCAGCCCGCGGTGAGCGCGATGTACGAGGGCACGCAGTACTCGCCCAAGCACCTGATCCGCGCCTCGGACCCGTGGTCGGGCTACTACGAGGGCGGCATCGGCGTCGCGACCGTGCGGCACTTCCACCAGTTCGCGGAGGCGGGCTGGGAGTACGTGGAGGGTGCGACGTACGGCGACGGGAACAAGGGCGACGGCGGCACCGTCGTCGACACCTCGACGCGCACGTACATGACGCTGCGCACCCCCGAGTCGGCCGAGGGCGAGGCCGAGCTCACGCAGGTGCACGCGAACAACACAGGCACCGCGCGCCACTTCGAGGTCAAGGTCGCCAACCTCGGCGACCCGCGCCCGCTCACCGTGTGGGAGACGCGCGGCCCGGACGCCGGCGAGGAGTACGACGCGAACTGGCTGCGTCCGACCGGCTACGTCGAGCCCGTGCGCACCGAGACCGTCGACGGCACCGAGTACGCCGTCTACCAGGTGGAGATCGCGCCGTACTCGATCCAGACGCTGTCCACCCTGCCGCAGGGCGTGCACGGCACGACGGAGGCCTACGACCGCGCCGACTACGCCTCGCCCGCGCAGGACACCGTGCTCGAGCTGCCCTACACGGACGACTTCGAGTACGAGGACTACCCGGCGACCGAGATCAACGGCGTCGAGATGGGCTACGTCGAGCGCCGCGGCGGCGCGCCGCGGTACACCGCCGACCAGCACGGCGCGTTCGAGGTCGTCGAGGGCGACGGCGAGCGCGGCAACGTCATGGTGCAGAAGATCCACGCCGACAACCGCGGCTACACGTGGGACGTGTGGGGCAGCCACGAGCAGGACCGCGTGTCCACCGCTCCCCCGGCCACCGTGCTGGGCGACCAGTCGTGGGCCAACTACACGGCGTCGGTCGACTTCCGGCTCGACACCCAGGTGCGCGACGCGAGCCTGCCCAACTTCGCCGGGATCGGCGTGCGTCAGCACGTGCCCGCCGGCGAGGACCTCGCGACGTACACCGCGCGCGTCCACGCGGACGGGACCTGGCAGCTGCGCAAGCTCGGCACGGTCGTGCAGTCCGGCACCGTGGCGGGCTTCGACGCCGACGCGTGGCACACGCTCTCCGTCGAGGCGCGCGACACCGTCATCACCGTCACGCTCGACGACGCCCCGCTCGCCCGGTACGTCGACGCGAGCCCGAACCCGATGCTCACGGGGCGCGTCTCCCTCGTCAGCGGCTACTACAACACGCAGTACGACGACCTGGCGATCACCCCGATCGAGGGCCAGGCGTGGGAGTCGGTGAAGATCGACGATGCCGACGCGCGCATCTCCTACCCCGCGGCTCGTCCTTCCAGCAGTCGGGCTACGCGCACCTCAACCGCACGCTGCACGCGCTGTCCACCGGCCGCTCGGCGACCTTCCAGGTCGACGGGACCGGGTTCAACCTGTTCGGCGCGACCGGCGCCGCGACGATCGACGTCGCGGTGGACGACCAGCCCGTCCGGACCGTGAACGTCGGCTCGACCGGCGACCGCCAGACGTCGTACTGGCAGCGCGGGCTCGACGGCGACGTGCCGCACACCGTCACCGTGACGGTCCGCAGCGGCACGTTCACGCTCGACGGCGTCGACGTGCTCGTCGGCGGCGCGCCGCCCGTGGTCACCGACCCGGAGACCACGCCGGTGACGGTGGCCGAGCCCGTGGCGCGCCTGGCGACGTCGGTGGGCGAGACGCCCGCGCTGCCGGCGACCGTCCGCGCGACGTCGCAGGCCGGCACCACGATCGACGCCCCCGTCGACTGGTTCGTGCCCGCGGGCGCGTTCGACACGCCGTGGGCGATGGTCACCGTGACCGGGACCTTCGAGGACAACGAGTCGCTCGCCGTCACGGCGCAGGTCGAGGTCGTGCCGGACGGCGTGCAGTACTTCGTCGACGCGAACGCGCCGGCGACGGCCGCAGCCGTCGCGCACCCGGCGGTCCAGGCGTTCGTCGTCGACCAGGGCGGGACGCTCCGCAACGCCGAGGCCGACGCGCTGTGGTCGGCCGACCGCGGCTGGGGCCGCGTGGCGGCGTACACCGGCAAGGGGCTGCTCAACCAGACCCCGTACGACAAGATGCGCGAGACGGGCTGGTACACCGCCGGAGCCTCCACGCCGCTGTCGTACCGGTTCAGCCTGCCCGCCGGCACGTACACCGTCACCTCGGGCCACACCGAGTGGTGGAACGTCGGCAACGGCCGCGCCCGCAACATGCAGACCTCGGTCTCGTGGACCGGTGCGGACGGCCAGGCCCAGAGCGTCCCCGTCGGGAAGATCGCCTTCCCGAACGGCAGCTCGGGCCGCTCGCAGGTGCTCTCGGGTGAGTTCACGCTCACCGAGCCGACCGTCGTCACCTACACGGTGGCGAACGACGGCGGCACCGAGGCGCCGGTCATCAGCTGGCTCGCCGTCGCGGGCGAGGAGGCCCAGCAGGGCGTCGCGACGAGCGCCGTCGTGCAGACGCGCTGCCTCGCCGGCAAGCCGTACCTCGCGGTGCGCGTCACCAACGACGACGAGGCCGCCCTCGACGTCGAGCTCGCCACGCCGTACGGGTCGAAGACCGTCGAGGCGGTCGAGCCCGGGCGCGCGGCGTACCACGCGTTCGCGGTCCGCACGGCCCCGGCCGACGGCAGCGTCACCGTCACCGCCCGCACGGCCGGTGGCGAGCGCGAGAGCGTCGAGGAGGTCGCCTTCCCGGCGCCCACCTGCTGACGCGTGCGGGGCCGGGCGACCGCCCGGCCCCGCACCCCCAGTCCGATGCGGCTCAGCCCCCGTACCGTCCGGTACGGGGGCTGAGCCGTCGGTGGTCCTGGACATCTGTGCTCCGCGCAAGGAGCATGCACGCATGCGATCGACGACGTGGGCAGTGCTGTCGGCGCTGGTGCTCAGCACCGCGGCCGTCAGTGGGTGCAGCGCGGACGGTGAGGCCGACGCCCGGCAGCTCGACCCGCCGCCGGCGAGCACGGCGGCTCAGCAGCCCTCCGCCACTCCCGCGGAAGCCGAGACCCCGGACGACGCCGCCCTCTGCACCGCCTTCGGCGACGTGCTGACGATCCTGGAGAACGCCGACGTCGGCCTCGCCGACGGCCGCATGGAGGCGCAGGAGCGCGACGGCTGGTACCGGCTGGCGACCCGCGTGCTCGATCGTCTGCCCTCCAGCGGCGACAGCGCCGTGCAGACGGCGATCGGTGACCTGCAGGCGTCGACGGCGGTGGACTCCCCCGCGTGGGGAGAGGCCGAGCGTGCCCTCGGCGCCGCGTGCGACGACGTCGGTGCGCCGCTGGCGATCACGATGTTCACCGGCGGATGACACGAGACCCTAGCTGCGCGGGCTGCCCGTCGACTCGCGCACGACCAGGCGGGGGCTGATCGCGATCCGGTGCACGGGCCGCGACGGGTCCTCGATCCGCTTGGCGAGCAAGTCGACGGCGGCGTGCCCGACGCCGAGCGCGGCGGGCGCACGGCCGTCAGCGCCGGGCTGAACAGGCCCGCGACCTCGTCGTCGTACGCGACGACGGACAGGTCGCCCGGTACCGACAGCCCGCGGTCCTGCGCGTTCTGCACGATGGCGAACGCCTCGGGGTCGGAGTGCGCCAGCAGCGCCGTCGTGCCCGACTCGAGCGCCGTGTCCACCACCTCGGCGATCGCCTTCGCGAACTCGGGGCGGTGGCGGTCGGGCGCGAGACGCTCGAAGTGCTCCTCCGACGACAGACCCAGGTCGTTGCACGCCGCGCGCCAGCCCGCGGCGATCTTGCGCGACGTCGGCGACTGCCGCGACAGGACGAGGCCCACGCGACGGTGCCCGAGGTCGGCGAGGTGGTGCACCGCCATGAGCGCGCCGAGCGCGTGGTCCGAGACCACCGACTCCAGGGCCTCGCGGTGCGGGGACAGCGCCGCCTCGCGCTCGACGAGCACGTGGGGGACGTCCGTGCGCGCCAGCCACTGCACGAGCTCCTGCGCATGCGGGGTGTCCGTGCGCGGCGCGAGGACGAGGCCGCGCAGGTCCTCGGCCTCCACGAGCCGCTCGAGCGCGGGACGCTCGTCGGAGGCTCGTACGACGACCCGCGCAGCACGACGCGCAGCCCGTGCTTGCGCGCCTCGATCTCCATGCCGCGCACGACGCCCGGCCAGTAGTAGTCGAGCGACGGCACGAGCACGCCGATCGCCGCGGTCGGCGTGCGCTCGGCGGGCCCGTCCTTGGCACCCACCGCGACGGCGCCGCCGTGCACGCGCGCCAGCAGGCCCTCGCGCTCGAGCTGGGCGATGTCGCGGCGGACCGTCACCGCCGTCACGCCGAGCTCCTCGGTCAGGTCGGCCACCCGGACGACGCCGTCGCGCTCGAGCGTCGCGAGCAGGTGCGCGCGCCGTTCCGCGGCGAGCGGTGCCCGCTGCATGTCCTCCGTGGTCACGGTGCCCCCTCCAGGCTGGTCCCGGCGGCGTCCGTGCCGCCGGATCGTGCGTTGGTGCCGTCCGCGGCCCGCGCGACGGTGACGGTCAGCTCGGTGCGGTCGCTCACGTCGAGCGTCAGCCGGGTCAGTCGCTCGCCCCACACGTCCGAGAGCATAGGGTCGCTGAGGACCTGCACGTCGACCTCGACCGCGACGTCGTCGTCCCAGGTCAGCGCCACGGGCGGTGCCCCGTCGAGCGGCACGACGCGCGCCCCGCCGCGCTCGACGGCGACCTCCCCCGCGAGGACGAGGCGCACGACGGCGGCGCAGGGCGCCGCCGCGCCGAGGTCCCAGGTGTCGTGCACGACGACGCGCGCGGCGTCGCCGGTGCGCTCGAGCCGCGCGTCGCGCCGCCACGTGCGCACGCCGTCGACGGGGTACACGCCCGCGAGGTCGAGTCGAAGGCGTGCGTCGCCCGGCTCGACGTCGCGCGCCGCGAACACCGCACCGACCTCCTGCGGCGTGCCGGCGATCTCGGGCACGTTGTGCCACGAGCTCTGCATCGTCCAGATGGCGTAGCGGTCCGGGCCGAACGTCTGCGCGGTGTACGTGGGGCGCCCGGCGTCCACGACGACCGGCACGCCGTCGGACGCGACGACGAACGACCCGACGTCGTTGTGGTTGTGGTGCTCGGCGTTGTGGCCGCCCTTGACCGCGAGCGCCAGCCCGCGCGGCGTACCGTCGTCCTCGCGCGCGAGGAGCACCTGCGTCGAGGCGAGCCACCCGTCGCGCGGCAGCGGCGGCGCGGCGGGTGCGGCGCCCACCCAGGCGTCGTCCGTGACGGCGCGCAGCAGCCGGCCGAGGCCCTGGCTCTCGTCGGCGGCGGGTTCGCCCGGTGCGCGGTACGACGCCGCGTGGCGCCGCGCGTCGTCGTCGCCCACCCGGCGCGCGGCACGGTGCAGCGCGTGCCACGGCTGCGCCGCCGGAGGCCGCGCACGGCCGTCGGCGAGGTCGAGGTACCAGTCGCCGCCGAGGTGCATGCGGTGCGGGAAGGCGACCGTGGCGCGCAGCGCCGGGACGGGGTCGGCCGGGTCGAGGGCGTCGAGAGCGCCGCCCGTGGCGTGTGCGAGGAGGTCGAGCGCCTCGATCGCCCGGCACGCGCCGTTCCACCAGTACTCGTAGCCCTCGTCGATCGCGCCGTCGGCGGGCAGGACGGCGACGTACCGGTCGAGGCCCTCCACGACGAGGTCCACGACGTGCGCACGCAGCCCGGCGTCGGCCGGGTCGTCCAGCAGGCGCAGCGCCGCGACGAGCACGTTGCCGTGGATCCACGGGTTCCAGTTGTGCACGTCGCCGTCGAGGCCCAGCCAGTGCCAGTCGCGCCGCTCGACGAACGGCTCGATCACGCGGGCCCGCGCCTCGGTGCGCACGCGCTCGCGCAGGCCGGGGTAGCGCGCGTCGAGCGCGTCGCCGAGCAGGTGGTCCGTCCAGGCGAGCTGGCCGACCACCTCGCCGGCGCCGAGGTCGAGGAAGGGCCGGCCGACGTCGGGCAGCACCCAGCCGCGTGCCGCGCGCGCGTCGTCGTGCGCGGGCCAGCACCACGTGCTCTGCTCGCACAGCGCCCAGACGCCGTCGGCGACCTCGTCGAGCCACGCGTCGTCGAGCGTCGCGGCCGCCGCGACGACCGCGCGGGTCAGCCGGGCCTGACGGGCGAGGACGAGGGACTCGTGGCCCGTCCGGTCCCCGTCGCGGTGCAGGCGTGCGGCGGTGCTGGCGAGCGGCAGCGGCCACGCCGCGCCGCGCTCGCCGTCGGCCCGTGCCAGGGTCGTCGCGAGGGTCGGCCGGTCGGCGGAGCCCGTCGTCGCGGACCAGACCGCGCGGTCGGTGGCCGGGGCGACGGGGAGCGCGCGCTGCGCGTCGAGGAGCACGGACGCGAGGGCGGTGCGGCGGTCGGGCGCGCCGTCGAGCCGCGCGCCGAAGGCTGCGGCGAGCGGGCCGGCGAAGCCGGTGAGGGTCGTGGGCATCTCTCTCCGTCGAGGTCTGACGTCCGGCGTCGTCACCGGCGTGTCGTTGATCTGCGTGTCGACCAGGCAATCGATCAGAAGTGATCATAACAGAAGAGTGACGCACTTGACAGGGTCTGTTTCTGAACGGTTGACTGCGGAACTGTTCGGACCGGCACGACGTCTGGTGACGCCGATCACGGACGCAGCACCAGCAGCAACGCAGCAGCACCCGCGGCGCGCAGAGGCGCCGTGCAGTCGACGGAGGACGCGATGACGCTCGAGGGCACCAGGCCGCAGCCGGCCGCCGCGCCCGCCACGAGCCCCCTGACCGGGTGGGACCGTGCGCGGTGGGTCGCCTTCGGCGACTCGCTGCTCGCCGCGGTGCGACCCTACGCGTCCGCGGGCCACGCCCGGATCACGCTCCCCGGCCCCGAGGGCGGCTACGGCCGCGCCGTCGACGGACTCGAGGGCTTCGCCCGCACGTTCCTCCTCGCCGGCTTCCGCCTGGCGGGCGAGCGCGGCGCGGACCCGCACGGGTACGCGCAGTGGTACGCCGACGGGCTCGCGGCGGGTTCCGACCCGCACGCGCCCGACCGCTGGCTGCGGATGTCCGAGCACGCGCAGGCGAAGGTCGAGGCGGCCTCGCTCGCGCTCGTGCTCGACCTCACGCGCGAGTGGATCTGGGACGGGCTGTCGCCGCTCGTGCAGGAGCAGCTCGTCGACTACCTCGCCGAGGCCGTCGGCGACGACACGTACCCCCGCATCAACTGGGTCTGGTTCCGCCTCGTCGTGCAGACGTTCCTGCGCTCGGTCGGCGGCCCGCACTCCCTCGACGAGATGGCCGAGGACCTCGCGACGCACGACGGCTTCGAGCGCGAGGACGGCTGGCTGGCCGACGGCGACGAGCGGTCGTTCGACCACTACGCCGGCTGGGCCCTGCACCTGTACCCCACGCTGTGGGCGCGCATGCGCGGCGCGGAGGACCTCGCCGCGCCGCGCCGCGAGCGCGACGTCCAGCTCCTCGACCGCTACCTCGACGACGCGCTCGCGCTCGTGGGCGGTGACGGGTCCCCGCTGCTCCAGGGCCGCTCCCTCACCTACCGCTTCGCGGCCGCCGCTCCCTTCTGGGTCGGCGCCATCGCCGAGGTGCCGTCGCACTCCCCCGGTGCGCTGCGCCGCGCCGCGTCGGGGATCGTCGCGCACTTCGCCGACCGCGGCGCGCCCGACGCGCGCGGGCTGCTGACCCAGGGGTGGCACCACGAGTGGCTGCCGATCGCCCAGACGTACACCGGCCCCGGCTCGCCGTACTGGGCGAGCAAGGGCCTCCTCGGTCTCGCGCTGCCGGCCGACCACCCCGCCTGGACCGCGACCGAGGAGCCGCTGCCGGTCGAGCGCGGCGACGTGCTGCGCGCCGTGCGCGCCCCGGGCTGGGTCGTCAGCGGGACACGGGCCGACGGCGTCGTGCGCGTCGTCAACCACGGCACCGACCACGCCCGCGAGGGCGACCGGGTCGCCGACTCCCCGCTGTACGCCCGCCTGGGCTACTCGACCGCCACCGCCCCCTGGTCCGACGTCGCGAGCCGCGTCTCACCCGTCGAGCAGACCGTCGCGCTCGTCGACGCCGACGGCCGTGCCACGCACCGCGCCGGCTGGCACGCGCTCGGTGCCCGGGTCGCGCAGTCCCCCGGCGAGGCCCCCGTCGCGTCGCCGCCTCGACCGCGCGGGTCCGCTGGCTCGAGCCCGAGCTCGGCGGCCGCGACCACGGCTCCGGCCTGCCCGGCACGCTCACCGACGCCTGGCACCCTCACGTCGTCTCGCTCGTGCGCGGGCCGTGGGAGGTCCGCCTCGCGCGCGTCGACGCGCTCGCCGACGGCCTCGGGCCCGACGACGTGCGCCTGCGCGTGGGCGGCTGGCCCGTCGTGGACGGCGACGGTCTCGACGCCGCCGTCGTCCCGCTCGGCGGCGACGCCGTCGGCGCCGTCGGCGCCGTCCGGACCGAGCGCCGTGCGGACGCCTCTGCGCTCGGCGCGCAGTCGCACGTCGACGTCGTCGACCTGCCCGCCGAGCCCGGCGTCTGGCACGCCGCGCTCGTCACCCTGACCCGCACGGCGCACGATGCCGGCACCGACCACCCGGCTGCCCAGCCCGCGCAGCCGGAGATCGATCTCGCGGCGGCAGGACGTACTGCCGCCGTGCAGTGGCCGGACGGGGAGCGCACGCTCACCGACCTGCCCTGACCCCGACCCACGAGCCCGGACCCGCCCCGGGCGAGCGGACAGGCCCGACGTCGGGCCGCCTCACTCGAAGGAGAGCAAGGAATGAAGCGCACGACCCCGATCGCGATCGGCACCGCCGCCGTCGTCGCCCTCACCCTCACGGCCTGCGGCGGCGGGGGCGAGTCCGGTGGCGAGACCGCCACCGCCGACGGCCCCGTCACCCTGACGCTCGCGGGCTGGAGCCTGTCCCAGACCCCCGAGTTCCAGACGCTCGCCGACGCGTTCCACGAGGAGAACCCCGACGTCACGGTCGAGGTCACGGAGTACGCGGCCGGCAACGACTACGACACGCAGATGACCGCGGACCTCGCGGCCGGCACCGCGCCGGACATCTACATCCTGAAGAACCTCAAGAACTTCTACACGTACCAGTCGGGCCAGCAGCTGCTCGACGTGTCCGACGTCGCCTCCGAGCTCGACCCCGACACGGGCGGCCTCGACGCGTACGAGGCCGAGGGCGCGCACTACGCGGTGCCCTACCGCCAGGACTCGTGGGTCCTGTACTACAACAAGGACCTCTTCGACCAGGCCGGCGTCGCCCAGCCCGACGGTTCGTGGACGTGGGACGACTACGCCCAGACCGCCAAGGACCTCACGACGGCGTTCGAGGGCGCGGGCTCCCAGGCCACCGGCACCTACCAGCACTCGTGGCAGTCCACCGTGCAGGGCTTCGCGCTCGCCCAGAGCGAGGACGCGTCGCTCGACAGCGCGGACTACTCCTTCCTCGCTCCGTACTACGAGCGCGTGCTCGACCTCCAGGCCGCCGGCGCGCAGCCGAGCTATGGCACGGTGACGACGAACTCGCTGAGCTACCAGACGCAGTTCGGCACGCAGCAGGCCGCGATGATGCCGATGGGCACGTGGTACGCCGCGACGCTCATCGCGCAGCAGGACAGCGGCGAGGCGGACGAGTTCGCGTGGGGCATGGCGCCGGCGCCCCAGCAGGACGAGTCCACGACCGGCACCGACAACGTCCCGGTGACGTTCGGCGACCCGACCGGCATGGGCATCAACCCGGCCATCGACGAGGAGAAGGTCCAGGCCGCCAAGGACTTCCTCGCGTTCGCCGCGGGCGAGGGCGGCGCGCAGGCGCTCGCCGAGATCGGCATCACGCCCGCGCTGTTCACCGACTCGGTCGTCGAGACGTTCTTCTCGCTCGAGGGCGTGCCCACCGACGACCTGTCGCGCTTCGCGTTCGGCACGCACGAGACGAAGCCGGAGAACCCGGTCGCCGCGAGCACCGCGGCGGTGCAGAACATCCTCAACGACCTGCACACGGCCGTGATGTCCGAGTCGACGCCGATCGACGCCGCGATCACCGAGGCGGAGAGCCGCGCCGCCTCCGAGGCCGGCATCGGCTGACCCACCGGCACACCGCCGGCGGGTCCCCCCGCCGCACCACCCCGGGCGCCGCGACCGCGAGCAGCGGCGCCCCGGGGCGCACGGCACCGCACCGAGCTTCCAGACACAGGAGTCCCCACGATGTCCACGATCGCCGCCGACGAGCAGTCGCGGCCCCGGACGGACGGTCCGGACGCGCCGACGCGTCCTCCGACGGACCGCCGCCGCGCCGGGAGCCGCCTCCGGCTGCGCAACACCCTGGTCGGGTACAGCTTCATCCTGCCGAACTTCCTCGGCTTCGGGCTGCTGACCCTGATCCCGGTCGTCACGCTGTTCTACATCTCGTTCACCAACTGGAACGTCTTCGGCGTCGCGCAGTGGATCGGGCTCGACAACTTCACGCGCCTCGTCGCGGACACCAGCTTCCACAGGGCGCTGCTCAACACCCTGTACTACGCGGTGATCCACATCCCGCTGACGCTCGCCGCCTCCCTCGGCCTCGCGCTCCTGCTCAACCGGAAGCTGCGCGGCGTCGCCTTCTTCCGCACGGTGGCGTTCTTCCCCTACATCACGTCGGTGGTCGCGATCGCGTGGTGTGGAACATGCTGTTCAGCCCCGAGTTCGGCCCGCTCAACCAGATGCTGCGCGCGCTCGGCGTCGACAACCCGCCCGGGTGGACCACCTCGAGCGCCTGGGCGATGCCCGCCGTCATCCTCGTCAGCGTGTGGCGCGAGATGGGCTACTACATGCTCCTGCTCCTCGCCGGCCTGCAGACCGTGCCCGCCCAGCTCTACGAGGCCGCGCGCATGGACGGCGCGAACGCCTGGCAGCGGTTCTGGAACGTCACGCTCCCGGGCCTGCGCCCGACGATGTTCTTCGTCACCGTCATGCTGACGATCCAGAGCTTCAAGATCTTCGACCTCATCCTCGTCATGACCAACGGCGGCCCCGGGCAGTCGACGCTCGTGCTCAGCCAGTACATCTGGCAGAAGGGCTTCGTCGAGAACCAGTTCGGCTACGCGTCGGCGGTCTCGGTCGCGCTGTTCCTGATCTGCATCCTCGTGACGGTCTTCCAGTTCGTCGTGAACAAGAGGAGGGAGAGCTGATGGCCACGCTCGACACCCCCACTCCCGGCCCCGCTCCGGTACCGGCGACCGTCGCCGACGACCCGCGCCCGCGCCGCCCGCGCCGCGCGACCCCCGTGGTCGGCAAGGCGCTCGGCTACACCCTCATGATCGTCGCGGCGGCCGCGATCCTCCTGCCCTTCTTCTGGATGGTCGTCTCCTCGCTGAAGACGAACAACCAGGTCTTCACCGTCCCGATCCAGTGTTCCCGGACCCCGTCGTCTGGCAGAACTACGTGGACATCTGGGAACGCGCGGACATGACGACGTGGCTGAAGAACACGCTCATCCTGTCGGTCACGGTCACGGTGCTCCAGGTCGTCACCGGCAGCTTCGCGGCGTACGGGTTCTCCAAGATGCGCTTCCGCGGCCGCGACGCGCTGTTCCTGCTCTACATCGGCACCATCGCCGTGCCGTGGCAGTCGTACATGATCCCCCAGTTCATCATGCTGTCCGAGGCCGGGCTGTCGAACACCCTGTGGGCGATCATCGCGCTGCAGACGTTCAGCGCCTTCGGCGTCTTCCTCATGAAGCAGTTCTTCGAGACCATCCCCGAGGAGCTGAGCGAGGCCGCGCGTCTCGACGGCCTCAGCGAGTACGGGATCTGGCGGCGCATCATGATGCCGCTGTCCGTGCCCGCCATCGCGAGCCTGACCCTGCTCATGTTCGTCAACACCTGGAACGACTACCTCGGGCCGCTCATCTACCTGCGCAGCCCCGACCTGTGGACGATCCAGCTGGGTCTGAAGTCGTTCATCGGCCAGTACAACGCCGAGCACGCGCTCATCATGACGGGCTCCGTCCTGTCCGTGCTGCCGATCGCGATCATCTTCCTGCTCGGCCAGCGGTACTTCGTCGAGGGCGTCGCGTCGACCGGGCTCAAGGGGTGAGCGCCGTGGCGACCACCGTGCACGCCCCCACCGGCCGGCCCGGCGCGCGCAAGCGGCTCGTGTCGCACGAGACGTACGCGCTCGTGTTCGCCACGGTCTACGCCGGCATGGCCACGAACATGCTGCTCGTGCTCGGCTGCCTGCCCCTGGTGGCGCTCGCCGCGACCACGGACCCGGCGGCGTCCTGGCCCGCGCTCGCGCTCCTCGCGCCGCTGTGCGCGCCCGCCGTCGTCGCCGCCTTCGGTGTCTTCGGCGCGGTCAGCGCGGACTCCTCGGCGCCGGTCGTCCGCACCTGGTGGCGCACGTACCGCGCCCAGTGGCGGCGCGCCGTCGCGCTCGGTGCTCTCGCCACGGGGCTCGTCGTCGTCCTCGCGGTCGACGTCCGCGTCGTGTGGGGCCACCCGGCCGGCGCGGTCGCGATCCCGGTCCTGGTGACCCTCGTCGCGCTGACCGCGCTGACGACGCTGGTCGCCGCCGTCGCCCTGCCCGACCACCCCGCCGCGCGCCTGCGCGACCTGCTCCGCGCCTCGCTGTTCGCCGCGGTGCGCCGCTGGTACCTGACCGTGCCCGCCCTGGTCGTGCTGGCGATGCTCCTCTCGCTGGTCGCCGCTCGCCCCGCCGTCGGCCTCGGGCTGGCCCTGGCCCCCCTGCTGTTCGCCGCGTGGGGCGGGGCGCGCTTCGCGCTGCACTCCGCCCTCGGCACGGTCCCCGCGCCGACCGGCCCGTCCCGCTGACCGACCCCGCAGTCCCCGTCCTCGTCACGGTCCGCCACCGCGGTCCGTCCACCGACCGTCCGGCGCCGCGAGCGCCGGAGCAGAAGGAAGTTCCCCGATGACGCTCGCCACCGGGCTCGCCACCGAGCTCGCACCCGCCGTCGACGCCGCGCTCGCGACCGTCCGACGCAACATCGCCGCGTTCGGCGACCGCTACCCCGACGACACCACGCGCGGCGGCCTCTACCCGCCGCGACCCGCGACGCCGACTTCGCCGAGGGCGCGAACCGGGGCTGGACGACGAGCTTCTGGCCGGGCGTGCAGTGGCTCGCGTTCGAGCTCACCGGTGACGTGGCGTTCCGCGCGGCGGGCGAGCGGCACGTCGCGGACTTCGCGCGGCGCGTCGACCAGGGCGAGGACCTGCAGACGCACGACCTCGGGTTCCTCTACACGCTGTCCTGCGTCGCGCCGTGGCGCCTGCTCGGCGACCAGACGGCGCGGCGCGCCGCCCTGTCGGCCGCCGACCACCTCATGGTCCGGTTCCTCGAGCCGGCGGGCATCCTCCAGGCGTGGGGCGACCTGTCCGACCCGGCGCAGCGGGGCCGGACCATCGTCGACAGCCTCATGAACATGCCGCTGCTCACCTGGGCCGGCGAGCAGACGGGCGAGGAGCGCTTCCCCGACGCCGTCCGCCGCCACACCACGCAGCTCGCCACGCACATCGTGCGCGACGACGACACGACGTTCCACACGTTCTACTGGGACCCGGTCACGGGCGAGCCGCTGCGCGGCGGGACCGAGCAGGGCGCCGGCGACGACTCGTGCTGGGCCCGCGGCCAGGCGTGGGGCATCTACGGGTTCGCGATGAACCACCAGGTCACGGGGAACCCCGCGCTGCTCGACGCGTCGCGGCGGTGCGCCGACTACTTCCTCGCCCACCTGCCGTCCGACGGCGTGCCCTACTGGGACCTCGTCTACACCGACGGCAGCGGCGCCCCGCGCGACAGCTCCTCCGGTGCCATCGCCGCGGCGGGGCTGCACGAGCTCGCCTCCGTCGAGACCGACCCGGAGCGCCGCGAGCGCTACGCCGCCGCGTCCCTGGACATGCTGCGCGCGCTCGTCGCGGGGTACACGCCCGCGGCCGAGGGCGTCGAGTCCGACGCGCTCCTCCTGCACTCCGTCTACGACGCGCCGAAGAGCATCGGCGTCGACGAGGGCAGCCTGTGGGGCGACTACTTCTACCTCGAGGCGCTCGTGCGCCACACGCTCCCGGGGTGGGTGAAGTACTGGTGAGGCTCGTGACCCACGTCCCTCGGCCGCGGAGGGGCCGCGACCGAGCGCCCGGGCGCGCTCGTGTCCGACGGCGGCGTCGACCGCCTGCTCGACCTCGCCCCGGTCGCTCGGCGCCGGGGTCACGGTCACCCACGTGCTCGCCGACCCGGAGCTGACCGCCTGGGTGCGCGACGCCGTCGGGAGGGTCGCCGCGGACGCCGACGCGCTCGCCACGCTCCCCCGGGCCGCCGACGTGCACCTGGCTCCCCCGGTGCGGCCCCGCACGGTCCTGTGCCTCGGGTACAACTACCGCGGCCACGTCCCGGACGGGCAGGACCCGACCGCGGACGACCCGGAGTTCCCCGACGTGTTCGTCAAGACGCCGAACACGCTGAGCGGCCCGTCCGACGCGGTCGTCGTGCCCGCGGTGGCGGACGACGTCGACTACGAGGGCGAGGTCGCCGTCGTCATCGGCCGCCGTGCCCACGCGGTCGCCGTCGAGGACGCGATGGACCACGTCGCCGGGTTCACGCTGTTCGACGACGTCTCCGACCGCGCGTGGCAGCGCCGGCAGAGCCAGTGGGCCATGGGCAAGTGCTTCGACGGCTTCGGCCAGCTCGGCCCGGCCGTCGTGACCGCGGACGAGGTGGCGGACTTCCACGACCTGACCGTCGAGGTCGTGCGCGACGGCGCCGTCACCGTCTCGCAGAGCACGTCGACGATGGTGTTCCGCCTGCCGTGGCTCGTGTCCTACCTCAGCCACGTCGTCACCCTCGAGCCGGGCGACGTGATCTCGACCGGCACCCCGCAGAAGCTCCCCGAGGCGCTCGACGCGCACCGGCCGCTCGCCGCGGGCGACGCCGTGACGATCCGCGTGGCCGGGCTCGGGGAGCTCACGACACGGTTCGTCGCGCCGGGCGCCGCCTCGCCGGACGGCGACGACGCGCCGCACGCCCACGCCACCACCACCACCGAAGGAGTGCACGCATGATCCTCGACCAGTTCCGTCTCGACGGGAAGGTCGCGCTCGTCACGGGCACGAGCCGCGGGCTCGGGCAGGGGGCGGCCGTCGCGCTCGCCGAGGCGGGCGCCGACGTCGCGCTGCTCGACCGCAGCGTGCCCACCGAGACGATCGCGAAGGTCGAGGCGCTGGGGCGTCGCGTGCACAGCGTCCAGCGCGACCTGACCACGGCGACGCCCGCGGAGCTGCACGGTGCCGTCGCCGAGGTCGAGGAGGCGCTCGGCGCCGTCGACGTGCTGGTGAACAACGCCGGCACGATCCGTCGCGCCCCGGCTGCCGAGCACCCCGTCGAGGACTGGGACGCCGTGCTCGCCGTCAATCTCGACGCCGTCTTCCACCTCTCGCAGGCCGTGGGCCGCGGCATGCTCGAGCGCGGCGCCGGGAAGATCGTCAACGTCGCGTCGATGCTGTCGTTCCAGGGCGGGATCCTCGTGCCCGGGTACGCGGCCTCCAAGCACGCCGTCGCCGGGCTGACCAAGGCCCTCGCGAACGAGTGGGCCGCGCGCGGCGTCAACGTCAACGCGATCGCCCCCGGCTACATGGCGACAGACAACACCGCGCCCATCCGCGCCGACGAGGCCCGCGAGCGCTCGATCGCCGAGCGCATCCCCGCCGCGCGGTGGGGCACGCCGGACGACCTCGCCGGGGCGCTCGTCTTCCTCGCGTCCGACGCCGCCGCGTACGTCCACGGGGTGGTCCTGCCCGTGGACGGCGGCTGGCTCGTGCGCTGAGCCCGCGCCGACCGCACCCGCGGCGGCGGCCCCGACCGCACGCCTGACCGAGCACCACCCGCACCACCCAGGAGAGCAGACCCGTGGAACAGCGCTACGCCACCAGCCCCGAGCAGATCCCCGGAGCGACGACGCAGGAGCTGCGCGACCGCTTCCTCGTCCAGGACCTCTTCGTCCCGGGCGAGGTGAACGTCACCTACACCCACCACGACCGCATCGTCCTCGGCGGCGCCGTCCCCGGCGACGCCCCGCTGCCGCTGCCGACCTACGACGAGATCCGCAGCGAGTACTTCCTCGAGCACCGCGAGGTCGGCATCGTCAACGTCGGCGGCACGGGCACCGTGACCACCGACGGCGAGGTGCACGAGCTGCCCAAGGGCGCGTGCCTGTACGTGGGCCGCGGCGTGCGCGAGGTCGTGTTCGCCAACGCCGGCTCCGGCGAGGAGGGCGCCGCCGCGTTCTACCTCTTCTCCGCGCCCGCGCACACCGCCTACCCGACGGTGCTCACGCTGCCCGGCCAGGGCACGGTCCGCGAGCTCGGCGACCAGGTGACGTCGAACCGCCGATCGCTCAACCAGTACATCCACGAGAACGGCGTGAAGTCCTGCCAGATCGTCATGGGCGTCACCTCGCTGCACGAGGGCAGCATGTGGAACACCATGCCGGCGCACACGCACGACCGCCGCACCGAGTGCTACCTGTACTTCGACGTGCCCGCCGAGGCGCGCGTGGTGCACCTGTGCGGCCGCCCGGACGAGACCCGCCACCTCGTCGTCGCCGACCGGGAGGCGATCATCTCCCCGAGCTGGTCGGTCCACTCCGGCGTCGGCACGGCCGCGTACTCGTTCGTGTGGGCGATGGCCGGCGAGAACCAGTCGTTCGACGACATGGACGGCTTCCCCGTCACGTCGATGCGCTGACCCGCCCTGCCCGGTGCCGAACCCGGGGTCGTGCGTCGTTCCCGCTCCGGGGTGCCGCACGACCCCGGGTTCGGCCGTCGTCAGGACGGCTCAGCCGTGGGGCAGGAACACCGACCGCACGCAGCCGTCCTCCTTGGACTTGAACAGGTCGTAGCCGCGGGGCCGTCGTCGAGCGGCATCACGTGGGTCGCGAGGTGCTCGGTGACGAGCTCTCCGCGCGCCATCCGCTCGAGCAGCATGGGGATGTACCGCTGACCGTGCATCTGCGCCCCGCGCAGCGTGAGGCCCTTGTTCATCACCGCGCCGAGCGGGAACTTGTCCGCGAGCGCCGCGAAGACCCCGAGCACGAACACGGTGCCGCCCTTGCGGCAGTGGTAGATCGCGTGCCGCAGCGCGGTGGGTCGGTCGGTCTGCAGCCGCAGGTACTGCTTGGCGCGGTCGTACGCCTCCTCGACCGCCGACCCGCCGCCGGACTCCATGCCGACCGCCTCGATGCAGACGTCGGGCCCGCGGCCGGCCGTCGCCTCGAGCAGGGCGGCTCCGACGTCGTCCGTGCCCTCCTGGAGGGTGTCGCAGCCGACGAACCGGCGTGTCATGCGCAGCCGCTCCTCCAGCGGGTCGACGACGAAGACCCGTTCGGCCCCGAGGAGCATCGCGGCGCGTGCCGCCATCTGGCCGACGCCGCCCGCGCCCCACACGGCGACGACGTCGCCGGGCTGCACACCACCGAGGTCGGCGCCCATCCAGCCGGTCGACGCGGCGTCGGAGGCGAACACGGCCCGCTCGTCGGCGACGTCGTCGGGCACGGTGAAGGCGCGACGTCGGCGAAGGGCACGCGCACGTACTCGGCGTGCGAGCCCTCGTACCCGCCCATCGCGTGGGAGTAGCCGAAGCATCCGCCCGGCGCGGAGCCCCACAGGTGCTCGGTGATGGCGGGGTTGCGGTTGCCGTTGTCGCACAGCGAGTACAGCTCCTGGCGGCAGTACCAGCACTGGCCGCACGCGACGAAGGACGACACGACGACGCGGTCGCCGACACGGTGCTCCGTGACCGCCGAGCCGGTCTCGACCACCTCGCCGAGGAACTCGTGACCGAGGACGTCGCCGGAGCGCATGAACGGGATGTACCCGCCGAGCAGGTGGAGGTCGGACCCGCACGAGACGGTCCGGCGGACCTGGACGATCACGTCGCGGTCGTCCTCCAGGGTCGGGTCGGGGACGTCGTTCACGGCGAGGTCGTTCACGCCCGTCCACTGCAGCGCCTTCACAGCCGTCCCTCCGTCCCCGCGCGACGGATCGCCGCCTCGAGCGGCAGCGACGTGAGCGTGCGACGGCGCACGAGCGGCTCGTCGGGCGGCATGACGGTGCCGGTCTCGAGGAGCTGCTTGGCGAGCCGCAGCGCCTGCCGGGCGTCGTGGACGTCGACCTCCGTCCCGGGATCGACCCGCAGGCGCAGCTCGGTGCCGAAGTCCTTGGGCGCCGCGGTGGTCTCGAGCCGGACGCGTCGCCGAGCGCGGCGAGCGGCGCCGGGTGCCGGCGCGCGAGCTCCGCGGAGAGCTCGTCGTGGGGGCGGTGCACCGTGACGGCGAGCACGGGATCGCCGCTGCCGGGCCGGTGACCTGAATCGCGGCGCGACCACCACGTCGCGGCACCAGCGACCGCGGCGGACAGGGTGAGGACCTTCGTGGCAGCTCTCATGGCGGCTCCCGAGGGGCGGACCGACCCGTGGCCGGTGCGGCGGGCACGCGCGGGCTGCTGCACGCGGGAGGCGAGAAGCCTCGTCCGCCAGACTAATCCCGCCCCGCGCGGCGCGCCGGGCGCACGGGGCGCGCCTGCCGACGCTCGTCGTCACGGCCGAGCGCGGACCCGAGCGCCGCGAGGACGAGGAGGTCCACGGCGAGGCCGGCGACGCCGACCCACTGCACCGCGCGGAACACGAGGAGCTGCGTGAGCAGCAGCGACACGAGCACGCCGCGCCGCACCCACACGGCCCCGGTCCGGCGGTCGCCGCGGCCCGCGACGAGTCCGACGGCGACGCACGCGACGGACGCGGCGACACCGGCGAGCATCCCGAGGCGACCCAGGTGGGCACGTCGACGTCGCGGGTCAGGACCCGCAGCGCGACGGCCACCGACCCGGCGGCGACACCGAGGACCGCGACGACGACCACGACCGCGGTCCACCGGCGCTCGAGCGCGGCGTTGAACCACGTCGACGCCCGACGCACGAGGGCGCGCACCGGGTCGGGCACGTCGACCTCGTCGCGCGGCACCGACTCCACGAGCGCCGCCACCTCCGCGGCCGCGGGCTCCCCCTGTCCCAGCGCGACCAGCTCCCGGGCCTCCGCGCGCGCCGCGTCGGTGAAGCCGCCCGCGACGCCGGCGACCGCACGGTCCGTCGCGACGGCGAGGTACTCCGCCGCGTGGTGTCGCCGCCACCCGTGCAGCGCCTCGACGACGAGCACGAGGACGACGACCGTCGCGTAGATGAGCGCCGCCGTCGGCTCGTAGAAGTAGTCGTTGTCCGCCGTGACGAACTTGCCGATCTCGTCGACGAACAGCCCGAAACCGACGCCGCTGAGCACGGCGCCGAGCGAGCGCAGCGTCGGTCCCACGAACGAGAGCAGCACGACGGTCCCGAGCGCCATGCCGAGCCCGCCCCACAGCACGTGCGCGACGTGCAGGTCTCCCCCGCCGACCTGCGGGTAGCCGGAGGCGGCGAGGAAGAACCGGGTGAGCAGGACGGTGGCCACCGTCACGACGAGGAACGTCACGAGGTGCCGCGTCGCGGCCGTGTCGCGCACCACGCCGAGGCGCACGGCCCGTCCCCGCGCGGCGACCCCGCGGCGGGGCTCGCGCGACGCCGTCCGGCCGCCCGTCACCGCTTGCGCTTCTCCCGCACGCGCACGCTGATCTCGATGGGCGTGCCCTCGAAGCCGAACGTCTCGCGCAGGCGGCGCTCGACGAACCGGCGGTAGCCCGCCTCGAGGAAGCCCGTCGCGAAGATCACGAACCGGGGCGGGCGCGTGGACGCCTGCGTGGCGAAGAGGATGCGCGGCTGCTTGCCGCCCCGCAGCGGGTGCGGGTGGGCCGCGACCAGCTCGCCGAGGAACGCGTTGAGGCGCCCCGTCGGGATGCGCGTGTCCCACGCGTCGAGCGCGCGCTCCATCGCCGGCACCAGCCGGTCGGTGTGCCAGCCGGTGCGCGCCGAGACGTTGACGCGCGGCGCCCACTGCACCTGGACGAGGTCCTTCTCGATCTCGCGCTCGAGGAACGGACGACGGTCCTCGTCCATGAGGTCCCACTTGTTGTAGGCGATGACGAGCGCGCGCCCCGCGTCGACGACCTGGGAGATGACGCGCGTGTCCTGCTCCGTGAGCGGGACGGACGCGTCGACGAGCACGACGGCCAGCTCGGCCTTCTCGATCGCCGCCTGCGTGCGCAGCGACGCGTAGAAGTCCGCGCCCTTCGTCTGGTGCACGCGGCGGCGGATGCCCGCCGTGTCGACGAGCACGTAGGGCACGCCCTTGATCTCGACGAGCTCGTCGACGGGGTCGCGCGTCGTCCCGGCGAGCTCGTCGACGACCACGCGCTCGGCGCCCGCGATCTTGTTCAGCAGCGAGGACTTGCCCACGTTGGGGCGCCCGACGAGCGCGACGCGGCGCGGGCCGGTCGGCCGCGCCTCGCCGTGCGCGGACTCGGTGGGCAGCGCGTCCATCGCGGCGTCGAGCAGGTCGCCCGTGCCGCGCCCGTGCAGCGCGGAGACGGGCATCGGCTCACCGAGCCCGAGGCTCCACAGGGCCGCGGCGTCCGCCTCGCCCGACGGGCCGTCGACCTTGTTCGCGCACAGCACCACGGGCTTGCCCGACGAGCGCAGGAGCCGCACGACGCGCTCGTCCGTCGCGGTCGGGCCGACCGTCGCGTCGACGACGAACAGCACCGCGTCGGCCAGCGAGATCGCGACCTCGGCCTGCTCGGCGACCTTCGACTCGATGCCCGCGACGTCGACCTCCCAGCCGCCCGTGTCGACGAGCGTGAACCGGCGGCCGGACCACTCGGCGGGATAGCTCACGCGGTCGCGCGTGACGCCCGGCTTGTCCTCGACGACGGCCTCACGCCGCCCGAGGATGCGGTTGACGAGGGTCGACTTGCCGACGTTCGGCCGGCCGACGACCGCGAGCACCGGGAGGATCTCGGCCGGCTCGGCGTCCTCGAGGTCCTCGTCGTCCGTGTCGAGCAGGACGAGGTCGGTCTCCTCGAGCTCGTAGTCCGCCAGGCCGGCGCGCAGGGCGCGCTCGCGGGCCTCGTCCGCGTCGAGCCCGCGGGGTGGGGCTCCGGGTCGTGCGCGTGCCCGACGGCGTCGGTCTCGTCGGGCGTGCCGGGCTGGGCCTGGTCGGGTGTGGTCATGGGGACGATTCTCCCAGGTCGCGCGACCCGCGCCGAACGCTCAGCCCACGGCGTCGCGCCGCTCGGCCGCGAGGGCCAGCACCACGTCGCGCACGACGTCGTCCGGCACCGGCTCCGCGAGGGAGAAGCGCAGGGTGCCCTTGCCGTCGCGGTAGCGCGCGACGCGACGCGCCAGCTCGTCGTCGCCGTCGTCCGTGTCGGGCACCGGGTAGAGCGAGACGTGGTGGGCCCACCCGGCGAGGTAGACGAGGTAGTGGTCGTCGAGCGTGAACGTCGGGATGCCGTAGCTGATGCGCTCGCCGAGGCCGGGGACGGTGGCGTGGACGACCTCGCGCAGGTGCGCGACGACCTCGCGCGCGTCGGGCGCGAGCGCGGCCACGTACTCGTCCACCGTCCTCGGCTTGTCCGCCATGGCTGGAAACTACTCCTGCCCGGACGCGGCGTCACGCGGGAGGTCGGCCTCCCGCGCCGGCGTCGGTCCCGCCCTCGCGCCGCGGCGCGTCGATCGGCAGGGCCACGCCCGTGCTCGCGACGGTCTCGGCGACCAGCCCGGCGAGCGCCGTGCGGACCTGCTCGTTGGCCGCCTCGAGCGCCTGCTTGCCGCTCGCACCCGGCGCCCGCTCGAGCGCGACCGGTTCGCCGAACCGTACGACGATGCGCCGCCGCAGCCCCGGGACGCGGTTCACGCCCTCGCCGGTGCGGCGCGTGCCGAGCACCGCGACCGGCACGACGCGCGCGCCGGCGTGCAGCGCGAGCCACGCCACGCCGGCGCGCGCCGACGTCGCGTCGCCGCGCCCGCGGTTGCTCCGGGAAGACGCCCACGGCACCCCCGCGGCGCAGCACGCCGAGCGCCGTCGCGAGCGCGCGGCGGCCGCCGGCGCGGTCGACGGGGATCTGGCCCGCCGCGCGCAGCACCCACCCGACGGGACCGGTGAACATCTCCTCCTTGACGAGGACGTGCAGCGGGCGCGGCGCGACCCCGAGCACGACGGGGCCGTCGACGACGCCCGTGTGGTTCGCGGCGAGGACGACCGGCCCGTCGGCCGGCACGTTCTCGGCCCCCTCGACGCGGGTCGCCCACACCACGCGCGCGAGGAACCGTCCGACCCACCGGGACCACGCCGGCCCGGCGGGCGACGGGACGCGCGCGGACGCGGTGCGCCGTGCCGTGGCCCGCGGTGCGTCGCGACCCGGCGCCGCCGGGCGCCCGTCGCTCACGGCGCGGGGCGCGGTCCCACCGCCCGCCCGGTCACGTGCTCGACGACGGCGAGGACGGCGTCGACCGTCTGCGGGAGGTCGAGGTCGGAGGAGTCGACGGTCACGACGCCGTCGGCGGCCTGCTGGAACTGCGAGACCGTCGAGTCGTCGCGGTCGCGCCGCAGCACCTGGTCCCGCGTGGCCTCCACGGCGGCGGCGTCCGCCGTGCCGTGCACGTCGAGCGAGCGCCGGGCCAGCCGCGCCTCCTCGCTCGCGGTGAGCAGCACGCGCACGTCGCGTCCGGCGCCACGACGGTCGTGATGTCGCGGCCCTCGGCGACCACGCCGCGCCCGCCGGAGAAGCCGCCGGCGGCGCGTTCCGCCTCGACGGCCTCGCGCTGCAGACGGCGCAGCTCCGCGCGGACGTCGAGGTTCGTCGCGACCGCGCTCACCGCGGTGGAGATCGCGGTCGAGCGGATCTCCTCCCCCACGTGCTGCCCGTCGACGTGCACGGTGGGCGCGGCGGGGTCGAGCCCCATGACGAGCGGCATGACGCGCACCGCGTGGGCGACCGCCGCCTGGTCCGCGAGGTCCTCGCCCCGGCGCAGGCACCACCAGGTCGCCGCCCGGTACATCGCGCCGGTGTCGAGGTACGCGAGCCCCAGCCGGCGGGCGACGCCCTTGGAGACGCTGGACTTGCCGGAGCCCGACGGTCCGTCGATCGCGATCGTCAGCGGTCCGGCCGCCGTCGCCCCGCTCACTGGGCGAGGTCCTTGCGCAGCGACGCCGCACCGTGCAGGTACACGTGCTGGACGTCCGCGCGGGCGACGTCGAGCTCCGCGTGCGCCATGAGCCGCACGACGCGCGGCAGGGCGGCCGGCACCGCGATCTCGGTCGCGCACATCAGCGGCACGTCCCCGAGCCCCAGCTCGCGCGCCGCCGCGGCCGGGAAGTCGGCGACGAGGTCGGGCGTGCACGTGAAGAAGATCGAGATGAGCGCGGCGGTGTCGACGTCGTTCGCGTCGAGCACCGCCTGCACGAGTTCGCGCGTGCGCGCGAAGAGGTGGTCGCGCTCGTCGACGTCGAGCTGCGTGGCGCCCCGGATGGCCCGGACCGGCATGGGTGGTGCTCCTTCGAACGGGACGGACCGGGCCTGGCGGCCGGCCGGCGCGGTGGGTGGGCCGTCAGAGCCCGACGGCGGACATGAGCGTGCCGAGCTCGGTACGACCGAGCACGCGCGTGGTGCCGGGACGCAGGTCGCCGAGGGCGATGGGCCCGATCCGTGTGCGCACGAGGCGCGTCACGGGGTGCCCGACCTCCTCGAACATGCGCCGCACCACGCGGTTGCGGCCCGAGTGGAGCACGACCTCGACCATCGTCTGGTCGGGGACCTGGTCGACCACGCGGTAGGAGTCGGCGCGCACGAGGCCGTCCTCGAGCTCGATCCCGTGCAGGAACCGGTTGGCCACGCCGCCGGGGACCCGCCCGCGGACGGTCACGAGGTAGGTCTTCGCCACCTCGTGCGAGGGGTGCGCCAGGTGGTTCGCGAGCTCGCCGTCGTTGGTCAGCAGCAGCAGGCCCTCGCTGTCGGCGTCGAGCCGGCCGACGTGGAACAGCCGCTCGGAGCGGTTCGCGACCAGCTCGGCGAGCGACGGGCGACCCTCGGGGTCGTGCATCGTCGACACGACGCCGCGCGGCTTGTTCAGCGCGAGGGTGACGCGCGACGTGTCGAGCTGCAGGCGCATGCCGTCCACGTGCACGACGGCCCGCGCCGGGTCGACCCGCACGCCCAGCTCGCGCACGCGCACGCCGTCGACCTCGACGCGGCCCGTCGCGATGAGCTCCTCGCACGCGCGCCGTGAGCCGAGACCGGCCGAGGCGAGCACCTTCTGCAGGCGCACGCCGTCCTCGACGTGCACGTCGCGCGCGGGCTCCTCCTCGCGCCGGGGACGTCGCCGCGCAGGCTGCCCACCCTGCGGCCGGCCGCGCTGCGGGGCACCTCCCGCGCGCTGCTCGCCCGCCGCCGCGCTGCCTGCCCGCCGCGCCCTGCGGCTGGCCGCCGCGTCCCCGCGGTGCGCCGCCGCCCCGGCGCGGCCCGTCGCCGCCCCGGCGCCCGTCTGCTGTGCTCATCCGTGTCCTTCGTCCGTGTCGTCGGTCGTCGCTGCGGTGCCCGACGACGTGTCCCGGTCCGCGTCGGCGGACCGGCGCGGCGGCCGACCGCCGCGCAGGTCGGCGAGCCCGTCGACGCCCTCGAGGTCGTCCATGCCGGGCAGGTGCGGCGCGAGCGGTGGCAGCTCGTCGAGCGACGTGAAGCCCATCCGCTCGAGGAAGTACCCCGTCGTGCCGAACAGGCCCGCGCCGGAGTGCGGGTCCTGCCCGACCTCGGCGACCAGCCCGCGCGCGACGAGCGTGCGCACCACGCCGTCGACGTTCACGCCCCGCACCGCGGAGACCTGCCCGCGGCTGACCGGTTGACGGTACGCGATCACGGCCAGAGTCTCCAACGCCGCCTGCGTGAGCCGGGCCGTCTGCCCGCCCTGGACGAACCGGGACACGACGTCCGCGTGCGCCGGCGCGGAGTACACACGCCACCCGCCGCCGACCTCGCGCAGCTCGAAGCCGCGGGGCCGGGCGCCGGACGCGCCGCGGTACTCGGCCGCGAGCGCGACGAGCGCGGCCGTCACCTCCTCGGTCGGGACCTCGAGCGCCGCCGCGAGCTCGACCGCCGGGACGGGCTCGTCCGCGACGACGAGCACCGCCTCGAGCGCGGCGGGCAGGCCGCCGGGCAGGTCGCGCACGTCGGGGACGGGCGCGGCGTCGGGCCGGCCGGCGTCCGGGGTGGCGGTCGCCGACCCCGTGCTGGTCTCGCTCACGCGGGCACCTCCTCGGCGCCGGCCCGCAGGGCCGCCGCGCTCTCGTCGGTCTCGTCGGTCTCGTCGAACTCGTCGAATTCGCTGCCCGCGCCGCGGACCCCGTCGTCGTCGCCACCGGCCCAGCGGACCGTGAGCTCGCCGAGCGGCGTGACCTGGTCGAACCCGACCAGGCCCTCGCGGAACAGCTCGAGCAGCGCGAGGAAGCGCGCGACGACCACGTCCGTCTCGCCCGCGTCCGCGACGAGCGCGCGGAACGTCGTCGTCCCCTGCCGTCGCACGTGCCCCGCGATCAGGCCGGCCTGCTCGCGCACGCTCACCGCCGGCGCGTGCAGGTGGGCCAGGTCGACGCCCGGCGGGGGCGGCTTGGGCGCGAGGGCGCCGGCGGCGAGCGCGGCGAGCCGGTCCGGGCCCATGGTCCACACGAGCTCGGGCAGGAGCGCCGCGAGGTGCGGCTCGAGCTGCACGACGCGCGGGAAGCGGCGGCCCTGGCTCTCGAACCGCTCCGCGAGGACGCCCGCGACCTCCTTGTACGCGCGGTACTGCAGGAGCCGCACGAAGAGCAGGTCGCGCGCCTCGAGCAGCGCGAGGTCCTCCTCGTCGTCCACGGTGCCCGACGGGAGCAGCCGCGCGGCCTTGAGGTCGAGCAGCGTGGCCGCGACCACGAGGAACTCGCTCGCCGTGCCGAGGTCCCACCCCGGGTGCGGCTCCCCCGCCGCGCGCGCGGCCTCGGCGGCGCGCTCGGCGTCGCGGATGTAGGCGATGAAGTCGTCCGTCACCCGCCCGAGCGCGACCTCGGTGATGTCGAGCTTGTGCTTGGTGATGAGGGACAGCAGGAGGTCGAACGGCCCGTTGAAGTTGTCGAGCCGGACCTCGAAGCCGCGGTGCTCGGGTGCCCCGACGGTGTCAGGCGGCGTCGCCACGGGCGACCAGCTCGCGCGCGAGCTGCCGGTAGGCCAGCGCGCCCGGGTGGTTGGGCGCGTACGCGGTGATGGGCTCGGCGGCCACGGAGGCGTCCGGGAACTTCACGGTGCGCCCGATGACGGTCTGGAGCAGCTTGTCCCCGAACGCCTCGTGGACCCGCGCGACGACCTCTCGCGAGTGCAGCGTGCGGGCGTCGAACATCGTCGCGAGGATGCCGTCGACGTCGAGGCGCGGGTTGAGCCGGTCGCGCACCTTGTCGATCGTCTCCACGAGCAGGGCGACGCCGCGCAGCGCGAAGAACTCGCACTCGAGCGGGATGAGCACCCCGTGCGCGGCGGTCAGCGCGTTGACCGTGAGGAGGCCGAGCGACGGCTGGCAGTCGACGAGGATGACGTCGTAGTCGTCGACGACGGGGCGCAGCACGCGGGCGAGCACGGACTCGCGTGCGACCTCGCCCACGAGCTGCACCTCCGCCGCGGACAGGTCGATGTTCGCCGGCAGCACGTCGAGGTTGTCGAGCTCGGTCGGCTGGAGCACGTCCTGGATGTCGACCTCGCGCTCCATGAGGAGGTTGTAGACCGTCAGGTCGAGCTCGTGCGGGTTGATGCCGAGGCCGACCGAGGCGGCGCCCTGCGGGTCGAAGTCCACGAGCAGCACCCGCCGGCCGTACTCCGCGAGCGCCGCGCCGAGGTTGATGGTGGTCGTCGTCTTGCCGACGCCGCCCTTCTGGTTGCACATCGCGATGATGCGCCCGGGGCCGTGCGTCGCGAGCGGAGCGGGTTCGGGGAACTCGGGCAGGGGCCGGCCGACGACGTCGGTCCGCGGTGCCTCCGCGGCGCCGGCGAGGTCTCCGGGACGGCGACGGGCGCAGGGCTCGTCTCGTGGTGTGTCTCGGCCTGGCTGCTCACGTCCGCCACGGTATCGCAGGACCCTGCGGCGGGCCGGTGTCCGCGCCCCGCGTGGCGCGCTCGGCCGTCGCGTCAGCCGAGGGCGCGCGGGTGCGCGGCGGTGTACACCTCGCGCAGCGTGTCCGGCGTCACGAGCGTGTAGATCTGCGTCGTCGTCACCGAGGCGTGGCCCAGCAGCTCCTGCACGACGCGGACGTCGGCGCCGCCCGCGAGCAGGTGCGTCGCGAAGGAGTGGCGCAGCGTGTGCGGCGAGATCCGCTCCGGCCGGTCGATCCCCGCGCGCTCGGCGGCCGTGCGCAGCACCGCCCACGCGCTCTGGCGCGACAGGCGCGCCCCCCGGGTGTTGAGGAACACGGCCGGCGTGCCGCGCCCGCCGGCCGCGAGCGCCGGACGACCGCGCACGAGGTACGCGTCGAGCGCGCGCCGGGCGAACGAGCCGACGGGGACGACGCGCTCCTTGCCGCCCTTGCCGAGCAGGCGGACGGCGCCGCTCGCGAGGTCCAGGTCGTCGACGTCGAGGCTCACCGCCTCCGAGATGCGCGCGCCGGTCGAGTACACGAGCTCGAGCAGGGCGCGGTCGCGCAACGGCCCGGGCCCGTCGCCGGAGCTCGCCGCCTCGAGGATGCGCTCGACCTCGTCCGTCGAGATGGCCTTCGGCAGCCGCTTGCCCTGCGCGGGCGGGCGCACGTCGGCGGACGGGTCCACCTCGGCGAGGCCCTCCGCGGTGCAGAAGCGGTGCCATCCCCGCACGGCCGCCACGGAGCGCGCGGTCGACGACGCCGAGAGGCTCGCGCCGCCGTCGGCCCCGGTGCGCAGCGCCGTGACGTAGGCGGCGACGTCGTCCGCGTCGACGTCGCGCACCGCGTGGTTGCCGCGCTGCGCGAGGAACGCGACGTAGCGCGCGAGGTCGCGCCGGTAGGCGGCGACCGTGTTCGCGGACAGCCCGCGCTCGACGGCGAGGTGGGCGAGGTACTCGCGGGCGGCGCGGTCGAGCGCGCCGGGCACGCCGGTCGCCGGTCCCGGGGACCCGCTCACCGGCGCCTGCCCGCTCACCAGGGCAGGAAGACGTCGACCGCGACCGCGACGAACAGCAGGGTCAGGTACGTGATGGACGCGTGGAACACCTTCATCGCGCCGATCTTGCCGCGCGAGGGGTCCTTGGCGCGCCGCAGCATCGTCACGCACGACCACATGAACCACGCACCGAGCGCGGTGGCGACGACGCCGTAGAACCACGTCATGCCGGCGAGCGGCCACAGCGCGAGCGACGACGCCACCATGGCCAGGCCGTAGACGATCATCTCCACCGCGACCCGGCGGTCGTCCGCGACGACCGGGAGCATCGGCACGCCGGCCGTCGCGTAGTCGCGCCGGAACTTCATGGACAGCGGCCAGTAGTGCGGCGGCGTCCAGAAGAAGATGACGAGGAACAGGGCGAGCGCCGCCCAGCTCAGCGAGCCCGTGACGGCGGACCAGCCGATGAAGACGGGCATGCACCCGGCGATGCCGCCCCACACGATGTTCTGCGGCGTGCGGCGCTTGAGGATCATCGTGTAGCCGACGACGTAGATCGCGATCGCGGCGAACGTCAGCCAGGCCGACACCGCGTTGACGAGCACGGCGAACCACACGAGCGCCACGACGCCGAGGACGGTGGCGAACACGAGCGCGGCGCGCGGCGTCACCTCGCCCGTGACGAGCGGACGCCGCTTCGTGCGGTTCATGACCTCGTCGATGTCGCGGTCGAGGTAGCAGTTGTAGGCGTTCGCCGAGCCCGCCGCGAGCGCGCCGCCCACGAGCGTCGCGAGGACGAGCCACACGCCGGGCATGCCGCCCTGCGCGAGGATCATCGTCGGCAGGGTCGTCACGAGCAGGAGCTCGATGATGCGCGGCTTCGTCAGCGCGACGTACGCGCCGACGCGCCCCTTCCACCCGCGGCGCCGACGGGCGTGCGGTCACCCGGCGCGGCCGCCGCCTCCGACGAGCGCCCGGCCCAGGGGTCGGCGCGGTGCGCGACGGGACTCCGGTGCCGTCGATCGGTGCCTGGCTCGTGGTGTGCACGCGCTTCGGTGTTCCGTTCTGAGGTGGGGGGCGAGCGGGGACGGTCCGCCGGCCGTCCGCTGCTCATCGTACGTCGCGCCCCGCCGGGACACCGACCCACCGGGCCCGCGGGGCGTGTGAGATCCGCCCCGGCCGTGTCGCGGACGCCAGCGGACCGGAGCCGCGATCCACCCTGTGGTCACCCACCGGGCGCGCGCGCACGACGCGTATAGGCTGGAGGCGCAGGCTCGCCGCGGCGCGCGACCGCTCCTCCGGGGCGCACGCCGCGCTCGGACCACCGGCCCGGCCGGGAGCGCCCGACGGCCTGCTTCGAGATGTCGCGACGATCCGGGGCCGCGCGCTCCGGACGGGAATGAGGTTCGGTGAACGCGTTGTCCCCTGCTCACACGCCCCTGGACTGGACGGACCTGGACGACCGGGCCGTCAAGGCGATCAAGGCGCTCGCCGCCGACGCCGTGGAGAAGGTCGGCAACGGCCACCCCGGCACCGCGATCTCCCTGGCCCCCGCGGCCTACCTGCTGTTCCAGAAGGTCATGCGCCACGACCCCGCGGACTCGCACTGGGTCGGTCGCGACCGGTTCGTGCTCTCGGCGGGCCACTCGTCGCTCACGATCTACCTGCAGCTCTTCCTCGCGGGCTACGGGCTCGAGCTCGACGACATCGCCGCGCTGCGCACGTGGGGCTCCCAGACCCCCGGGCACCCCGAGTACAAGCACACGAACGGCGTCGAGATCACGACCGGCCCGCTCGGCCAGGGCCTGGCCTCCGCCGTCGGCATGGCGTTCGCGGCCCGTCGCGAGCGCGGACTGCTCGACCCGAACGCCGCCCCGGGCGACTCGCCGTTCGACCACCACGTCTACGTCATCGCCTCCGACGGCGACCTCCAGGAGGGCGTGACCTCCGAGGCGTCCTCCCTCGCGGGCCACCAGCAGCTCGGCAACCTCGTGGTGATCTGGGACGACAACAAGATCTCCATCGAGGACGACACGGACATCGCCTTCACCGAGGACGTCCTCGCGCGTTACGAGGCGTACGGCTGGCACACCCAGCGGGTCGACTGGACCAACGACGGCACCGGCTACGGCGAGGACGTCGACCAGCTCGCCGCGGCGCTCGAGGCCGCGCGCACGGAGACGGGCAAGCCGTCGATCATCGCGCTGCGCACCATCATCGGCTGGCCCTCCCCCACCAAGCAGAACACGGGCGGCATCCACGGCTCCGCGATGGGCGCGGACGAGGTGCGCGGGCTCAAGATCGAGCTCGGCCTCGACCCCGAGGCGACGTTCGCGGTCGACGACGACGTGCTCGCGCACACGCGCTCGGTCGCCGAGCGGCAGTCGGACCGCCGCAGCGCGTGGGACACGGCGTTCGAGGCGTGGCGCACGGCCAACCCCGCCGGCGTCGAGCTCCTCGACCGCCTCGCGCGACGCGAGCTGCCCGGGGGCTGGCAGGACGAGCTGCCGACGTTCGAGCCCGGCAAGGCGGTGGCGACCCGCGCGGCGTCGGGCAAGGTCCTGACCGCGCTGAAGGACGTGCTGCCCGAGCTGTGGGGCGGCTCGGCCGACCTCGCGGGCTCGAACAACACCACGATGGACGGCGAGCCGTCGTTCGTGCCCGTCGAGCACTCCACGAAGAAGTTCCCGGGCAACGAGTACGGGCGCACGCTGCACTTCGGCATCCGTGAGCACGCGATGGGCTCGATCCTCAACGGGATCGTCCTGCACGGCGGGACGCGGGTCTACGGCGGCACGTTCCTCACGTTCTCCGACTACATGCGCCCCGCGGTGCGCCTCGCGGCCCTCATGCAGATCCCGACGACGTTCGTGTGGACGCACGACTCGATCGGCCTCGGCGAGGACGGCCCGACGCACCAGCCGGTCGAGCACCTCGCCGCGCTGCGCGCCATCCCGGGCCTGGACGTCGTGCGCCCCGCGGACGCGAACGAGGTCGCCTGGGCGTGGCGCACGATCCTCGAGACGACCGAGCGTCCGGCCGGCCTGATCCTCACGCGCCAGGGCGTGCCGACGTTCCCGCGCGGCACCGAGGGCTACGCCGACGCGTCGGGCACCGCGCGCGGCGGCTACGTGCTGCTCGACACCGAGGGCACGCCGGACGTCATCCTCATCGGCACCGGGTCCGAGGTGCAGCTCGCCGTCGAGGCGCGCGAGCTGCTCGCCGCCGAGGGGGTCGCCGCCCGCGTCGTGTCGCTCCCGAGCCGCGAGTGGTACGACCTCCAGGACGACGCCTACCGCGAGTCCGTCCTGCCGGCGGCCGTGCGGGCCCGCGTGTCCGTGGAGGCGGGCGTCGCGCAGGGGTGGCACGAGCTCGTCGGTGACGCCGGCCGCACCGTCAGCCTCGAGCACTACGGGGCCTCGGCGGACTACAAGGTCCTGTACCGCGAGTTCGGCATCACGGCCGAGGCCGTGGCGTCCGCGGCGCGCGACTCGATCGCCGCGGCCCGCGGCGGCGACGCGCCCGGCGGCCCGGCCAAGCCCACCGAGGGCGGCACTGGCGACGTCGACTGACCGGTCGTAGATTCCGGGGTGGGGCCCGGTCCGGCGCCCCACCCCGGCCCGCCGCGCGACGGACCGCGAGCCCTGCGCGGCACGCCGGGACGGAGGCGTCCCGGCAGCACCTCGAGGCACCACGAGAGGACTCCTGATGACGCAGACCACCGTCCCCGGCCCCATCGACCAGCTCCGCCAGGCGGGCGTGTCCATCTGGCTCGACGACCTGTCGCGCGAACGGCTGCGCACCGGCAACCTCGCCGACCTCGTCGCCGAGCGCGGCGTCGTGGGCGTGACGACGAACCCGACGATCTTCGCCTCGGCCCTCGCCAAGGGCGACGCGTACGACGCGCAGCTCGCCGAGCTCGCCCGCGACGGGGCCGACGTCGAGGCGGCGGTCGAGCGCATCACCACGGACGACGTGCGCGCCGCCGCCGACCTCCTGCGGCCCGTCCACGACGCGACCGACGGCGTCGACGGTCGCGTGTCCATCGAGGTGGACCCACGGCTCGCGGACGAGGACGCGTCGGCGACCGTCGAGGTCGCCGAGCGCCTGTGGCGCACGATCGACCGGCCCAACGTCTACATCAAGATCCCCGCCACGCTCACGGGGCTCGACGCGATCACGCAGACGCTCGCGAAGGGCATCAGCGTGAACGTGACCCTCATCTTCTCGCTCGAGCGGTACCGCGCGGTCATGGACGCGTTCGCGACGGGGCTGGAGCAGGCCCGCGCGGCCGGGATCGACCTCGCGCCGATCGGCTCGGTCGCCTCGTTCTTCGTCTCGCGCGTGGACAGCGCGGTGGACGCCGCGCTGGAGAAGGTCGGCACGCCCGAGGCGCTCGACCTGCGGGGCCGCGCCGCGATCGCCAACGCGCGGCTCGCCTTCGAGGCGTACCAGGAGTTCGTGGGCACCGACCGCTGGCGCTCGCTCGCCGCGGCCGGCGCGCGCCCGCAGCGGCCGCTGTGGGCGTCGACCGGGGTGAAGAACCCCGAGTACCCCGACACGATGTACGTCTCCGAGCTCGTGACGGACGGCGTCGTCAACACGATGCCCGAGGCCACGCTGCAGGCGTTCGCCGACCACGGCGCCGTCACCGGGGACACGGTCGTGGGCGGCGCCGACGCGGCACGACGCACGATCGAGGCCGTGGAGTCCGAGGGCATCTCGATGACCGAGGTGACGCACGACCTCGAGCGCGAGGGCGTGCGCAAGTTCGAGGACAGCTGGACGGAGCTGCTCGACACGACCCGCGACGGCCTGCGCGACGCCGCGCCCCGCGGCTGACGCGTCCCGCCACGCGGGCATCGCCGCACCGGCGTGCCGCGGTCCTCCTAGGATCGCGGCACGCCTTCCCAGACCTCCCCCACCACCCTCGAACGGAACGGTGCCAACAGGTGAGACCGGCCACAATCTCGGCAGAGCACAACCCGCTGCGCGACCCCTCCGACCTGCGGCTGCCCCGGATCGCCGGGCCCTGCGGGCTCGTCATTTTCGGCGTGACGGGCGACCTCGCGCGCAAGAAGCTCATGCCCGCGGTGTACGACCTCGCGAACCGCGGCCTGCTGCCGCCCGGGTTCGCCCTCACGGGCTTCGCCCGCCGCGACTGGGAGGACCAGGACTTCGCGCAGGTCGTCCACGACGCCGTCAAGGAGCACGCCCGCACCCCCTTCCGGGAGGCGACGTGGCGCCAGCTCGCCGAGGGCATCCGGTTCGTGCAGGGCACCTTCGACGACGACGAGGCGTTCGAGCGCCTGCGCCGGACGGTCGAGACGCTCGACGCCGAGCGCGGCACCGGGGGGAACCACGCGTTCTACCTGTCCGTGCCCCCGAGCGGCTTCCCCGTCGTGTGCCGCCAGCTCGCCGAGTCGGGCCTGTCCCGCTCGGAGGGCGACGCGTGGCGCCGCGTCGTCATCGAGAAGCCGTTCGGTCACGACCTCGAGAGCGCACGCGAGCTCGACGCCGTCGTGTCCGAGGTCTTCCCGCCCGACTCCGTGTTCCGGATCGACCACTACCTCGGCAAGGAGACGGTCCAGAACCTCCTCGCCCTGCGCTTCGCGAACCAGATGTTCGAGCCGATCTGGAACGCGAACTACGTCGACCACGTCCAGATCACGATGGCGGAGGACATCGGCATCGGGGGCGCGCGGGGTACTACGACGGCATCGGCGCCGCGCGCGACGTCATCCAGAACCACCTCCTGCAGCTCCTCGCCCTCGTCGCCATGGAGGAGCCGGTCTCGTTCGACGCCCCGTCGCTGCGCGCCGAGAAGATCAAGGCGCTGTCCTCGGTCCGCGTGCCGCACGACCTGTCGCGCCACACCGCCCGCGGCCAGTACACCGCCGGGTGGCAGGGCGGCGAGGAGGTCATCGGGTTCCTCGACGAGGACGGCATCCCGGCCGACTCGGCGACCGAGACCTACGCGGCGGTCCGCGTGGACGTCGACAACCGCCGCTGGGCGGGCGTGCCCTTCTACCTGCGGACGGGCAAGCGCCTGGGCCGGCGCGTCACCGAGGTCGCGGTCGTGTTCAAGAAGGCACCGCACCTGCCGTTCGAGAGCTCCCAGGCGTCCGAGCTCGGCAACAACGCCCTCGTGATCCGCGTCCAGCCGGACGAGGGCGTCACGATGCGGTTCGGCGCCAAGGTCCCCGGCACCGCCATGGAGGTGCGGGACGTGACGATGGACTTCGGGTACGGGCACTCGTTCACCGAGTCCTCCCCCGAGGCCTACGAGCGGCTCATCCTCGACGTCCTCCTCGGGGACCCGCCGCTGTTCCCGACGCGCGAGGAGGTCGAGCTGTCGTGGAAGATCCTCGACCCGATCACGGCGCACTGGGCGGCGAAGGGCACGCCCGAGCCGTACCGGTCGGGCACCTGGGGCCCCGCGTCCGCCGACGAGATGCTCGCGCGCGACGGCCGCACCTGGCGGCGGCCGTGACGGCTCCGGCGCCCGCGCCGCGCCCCCGCACCGACCAGCGCACCGCCACCACCCGACCGGGGAGGAACCCGCGATGATCATCGACCTGCCCGGCACCACGACGAACGCCGTGAACAAGCGGCTCGTGCGGCTGCGCGACGAGGGCGGCGCGATCGCGCTCGGCCGCGTCCTCACGCTCGTCGTCATCTCGGAGGAGGCCGACATCGAGCGGTCGATCGAGGCGGCGAACGACGCGAGCCGCGAGCACCCGTGCCGGATCGTCGTGGTCGCACCGCCCGCGTCCCGCGAGACGTCCACCGGCCTCGACGCGCAGATCCGGGTCGGCGGCGACGCCGGCGCCTCCGAGGTCGTCGTGCTCCGCGCGTCGGGCCCGATGTCCGAGCACACCGACACGCTCGTGATGCCCCTGCTGCTGCCGGACGCCCCGATCGTCGTGTGGTGGCCGGGGCAGCCCCCCGCGTCCCCCGACCAGGACCCGGTCGGCGCGATGGCGCAGCGCCGCGTCACCGACTCCATCGCGGCCGACGACCCCCAGGCGACGCTCGCGTCCCTCGCGCGGACGTACGGACCGGGCGACTCCGACCTCGCGTGGGCGCGCGTCACCCTCTGGCGCGGCCTCATCGCGGCGGCGCTCGACCAGCCGCCGTTCGACCCCGTCACGCACGTGCGCGTCGAGGGGCAGGCGGGCCACACGTCGCTCGACCTCCTCGCCGCGTGGCTGGGCGAGCGGCTCCGGTGCCCGGCCGAGCTGGTGCGCGTCGAGGGTGCGGAAGCGATCACGAAGGTCACGCTCGAGCGGCACAGCGGCCCGATCGTCCTCGACCGGCCCGACGGACGCGTCGTCACGATCAGCCAGCCGGGCAAGCCCGACCGCCGCGTCGCGCTCCCGCTGCGCACGCTGAGCGAGGCGCTCATCGAGGAGCTGCGCCGCCTCGACCCCGACGAGGTCTACGGCCAGGTGCTGACGCGCGGGCTCGCGAAGGTCGGGGCGTGACCGCCGGCACGCGGCGGCGCGTCGTCGTGCACCCGGACGGCGGGGTGCTCGCCGAGGCGGTGGCCTCGCGGCTCGTGACCGAGCTGCTCGACGCGCAGTCGGTGCGGCGCCCCGTCCACGTCGTGCTGACGGGAGGCACGGTCGGCATCGCGAGCCTCGCCGCGCTCGCGCGCCACCCCGCCCGCGACGCGGTCGACTGGACCGGCGTGCACCTGTGGTGGGGCGACGAGCGGTTCCTGCCCGCGGGCGACGGCGACCGCAACGAGACGCAGGCGCGCGACGCGCTGCTCGACCACCTCCCGCAGCTCCCGCCGGCCAACGTCCACGCGATGCCCTCGGCCGACGCGGCGCCGACACCGGAGGACTCCGCCACCGCCTACGCCGCCGAGCTGGCCCGCCACGCCGGCGACGGCGCCGCCGTCCCCGCGTTCGACGTCCTGCTCCTCGGGATGGGGCCGGACGGGCACGTCGCCTCGCTGTTCCCCGGGCACCCCGGTCTGGACGTGACCGGCGTCCCGACCGCCGGGGTGCACGGGTCGCCGAAGCCCCCGCCCGAGCGCGTCACGCTTACGTTCGAGGCCCTCGCCGCCGCGCGGCAGGTGTGGGTGGTCGCCGCCGGGGAGGAGAAGGCCCCGGCCGTCGCCTCCGCGCTGGGTGGCGCCGACGTCCACGAGACGCCTGCCGCCGGCGTCGCCGGCACCGAGCGCACCCTGTGGCTCGTCGACGCGGCCGCCGCGGGCGACTCGGTGCCCGGGAGCGGCAGTGGGGACGGCCCTCGATGACCTCCTCCGCCGCTGCGCACGGCGCGGCGCCGGACGACCCGCGGTCGACGTGGGCCGCCGTCGACGCGTACTTCGCGCCGCTGGTCGGCGAGGACGCGGTGCTCGCCGCCGCGCGCCGCCGCGCGCGCGAGGCCGGGCTGCCCGCCATCCAGGTCTCGGCCGCGCAGGGCCGGTTCCTCCAGCTCCTCGCGCTCGCGTGCGGCGCCCGCCGCATCCTCGAGGTCGGGACCCTCGGTGGGTACTCCACGATCTGGCTGGCGCGCGCCCTCGCGCCCGATGACTCGCTCGTCACCTGCGAGATCGACCCGCGGCACGCGGCCGTCGCCCGCGAGAACCTCGCCTCCGCCGGTCTCGAGGACCGGGTCGAGGTGCTGGTGGCACCCGCTGCCGACAGCCTGCGCCGCCTCGTCGAGGACGGCGCCGAGGCGTTCGACCTCGTCTTCGTCGACGCGGACAAGCCGTCCAACCCGGTGTACCTGGACCTGGCGCTGCACCTGTCCCACCCGGGCACGCTCGTCGTCGTCGACAACACGGTCCGGGGCGGGGCGGTGGCCGGCCCGAGCGGGGATGACCCGGACGTCCGCGGCGTGCACGGCCTCGTCGACGCGATCACGGCCGACCCGCGGCTCGAGGCGACGGCCCTGCAGACCGTCGGCGAGAAGGGCTACGACGGGTTCGTGCTGGCACGCGTCGTCGGCTGACCTCCCGGCGGGGAGCCGGCGTCCACGCACGCTCGCCCCGCCGTCCGACGGTTCTCGGACGGCAGGCTCGGACGGTCAGCGTCCGCGTCGGGCACGCAGCGCGGCGAGCGCCTCGTCGAGGATCGCCACCCCGTCGGCGTCGGAACGCCGCTCCTTCACGTACGCGAGGTGCGTCTTGTAGGGCTCGTTGCGCGCGGGCGACGGCGGGTGCTCCCGGTCCTGCCCGGCGGGGAACCCGCAGCGCGGGCAGTCCCACGTCTCGGGCGCCTCGATGTCCGCCTCGGAGGAGAAGCTCGGGCGCGTCTCGTGCCCGTTCGCGCACCAGTACGACACGCGGAACCGCGGGGCCACCTCGCCCCGTTCCGTCTCCCCGGGAGGACCTGCACCCACGCGCGACCCACGGATCGCGTTTCCACCTGCCACGTGCACTCCCCCGTCCTGCGTGCCACCCACGGGCACCCGGTCCGTTGCGGGCGCCGCGTCCCCTCGCGCCGCCCGGGGCTCCGCCCCGCAGGGGCGGGAGCCTCAGCTCACCTTCTGGATCAGCCCCAGCAGGACGATGACGACCGTCCACACGACGGCGAACGTCACCGTGATGCGGTTGAGGTTGCGCTCGGCGACACCGGAGCTGCCCACCGAGGTCGAGATCCCGCCGCCGAACATGTCCGAGAGGCCGCCGCCCTTCCCCTTGTGCATGAGCACGAGCAGGGTGAGGAAGCCGCTGGTCAGGACCAGCAGGACCTGGAGGATGATGCGCAACGCGTCCACGAGTACGTCCTTGAAGCTCAGGGCCGGCTCGACGGTGCATCGAGGCCGACCGCACGGTTGTCGCGACGGGCCGTGACCTGCCGCACAGGGGTCAAGAGTAGGCGACGCGGGGGCGTCGCGGCCAACCCCTGCGGCCCGGTCCGCACGACCGGCGCAGGGGCGCGGGTCAGGCGCCTGCGTGGGCCTGGTAGCGCACGATCTTGGCGAACTCCTCGGGGTCGAGGCTCGCGCCGCCGACGAGCGCGCCGTCGACGTCGGGCTGCGCCATGATCGCGGCCACGTTGGACGACTTCACCGAGCCGCCGTACAGCACGCGCGTCGAGGCGGCGAAGTCCGCGCCGTACAGGTCGCCGAGGGCGCCGCGGATCGCTCCGCACACCTCCTGCGCGTCCTCGGGGTCGCGACCTCGCCGGTGCCGATGGCCCACACCGGCTCGTACGCGACGACGAGGTCGGCGACCTGCGCGGCCGGGATGCCCGCGAGGGCGCCCTCGAGCTGCGCGAGCGTGTACCGGATCTGGTCGCCGGCCTTGCGCACGTCCAGGCCCTCACCGACGCACAGGATCGGCGCGAGGCCCTGGCCCACGGCCGCGACGATCTTCTCGTTCACGAGCGCGTCCGACTCGCCGTGGTACTGGCGACGCTCGGAGTGCCCGACGGCGACGTAGGTGACGCCGAGCTTCGCGAGCATCGCCGCGGAGATCTCGCCGGTGTAGGCGCCCTCGGCGTGCGCCGAGACGTCCTGCGCGCCGTAGCGCAGCTCGAGCTTGTCGGCGTCCACCAGGGTCTGCACCGAGCGCAGGTCGGTGAACGGCGGCAGCACGGCGACCTCGACGGCCGCGTAGTCGTGCTTCGCGTCCTTGAGGGTCCACGCCAGCTTCTGCACGGTGTGCGTCGCCTGGTGGTGGTCCAGGTTCATCTTCCAGTTGCCCGCCATGAGCGGGGTGCGGTTCGCCACGGTGTGTCGTCTTCTCTCTTCGGTGAGCGCGCCGCCCCGTTCTCACGGGGCGGCGCGCCCGGTCGGTCAGGGTGCGGTCTCAGGCCTCGAGGACCGAGATGCCCGGCAGGTCCTTGCCCTCGAGGAACTCGAGGCTCGCGCCGCCGCCGGTGGAGATGTGGCTGAAGCCCGCCTCGTCGAACCCGAGGGTGCGCACGGCGGCCGCGGAGTCGCCGCCGCCGACGATCGTGAACGCACCGGCCGCGGTCGCGTCGACCAGCGCCTGCGCGACGGCGCGGGTGCCGCCCGCGAACGCGTCGAACTCGAACACGCCCATGGGGCCGTTCCACACGACGGTGCGCGCGTCGGCGATCTTGCTCGCGAACAGCTCGCCCGAGGCGGGGCCGATGTCGAGGCCGATCTTGTCCTCGGGGATCGCGTCGGCGGCGACGACCTCGTGCGGCGAGTCGGCCGCGAAGGCCTCCGCGACGACGACGTCCGTCGGCAGGACGATCTCGACGCCGTTCTTCTCCGCGTCCGCGAGATAGCCCTTGACGGTGTCGATCTGGTCGGCCTCGAGCAGCGACTTGCCCACCTGGTGGCCCTTGGCCGCGAGGAACGTGAAGACCATGCCCCCGCCGATGAGCAGGCGGTCCGCCTTGGTGAGCAGGTTCGCGATCACGCCGAGCTTGTCGGAGACCTTCGAGCCGCCGAGCACGACGGCGTACGGGCGCTCCGGGTCCTCGGTCGCGCGCTTGAGGGAGTCGACCTCCTTGAGGACGAGCTCGCCCACGGCCGCGGGCAGCACCTGCGCGACGTCGTACACCGACGCCTGCTTGCGGTGCACCACGCCGAACCCGTCGGAGACGAAGGCGTCGGCCAGGCCCGCGAGGTCGCGCGCGAGCGCCTGGCGCTCGGCGTCGTCCTTCGAGGTCTCCCGGGCGTCGAACCGGATGTTCTCGAGCAGGGCGACCTCGCCCTCCCCGAGGCCCTCGACCGTGGCGCGCGCGGACGGACCGACGACGTCCTCGGCGAGGTGCACCGGGACGCCGAGCAGCTCGCCGAGGCGCGCGGCGACCGGCGCGAGCGAGTACTTGGGGTCCGGCTCGCCCTTGGGGCGGCCGAGGTGCGCCATGACGACGACCTTCGCGCCGGCGTCGGTGAGCTTCGTGAGCGTGGGCAGCGCGGCGCGGATGCGGCCGTCGTCCGTGATGGTCGTCCCGTCGAGCGGGACGTTGAAGTCGGACCGGACCAGCACGCGCGTGCCGCGCAGGTCACCGAGGTCGTCGATCGTCTTCATGAGCACTCCTGTCTTCCGGTGCCGCCGAGGTGGTCGGGGCGGGGGCGGGCGCGACGCGCGGACGCGGCGCTCCCCGGGCACGACGACGTCCGCGCACCCGCCGGCCCGGGGGCGGCGGCGCGTGCGCGGACGTGTCGGATCACGCGAGGCGCGCGGTCGTCAGAGACGCTCGCCCACGTACTGCGTGAGCGCGACGAGGCTGTTCGAGTAGCCCCACTCGTTGTCGTACCAGGAGACGACCTTGACCTGGTCGCCGATCACCTTGGTGAGCTTCGCGTCGAAGATGCTCTGGTGCGGGTTCGTCACGATGTCGCTCGAGACGATCTCGTCCTCGACGTACTCGAGGACGCCCTTGAGCGGGCCCTCGGCCGCGGCCTTGACGGCGGCGTTGACCTCGTCCACCGTCACCTCCTTGGCAGCCGTGAAGGTGAGGTCGGTCGCCGAGCCCGTGATGACCGGGACGCGCAGCGCGTAGCCGTCGAGCTTGCCCTTGAGCTCCGGGAGCACGAGCGAGACGGCCTTGGCCGCACCCGTCGAGGTCGGCACGATGTTCTGCGCCGCGGCGCGCGCACGGCGCAGGTCCTTGTGCGGGCCGTCCTGGAGGTTCTGGTCACCCGTGTAGGCGTGGATCGTGGTCATGAGGCCACGCTCGATGCCGATCGAGTCGTTGAGCGCCTTGGCCAGCGGCGCGAGGCAGTTCGTGGTGCACGACGCGTTGGAGATGACGTGCTGCGTCGCCGGGTCGTACTGCTCGTGGTTCACGCCGACGACGAACGTGCCGTCCTCGTTCTTCGCCGGGGCCGAGATGATGACCTTCTTCGCGCCGGCGTCGATGTGGGCCTTGGCCTTGGTCGCGTCGGTGAAGAAGCCGGTCGACTCGATGACGATGTCGGCGCCGAGCTCGCCCCAGGGCAGGTTCGCGGGGTCGCGCTCCGCAAGGGCGCGGATCTTCTTGCCGTCGACGATGATGTTGTCGTCGTCGAAGTCCACGCTCAGCGGAAGACGGCCGAGGACGGTGTCGTACTTCAGCAGGTGCGCGAGCGTCTTGTTGTCGGTGAGGTCGTTGACCCCCACGATCTCGACGTCAGCGCCCGACTCCACGATGGCGCGGTAGAAGTTCCGTCCGATCCGACCGAAGCCGTTGATACCGACGCGGATGGTCACAATGCCCTCCTCAGGGCGCGCCGGTTGCCCGACGCACACGGTTGATGCCGAACGATCACGTACGACGGCGTACGCAGGTGGTGATCACGCCCGTGCTCGCTGCCGGACGAACCGGCCCCGCACCTCTCCTGCCCACGGACCGCCACGGCGACAGCCGCGACCGCCCACGCGCACGAGGGGTGTCAGCGAAGGAGCACGTCGTCGTCACCTGACCCTCCCGAGCCTATACCAACACCTCGCCATCGTGTGACCTGGGTCCCACGCCTCGGGACCGCCGCCCCGGACGCGCGCGACCACCACCGTCGCGCTCCCGGGCCACGCACGCCTCCCGCGCGGCGGCCCGCGGCGCCCGGTCGGCGACCGGCGCTCAGAGGTCGAGCAGCTCCGGGCTCAGGCCCGCCTCGGTGTCCGGGATGCCGAGCTCCGCCGCGCGCTTGTCGGCGGTCGACAGCAGGCGCCGGATGCGCCCGGCGACGGCGTCCTTGGTCAGCGGCGGGTCGGCGAGCTGGCCGAGCTCCTCGAGCGACGCCTGCTTGTGCGCGAGGCGCAGCTCGCCGGCCTCGCGCAGGTGGTCGGGCAGGTCGGCCCCGAGGATCTCGAAGGCGCGCTCCACGCGCGCGCCCGCGGCGACCGCGGCGCGCGCCGACCGGCGCAGGTTCGCGTCGTCGAAGTTCGCGAGCCGGTTCGCCGTGCCCCGGACCTCGCGGCGGGTGCGACGCTCCTCCCACACCAGGACCGCCTCGTGCGCGCCGATGCGCGCCAGCAGCGCGCTGATGGCGTCGCCGTCCCGGATCACGACCCGGTCGATGCCGCGGACCTCGCGGGACTTCGCCGGGATCCCGAGCCTGCGCGCCGCGCCGACGAGCGCGAGGGCGGCCTCCGGGCCGGGGCACGTCACCTCGAGCGCGGACGAACGACCCGGCTCCGTGAGCGACCCGTGCGCGAGGAACGCGCCGCGCCAGGCCGCCTCCGCCTCCTCCAGGCCGCCGGAGACCACCTGGGGCGGCAGGCCGCGCACGGGGCGCCCGCGCTGGTCGAGCAGCCCGGTCTGGCGCGCGAGGGACTCGCCGTCGCGCACCACGCGGACCACGTAGCGGCTGCCCTTGCGCAGGCCGCCCGCCGAGACGACGATCAGCTCGCTGCTGTGCCCGTACACGTCGGCGATGGTCTCGCGCAGACGCCGCGCGGCGATCGCGGTGTCGAGCTCGGCCTCGATGACGACGCGGCCGGAGATGAGGTGCAGCCCGCCGGAGAAGCGGAGCATCGCCGAGACCTCGGCCTTGCGGCAGGACGTCTTGTCCACCCGCAGCCGAGCCAGCTCGTCCTTCACCTGTCCCGTGAGCGCCATGGGCGACATCCTGCCATCGATCCAAGAGCAGGACGGCCGTCGGGCGGGCGCCGGGCGGGTGCGCGCGTGTGGCCTCGCGCACGTCACCACCGCTCAGCGGGCGAGCGTCCCGACGTCGCCGAGGAAGTCGTCGAACACGTCGCGGTACGCCGCGGCCAGGCGCAGGGCGTCGTGCCGCGCGGTCCCGTCGCCGAGCCGCACCTGGCGCAGCAGGAGCCGCGCGCCCATCGTCGCCGCGGTCCGCGCGAGCTGGTCGGTGTCCTCCACGGCCGACGGGTCCGCCACCACGGCGTCGATGCGCAGCCCCGGCGCGTGCTTGTGCAGCGCCTCGAGGTGGTCCGTCGCGGACAGGCCGTACGTCTCCCCCGTGTCGCTCGACAGGTTCAGCGTCACGCAGCGCCGCGCCGGCGTCTCGTGGAGCGCACGCGCCAGCTCCGGGACGAGCAGGTGCGGCATGACGGACGAGAACCACGACCCGGGACCCAGCACGACCCAGTCCGCGGCCTCGACCGCGGCGACCGCCTCCGGGCACGCCGGCGGGTCCGACGGCACCAGCCGCAGCTGCTCGATGCGCCCGTGCGTGACGGCCACCCGGCTCTGGCCCACGACCGTCTCCAGGGCGTCGCCGGTGCGGACGTCCGCCTCGATGCCTAGCGGCACGGCCGCCATCGGCAGCACCCGCCCGCGCGCCCCGAGGAGCCGGCCCACCCAGTCCAGCCCGGCGACCGGGTCGTCCAGCAGCTCCCACAGCGCGACGATGAGCAGGTTGCCGACGGCGTGGTTGTCGAGGTCTCCCTCCGAGGTGAAGCGGTGCTGCAGCAGCGAGCTCCACGTGCGGCCCCACTCGGAGTCGTCGCACAGCGCCGCGAGCGCCATCCGCAGGTCGCCGGGCGGCAGCACGCCGAGCTCGGTGCGCAGCCGGCCGGAGGACCCGCCGTCGTCCGCCACCGTGACGACCGCGGTCAAGCGGTCGGACATCAGGCGCAGCGCCGACAGGGTGGCGGACAACCCGTGCCCGCCGCCCAGGGCGACCACCGCCGGCGACCTCCCCGCGGCCACGGCGTACGTCACTCCTTGCCCAGGTCGCGGGCGGTGACGGTCACCCGCTGCCCGCGCTGGCGCAGGCGCGCCGCGATCGCCTCGCTGATCGCGACCGACCGGTGCTTGCCGCCCGTGCAGCCGACGGCGATCGTCACGTACCGCTTCTCCTCGCCGAGGTAGCCCGCGAGGACCGGCTCGAGCGCGTGGACGTAGCGGTCGACGAACTCGACGGCGCCCGGCCGGGCGAGCACGTAGTCGCGCACCGGGGCGTCCCGCCCCGTCAGGTGGCGCAGCTCGGTGATCCAGTACGGGTTCGCGAGGAAGCGCACGTCGACGACGTGGTCGGCGTCGAGCGGCAGCCCGTACTTGAAGCCGAACGACACCACGTTGATCCGCAGCGTGTCGGGCGTGCCCTCGGCCACGGCGGAGCGCACCTCGCGGGCGAGGTCGTGCACGTTGAGCTCGGAGGTGTCGATGACCACGTCGGCACGTTCCTCGAGGCTCGCGAGCAGCCGCCGCTCCTCGGCCAGGCCCTCGAGGATGCGCCCCTCGCCCTGGAGCGGGTGCGGCCGGCGCACCTGCTCGTAGCGGCGCACGAGCACCTCGTCCGACGCGTCGAGGAAGAGGATGCGGTAGAACACCCCGCTCTGGCGCAGGTGGTCGAGCACCTCGACGAGGTCCTGGAAGAACTCGCGCCCGCGGACGTCCACGACGGCCGCGATGCGCTCGAGCGTCGAGCCCGAGCGCGTCATGAGGTCGACGAGGGGGACGATCATGCGCGGCGGCAGGTTGTCCACCACGTACCAGTCGAGGTCCTCGAGGACAGCCGCCGCGCGCGAGCGCCCGGCGCCGACATGCCCGTGATGATGAGCACCTCCGCCTCGCGGCGCTCGGGAGCCGGCGCGGCGGCCTCGATCGCGGGGATCCCGCTCGGGACCGTGGTCGGGGAGGGTTCCGGTCTCATGGCTCCAGCATGCCAGCCGATCACGACGCGGCGGTGCTGCCCTCGCCGGGCGCGGACGTGCTGCCCTCGCCGGGCGCGGACGTGCTGCCCTCGCCGGGCGCGGTGGTGCTCCCCTGCCCGAGCGCGGCGACGACGGCCTGCGCCGTGCGCTCGCCCATGCCCGGCACCGTCGCGATCTCCTCGGCGCTCGCGGCGCGCAGCCGCTTGAGCGAGCCGAAGTGCTTGAGCAGCGCGCTCTTGCGCGCGGGGCCAAGGCCGGGCACGTCGTCGAGGGCGGACGCCGTCATGCCCTTGCTGCGCTTCCTGCGGTGCTGGCTGATGGCGAAGCGGTGGGCCTCGTCGCGCACGCGCTGCAGGAGGTACAGCCCCTCGGAGGAGCGCTGCAGGATCACGGGATAGTCCTCGCCCGGCAGCCACACCTCCTCGAGCCGCTTCGCGAGCCCGCACAGCGCGACGTCGTCGATGCCGAGCTCGGCCAGCGCCCGGGCGGCGGCCGCGACCTGGGGCGGCCCGCCGTCGACCACGACGAGGTTCGGCGGGTAGGCGAACCGCGCGCGGCGGTCGTCGGGCGCGGCCGCGTCGACCTCGCCCGAGCGCGGGACGTAGCCCGCGTCGCGCGCGTCGCGGTCGGCGTGCTCGCCGGGACCGTCGGCCCCGGCGCCGACGGCCTCGTCCGCCTCGAGGTCGACCTCGAGGCCGCCGAGGCGCGTGCGGTCGGTCAGGTAGCGCCTGAACCGGCGGGTGATGACCTCGTGCATCGCCGCGGTGTCGTCGCGCGCGCCCTCGCCGTCCGGCCCGCGGACGGTGAAGTGGCGGTACTCGCTCTTGCGGGCGAGCCCGTCCTCGAAGACCACCATCGAGGCGACCTGGAACGTGCCCTGGTTGTGCGAGACGTCGTAGCACTCGATCCGCAGCGGCGCCGTGTCGAGTTCCAGCGCCTCCTGGATCTCGCGCAGCGCCTGGCTGCGGGTGGTCAGGTCGCCGGCGCGGCGCGTGCGGTGCAGCGCGAGCGCGTGCTCGGCGTTCGCCCGCACGGTGGCGGCGAGCTCCTTCTTGTCGCCGCGCTGGGGGACGCGCACGTCGACGCGCGCGCCGCGCACGCCCGTGAGCCACGTCGTTACCTGCTCGAGGTCGGGCGGCAGGACGGGGACGAGCACCTCGCGCGGCACGACGTCGCGCGCCCCGCCGTGCGCGCCGGCCCCGGTGCGCGCGTCGACGGCGGCGGCCTCCTCCGCCGCGCCGTACACCTGCTGGAGCAGGTGCTCGACGAGCTCGGCGTCGGTGACGTCCTCGACCTTCTCCACGATCCAGCCGCGCTGACCGCGGATCCGTCCGCCGCGCACGTGGAACACCTGGACCGCGGCCTCGAGCTCGTCGCCCGCGAGCGCGAAGACGTCCGCGTCGGTGCCGTCGCCGAGCACGACCGCGTTCTTCTCGGTCGCGCGCTGGAGCGCGCCGATGTCGTCGCGCAGGCGCGCGGCCGCCTCGTACTCCATCGCGGCCGCCGCCTCCTGCATCTTGCGCTCGAGCCGCTTGACGAACCGCTGGGTGTCCCCCGCCATGAAGTCGCAGAAGTCCTCGGCGAGCGCGCGGTGGTCCTCGGGCGTGATGCGGCCCACGCACGGTGCCGAGCACTTGTCGATGTACCCGAGCAGGCACGGCCGGTCCGTCTGGCGGGCGCGCTTGAACACCCCTGCCGAGCACGTGCGCACGGGGAACACGCGCAGCAGGAGGTCGAGCGTCTCGCGGATGGCCCACGCGTGCCCGTAGGGGCCGAAGTACCGCGTGCCGGGCCGCTTCGCGCCGCGCATGACCTGGGCGCGGGGGAACTCGTCCCCCATCGTCACGGCGAGGTAGGGATAGGACTTGTCGTCGCGGTACTTGACGTTGAACCGCGGGTCGAACTCCTTGATCCACGTGTACTCGAGGGCGAGCGCCTCGACCTCGGTCCCGACGACCGTCCACTCGACCGAGGCGGCCGTCGTCACCATCGTCTGGGTGCGGTGGTGCAGGTTGGCGATGTCCTGGAAGTAGCTCGACAACCGCGCCCGCAGGTTCTTCGCCTTGCCCACGTAGACGACGCGCCCGTGCTCGTCCCGGAACCGGTAGACGCCCGGCGAGGTGGGGATCTCCCCCGGCGCAGGGCGGTACGTCGCGGGGTCAGCCATGGTCTCCAGCCTAGGTCAGCGCACCGACGTCACGGGCCGGCGCGGGGGTCGAGGGCGAAGGGCGAGGACGGGCCCGACGACGCCCGGCCCGCCGGAGCGGGGCGCGCGGTGTGACGGGCGTCACGGACGGTTAGGGTGACGGGCATGAGCGCACAGCACGGGTACTCGGCGACGGTCCGCTGGACGGGAGCGGGCGAGACGGGCACCACGTCCTACACCGCGTACAGCCGCGACCACGACGTCCTCCTCGACCGCAGGCCGCCCCTCGCCGGATCGGCGGACCCGGCGTTCCGGGGCGACCCGACCCGCTACTGCCCCGAGGAGCTGTTCGTCGTCAGCCTGTCCCAGTGCCACATGCTGTGGTTCCTCCACCTCGCGGCCGCCGCCGGCGTCGTCGTCCGGGAGTACGTCGACGACGCCACCGGGACGATGCGCGTCGAGTCCGGCGGCGAGGGCCAGTTCACCGACGTGACGCTCCACCCGCGCGTCGTGCTCGACGACGGCCCCGGCACCGACGAGGAGTCCCTCGCCGTGCTGCACCGCCGCGCGCACGACCACTGCTTCCTCGCGCGCTCGGTGAACTTCCGGGTGCTCGTCGAGCCCGCACCCGCGCGGCGCGCCGCGGCCTGAGCCTCCGGATCCGGGCGCCGGTTCGCCCGAGGTCGGATGGATCCCGACCTCGGGCGACGCCTCGCCTCAGGCGGCGGAGGCCTTGCGCCGGGAGGTACGGCGGGAGGTCCCGTCCTCGTCCGCCGCCTTGCGCGCCTTCGCGGAGCGCTTCGTGGACGCCTTCGCCGCGGCGCCGTCCTGCGCCGGCGCCTTCGACGGACCGGGATCGCCGACCGGAACCGCGGGATGCTGGTCGAGGATCTCGGCGAGGAAGCGGCCGGTGTGGCTGGCCGCGACGCGCGCGACCTTCTCCGGCGTGCCCTGCGCGACGACCTTGCCGCCGCCGGACCCGCCCTCCGGGCCCATGTCGACGATCCAGTCCGCGCTCTTGATGACGTCGAGGTTGTGCTCGATGACGAGGACGGTGTTGCCCTTGTCGACCAGCGACTGGAGCACGCCGAGGAGCTTGCGGATGTCCTCGAAGTGCAGACCGGTGGTCGGCTCGTCGAGCACGTAGACCGTGCGGCCCGTGGAACGCTTCTGGAGCTCGCTGGCGAGCTTGACGCGCTGAGCCTCGCCGCCCGACAGGGTGGGCGCGGGCTGCCCGAGCCGGACGTAGCCGAGGCCCACCTCGACGAGCGTCTTGAGGTGCCGCGAGATCGCCGGGACGGCGGCGAAGAACTCCGCGGCCTCCTCGATCGGCATGTCGAGGACGTCCGCGACCGTCTTGCCCTTGAAGTGCACCTCGAGCGTCTCGCGGTTGTACCGCGCGCCGTGGCACACCTCGCAGGGCACGTAGACGTCGGGCAGGAAGTTCATCTCGATCTTCAGCGTCCCGTCGCCCGAGCACGCCTCGCAGCGCCCGCCCTTGACGTTGAACGAGAACCGGCCGGGCGTGTACCCGCGGACCTTCGCCTCGGTGGTCTCCGCGAAGAGCTTGCGGACGTGGTCCCACACCCCGGTGTACGTCGCCGGGTTGGACCGCGGCGTGCGCCCGATCGGTCCCTGGTCGACGTGCACGACCTTGTCGAGCTGGTCCAGCCCCGTGACGCGCGTGTGCCGACCGGCGACCTGGCGGGCGCCGTTCAGCTCGTTCGCCATGACGGTGTAGAGGATCGAGTTCACGAGCGTCGACTTGCCCGAGCCCGACACGCCGGTGACCGCCGTAAACGTGCCGAGCGGGAAGCTCACGTCGATCCCCGTGAGGTTGTGCTCGCGCGCCCCGACGACCGTGACCTGACGGTCCGGGTCGGTGGGCCGGCGGTGCCCGGGCAGCGGGATGCTGCGACGCCCCGACAGGTACGCCCCCGTCACCGACTCCGGCGCCTCGAGCAGGCCCGCGTAGTCGCCCGAATGGACGACGCGCCCGCCGTGCTCGCCCGCACCCGGGCCGATGTCGACGATCCAGTCCGCCGTGCGGATGGTGTCCTCGTCGTGCTCGACGACGATGAGGGTGTTCCCGAGGTCGCGCAGTCGCGTGAGCGTCTCGATGAGGCGGCGGTTGTCACGCTGGTGCAGGCCGATGCTCGGCTCGTCGAGCACGTACAGGACGCCGACGAGCCCTGCCCCGATCTGCGTCGCGAGCCGGATGCGCTGCGCCTCGCCGCCGGACAGCGTCGCCGCCGGGCGCTCGAGCGAGAGGTAGTCGAGGCCGACGTCGAGCAGGAAGCCGAGGCGCGCGTCGATCTCCTTGAGCACCTCCGAGGCGATGGCCCGCTCGCGCTGACCGAGCTCGAGGTTGCCGAGGAAGTCTGCGGCCTCGCGCAGGGGCAGCCGGCACACGTCCCAGATCGACTTGTCGCCGACGCGGACCGCGAGCACCTCGGGCTTGAGGCGCGCGCCGCGGCACACGGGGCACGGCACCTCGCGCATGAAGGCCTCGTACTTCTCCTTCGACCACTCGGACTCGGTCTCGGTGTGACGGCGCTCGAGGAACGTGATGACGCCCTCGAACCCGGTGGAGTACTGCCGCTCGCGACCCCAGCGGTTCTTGTAGCGCACGTGCACCTGGTGGTTCTGGCCGTGCAGCACGGCCTTCTTCGCGCGCTCGGGCAGCGCGCGCCACGGGGTGTCCATCGAGAAGCCGAGGTCGTCGGCGAGCGCGGTGAGCACGCGCTCGAAGTACTCCGAGGACACCTGCGCCCACGGCGCGACGGCGCCCTCGCGCAGCGACTTCTCGTCGTCGGGGATCACGAGGTCCGGGTCGACCTCGAGGCGGAAGCCGATGCCCGTGCACTCCGGGCACGCGCCGTACGGCGCGTTGAAGGAGAACGTCCGCGGCTCGATCTCGTCGAGGGCGAGCTCGTGGTCGTTCGGGCACGCACGCTTCTCCGAGAAGCGGCGCTCGCGCGCGGGGTCGTCCGCGTCGGCGTCCACGAGCTCGACCACGACGAGGCCGCCGGCGAGCCCGAGCGCCGTCTCGACGGAGTCGGTGAGCCGGCGCTGCACGCCCTCGCGCGCCACGAGGCGGTCGATGACGACCTCGATGTCGTGCTTGAGCTTCTTCTCGAGCACGGGCGGGTCGTGAGCGTGCGCACCTCGCCGTCGACACGGGCGCGCGCGAAGCCCTTCGCCTGGAGCTCCTTGAAGAGCTCGGAGTACTCGCCCTTGCGCCCGCGCACCACGGGCGCGAGCACCTGGTAGCGCGTGCCCTCGGGCAGCTCGAGCAGTCGGTCGACGATCTGCTGCGGCGTCTGCGCGGTGACGCGCTCGCCGCACACCGGGCAGTGCTGCGTGCCGGCGCGCGAGAACAGCAGGCGCAGGTAGTCGTAGACTCGGTGATGGTGCCGACGGTCGACCGCGGGTTGCGGTTCGTCGACTTCTGGTCGATCGACACGGCGGGCGACAGGCCCTCGATGAAGTCGACGTCGGGCTTGTCCATCTGCCCGAGGAACTGGCGCGCGTACGCCGACAGGGACTCCACGTAGCGTCGCTGGCCCTCGGCGAAGATCGTGTCGAACGCGAGGGAGGACTTGCCCGAGCCCGACAGGCCGGTGAAGACGATGAGCTGGTCGCGCGGGAGGTCGAGCTCGACGTCGCGCAGGTTGTGCTCGCGGGCACCGGAGATGACGAGGCGATTGCTCACCGCAGCATGGTACGTCCGGCCACCGACGCTCGCACACGTGTTCGACGCCCCTCCCCCGTTCCCTCACGCCGCCCGGTGCGCACGTCCACATCGCTCGCCCTGCGGCACACTGGCGCGATGACGTACACGGGCGAGGTGGTGGTGGGCGGGCCGGCCGACCTGCGCGTCCTCGACGAGCTCGAGGTCCGCAAGCTCGCCGTCGGGCCGATGTCGAACGACACCTACCTGCTGACCTGCCGGGCGACCGGCGACCAGCTCCTCGTGGACGCGGCGGCCGACCCCGAGCGCCTGCTCGCGCTCGTCGCCGAGGGCGGCGCCGGGCGCCTCGTCGCCGTCGTGACGACGCACCGCCACCGCGACCACGTCGGCGCCCTGGCCGCCGTCGTCGCGGCGACGGGGCGGCCGTCGCCGCCGGTGCCGACGACGCCGACGCGGTCGAGGCCGTGACAGGAGTCACGGTCGACCGCCGGCTG